>NZ_QROH01000001.1:0-824935 GCF_003474285.1 Bacteroides sp. AF39-11AC | reverse complement strand
TTATCTTTTTGACTCTGCAAAGATCCGACATATATACCAATATACCAAAAACGGCTTTTCGCGAAAAAAGCCGTTTTTGTATTATTTGGAAATCAAAAAAGGAAACAGGAATTAGTCCTTCGGATATAACTCAGAGCACAGCATATATAGCTCTTTTTCAATACTTCTGGCACTTAACATATGTCCACTTCCATCCGCATCCATGAAATCTATAAGCAGATGCAGGGTATTGGCAAGTGCACGAAATCCATGCAGTCTTGCCCCCTCATTCCTGCTGACCAGCAGATGTACGAAAGGAGTCAAGAAAAGTATACGTTCTTCATACTCCACGCGTAAACAACTGTGACACTGCAATAAGCACTCCATTGCGCGACTCAATTCTTCACTCTCATTCTCAAAAACAACATGGAAACCTTTACCACGGAAAAGTTTCACATCTTCAATAATGTTTTTTTGACCATAATTCTATTATTTGAAAATTGTTTATTTATAATATGATAACATATCGAATACAAAATTAGTAATACTTCACCGGAATATCGTAATTTCGCAGGATTTTATACTCAGTTTTTTCACCTTGCAAAACACTGACAATAAAAAAAGAAGAATAGATAATAAGGTACGTGTATACGCACGAACCTTGTTTATATAAATATTTAGAATAGGACAGTAGCAGATAGATCGTAATTTTATAGGATAAACATCCAAAAATGCTGTAAGCATATATAAAGAAAGAAAATGCTTAAAAAGAGTGTGTCAAAGTAAAAATCAAAAAACAAAGAGCCGCCACGGAACACCTTCCGGGCGACTCTTCTTTCATAGAAGTAATGTAACAGAAAGAGAGTATAATACAGAGATTTAGTCTTGTCCTCCTCCCAATGCTTGGAACAGATTAATTAAGCTTTGTATTTCGGTAAAATGATTGGCAGTTTGCGACAGTTGCGCATTTAGTAAAGTCTGCCGGGCCGTAAGCACTTCCAGATAGGTGGTATTGCCGTGCTCCATGAGCAGAGAAGTACTCCTCAGGGCAGTTTGCAGGGAAGCCACCTGTTTATCCAGCAGGAGCTTCTTCCCCTGGCTGGTCTGGTAAGCCGTCAAGGCATCGTTCACCTCACTGCCTGCATTGAGCAAGCTCTGCTGGAAACCAAGTGCAGCCTCTTCCTGCCGTGCACGGGCAATGCGGTATTGAGCCACAACCTGCCCCCGATTGAAAAGCGGCTGCGTCAATGACCCCACAGCAGATGCCAGAAACTTGCCCGGATTGAGAATCATGGTCCCCGCCGAGTTTGTCCAGCCGGCACTACCACTTAAAGTAATGGAAGGATAGAAAGCGGAACGAGCCTGATTCGTGCCATAGAAGGCCGCTTCGAGCGAACGCTCGGCACTGCGGACATCGGGCCGACCGGAAAGCATCTGCACCGGAATTCCTACCGAAAAGTGGGTGGGGAATTGCTGTCGCCGCAAACTGCCACGCTCGTAGTGGCGGGGCGTTTCGGCAAGCAAAAGGGCAAGGCTGTTCTCGGTCTGGCTGATCTGCTTCTGCAAGTCGAGCACAGAGCCTTGTACCTGATAGTAAGTAGCTTCCATCTGCGATACAGCCGATTCATTCGCCATTCCGGCGTTCATCAAGGCACGAGTGGATGCCACGGTTTCTTTCCATGCCTCTTCCGTCTGCCGGGAGATGGCGAGTTGCTCGTCCAGCATCAACAGCGTATAGTAAGTATTGGCTATTCCTGCAATCAATTGGGTACGCACAGCCTGGCGGTAGTCCTGGCTCTGGGCATACAATGCCTTGGACTGCTTCTTGGCATTGCGCATACGGCCGAAAACATCCAGCTCCCAACTGGCAGTAACGGGCAGTGAATAAGTCTGTGTAGCCTTATGCGTATCGAAGCTGCTCACAGTGCCCTGCGGAGCAAGAGCAAAGGCAGGTAGGAAAGCAAGCTTGGCAGACATCAGCGTTGCCTGTGCCTCTTCTACGCGAAGCTCGGCAGACTGATAGTCGGTGTTATTCTGCAATCCCTGCTCGATGAGGGATTGCAAATGAGGATCGGTAAAGAGCTCCCGCCAATCCATATTACCCAGACTGGCAGTGTCTTCGGCCACTACTTCCCCACCATAAAGCAGGTCGGGGACAGAAGTAGTGGGCTTGTATTTGGTATAGATGCCACAACCGCTCAGCAGCAGGCCGGTGACAGCTAATGTGATGATTTGTTTTTTCATTCTTCAGTATCTTTAATATGTTTCCGAGAATTGATCTTATCAATAATGCACCATAAAATCAAGGCAATGCAATATGCCACCACCTGCTCTATCCAGAATATTTCACCTTGATACATCATTCCTCCTTTCATTTATTTACCACTTCGTTCAGCTTCACTCTTCTCCTTTTCAAGCAATACTTGCACGTCTGCTTCTTCTTCCATCGGCGGACGGATTTTCTCCTGCAAGAACTCAAAGATGATGTAGAACACAGGAACCACGAAGAGCAATGCCAGTGTTCCGACCACCATACCGCCTACGACGCCCGTACCCAGCGAACTGTTACCATTGGCACCCGCACCGGAAGAGAACATCAGCGGAAGCATACCGAACACCATCGTCAACACCGTCATCAGGATGGGGCGCAAACGGACTTGTGCAGCAGAATAGGCAGACTCTACAATACCCATGCCCTTACGACGGCGCTCTATAGCGTATTCCGTAATCAGGATAGCCGTCTTAGCCAGTAGACCGATCAACATAATCACACCCGTCTGCAGATAAATGTTGTTTTCCAGTCCGAGGAACTTGGCAAAGAGGAATGACCCCATCAGTCCGAATGGCACAGAGAAGATAACGGCAAACGGTACCAGGAAGCTCTCGTAAAGACATGCCAGAATCAGATAAATAAGGAATATACAAATGGCATAGATGAAAATCGTCTGTCCGCCACCGGTACTTGCTTCTTCACGAGCCATACCTCCGTATTCATATCCGTAGCCCGTAGGCAGAACCTGTTCAGCCACTTCTTCAATCGCCTTCTGCACTTCACCCGAAGAGTAACCTTCGGCAGGGTTCACATTGGCTGCAATGGAGCTGTAGAGGTTGAAACGGTTGGTCGTTTCCGGTCCCAACACTTTCTTCAGCGTCACAAACTGACTTACCGGAGCCATTTCTGCGCCATTGCGTACAAACATGTTGTCCAATGACTGCTCGTCCAGGCGATACTCAGGTGAAGCCTGCATCATCACACGATACACTTTACCAAACTGGTTATAGTTGGAAATGTATGCACCACCACAGTAGCTGCCCAATGCATCGAGTACTGCACCCGGAGAAATACCTGCACGCTTACATTTGGCTGCATCGACTTCTACCGATACCTGCGGGAAGTTAATGGCGTAAGCGGTATAAGCCATATCTACTTCGGGACGCTGGTTCAAGGCACCCAAATAGTCTATTACCGCCTGGTAGAACGTTGCCATATCGCCACCGGTCCTATCCTGAAGGTTCAGCTCGATAGAGTTACCCATACCATAACCCGGAATCATACCCGGCTGGAAACTGAATATCTGTGCTTCCTTGATACCGTAGAACTGCCCATTGAGACGGGCAACCACTGCATCCGAACTATGATCTTTCCCTTTTCGTTCGCTCCAATCCTTCAGACGGATAATAATGGTACCGTAAGAAGTTCCCTGGCCGGATATAAGTCCATAGCCGGCTACGCGGGCATAATGTTCTATTTCGGGCGTATCCTGAAGAATACCTTCGAGCTTATCCATTACTTTCGTTGTTTCATCGAGCGTGCTTCCCGGAGAGATGCTGACGTTCACCATGATGACGCCCTGGTCTTCCTGCGGAACAAGTCCTGTCTTAGTAGTACTCATCAGGTAAACCAGCAATACAACAGCAGCTACCAATGCAGTCCACACCATCCAGCGGTGACGGATGAAGTACATCACACCTTTCTTATATTTACCCAGCACGGCATTGAATGAAGCATTGTAAGCTGCACGCACCCGGCCGTTGATACTCTTGGAACTCTTGGTTCCGTCCGACGGGCGCATCATGATGGCACACAGAGCCGGACACAGCGTCAGAGCCGAAATCATAGAGATACCTACGGCAGTTGCCATCGTGATACCAAACTGTGTATAGAATACACCGGAAGTTCCACCCATGAACGTCACAGGAATAAACACAGCCATGAACACACAGGTACAGGAAACGATAGCCATCGTTACATCTCCCATCGCATCTTTGGTAGCGAGGTAAGCCGATTTATATCCGGCATCGAACTTAGATTGCACCGCTTCCACCACCACAATGGCATCATCCACCACCGTACCGATGGCAAGCACCAATGCAAACAGCGTCAGGATGTTGAGACTGAATCCGGCAGCCACCAGGCAGGCAAATGTACCCACCAGCGACACTATGATGGAGATGGACGGAATGAGCGTACTCTTGAGATCCTGCAAGAAGAAGTATACCACCAGGATAACCAAAAGGATAGCAATAATCAGTGTTTCCACCACATTATGGATAGAAGCGAAAAGGAAGTCGTTCGAGCTCATCATCGTGACAAATTCCGTTCCTTCCGGAAGGCTCTTTTCCATTTGCTTCATCTGGGCGGTGATTTCTTTATTCACCGCGGTTGCATTGGAACCTGCTGTCTGGAATACCATGTAAAGGACGGCAGGTTTACTATCCATTTCACTACGGAAACTATAAGTCATCGTACCCAGTTGCACATCGGCCACGTCTTTCAGGCGGAGTACAGAACCGTCGCTCTGCGAACGGATCACCGTATTCTGAAATTCTTCCACGCTCTTCAACCGACCGCGGTATTTCATGGTAAACTGGAACACATTCTTGGAACTTTCGCCCAACGAACCGGTAGGAGCTTCAATATTCTGTTCGCCCAACACGGCAGTTATGTCCGAAGGAACCAGGCTGTATTGTGCCATCCGCTCCGGCTTCAGCCAGATACGCATACTATAGGTATCACCCAACTCCATAACGTCCCCTACCCCTTCGATACGTTTAATCTGGGGAAGTACGTTAATGTCCAGATAGTTGGCAAGGAACGTTTGATCGTAACGTCCATCGTTGCAGACCAAAGCACCGATCTGAAGGAAGCTGGTCTGACGTTTCTGTGTACTTACACCGATTTTAGTAACCTCGGCAGGCAACAATCCCTGCGCCTTGGCCACACGGTTCTGTACATTTACCGCCGCCATGTCGGGGTCGGTACCTTGTTTGAAGTAAACTTGTATAATAGCCAGACCGGAATTGGAAGCTGTAGAAGTGATATACATCATATTCTCCACACCATTGATACTTTCTTCCAGCGGCATGATAACGCTGTTCATCACTGCCTCAGCATCGGCACCCGTATATTGGGCACTTACATATACCGTAGGAGGCGCAATGTCAGGATACTGCTCTACCGGCAGCGTAAGGAGAGAAATAAGCCCTATGACCAGAATCAGCACGGAGATAGATATAGCCATCACCGGCCGCTTTATAAATATGTTTCCTTTCATAATCAATCTTCTTCCTATTTAACTTGTGTACCTTCACGTATCAATCCGGCGCCTTCTGATACGATTTCATCTCCGGGGTTCAGCCCACTCAGCACCACATATTCGCGTCCGTCGCTGATGCCGGATACTGTGACCAGCGTAGAGACGGCTTTACCATCCACTACCTTATATACTACTACCTTATCCTGCATTTGCACAGTGGCTCCCTGCGGAATGGCAATACAATCTTTATAAATGCTCGGTAGCACTACCGTACCGGATGCTCCGCTATGAAGCAGGCGTGATTCATTAGGGAATACTACACGCGCCATTACAGTACCTGTCTGGCGATCGATAACTCCGCTGATGGATTCTATTATACCTTTCTTATTATATACCGAATTATCATTCAATACCAATTCCACTTTTGGCATGTTCTTCAATGCTTCATCCATGCTGCCATGCTGGCGGGTAAGGGCCAGCAACTGATTTTCAGTCATGGAGAAATAGACATACATATCCGAGTTATCACTGACTGTAGTCAACGGATAAGGTATGTTGGCACTGACCAATGCACCGGCACGATAGGGCAATGCACCTACCACTCCGTCACTGGGGCTTTTCACTTCAGTATATGAAAGGTTGTTGCGGGCATTTATTTCCTGTGCTTCAGCCTGCGTCAGTTGTGCTTTAGCAGTGAGGAATGTATTCTCTGCCGTCTTCAGGCTAAACTCTGAAACTACTTTTTGTGCATACAATTCTTTGTTACTCTTGTAGGTGAGTTCGGCGGTAGCCATTGCAGCACGCGCAGCCTCTACGTTGGCGGTGGCAGTTTTGAGCGCAGCTCTGTACGGAATCTGATCGATTACGAAAAGCAATTGTCCGCGACGCACTGTCTGTCCTTCGGTTACACAAAGTTTTTCGATAGTACCCGATACCTGCGGATAGATGTCGATATCCTGCCGCCCGCGAATCGTAGCCGAATATGAGGTGGAAAGCTCCTTATCCGCCGCTTCTACTTTCATTATTGCATAAGAAGGTTTCACTCCCGCATCTGTTGCCTGCTTGCAAGATGCCATCCACACTGTACAACCGACAATCCCTATCAGCCGTAACCATTTTTTGTTCACTGTAATCATACTTTCTCTTAATTGTCATTTATTAAAACTGGGACAAATGTAGGAGAAAGGAACAAGGACATAGTGACCAATTTTCCCCCAAGAATGTTCCTTTTTCGTTATTTACCTTTTTCAAGGCTAATCAACTATCAATAAGTAACATATAGAACAAAATTAAAGGATAATAGGACATCCTGTTTTCCTCATAATTCACCAACTTTGCAAAAAGAAAAAAGGAAATAATATGGAAAAAGAGAACATTAAGACCGTAACCATTGAGGACTTTAAGAACAGTCAGCATATTCTTGACTATGTGGATGCTGACTTCGCAATAGTGAACAGTCTGGATGGAATACCTTATAGTAATGAGGTAGTCAGATTGGAATGTTTCCTCATTGCCATCTGTATAGAAGGGTGCATTCAACTGGACATCAACAATAAGACTTACCAGTTGCAGCCGGGCGATTTACTGCTTGGTCTTCCTAATACCATCATCGGGCATACAATGATGAGTCCTAAATATAAGGTAAGGCTTGCAGGGTTTTCCACCCGTTTCCTGCAACGTATCCTCAAGGTAGAAAAAGACACGTGGGATACCGCCATTCATATCCACAACAATCCGATAAAATCTATTAGCAGAGAGAATGATAACAGTATTTTTAAATACTACGGAGAGCTAATTATGGCAAAGATTAATGATGAGCCTCATTGCTACCACAAAGCAGTAGTACAACATCTGTTTTCTGCTCTTTTCTGCGAGATGCTGGGTTATCTCAACAAGGAAATTGCCGACTCAGAGAAAGCGTTTTCGAAAGAAGGCATCAAGCAGGCTGACCATATTCTACGGAAATTCATGGAATTACTGTCGAAAGATAATGGTATGCATCGTTCTGTGACTTACTTTGCCGATGCGCTTTGCTATACGCCCAAGCATTTTTCAAAGGTCATTAAGCAAGCGTGCGGCAGGGCTCCGCTGGACCTGATAAATGAGACTGCCATAGAACACATCAAATACCGGCTGAAACATTCGGATAAATCCATCAAAGAAATTGCAGAAGAATTCAACTTCCCGAATCAATCTTTTTTCGGGAAGTATGTGAAGGGGCATTTGGGAACATCACCGATACGGTATAGGAGTGAGAGGGAAGGGTGAGATTCATTATGGAAAAGAAAGGAATAGAGTGATTAGTGTTTAGTGATAAGTGATTAGCACCATTCGGTATACAGTTCCCGCATCATTTGTTGTGTCTCCGGTACAGAGAATCCATTGAAATCATATACCGAATGGTGCTAATCACTTATCACTAAACACTAATCACTTTATTCATATCCCATCAATATAAATCCATTTGCCTACTTTATTTGTTACTTATCTGAACGATTAGTAACAAATCACCAATTATGAAATATAAATCTTTGTCCTTATTAATAATTGCCCTGCTTTCCGCCTGTACGCTCGGAGCGCAGAACCGCAAAAAAGTCGGAGTAGTGTTAAGTGGCGGTGGTGCCAAAGGAGTGGCGCACATCGGAGCACTGAAAGTGATAGAAGAAGCCGGAATACCGATAGATTATGTAGTAGGTACCAGTATGGGAGCCCTCGTCGGCGGGCTATACTCTATCGGCTACACCCCACAGCAATTGGACAGCATTGTCAATGCGCAAAACTGGAAGTTTCTGCTGTCTGATACCCCCGATCCGGAAACTACATTGCTGAGCGAAAAGCTAAAGGAAGAACAGTACTTGCTCTCTGTTCCAATTACCGGAAAATCGGCGCATGTATCTGATGCAGGGATTATAAAAGGAAGAAACATATCACGGTTGTTTTCCGAATTGACAGTGGGGTATCATGACTCTATCTCTTTCAACCGGCTCCCCATCCCATTTGCTTGCGTATCGGACAACATAGTAAATGGCAGCAAGGTCGTTTTCCACAACGGTATACTGGCCACTGCAATGCGTGCCAGCATGTCTATTCCGGGAGTATTTGCCCCGGTTTATCTCAATGGCAAAGTGCTGGTAGACGGCGGACTGATAGATAATTACCCCGTAGATATAGCCCGGCAAATGGGAGCGGAAATTATTATCGGAGTCGATGTACAGAATCCATTAATGAAAGCGGATGAGCTGACAAGCCTCTCGAGCGTGCTGGGACAAATCATAAACCTGGTAGGAGAAGAGAGCTACAGGAAAAATGTAGAGGATAGTAATATTCACATCCAGGTAGATGTGGATGGGTACTCGGCAGCAAGCTTCAACCATGAAGCATTGGACACATTGATGCGCAGGGGCAAAGAGGCCGCCATGAAAGATTGGGAAAAACTGATTGCACTGAAAAAGGAAATTGGTATCGGTGCGGATTATCGCGCAGAATATCCCGGTCCTTTCAAAATACCAACGCGCACCATGCTGGATACAATACCGTCCGTAGCACAAATTACTCCGAATGAGAAACCTGTAAATACTATAAATATAGGAGGCAGGTTTGATAATGAGGAGTTAGCCGTGTTGTTACTAAATGCAAGGGCGTATCTTGGGAGACAGAAGAAATCGCAACTAAGCGCCACTACCCGGCTGGGTAAGCGGACTTTCGGACAACTGGAATACACGTACTCACTACGTAATAATTGGGATCTCAATACAGGATATCAGATAGGATATAATGACTTCAATCTTTATAAAGAAGGTGACCGGCTGATGAATCTAACTTATGTGCATCACACGGCTTGGATAGGATTTACGAAAAGCTGGTGCAGGTTGCTCGTCAAGGCAGGTATTCATTTTGAGAAGTATAATTATCACGACTGGCCGTCGGGGCCGGATATCTCTATCACCAAATCAAGTGACAAGGCTTTGCTCAGTTATCAGGCCAGTGTCATGTACAATAGTCTGAATAACCAACGGTTCTCTACGCAGGGAATGGAATGGGAAGCATCGTACAGGCTCTATACGGATAACATGATAGCTTACGGTTCGGGTAGTCCCATATCGGTATTTCAAACACATTGGAGTGGATATTTCTCACCGAACCGGATATTTACCATCATGCCGTCGGTATATGGCAGGGTAGTCGGAAAAAATACGCAATCGCTGGCGATATCGAACTTTGTAGGTGGAAATGTACCGGGAAGATACATGGAGCAGCAAATACCTTTCACCGGTATCAACCACATAGAGATAAGTCCGGATGCTATACTAACGGGCATGTTGGGAGTCAGAGCACGGACTTACAAGAACCAGTACATCGTAGTGCGGGGCAGTTACGGACGGACTGCCAACAAAATAGAAAATCTGTTTGGTGGAACAAATACCCATGGATTGGCGGGAGGCAGCATAGGATATTGCTACAACAGCATTATAGGACCCATCGAAGCGGAACTTAACTATTCGAATCAGTCCAAGAAGCTGGGATACTATATCGGAGTGGGATTTACTTTCTAATATATTATTCTTTAGCCTCCTCCTGTGGAATACGGATAGCAGTATATAGTTCAAGTATGGCGGCAACCGTCAGACATACAATCCACTCATTTCCGTGAGTGAAGAACATAAATGCGCCGGTGAGCACCAACAGCAACGCACCGAAAATCTGCTGGCGGCGGAGGCGTTTTACATTGGCCCTACTACTCTTGGAAGGAGAATTAATCTGGGCCAATGCCACCATAGTGGCACCGATTGTATAAACATAGGGAGCAACCTCCCAGCCGGTGATGTAGACGGCAGCACCAAACAGCACCATCAAAGCGCCTACAGTAAACAAAGCAGGTATCAGGGATTTCATTTTTCGATGTCTTCTTCAAATACGTAAATATCCTCATTCGGTTTCTTCATCAGGTACTTCTCACGCGCAATACGCTCGATGGCACCGGAATCTACAGCCAGCTCGTTCAGCCGCTCTGTGTTCTCTTCATATTCCGCCCGGTATTTCTCAATCTCAGAATTCAGGCGACTGATTTCATTCGCATAACCCATACGGCGCACGATGCTGTTTTCATCCAGAAAACCTACAACCACTACAAATGCAACAAACGTAATCAAGTATTTACGTCTGCGGACAAAAGCCCAAAGTGTCGCTAATTTATCCATTGATAAACAAATTAATAATTAAAGAATTAATAATTAAAAAGAAACCGGGAGGGGATTCTTCGCCTACAAAGATAAGAGGAATAACTGAGAAATTCCTTTTTTTTATGTACATTTGCACAAATTGTAATGGACAAGAATATCCCAAATCATGGAAAATTATATCGTATCGGCACGAAAATATCGCCCTACGACCTTTGAGTCGGTAGTGGGACAACGTGCCCTGACCACTACGCTGAAGAATGCCATCGCTACCGGCAAACTGGCACATGCCTACCTGTTCTGCGGTCCGCGCGGTGTGGGAAAGACTACTTGCGCCCGCATCTTCGCCAAGACCATCAACTGTATGAGTCCTACTGCAGAAGGCGAAGCGTGCAACCAATGTGAATCGTGTACAGCGTTCAACGAACAGCGGTCATACAACATCCATGAACTGGATGCCGCATCCAACAACTCCGTTGACGATATCCGCCAACTGGTGGAACAGGTGCGTATTCCGCCCCAGATAGGAAAATATAAAGTATATATCATCGACGAGGTACATATGTTGTCCGCTTCGGCTTTCAACGCTTTCCTGAAAACGCTGGAAGAGCCCCCCCGTCATGCCATCTTTATCCTGGCAACTACAGAAAAGCACAAGATTCTGCCTACTATCTTGTCCCGTTGCCAGATATATGACTTTAACCGCATCAATGTAGATGATACGGTTGCCCATCTGGCATATGTCGCTTCAAAAGAAGGAATTACTGCCGAACCGGAAGCCTTGAATGTCATAGCACTGAAAGCTGATGGGGGTATGCGTGATGCTTTGTCTATTTTCGACCAGGTAGTCAGCTTCACCGGTGGGCACATCAGTTACAAAAGTGTAATTGAGAACCTGAATGTACTGGACTACGAATATTATTTCCGCTTGACGGATCATTTTCTGGCAAACCAGATCAGCGACGCATTGCTGTTACTGAATGATGTGCTGAATAAAGGTTTCGATGCCAGCCATTTCGTAACAGGATTGTCATCCCACTTCCGTGATTTACTTGTGAGTAAAGATCCCGCCACCCTGTCACTACTTGAAGTGGGTGCCAGCATCCGGGAGCGCTACCAGGCACAAGCACAGAAATGTCCGCTGCCTTTCCTGTATCGCGCTATGAAGCTTTGTAATGATTGCGATTTAAATTACCGCGCCAGTAAAAACAAGCGGTTACTGGTGGAACTGACTCTGATACAGATTGCCCAGCTTACCGCCGAGGTGGACGACGCCAGTGGTGGGCGTGGCCCTAAACAATCTATCAAACCCATATTCTCGCAGCCTGCCGCCGCTCAGCAGCCACAGGCCGCACATGCTATGCCTCAACCGCAAGCAACAACTGCCGCTCCGGCACAACCCCAGCCGGTGCAACAAGCTCCTGCAGCCCAGGCTGCCCCTGTATCTCCGCAAGTCCAACAGCCTTTTGGCTCGCAAACAGCTGCCATGCGCCCCACTCCTACTGCCGTATTAATGGCCCAAGGAAAAGAGGAAAAGAAAATCCCCGTTATGAAGATGTCCGGTTTGGGAGTCTCAATCAAGCATCCACGGGGTGAAGAAGAAGAAAAAAAACAAGCTGCAGCATCAGCAGTACAGCAAAATGCACAGCCTGAAGAAGATTTTATCTTCAATGAAAAGGATGTCAACTACTATTGGCAGGAGTACGCCGGACGCTTGCCCCAAGAGCAAACCGCCCTTGCCAAGCGTATGCAGGTTATTCGCCTGACAATGCTGAATGCAACTACATTTGAGGCCGTAGTGGAAAATGATATTGCAGCCAAAGAATTCACAGACCTGATCCCTACCCTGCAAGGCTACTTGCGCAAACGACTGAAAAACAGCAAGGCAACGATGACTGTCCGCGTCAGTGCCCCCACTGAAAAAGTGCGTGCATACAGCCGTGTGGAAAAATTCCAGTTGATGGCACAAAAGAATAATGCCTTAATGCTATTGAAAGAAGAATTTGGTTTAGAGCTTTATTGATGATTATAATTAAGCAATTGCATTTTTTATCCAATAAATACTTTTGTTTTTTTAGTTTTATCATTACATTTGCGGATGAACTAACAAAAAAATATCTTTTACTTTGAGGAAAATTGCGATAATATCAGCAGTAACAGGCTTTTTGCTCTTCTCTTTTGCAGCAGGAACACACGCCACCAGTACAGACAAAGAACGTCTGGCTGCTTTGCAATCTCTCATAACCAAAGAGGTACCTTATGATGCCAACATACCGATAGACAGCATTATATCATGGACCGATGAACTGGCTCCCACACTGAAATCTCCCAAAACGGAAGAAGCTTACTTCACTTTAGTTCTGTGGGAAGTGAATGCATATATCATGCGAGGAGACCTCAGCCTGGCAATAGACCGGGCACGATTAATGTACAAATATGCTAAAGATATAAAATCCAACTTCGGTATCGCTCTTTCCAACCAGGCTGTCGGGCAAGCTTATTCAGCCTCTAACATACAGGATAAAGCTTTGATCTCTTATATGGATGCACTGCGTTATCTGCCTGAAAACAACCCGCAAACCCACCGGTTATTGGTGAAAATCTCCACGCAACTACAGCAAATGAATCGCCTGGAAGAAGCCATGGAATATGTAAAGAAGCTGAATCCGCTTCTTGAACAGAATCCGGAACATCCGCTTGCCATCCCCATACTTATAGAAAATGCAACTTATTACATCTCATCGGGAGACCAGGATACTGCGCTCCAGTATCTGCACCGGGCAGACTCGATTTACAAAAACCATACTCATGAAATAGCCCATGAGTTTTCCATCAACTATTACACTGCTGCCTGTTATCGGGCATTGGCTGCCGATTACCACGACAAAGAGAAGGCTGATGAAGCATTGGCACTTTATAACCAACTCCTGGAAGTGGTATCCAATAATAAACGCTCGCTGGAGTACCGCTGGATTTGTGCGGAAAAGATCTATTTATATAAACTACTGGGGCGCTTTGATGAAGCTTGCCAGATTTATAAGGAACTATACAGTGCTACTGATACCCTTGCATCGAAAAGCTACATCCGGCAGATTAATGCCCTGAAAGCTACTTATCAGGTTGATGAGATAGAACTGGAAAACAAGGCACAGCAGAACAAGATGGTTGTTGTTCTTATCTTCATCGGATTAGGATTACTGACTTTCATCTCTATGCTTGCCATCTGGCTTAGAAGACAGAAGAAAGTAGTAGTAATGTCTACGGAAACTCTGGAACAATTGCGTCATAATGCTGAAAATGCAACACGTGCCAAGAGCATATTCTTATCAAATATGAGCCACGAGATACGAACCCCTCTCAATGCTCTGTCCGGCTTTTCTGCATTACTGACGGAAGAGGGCTTAGATGACTCTACCCGGAGACAATGCACCGACATCATCCAACAGAACTCCGAGCTTCTGCTGAAACTGATTAATGATGTGATCGACTTGTCGAGTCTGGAATTTGGAAAAATGCAATTCAGCATAGCCGTGCATGATGCTGTGGCAACTTGCCGGAATGTGACCGACACCGTAGGTAAAGTAAAACAGACTCAAGCAGAATTATTGTTTGAAACATCACTGGAAGAATTATACATTGAAACAGATGATTCACGCCTGCAACAAGTGCTGATAAATCTGCTGATCAATGCAACCAAATTTACCCCTGACGGTAGTATCACGCTAAAATTGGAGAAGCAATCGGAAGAGATGGCTTTGTTCTCTGTAACGGATACCGGTTGCGGTATTCCGAAAGAAAAACAGGCAAGCATATTCCAGCGTTTTGAAAAATTGGATGAAAATGCGCAAGGAAGTGGACTTGGCTTATCTATCTGTCAGCTAATTATTGAGCATATCGGTGGTAAAATATGGATTGATCCAGACTATACAGGAGGTTCCCGTTTTGTTTTCACACATCCAATACACCAGACACACAGTAACTCAAAGAAGGAGGATTAATCATGATGAAGCGGTGGATCATACTATGCCTGGCTTTTAGTTCCGGCTTATTATCAGCCAATGCTGGAAGTACGGTTGTAAAAGACAGCCTGTTACGCATTTATGTCTCTGCTCCACACGATTCTACCCGATTGGACGTGCTGCATGATATTGCCCGGTTGGACCAGCAGACACCGGTATTCCTTTATTATGAAAACATATTGTTGCAAGAAGCGACCGCGCAGAACAATCTGCGATATCAAAGTCTTGCCACCTACGAACATATCATCTACTTCTTCAACAAACTGGACTTGGAGCGCGTCACGCAATGGATGGGCAGAATGGAAAACCTGGCAGAGAAGCATAACTATTACAATGACTACTTCAAAGCTAAGAAGTTGCAGATAGAAATGTACACGATCAACCAGCAGATAGAATTTGCCATCTATGAAGCAAAGATCATGTACGAGAAAGCTAAGAAACTGAACGACCGAAATGGTATGCGGGAAGCATGTCTCTGTCTGATGACCAGTTACATAGCGACACTACGCTATGAAGAAGGAATACAAGCATTAGAGGAGGCTTTCCAACTGATGAGTCCGCAAGATAGTCCGATGGATAAGATCAGTTTGCTGTCCAAAGCTATCTTGATTTATTCGTTCCTGCACGAAAATGACAAGATGTTCTCTTCTCTGGAACAGATGCAAACAGCCATAAACGAACTGATAACTGCTAATCCCGCACTACAAAACGCATATTCTGCATTATACATGGGGATAGAAACCCAATATGCCCTTTACTATATCCGCACAAAGGATATGAAGAAAGCATGGGAACACTTGCAGAAAGTGGATGAGTATTATACTCCCAACACTTTCCTGCCCTATCAGATCTCCCGCTTGCAAGCCTATGCAGAATATCACCGTTCGCTAAAGGATTACAAGAAATCACTGGAATATCTGGATGATGCGATTCGCTTGGTAAAGCAAATGTCTTTCCCGGATGTAATCTTGTACACTGCCATGAAGGCAGATATATTGGTAGACATGGGACGGGCAAACGAATCTCTTGACATCTATAAAAAAGTGATGCGTGATAAGGACTCACTCTACAGAAATCTGTCGCACACACAAATGGAACAGATACAAAGTTTGTATGACATGGACAAACTTCTGTTACAGAGGGAGCGATGGCATGCAAAAGTTCATATTATCTTTCTGGCTGTAATTGGAACAGCCCTACTGGCTCTTATTACTTTTGTAGTCAACATGTATCTCAGTCGGAAACGGTTACAAAGAGATGCCAAAGAAGCCGCCCGGTTGAATCAGGTTGCAGAAGAAGCAAATGAGGTAAAAAGTCGCTTCCTTGCGAATATGAGTTATAACATTCGCATTCCACTAAACAATGTGGTGGGATTTTCTCAACTGCTCTCTACGGATATGGGGCTGGATGAAAAAGAAAAACAGGAATATTCCGAAATTATCCAGACCAATTCTACCGAACTGATTCAGCTGGTAAACGATGTACTCGATCTCTCACGTCTGGAAGCCAAAATGATGAAGTTCCAGATACAGGAATGCGAGATACGGGAAATGTGTAGCGACCTGGTAGGTATGGCCCGGATGAATAGTGACGGACATATCCACGCCCAACTGGAAACGGATGTGGAAAGCCAGGTACTCAGAATGGATGCCAATCGCTTCAACCAGGCAGTGATAAATATGTTACTCTATCCTGTGCCCAATGATACCGACCGCGAAGTAAAGATGAGACTGGAAAGGGATGAAAGAAATGAATTGCTGATCTTCCATATTATCAATAGTCCGTTAGCAGATCCTGCATTTTCATCTCAACAGGTCTCCATACGACTTAAGATTAATCAGTTGCTATTTGAGCACTTTGGTGGGAGTTTCGTAATAAGCGAAGAAGAAGGTACCCCTATTACATTTACTATTTCCTATAAGGAATAGCGTCTACTCAAAGTAGAAAGTGAGCACTATCATACGTGAAGTGATTTTATCAACAGATTGTGTAAACTTCAATAACGATTGATCTGTAAGGTCCTTACGTTCTTTCTTAATCAGATTTGCCAGACCGAAACAAAATTTCAGCTCGGGTATTAACTTGAAATAGGGTAAGTAAAAATCGCATCCCAAACCCACTTCCACATAGCAATCGAAAGGCTTTACCAATAAGGCTCCCTGTTTCTTCACACTGAAGTCGTAAGTAGGAGCAACACCTGCCACCACATAGGGGCGGTAGTTATTGAAACGCTCAGCAGCAAACTTCAAATCTATCGGAACCGAAAGGTAGGCAGACTTCATGGATTGGGAATACTCCTCACTACTGGCTTGTTCGCGGAACACGACTTTCTTATCTCCAAAATGCAGTGTTGGAATAAAACGCAGGGAAAGGAAAGTATTCAGATACAGTTCGCCCAACACTCCCACCGTAAATCCGGGAGAATACTCAGGAACATCTGCAAACCAAGTCTGGCCATCTTCCGTCACATAGCCCGTATTCACCAATTTATAGTCTTGCACATGGATACCCGCTAAAAAACCATAGTGCCACTTTCGCTGGTCGATATACGGGCGATTTTGCACCTTCCGCTTCTGTGCCGAAGCACCGAAAGCAAGGAGTAAAGTAAGGATTATCAGACAAATGCGCTTCACAATCCTAAAACGGTAAAAGTGACATTTTATTGCACATATCCCCCCATTTTCTCTTCTCTATTATTTAGACAAGGTACAAATTAAGGGAATTTAAACATGATTGGTAACAACTAATCAAGAAAACTGCTATTTTTGCCGAACTAATTAGTACTAATAATTTAAAATTTGAAGAAAATGGCTTACGTAATTAATGACAGTTGTGTTGCTTGTGGTACTTGTATTGACGAATGTCCGGTAGGAGCTATCTCTGAAGGTGATATCTACGCTATCGACCCTGAAACTTGCACAGATTGTGGTACTTGTGCTGATGTTTGTCCGTCTGAAGCAATTCACCCAGCAGAATAATAACAACACTCAAAGAAAAAGAAAAGCCCGGTTTCAATTATGAAGCCGGGCTTTCTCATTTATATACGTTCTCTTATTTCAATTCAGCCAATGCTGCCTTGATACGACGGATAGCTTCTACAATATTCTCATCGCTGGTTGCATAGCTCATGCGGATACACTCAGGTGCACCGAATGAAGCACCACCCACACATGCCACGTGGGCAACCTCCAACAGATACATTGCCAAATCATCCGAGTCGCCAATCTTACGGTCGCCAACAGACTTCCCAAAGAAAGAATCACATTTCGGGAACAGATAGAAAGCACCCTGCGGTACATTCACTTCGAATCCCGGAACTTCCTTCGCCAACTTCACAATCAAATCACGACGACGCTCGAAAGCTTTACGCATTTCTTCTACCGGAGCCTGTGTTCCTGTGTAAGCAGCCTCAGCAGCTTTCTGGGATACAGAGCAAGGACCTGAAGTATATTGACCTTGCAACTTGTTGCAGGCTTTTACAAGCCATTCCGGTCCGGCAATAAAACCAATACGCCAGCCAGTCATTGCATATGCCTTAGAAACACCGTTTACGATTACCGTACGATCTTTCATTTCAGGGAATTGGGCAATACTCTGGTGCTTGCCGATATAGTTGATATGCTCATAAATCTCATCAGCAATTACGATTACCTGAGGATGTTTTGCCAGTACGTCAGCCAAGCCTTTCAACTCTTCCTGAGTATAAACCGAACCGGTCGGGTTAGAAGGAGAACAAAGAATCAGAGCCTTAGTCTTCGGAGTGATAGCAGCTTCCAACTGTGCAGGAGTAATCTTGAAATCCTGTTCGATACCGGCAGTAACAATAACCGGGGTACCTTCAGCCAGTTTCACCATTTCCGGATAACTTACCCAATATGGAGCGGGCACAATAACTTCATCACCCGGGTTCACCAGCACCAGCACTGCATTGCAGACTGATTGCTTAGCACCATTGGCACATGAAATTTGTGCGGCTGTATATTCCAGACCGTTTTCCTTTTTCAGTTTCTCCACGATTGCATTGCGCAAAGCCGGGTATCCCGGAACAGGAGAATAGCGAGAGAAGTTGTCGTCTATCGCTTTTTTCGCAGCCTCTTTGATGTGATCAGGAGTATTAAAGTCAGGCTCTCCCACACTCAGGTTAATTACGTCAACGCCTTGTGCTTTCAACTCGGCGCTCTTTTGCGACATAGCCAGCGTCGCCGACGGCGACAAACTGTTCAAACGATCTGATAATTGATTCATTTTTCTATCTATTTTATGGTTGTTGCATAAATTTGGCTACAAATTAAGCTATTTTCTTTGATATTAGAAAACAAAACAGCAAATTACTTATTAAAATGTAACGTGTGCCCCATACGTTCTTTCTTAGTACGCAGATAACGTTCGTTGTATGGATTCGGAGTTGTCTCGATAGGAACAATCTCTGTAATTTCCAGACCGTAAGCCTCCAACCCGACACGTTTCACCGGATTATTCGTCATCAGTCTCATTTTGTGTACTCCCAGTTCACGCAGAATCTGAGCACCTACACCATAGTCGCGTTCATCAGCCAAATGTCCCAGGCAAATATTGGCATCTACCGTATCCAGACCGTCTTCCTGCAATTTATAAGCTTTCATCTTTTCCATCAGACCGATACCACGACCTTCCTGGTTCAGATAAACAACTACCCCCTTACCGGCTTTATCAATCATTTCCATAGCTTTGTGCAGTTGCTCACCGCAATCACAACGCTTAGAGCCAAAGATATCTCCTGTAGCACAAGAAGAGTGTACACGCACCAGAATCGGTTCATCCTGATCCCATGTACCTCTAAACAAAGCCACATGTTCCAAGCCATTGGATTTCTGACGGAACGGGATCAAACGGAAATGTCCATGTTCAGTGGGCATATCTACTTCTACACCTTCTTCCACAATGGATTCTTGTTTCAGGCGATAAACAATCATATCACGAATAGAAATCAGCTTTAGATTAAATTCATCAGCCATCTTTCTCAACTCAGGCAGACGTGCCATCCCACCATCCTCGGTCATAATTTCCATAAGGGCACCTGCAGGATACAAACCTGCCATACGAGCCATGTCAATCGTAGCTTCCGTATGTCCGGCACGACGCAGAACACCTTTCTCCTGAGCATACAACGGATTGATATGTCCCGGACGTCCGAACGTTGCAGGTGTAGAAGCCGGGTCAGCCAATGCCCGTATGGTAGCCGCACGGTCGGCAGCAGAAACACCGGTAGTGCAGCCTTCCAGCTTATCGATAGTCACCGTGAAAGGTGTACCCAGTACAGAAGTGTTGTCACTTACCTGATGAGGTAAATCCAGCTCTTTACAGCGGGATACAGTAATCGGCGCACAAAGTACTCCACGTGCATGCTTCAGCATGAAGTTCACCTTTTCAGGAGTTATCTTCTCTGCAGCAATAATCAGGTCACCCTCATTTTCGCGGTCTTCATCATCCACTACAATCACAAAATTACCGGCTTTGAATTCTTCAATAGCCTCTTCTATTGTATCTAATTTCACTTTTTCCATTCTGTTTTCTCCTTTATTTATTTAGGTTATTTCAGATTAGTTTCTATTATCTTTTGAACATCTTCATTGTTTTTTATAATCCGCTCCATATCTTTATTCAACCGGATACGGAATGCCCAGATGCGGAAGTAGAAAAACAATCCTACAGGTACCACCAAGCCGCAAACCATATTCAGCCAATAATTACGGAAGGGACGCAAATGGGCATGAACAGAAATAATAGGATAATTATTCAGCGCATTCAGCAAATGAACAGATTTGGTGTTGGACATTTCGTCCACCAATTTCTCCAGACGATCATTTATGTTTTCTATCTCCTCATCATTGGACTCTGTCATCCATAATTTAAAATAATTAGGAGCACGCTTCAAAGCTTTCCTCTCAGCGTATGCACGACAATCAGCAGACAATGCCTGCAAATCAGCTGGCAGATGGGTATAATCAGGATCGTGTATAATTACTTCCTTACGGAACAGATGACGCACACTACGAATACCTACAACCTTCTTGAACCAGTTAATATAAGCATCGGCATTCAGTACCACAGAGTCATTATTAGACTTATAAGTAAGGAACGCGCCCAATGGAGCCAGGATAGCCGTACTTGTCCACATCCCCATCCATACAATCCACTGACCGTCACGCGCCATTTTATAACCTGTATTATTAATAATATAATAGATAATAAAGATAAGCACGGACACCACAACCGGCATTCCCAAACCACCCTTACGGATAATTCCACCCAGCGGGGCACCGATAAAGAAGAATATAAGACATGCCACCGAAAGTGTCAACTTCTCGTGCCAGGACGTCATGTGCCGTCGAAGGCTGGTATCTGTCTGTATAATGTTATAGCTCTTGAAACTCCAATCACTTCCCGCACTTTCCGCACGACTCACTGCAGTAGAGATAATCTTCTGTTTCTGTGATAAGGTGGCTACATTGAAAAGACTGTCTACATTGTATTCTCCCAAATGTGCCTGCTCTATTTTCAAAGTATCTGCTTTCTTCAGGTCTGCCGTGATCTTATAGGTACCATTCATGGCTTCCTTGAAATAAGCACGTCCTACACTGTCATTCTGCACTGTCATAGAATCGATACCCGCTTGCAGCATCGCCATATCCTTACTGTTGGACTGGCTACTCATGATACCGGCATCCACCATATTAAAATCGGAATTAAACTCAATGATAGCATGTTTCTCCCGGAACGCTTCCCGACGGTAAGGTACATTCTTCTGATTCATATTCTGAGACTTCAGGTTCTCAAATTGCTCTCCATTATAAAGATGCAGATATAAGTGCTGCTTATCTGCCGTCATTTCCAGACGACCGGAATCGGATTTAATAATTTGAGCATTTTCGAAACCTTTCTCAAAATTATAGATCAATACATCATAAAGCATACCCGTCTTACGATTCTTGTGCTTCACATATAGGTTATATCCATCTATTTCATCATAAAACACTCCCTCCGGTATATCCAATTCCGGGGACTTCTGTTTCATGGAGATTAGTAACGTCCATAACTTGGTCTGTGCCTTTGGTCCTATCACATTTTGGAAATAAAAAGAAACGCCACATATGAAAATGATAAACACAATCAATGGGCGCATAATCTTAAGTAGTGAGATACCTGCCGCTTTCATGGCAAGCAACTCAAAACGTTCTCCAAAATTACCGAAAGTGATAAGTGCTGCCAACAAGATAGCCAATGGCAACGAAGCCGGTACCAATGTCAGGGCAGAATAAAAGAAAAATTGTGCAAGGACACTCATTTCCAATCCTTTCCCCACCATCTCATCAACGTACTTCCATAGGAACTGCATCATGAAGATGAAAAGGCAAATGAAGAAAGTGCCCATAAAGAGCGTACAGAAGCTCTTTAATATAAATATATCTAACTTTTTTATGCGCAGCATTTTACTCGTTTCATGCAATGAAGACACAAAATTAGCATAAAAAAGGGAGTGTGGAAAATTTTTATATCAAAGTTAACTAAAAACCGCACGTTCTCCGTAGAGTCTCTACCTGAGAGTCCCATAATTCACGTAAATCGTTCACCTCGTCCACAGAAGTGAAGTCTGTTACTTCCAACACGAAATCATTAGTCAGTTCGTTGTTTGTCATCTTTAATTCAAAGTATTCCCGTTCATATTCATCATCCAACCAACGGAAACGAATAAAAGAGAAAGCCCGCACAGCTATAATCTCTGCGTCACGATGTTCTGTCTTTCCCCAGAAGAAAGTGACAACTTTATCGTCCGACTGCACCCTGTCTGCAAACCAGCCCTCCAAACCGGTGGGGGTACTTATCGCGGACCAAAGAATGCTTTTAGAAGTTGCATTCAAGAGGTATTCCCGATGAATTTTCTGTCTTTCCATAGTTCATATTTGCTTTTTATTGCGGCGGCAAGATAGAGACTTTTTTCTAAATACAAAAAAAAATACGTCTTTTTTATTCGTGTTCTACAAACCGCTGTTCTTCATCCCCTATATAAAACATCCATTTCGAATAAGTTAGTATTGCTGTATGTATCTATCAAAACTATCTGAACCCGATAAAGATAGTTTTGACTTGATACGTTGTTTTGACTTCAATACAGACCTGGGGGTAATATTAAAAAGCAAAGCAATAGTCTTATTAGTCAACCGGGCACGTATCAGATAGCACAATCTCAGTTCCTGAGCACTTAAACAGAATGGCGCCAAAGTTTCTAACAAACAACCTCCATAAAACAAATCAATGACAACAAACAAACTATGCCACTCTGCCTCATCCCGGACAATTCCGTAAACCGGTCTTTGATGAAGACACAATAACTGCCCCATCGCAACTATAAGAGAAGAAGAGCACCCTACCAATGCTGCAACTTTCTGATAGTCCTTCAGTTGTCTCGTCAATTGTTTATTACGATATAATAAACAAGCATTCCAATTATCCTTAGAAGCATCCATAATTTCTCCGGAGAAACTTTTATCGACATTAATATCACCAAAATATTTGTTTTCCATTCTCATACTCAAAAATTCTTTCGTCATTACCTGTGGTATGATTCTTCAGATATAACAAGGCATTCCGAGGCACAGTATATACCAACGAATCAGCAACTGCTGTTTGTCTGCCAAGAGAATTCCAACATCCTTTATCCCAGTAAAATAATTCGTAAATATTATCCTTATAAATAAAATTCACATCATTCCGGGGAGTATATATTGCCTTACTTACCCGATAAGGTTTCCCTAAATCTAAACCCGCCCAGCCGGTATCCGGAAATTTATAATCAAAAGATGTATCCGGATTACCATCAAAGACATTTGTATATTCACGCCTGCCGTCGTCTCCGTAACATCCCGGAGTACCTATGACTTTCCCCTTCAAAGGTAATGTATCCAAGCAGTTTTCATAGAAAGAGAGTTCTGCTATATTACAATAACTATCTTTTCCACCACGATAGCGAATATACCTATATACCCTATCCGGATTCAGATAAGCGACAGTATACAACCGATAGGGAGCCTCTTTGATTAAAAATAGCGTATCCACATTCTGAAAGTCCTTCTGATTGCTGCCCTCTATTACTCCACCAACCATACGGGTATTAAAATAATTCTTAACTGCAAAATAGAACTTCTTATAAACACTAATTATATGGGATTCTTGCAATGGATTAAGATAATGAATCTCCCGCGTATCATGATTTAGCGTAAAAGGATTGGACAATGCTTGAAGACCACTCTCATTGTATGTTGCCAAAATAGCCACTATTCCCCCTTCCACATTATCAAAACAAACAGCCTCCCCATTAAAAAAAGTATAAGCAACGGGAACCCATTCTTGCTTGTTTGCAAAACACAAGTATACCAATTCACCAGTACGAGGGCAATCATACAGTTCTTTTTGAGGAATAACTATTTGTCCATTCTGTTGTCCCAGATAAGTAGCCGTTACATCATGAAAAAACGGATATCTGAAAATAGGATGAACAGACGACACATCTTTCAAGTCTTTTGTCAGCTCCTCATTCAGGCTATAAGTCACGCGGTATACCTTTCCTCTGGTTATATCATCATATTCCGATGCTTTCTTCCACTTTTCTTGATAAGGAAATTCCGCCATATATGTATTATGCCCCTTATCCAATATAAAATTCCAAAAATGCGAAGCATTCGTATCGCCACGCTGTATTACCCTATCCATACCACACGGAATACCAAGAGCACGCATCACATATATCATTGCATCAGCAAATTCACGGCAACTTCCAGTTTTCCACTTCAATGCTACCGGACCTATATGGGGACCTTTGGGGAAAAGACTTGTATAGCGATACTTCCCCTGCCTTAAAGTATCCATTAAAATCTGAGCTGCTTTTGTTATATCATTGCTATCAGCTGATTTGCGGAATTTATTGAGCAGAGGATTATACGTATCATACAAATCCTTACGCCATAACGAGAGAGGCTCATCCCCAATCCTATAAGGCAATATATACTCACAAAAATCCTCAAAATTTACATTTCCTCCCCATGACTGTTCTTTCCAAACCTTGAATGCCCATTCTATATGTTCAACTAAGAAAGCGGAGTCTACCACTTCAATATCCTTTTTGCGGGTAAGCATATCCATTGAAAATTCTCCATCCGCTTTCTTGAGTGAATCTACAATGAATTGAGCTCCCTTTATATTAGTAGAATGCGCCTCAAAATAGCGAAGATATTTCTGTAATTCTTCCCCTTTATAGAAACCATAATAAGGCATATTCTTTATAAGAAAACATGCAGCATGGTATTTTTGATTATCACTTTCCCGATAACGATTTAACACTTTCAATAATTCCCCTTTGTTAGCACCTGCCATATTCAATGCACTTTCTAACCGACTATCATGTTGTTCGATGCAAGCAGATAGAAAAGTCAGAGCACACACACATATAAATATATAAATCCACCTCATATAAATCACTCCAGTTCATTTACTATTTTCTTTATCTCCTTACGCATCTCTTCAATTGCCGTCGAATGTACCTTAGGCTCCTTAGTCAGCACGACGTCAGAAACCTCTTTCAATTTATCAGGTCGATAAAATTCCGGTTTAGCATAGAGATTGGCTAATAAATAATAGGGATAAATTCTGCCCGGCAGGCGATGAATCGACCTTAGTAAAAAAGCTTCCGCCTGTTCATAACAATGCAGTTCTTGATAGTTCTTACCTATGATATTCAGAACCATTGGATCGGTAGTGTACAGACAAGCCTCTTCCAGATACTTATTGGACTCATCATAAAAGCCCGATTTATGCAAGCTATGCCCATACTCAAACAGAAATACCCCTTTCTCCTTCAATGCCGGATAAAGTTCTCCATAAGATTTATTGGCAGCTTTATAAGCACCCGAACTATAAAACATCTTTGCATATACCCACTTCCGGCAGGCATCCTCTTCCAGTTTCCATTTCTCCGTATAGCCACCCATCCACAGAATGAGGCTGGCACACAAGATAAGTGGTTTACAGATAAAATCTCCTACACCGCAAGCAAGAAGCAGGAATATCCCTGCTATCACAAAAGCCGGAAAATGCATAGGATAGGAAGAAAAAGAGAAAATAAGTAAAGACAGAATTGCACCGCAGATACCATAGCGCCCACGCTTCACCCCCATCCATAAACATGTTCCTATAACAACCAATACTGTTACACAGACGACAACTCCTTCCGTCAAAGCCAGCGATAAATATTCATTGAACACATATTCAGGACTTCCGGCCACACGCTCTTCCCATTCGGCATAGTCGCCTTGAGCAAAATAATCCTCCTGTGCCTCACCATAAGCAAATGCAAATCCCTTGTCGCAACCCGATGGATAGCTAACAATAGCCCGACAGGTTATTTTCCATAGGAACAGACGCCCTAATGCAGAATCAGGTTTCAATAGAAACGCCCCGACACCTCCTAACATCAGAATAAAAAATGCACTTATTCCCCACAAGACGGATTGTCTCTTGTACCTCTTCCACAACACATTCCATTTGCTTTTATCACGATGCATATATGCTACCCAAACACAACCAACCGCCGTAGCCACCCAAGCTGAACGGCTCATTGTGGCTGGCAACACACAAAGAATCAAGATACCTGCTATTGCAACTACCACTTTCTCTATTTTATAACAAACAGAGCGTTCCTTACAAGCACAAGCACACAGATACAAGTGTAAGCAGACAGGCAATACCATTGCCAAATACCCTGCATACGGTCCCGGATTGAAGAAAGACCCTGTTAGTGCATAGAGAGAGTGACCTGAAGTGGAAAAGCCATACAATTGCCGCAAGCCCCAAACCGCTTCGACACTCCCCCAAAGCACTAAACTCCATGAAACATAGAGAGAGAAATGAGAGAAACATATCACTTTTTTCAAAGAATCTCTCTTCACAAGTTGTAACAGGTAAGTTATAATGATACAGGCGGCTGAAAACAAAGTAGATTTACCAAGCCATATCCATTGCCCTATATTTTCCCCCACAGGAAGTTCGGGCGTAGTCACCCCAACCACCCCCAACAAGGAGCAGACGGCAGCAAATAGTAGCAACACTATCACCACATCTTTTACTCTATATATCCATAGCCTTATCACTCTATCTTTTTAAATATCCGGTTCCACCTTATCCTATCTGTACTATTATCTACCGACTTCCATATTCTGACAGCTTTTCCCACAATAAAAGGTTCAGGCAATAATCCCCAATAACGGGAATCTTGAGAGTTCATGACCTTATCCCCCGCTACAAAATAATAATTCTCTATAAAGCTGTAGGTCTGTATTACACTATCATTCAGTGAAACAGTATCTCCACGTACAAACAATTTCTTTTTTTGTTCCCATTCTATTATGTTCTTATATAGAATAACATGTATAGAATCCATCTTCAAGTTATCACCTTTAGCAGGAATATAAAGAGGTCCAAGGTTTACTATGTCCCAAGTAAATGCCGAATTATAGGGATACCCCCTCATTACAATTCCCAACTCTTCCGCCTTCCCTCTCTTCGCTAAGCCCATCAACGTTTCTTGCATTTCCACATTACCTAAAGACGTATCCTTTCCTCGCACCTTATATCGTGCATCCTTTATTTCGAATGTATCTCCCGGCAATGCAACACAACGCTTTACATAATACTTCATCACATCAAAGGCAACACTATCCCAACGCTGTTTAGAATAGGGGAAATTAAAGACTATTACATCATTCCTTTTTATTTTCCCTAATCCCGGCAAACGAGATATATGTATATCCTTTCCTTCCAAAGCATCCCATACATTGAACAAACGTCCTCCCATTACGCATTTATTCACCAAGATGTTATCTCCTGCAAGCAAAGACGGCTCCATAGAATCAGAAGGGATTTTGAATGTGGCAATACATATCACTTGAAGAAATATCCAGATCAATGCCGCCCCAAAGAGCATTAAGAATAGGTTAAGGATCTTATCAATATACCAACCTAAGCCTCTTTTGGTATGAGAATTATTGCTGTTCTGCATTTCCCGTTATTCTCAAAACTATCGGAGACGTTTCAGCATTGCAATATACAGTTATTGTCTTATCAAAATATTCAGGATGCTCGGCTTTATAAGTGACATCCAATATCATCTCCTTTCCCGGCTGCACAGGCTCTTTGGAATAATCCACCGAAGTACAGCCGCAGGAAGTATTGACGTATTCAGCAACTAACGGCTTATCACCTGTATTCTTCAAAACAAAAGTCGCCTTTTGTTCCTTTTTCCAGTCAAAGCTACCCAACGAAGCGGAGGTTTTGTCTATATCCACTTTCGTTCTTATCACTTTACTTTCATCTTTCTGTTCCACTTCCTCTCCTTGAATAATCTTCAAATACAGTTCTTTCACTTTAAGATTATGGATAGGATTGCCGATAGCAAGAACTTTATTGTCCTTATCCAATAAAAATGTGTGGAAGTTCATATCTGATACAGGAAAATGGTTCAATTCATTTAACCTGTTCTCTTTATCAATGCAAATAGGATAAGTGAATCTCTCCGATTTTAATGTAATCAGAAGATCTCTTCTTTTCTCAGGAGAGAAAAAAAATAAAAACCTCACAGAATTCATCCCTAAGCTATCCACTTCTTCCATAAAAGTTTTCCATTTCCCCAATTGCAATTTACAACTTATGCAACCAATAGAATCCACATAAGTTAGGATTTTGTATTTTCCCAACATTGAAAAGTCAATAGTATCTTTATCTTGTACTGTAAATACAGGATTTGTGGGAAATAGAATTTCTTTCCCACTCCATGTCTTCAACAATGCTGTTACATCCTCTTTCTTCCGGTCTCCACAAGAAAATAGAGAAAAGAGAATAAAGACTATTATCAAGTTTCTAAAGTTCATACCAATCAAAATTAACCATATCCTAATTTTCTAATTACTAATGTATTTTTCAAGATCAAGATAAGCAAATTGATATTCATCGTCCAAATTCATAATAATTCGCTTATTCTCCTCATCGCAACATAAGCGATTAATTCTACGTCCAATATCTAATGTTTTCAAATAATCTCCTGCAATATTAAACACGTGAAGTACCCTCGCCCCATCATTATGATTCCAATCTTCTCCTGTGTATGAAACAACGATCTTATCATCACAAATAGTTGCATTTTTAAAATGCGCCTTCCCATCACCATTTTTATCCCAATTAGGACCATACACATTGCATTGTAATTCTCCATTAAGATTGTACAAGCTTATCAAATCATACCGTCTGTTGCACTCTATCAATGTATTATATTGGGGGGAGACAGCAAAAGCCACCCGTTTCTTTTTATCTGCAGGATGAACATAATCTATCAATTCTGCTTCTCCGGTTATCATATTCCATTTTCCACTGGTTTGTTTAAAAGAAGAAATGGAAGTCTCTACGAACGAACCATAGGACAATGTATCATTGATATAGTAATACTCATCAGGAAATGGCACATTTCCAAATTTCAATTTGACAGTTGGAGCATATAGAGAGTCATTGAGAAGGCTATCCAAATTATACCTAAGGATTTTACGTTGTCCGTTGTCAGTCACATATAAATCATGTTCTTTCTCATTCCACGCAATTGATCCGACAACGGCTATTTCTGTTGGTCCTTGACCTCTGTCTCCAAGACTCAATATATGTTTAAACGTATGCTTATCAAAGATATGCACGAGTTTATCAAAAGATTTATAGTCGATGACAGCCAAATACTCACCACACATATATGGTTGTGCCACAGCACCTATCAGGACATCTTCCGTATCTATTTCTTTCACATCGTCTTTTACATTAACGATATTCGCCCTCCGGTTCTGCCACTTCTCGTTTTTTTCCCTTGAGGTACATGCACCACAGAATAAAATCACCAAAAGATATAACACTAATTTCATAAGCCATTATATTAATACACTACGATTATTTCGCACAAACCAAAGATAAAAAACACTCCCCCAAATATATTTCTCTCATGTCTCTGTATATTTTAAAGCAACGACAACACGAATTGAGACAGTTAGTGCATTCATTCGGATAACCAGAATTCATCTCACCAAGAGCTAATGCTTCCACATTAGCCAGCATCAAATCAGACATAGCATCTACCTTTAGATTAGCATAGACACCGTAAACAGCAATTGTCGCAAATACTGCACAAAAACAATTCAAAAAAGTACTTATTTACACCCGCAGCTATGATAAAGATCAAACCCCTAATTCAAACTTACAAGTTTATATCCACCTTCGTTTTCTGTTTTCATAGGTATCTCTATGATATCCATTTCCAACCTATCTGTCTTAGTTGCAGGAGACATCAAGTTATCTACAAATACAAGAAGCCCTTTCCCCACAGCAGTCCATGCTGTATAATAATTATACCGATGAGTAGCTAAACTACATTCACCTACTACATTAAATTCTTTATCAAAAAGAGTAATATACAAATTACGGTCATCCATTAGAGCATCTGCATCCAACGTTGCGTCAAAAGTATGCTCCCCCAAATGCAGACGTACATACATCTCTCTTTCAGGAAGATACATAATATCATAAAAATGAGGATTTTCTACTGCATGCCTTATCCACTGCGAATAATCACTCCGTGATCGACATTTCCCCGCTAAATTCTTTGTAAAACGGCTATCCGCATCTACTACTTTCGTTTGCTTTGTTCCACGATCCAATACATACACATGCGATTCCACAGGGTAGTTATAAAGGATATTATCATCGCTAAATGAAATATTTATCCCGCTCATATTACCATAATCTCCACCGCTTACATCAGAAACAGAAACAGAGGATTGCAATAAATACATCACCGGAGGAAATGAGCCGTTCAAAAATACCTCACGTACCTTAAAAGAATAGGGAGAAGTGGAAGTATCCTGAATACCATAAAGTAACGATTTATGCTGTTCGTCATAATATAATTTAGAAGTAGAAATTGCAAAATTACAATCTATCAATACCTGTTCATCGGACGTCAAACCATCACGCAAACTGACTGCATTTAAAAGTTGTCCCTGCCGATCCAACAATAGAGCCCGTTGCGAACCGTCATAAATCCAAATTGAATCAAGTGATTGCACATACACCCCCGTCACCGGACGTACTACGGCCGAATTACCATCTCCCAAAAATGTAATTTGAGATGATTGCATATTCTTTAAGTTGAAGCAATCCAGCCCGTGAATCTTATAATTATATCCATACAACATTTGCAAAGAATCAGTCTGATAGACAAACGACAAATAGTAAGATTTCAAATTGAGGACATTGGAAGACGGAACAACGATTTCTTTCACATTAAGTTGCACCTCCTCTCCGTAACCAATTTCTTTCTTATTTCCTGCAAACTGGCAGGAAACAAGAAAGGAAAAACAAATTAAGAGAAAGAAATGACTCCTCAAGCTCATTTTACTGACAATAAGAGGATGCATAGCAGACAGGTCTATTATTGTCAGTACTCAATTTACACTCATTTTGTGAAAGATGACTATAACAAGGGAATAAACGATAATAGCTCGTCGTTTCACCCGATGATGCCAATGCCTCCACATTAGCCAAAGCCAAATCAGACATAGTATCAGACTTCTGTGAAGCATAGACACCGTAACCCGCAATTGCTACAAATGCTGCAACAAAAGCTATTTTCAGAAACTTTTTCATCTTAAAGACTATTAATATAAAAACTTATTCAATTATCAATATCAAGCACAAAATAATATTGTGCAGCAGAGAAGCAAGATACAAAATATCCTGCTGAGATCATTTCATATCATGCTGTCGTCACAGCTAAAACCGGTTTATATTTTTTTCTCACTAAGTGAGTCTTTTCTTTTGCATTGGTAATTATGCTGCAGGATGAAAACGGTATTCTATTATCGGTTCATCCTTATTCACATCCGTAACTATTATAATGCCCTTTTGCTCATCTACTGAAATTCCATGAATATAGTGATCTAACATGTACTTCCGAAGCGGTTTACCCTCTAAGTTGAATACATAAATATTTTGTCCACCATTTACATAACCCGACTATTGTAGATTATAACATTGAATACTCCATCCCCCTTCACTATTTTTTACAGCTGCAAACATACTTTGTTCCACTTCATCAACAGCAATATAATAGGCATCAGTATCTAGTAAATATTTTTTAGCTGGATTACCATTCCAATCAAAAACCAACACTACATTTGACTTTCGAGTACTTTTAATCGCTTTTTTATCTGAATATAAAGCATAAACATACTCACCAGTCGCGCAAAGATTAATATAACCAATTTGACTATTTTCTGTTAATTCGACACTACAATACATGCCGCCACCTCCAATAGTATTTGTAACAGGCTGAGAAATTGGATCTCCCAACCGCAATGATTTTGTCAGTTTGATTTTATCATCCCCTATTTCAAAAAAGTCCAAGTTGGAAGAGAGATTGATTGAATAAGCAAACTTCTGCTTTTTTGGATGCATAATCAAGTCTCCTTGATTAGAAAGGAATTTAGTATATTTATTAAAAGTGCTATCTGCAACGTTATAAATATCCACGCCGTAATCCAACACCTTGCTGTTCTTATCAAACAACAAATATTGGTAACGATCCCTATAGGTTCCAGCAGAGAAAAAAGTACTGTCATTTATTGCTATAAGTCTTGATATTTGTGCGTCTGGAATATCATATTTCGTTAAGCGCTTGGGAGCGGCATTCACTTTTCCATTTCGCAAAGAGTCAAGATTATATTTCATAACTATCCGAGTTTGGTCATCAAAAACAGAGAAACATCCTTTCAATAAATAACCATAACACCCAACGGGAATTTCTATAGGTCCTTGCCCAATGGTTCCGAAGCGAGCGATAAATTCTCCCGTTTTTTCATCAAAAAGAGTATAACTACTATTTGAATGATAATCATAAACTATCAAATTTTCTCCATCACAGACTAAACCTTCTATTACAGCAAGAGAATCTTCATTAATATCATACACCTTTTTCTCCGACAAAGGGTGAGATTCAGGAAATAATTCCAAAACCGTATGAGTATCTTCACTTTTGCAGGCGTTTAATAAACATATATATAGCAAAAATAAAAAGAATAAAATCCGACCTTGTTTCATCACAATCTAATATTTAAAATATATTTCATTAGGCATACCTATTTAGTATGCCTAATATTTTTACACCAATACAGCCACTATACATTCTTTCTTATTTTTTACCAGCTTACGCTAATAAAATAAGGTATATATACAGTAGCAACTTAGTAATTAGGGACATGGTAGGGTAGATTTGACTCCTTTAACATCATGCTTAGTACCAGTATTATCTATAACAACCATGCATACCCCTGAATTACCACAACAGTATATATCTGAGCCACTACCCTCTCCGCCAGCCAATGCTTCCACATTAGCCAACATCAAATTAGACATAGCATCAGACTTCTGTGAAGAATAAACACTATATCCTGCTACTGTTACAAATGCTGCAACAAAAGCATATTTCAAAAAATTTTTCATTGTAAAATTGTTTTTTTAATCAAAAATACGTTCAATCATCAATATCAAACACAAACCAATATTGTGCTTCAGAGAAGCAAGATACAGAATATCTCACTGAGATCATTTCACATCATGCTGTCGTCACAGCTAAAACCGGTTTATATTTTTTTCTCACTAAGTGAGTCTTTTCTTTTGCATTGGTAATTATGCTGCAGGATGAAAACGATATTCTATTATTGATTCATCCTTATTCACATCCGTAGCTATTATAATGCCCTTCTGCTCATCTACTGAAATCCCGTGAATATAGTGATCCAACACGTACTTCCGAAGCGGCTTACCTTCCAAGCTGAATACATAAATATTTTGTCCACCATTCGGTAAGTTAATGCCTTGCTGCGCTTTCTGCATAATATCCTTAAATGCATGTCCTTGAAAGACAACATAAATAGCATTATCTGTCACTTGTATATCACTGAACCCCATAATACCAGTCGGTATGCCATAACCTTGGGAAATCTGAAACTCAGGTTCGCCATTAGGACCAATACATGCTAGATGCGTACTGTCTTTCAAATTATAGATTTCAAGCACTTCTCCCAGTTGAGTAGCCGCCACAAGTATCCCATTACGAGGATTGTAATCAATGAAACTCCGCCATGCCTGCGCTAAAGCAGGACGGGCACTCTTCAAAGCGTCCTCATTGGTAGTGGGAATAGTCCCTATTTTACGGAGTAACTTACCCTGCCGACTTACCAAACAGAAGCGACTGTCACCGGAATAATCAGGAATAATAAAGGTGGAATCATCGTATTGCACAAAGTCCAGTGCCCGAAGTAGTTCTTCATCCAGACTCACGGCTTCCAACCGAAGCAATGAGTTGCCGGATGAAGCAAAACCTAACCGGGTTAATTCAGACTTATTGGAATCAAGTGTCCACAAAAAGTTCCCATTCCATCGAAGATTTTCGGCTGAAAGCATCTCTTCGGGAGCATCGCCCCGCTTGCCGAAAGAGGACAAATAATGAAAGTCGGGATAGTGAAAGGCATGAAAGAAATAATCTGTCCCATGCAAATCAAACACTATAGCCTTGCTATCCTGTACACGTACTCTATAAGGATAGCGAAACAAAGCTGTATCCAATGACAAAGTACGGGCTGTCAATTCTCTGGTTTCGGGAAAATTAACGTAGGACATCATTCTCTCATCGGGCACAGAAGTGCATGCAGCGAAGAGAAAAGCTAATAATATGTTAATAGAGGTCTTCAAGGCTGTAACCAGTCATTACATATCTCACTTTAACTTCCGAAAAAGGACAATCAACATCACCCAAACCCAAACAGTGCGAAGATCCTCCTCCTTCACCCCAAGCTAAAGCTTCTACATTTTTCAATAGCAGATCATCCATTGGTTTACCGGAGGATTTCTGACTACAAAAAGCAGTTATTGCACCAACTGCACACAAGCTGATAACAGCAATCTTAATCTTGTTTTTCATATTCCACTACACTTAATATTAAACATCCGTATGAAGCATGCAAACAATATTGCCACATATTTGCCCATAAAGGTAGACGGAATTTTATATCAAACCAACTATTTTGCCTTACAACGACTTACCAACTTTACTTGAAGGCCTTTTGGTAAGCATCGATAAGGCCGTTTTTTATCCTTTTTCAGCATTTTCTTCGATGGAATGGGGCATTTTCAAACAATAATGTTCATCTTTATATTCCACAACAAGAGAAGAGATACCTTCCAATGATTCACGCAAACGATGAATAACAGCATAAAGTTGATTTGGTTTTCCCTTCCCTTGCCACAGTTCCTTAATAATTTCTTCTGCGGTCAACCGATAATTTTCAGTCTGTAGAAAAAGCTTCAATAAGACAATTACTTGAGGCCGAAGTTGCCTCGTCTTTTCCCCATTCATCAGGGTACCTTTTTCTGAATTCAAGATAGTCCCGTCGGCCAATTCATATAATCCGGTTTGCCCGACTTCCTCCTCCAAATGCATCTTTCTTTCAACAATTATCTTTTTCTCTTGAATACGGATAATCGTTTCCTTTCTCACCAGTTTTTGCCGCAAGAAGTAAGCAATCTGTTCATAATATAAAAGGAGAAGGAAAAAACAAAGCCAAAGTAAGAGTAATGGCCATACCTTTAACACCCGCCACCAGTCATAAGAAACAAAACCCGTTACCCCCACTTCACAACGAAATCCTACATAACGAGATAGCAAGCTATCCCCCTGCAGCACTTTTACACTGTCGGAAGAATAAACAGTGGAAGTCTTCTTCAATAAATCAGTTGTTGAAAGACGAATACCTGTATTAGCTTTAATTGATTTCCTTATCAATAGACTATTCCAAGATGTATTCAGCGTATCAGCATTCAGAGGACGCTCCTCAAGCACATAGCTAAGCAACATTCTTTTTTCAGTATCCTTGATAAGACTATTATCAAATTTCACACGTGATATTTCATAGCTATGCGTTCCATACTTGCTCGCCAAAGTTACATGACTTCGGAATGGGGTTTCCAATGTTTTCATTTCAGGAAAATCTCCAGCAATAAATGGCACTACAATGTCCCCTCGTCTCTGCACCTCCAGATTCAGCGCCTCCACGAATGTTTCTTTAGCCAATGCATTCCATTCCGGTATCTGTTCTTTATAGCTATTATAGAAGATATAGACATATATCCCTGTAACCATAGTACAGATGAAAGCTCCTACCCACATACATATTAATTTACCGGATTCCGCAGTTCTGCCTTTTTTATTCATAGTTCATCAAACATTTTATTCTGCAAAATTAGTACAAAAAGGCCAATAAGTACATTAATCTACTATTAATCTGACAAGTAGGATGAGAGAAAAAGAAAGAAAACATCGCATCAGAACCGAGAAGAGAGAAGAAAAGCACAGAAAAATTCGCAAAAGTTTTGGAGATTTCAAGAAAAGCTCTATCTTTGCACCCGCAATCGAGAAACGATGGCGGGATAGCTCAGCTGGTTAGAGCGCATGATTCATAATCATGAGGTCCCCGGTTCAATCCCGGGTCCCGCTACAAGATGAAGATTTAGACTGTTAGGAGGCTTCCACTCTTGGCGGTCTTTTTTGTTTTTACCTTCGGTGAAATCATAGTGAAAACGGATCAACGCAAAATTTCAAACTTTAACTCTCAGCTTTCTAAATAAATTTATGCTACTTCCTAATATAAGGATATATATTCACAAAAAGTATAAGACTTGAACAAAATAGTATTCTATCTATCTACCTATTTCCACTATTTTTGTGCCGTTCAATCAAATATCAATATTATGTTATTAAAAAAATATAGTGGAAACCCTATATTATCTCCTAATCCAGAGACTCCTTGGGAAAGTTTATCCGTGTGCAACCCTGCTGTATGGTATGAAGACGGAAACTTTTACCTTTTCTATAGAGCAGCAGGTAATGATGAGAAGCATTGCATATACATCGGCCTTGCCAAAAGTATAGATGGTTTCCATTTTACCAGAGTTTCGCATACCCCCATATTGAGTCCTGATCCTAATGGTTTTGACGCAGGTTCCGTAGAAGATCCACGAATTGTCAAGTTGGGGCATGAGTATTATATGACTTACGCATTCCGTCCCTATCCTCCCGGGCAATACTGGAAATATGACTATGACAAAGTGGTATCGCCCGAACATGATGAATATGCACCCAAATGTTTACGAGAAAATGTTGGCAATACGGCACTGGCAATATCCCGAGATCTGCTAAACTTCAAAAAAGTTGGTAGACTAACCTGCCCTTCATTAGATGACCGAGATGTAATAATATTCCCAGAACGAATAAATGGGAAGTTTTATATGCTACACAGACCCAAAGAATATGTTGGGGAAAAGTATGGGACAAGCTATCCTTCAATATGGATCAAATCATCTAATGATTTAATGAATTGGAATGTCCCTAGTCACTTACTGTTAAAAGGAGAAATGGATTGGGAAATAAAAGTAGGTGGCAATACTCCTCCTATCAGAACTACGGAAGGTTGGTTATTACTTTATCATGGAGTAGATAACCAATATACATACCGAATAGGAGCATGCATCCTCGACTTAGAGAATCCAACAAAAGTATTATATCGAACAAAAAAATTCATTATGGAACCAGAAACAAAATATGAGAAAGGAGGATTATATAAATGGGGAGTTGTATTCCCCACAGGAGCAGTTGTAATAGAACAAACTCTCTATGTATATTACGGAGCTTCAGATCAATGGTGCTGCTTAGCAACTTGCAATATAAATGAATTATTGGCTTATATCAAAGACAACAGCAAATAAAAATCATTAACTTCAAATCAATTCCAATGACAAGTTCTATTTCATCTTTAGATATTATCATAATAATTATTTTCTATGTTTTCATTATCTGGTGGGCCTTATCACATCGAAAGACAGCAGACTCTACCTCATATTTTCTTGCTGGAAAGAAAGCAACCTGGCCTATAATTGGCTTGTCTTTATTTGCTGCCAGTATTTCCAGTTCTACCCTAATAGGACATTCCGGAGAGGGATTTATCAGTGGGATTGCAGTGTTCAACTACAATCTTATGGCTGTATTTGTCATGGTATTTTTCGCCATTTTTTTCCTCCCTTTCTACATACAAAACGGCATCTTCACTATTCCTGAGTTTTTAGGAAAAAGATTCGATTCGCGTTCGCAGCTTTACTTTTCATTTATCACTATAATAGGAAATATCTTTTTGGATGCCGCAGCAGCTTTATATACCGGAGCACTAATCTTAAAAATGATATTTCCTGAGATAGATATATTTTGGATTATTATCGGCATAGGCTTGATTGCAGGTAGCTATAGTATTGTGGGTGGGCTCTCTTCCATACTCAATGCGGACGTAATACAATCTATTATCTTATTAATAGGCTCAATTATACTGTCTTATTTTTGTTTCGAAAGTATTGGAGGCTGGGAAAACCTGATAAGTCATTTTCAGGATGGAGTATGGCTCAAATTAATCCGCCCTATAGATGATCCTACAGTACCTTGGCCTGGTCTTTTCTTTGGTATCACTATTTTAAGTTTCTATTTTTGGGGCAATAATCAAGTAATGGTACAACGGATTCTCTCTGCAAAATCAGTCGACGAAGGGCGTAAAGGTGTTCTATTAGTTGGTTTGCTATACATGTTCACACTATTTATTTTTATTATACCAGGACTCATAGCGCGCGGCATTGACATATTCGATATCGGTGATACCCTTCCTAATGAGATTATCAATGGAGGAATATTGAAGGAAGTATATAAAATTAATACAGATGAAGTATATCCACGTTTAATAACTAAATTATTACCAAGTGGACTTATTGGATTAATTCTCGCAGCAATGATTTCTGCTCTGATTTCTACACTCAGTGCAACTCTAAGTTCAGTATCAACTCTGTTTACTATGGATTTTTATTCTCATTACGTTAAAACTCCTAATCCAAAAAAATTAGTTCATATTGGACAAATTTCATCTTTTATAGCTCTTATTATTGCCATTATATGGGCTCCATACATACAAAGGTTCGATTCTTTAGTGGGCTATTATCAAGAAATGGTTTCCTATATAGCCCCTCCTATAGTAGGTACTTTCATTTTAGGAGTATTTTGGAAAAGAGCAAATGCAATAGGAGCTCTAGGAGGACTAATGTTCGGATTGGTGGTTGCAATAAGTATCATGATTTTAAAGTATATAATAGAAGTACACATTCCCTTACACTACCTCATATGCGTACCAATATTAATGTTAGCAAGCATGCTGACTACCATCATAATTAGTTTCTTTACTCCAGCTCCTCCACAAGATAAGGTGCTGGCAACTACATGGAATAAGAAGATATGGATAAACGAAAGCAAAGAGTTAAAAGAAGTTGTTTGGTACAAAAACTTCAGAATACTCTGCATTATTCTTCTTATTTGTTGTACAATCGAATATCTAATTTTCTTATAATTAATATAAATGGGATATGAGAAACAAACTATTTCTAGTTAGTTACATGTATGTGATACTTTTCACATCATATTCTTGTCAGAAAAACAATTTTGAACAAGAAATGAATGAATTCAACTTCATAATAGGAACTCAAACTATAGGAGCCCAATATAAATTTACTCAAGAAACCAATCTTGTAGAAACTGCCAAAGCAATTCGGAATATGGGTTCCAATATCTTAAAAATAAGTTTGGGCCCCCAATACTTTGACGAAAATTATGATATTCCCTACCAAAATAACATTCAATCTCTAACTGACCTAGCAAAAGAAAAGTCAGTTAATCAAGTTTTACGAATGGACTTTAAATACTACCAACTATGGGCATATGAATTTCTACAAGAGCCAACAGTGCTTCCAAACCATAAGAACAACAAATATGCAGAATTTTCATCCTACAAAGAAATCTACGGTCTAACTACTTATCTTCTTAAGGAATTTACAGGAACCGGAAAGATCTTTTACTTAGGAAATTGGGAAGGTGATTGGCACTTACGCCAAGACTATGACCGTACAAAAGATATAGACCCTCAAACCATACAGAAAATGATTAAATGGATCAATATGCGTCAAAGAGCGATAGATGATGCTAAAAAAAACACTCCACACAATAATGTTGAAGTATATCATTATTTAGAAGTAAATCTTTCAGATCTGGCTATAGCAGGTAAAAGTTGTGCTATCAATAGTGTTCTTCCACACACCAATATAGATTATGTTTCATTCTCATCATATACAGCAACCAACCCTCCTGCCACAGAAGAAGAAATGGACTCTGTATTAACCGCTCATCTAAATTATATAGAATCAAAAATTCCTCCAAAGAAAGAAATTCAAGGTAAACGATTGTTCATTGGTGAATATGGTTGGAATGAATCGGAATACTCACGGGAACAAATTAATGAACGAGCTAAATGGGTAATAAAAACGGCTCTAAAATGGGGATGTACTTACATCCTTTTTTGGGAAATGTACAATAATGAGTTAAATACAGACGGCTCTAACCGAGGTTTCTGGCTAATAGATAAAAACAATCAAAAAACACCTTTATATGAAACTCATTACAAATTTTACAGTGAAAGCAGAGAATGGCTGCATCAGTATATACAGAAAAAACAGAGAATGCCTACAGAAAAAGAGTTTACGAAAGCTGCTCTCACATTTAATGCATTAAAATAGATAGATACATTAAACTAATATATATTTATTATGAAAAAGAGAAACCTACTATTACTATTAATACTTATTATCAATACAGGAAATATGGTTGGACAGAAATCCTATTTTTTCGGTGAACATTATCCTCAAAAGGAAGATGAACTTCCCAAATCAAAAGCAGGACATCACAAGGTCACCAGAGTGCCTAAAAAACAGGAAGCCGTAAAAATGGAAAAGGTTTCCCAAAATACTTACCAGTTATCTAAAGGATGGGAAATGGCTGATTCAAAACAGGTAATAGCATCCTCGAAATCAATCTTTGATCCTAACTATGACACGTCTGCCTGGTATAATGCAACTGTGCCAGGAACAGTTTTGACAACTTTAGTCAATCAAGGTGTTTACCCAGATCCATATTGGGGATTAAACAACTTAATAATTCCTGAAGATTTATGCAGAACAGACTGGTGGTACCGCATAGCCTTTAATATACCTAGCAATCAAGAAGATAAAAGAACATTTTTACGTTTCAATGGGATAAATTACAAAGCAGAAATTTGGTTAAATTACCAATTTGTCGGAAAAATGGCAGGTGCATTTGCATCTAATGAGTTTGAGATCACTCATTATCTTCATAAAGACACTCAAAACGTACTTGCCGTCCGTATTTTTCCACCTAATAATCCGGGAATCCCACAAGAACAAAACAGTGTTAGTCATGGAGGAAATGGTGGAGTTTTATGTTTAGATGGTCCTACCTTTATCTGTTCAGAAGGTTGGGATTGGATGCCTGGCATTCGTGACAGAAATATAGGTATCTGGCAAGATGTTCAATTAATATTCAGAAAAGATATTTCTATACAGAACGTTCAAATTCTGACTAATCTACCATTACCGGAAACGAACTCTGCAAAAGTAACTATAAACGTAGAAGCTATCAACCACACTTCAGAGACAAAAACTGCCGATATAAAAATTCAAATAGATAAAAGCGAATTATCAAAAGAAATAGAATTAAAACCCTTAGAACACAAAAAAATATCTTTCATTCCCGATGAGTTTCCCCAATTAAATATTAAAAATCCACGTTTATGGTGGCCAAATGGCTATGGAAATCCTGAATTATATACAATGCATCTCTCCCTTATGCAAGATAAAACCTTATCCGACTTACAAACTGTAAGATTCGGTATTCGCGAGCTAAGTTACGAATTGACTATACAGCAACTAGGAAAGACGAAAAGAATTCTATTCAATCCACTGGATGCCTATGCAAACCATAAGGTGATTTTCGACAATTTGCAAAAAGTTGAACTTTCTCCCAACTGTTGGATACCTTCCATCAAAGAAAATGTAGAGGCAGGTATAGAAGAATTAGTAGAGGATCAGTCCAACCCGTACATCATAATAAGAGTTAATGGAAAGCGTATCTTTTGTAAAGGCGGAAACTGGGGAATAGATGACGCCATGAAACGTTCTTCTCGTGAAAGACTGGAACCTTACATCAGATTTCACAAGGAACAAGGCTTTAACATGATACGGAATTGGACAGCAGAAAGTACTGAAAAAGTTTTTTATGATTTATGCGACGAATACGGAATTTTAGTATTCAACGACTTTGGACTTTCAACTGAAAACCATAACCTCTTGCCAGCCGATTATGACTTATTCTTAGATAATGTAAATTATATCGTGACACGTTTCCGTAATCACCCTTCAATAGCTATCTGGTGCCCTCAGAATGAAGGCTTCCCTCCTGCATATATTGAAAATGGGATATCGAAAATTATAGCAGAAGCTGATGGTACCAGACATTATTTAGGAAATTCACGTACGCTCAACACAAGACCAAGCGGTCCGTGGAATTACATACAGCCAACAGACTATTATACTATAGCTCAAGGGTTTGCAAGTGAAGTTGGTAGTCCATCATTGCCTACGGCAGAATCTTTACGTAAAATGATGTCGGAAGAAGATTTATGGCCTATAGGAGATGTATGGTATTATCATGATTGGCTAAAGGGCCAATGGGGAAATAATGCTTTTATACAAAGTTATGAAGAGGGGATTAATAACCAATTCGGGATATCCTCAGGAGTAGATGAATTCTGCAGAAAAGCACAATTAGTCAATTATGAAAGTTATAGGGCCATTTTTGAGAGTTGGAACAGCAAACTTTTTAATACGACATCAGGAGTATTACTCTGGATGAGTCATCCTGCTTGGCCAAGTATGGTCTGGCAGACTTATTCTTGGGATTATGAAACTCCGGGTGCCTATTATGGTGCCAAAAAGGCTTGTGAACCTGTACATATTCAATATAATATGATTACTCGAGAAATAGAAATCGTAAATACCAGTCTTCAATCTTTGTCAGAATTACAAGCTATCGGACAAATTATATCTTTGCAGGGAAAAGTCCTATACGAGGAAACTTCACATTTAGACATATCTCCTAATCAAGTTAGCACAGCAATAAAACTACCAATTCAAAATATCCCAAATGAATGCTACTTTGTCCGATTACAATTAAGAGACAAAAATAGAATCATATCTCAAAATTTTTATTGGATATCTGATAAAAAACCGCATGATTATACTTCATTAAATAATATTCCCCAAACAACATTAACTGGACAAAAGCTTACAGTACACAGAGAAAAAGAAGAGCTCAAGGGAAGTATAACAATCTGTAATACAACAGATAAAATTGCTTTAGCTATAAAGTTAAACATTCGTAATGCAAAAACAGAAGATGCTATTTTACCAGTCTACTTCGAAGATGGATATTTTTCTTTATTACCGGGAGAAGTCAGAAGCGTTAAATTTGAATTACCCATAACATACAAACAACAGAATCTAAAGTTAACAGCAGAAGGGTATAATATTCCACAGCAGGATATATCTACAACATTTTAATAAAATTCCATATCCTTTGCTCATGCAGGTTTCATCTAAATAATACAATACGATAAAGGAATAATTTTTTATTCCTTTATCGTATTGTATTATTTAGATGAAACAACTTCCTCAACAACACATTCGATCAAATTCAATAGATTGTTACCGTATGAGTATTCTCATCCCGGAACTGCGTTGGAGTACATCCCTTCTTCTTCTTAAAAATGCGATTGAAATTAGACATATTACAAAAACCACAATTATAAGATATTTCTGAAATGGTATGTGTTGTTTCAAGTAACATTCGAGCCGCCTCTCCTATACGCAAATCGTTCAGAAAATCGACAAAACTTTTTTGAGTTCTCTTTTTAAAAAAATGACAAAAGCCAGACTCTGTCATATTAATAAGTTTCGCTACATCAGCTACAGCTATCTTGTTGCCATAGTTCTTTTGCAAATATTGATATACAATCTTTATTCTTCTACTTTTCAACTCATAATAATCCTGAGTAAAATTTGGGCTGCATAACACCTGTTTATTTGTTGAAATAGCTAATTGATATAAAAGATTCAAAAAATCAACCACTGTATCAAAGCCTTTCTTTTTCGTTAACTCTAGCAATAAAACTACGATTTTCTCATTTTTCTCCGGCGGAAAAGAAATACCCTTACTGGATAAATCTAGCATTTCTTTTATAGGTCGAAATAGATTCTTATGCAAGAAGCAATTAGTAAAAAGCTCCGGACTGAACTGAATAGTAATACAATGAGTCCTAAAATCAGGAGCACCACTCCATGAATGGAAAGTATTTGGCCCAATTAGTACCAAATCAGAACTACAAATATTCTCTACCGAATCCCCAACAATCCTCTTTCCATGAAAATTAAAGACCATATTTAGCTCATATTCATAATGGTAATGCGTGGGAAAATCAAATTTAGCACACGGATGATTTAATAAGACAAAAAAATCATCATTATTAATGGGAGTAATCTCCCTGATTATTTGTTTCATTGTATTTCAGCAATAAAAGTTTCTCACTACAATATTATACTATTTTTTCGAGCTTCCAAAAGGAAATAGCAAAATAGTATCATCATTAAGCCATAAAATATTCAAAGCACATATACTAATACGCTATTTTTGCATTATAAAAAAAGAGTCTTTTACTTATATATTTCATTACCTAGATTAAACAAAATAAATATCATAGTATGAAGAAAATCAATATCATTATCATTGTCCAGTTATTATTATTCTATGGTGGGCAAATTTATGCAGGGGCTCTGCAACTTCCTTCTATTTTCTCGAATCACATGGTATTACAACGAGAGAAACCAATTGCAATATGGGGAAAGGCTGATGCAGGCTCCAAAGTTATGGTAAAATTCCAACAAGAAATTTTCGATTGTCAAACAGATGCTAATGGGAAATGGATGCTCTATATCCCATCAAAACCTGCAGGAGGACCTTATGTACTATCAGTCACTTCAGCAGACGAATGCATTGAATTACAAGACATCTATATAGGAGAAGTATGGTTTGCATCCGGACAATCCAATATGGCATGGATGCTACAAGATGGTGTGGGTCCCAATACCCTTAAAGAGATAGCCGAAGCAAATTATCCACTGATACGTTTCTTCAACACACCACATGAAACAAATATAATACCAACAGCAAAGTGGGAACGAAAAGATTGGGATATCTGCAAACCTGAAACAGCCAAATCATTTTCTGCAGTCGCCTATTTTTTCGCAAAAGAAATATCACAGGACCAAAAAGTACCTGTAGGAATTATCTCATCTTCTTGGGGGGCGACAAATATAGAGGCATGGATGAATGCAGAAACATTAAAGACACATAAGGCCTATACTGAATGGGTTAATAATCTAGACACAGACACTCTAAAATGGAGAAAAAAGGTGGAAGAAAGTTTAGAAAATGATAGAATGAGAGAAGTTATTGTAGCTGAGGCAAATGCCGGCATCAAAGCCAAAGTCTACAAAACATCTTATAATGATAGAGATTGGGCCACAACATCCGCTCCTATCAGAACCGATAAAATGAATCTTACTAATTTTTGGGGAGTAGCCTGGCTACGCACAACTTTTGAAATGCCAAAAACAAAAACATCATTATTTCTCACCGGAGATATAGATATCAAAGCATTGGAGATATGGCTTAATGGAAAAAAAATAAAAAAAAGCAAAACACAGGGCATAGAACTTCCTGCAAAATGGCTAAAAAAGAAAAATGTACTTTCTTTTAAAGCAACCATATATTGGGGAAGTGCTCATTTAGGTACGGAAGAACAACCTCTTAGCATATGCACTAAAGATAGTACATTAATTGTACCTTTAGATAATGAATGGAGATATAATGCGGAATTGGAACGCAGAGCCCCCGGTTGGCAGAATTACTATAACACAAATACAGTGTTATATAATGCTATGGTTTATCCTATAATGCCATACACGATACGCGGTTTCTTATGGTATCAAGGAGAAAATAATGCAGGACAAGCTAAAAGATATCGTCAGCTATTACCAATGTTGTTTACAGATTGGAGAGTCGGATTCCGGCAAGGGAATCTTCCGTTCCTTATTGTACAATTGCCCAATTTCATGAAAAAACAGCCACAACCTATGGAGTCCGGTTGGGCTGAGATGCGAGAAGTACAAGCAAAAGCGCTTTTATATCCCGCTACGGGATTAGCTGTTACTATCGATATAGGTGAAGAGCATTATATCCACCCACAAAACAAGCAAGATGTATCTCACAGATTATACCTGCAAGCCCAGAAATTAGCTTATGGTAGAAAAGATATCATAGCTATGGGACCAACATTTCACTCTATGAATATAGAAGGAAATAAAATACGAATAAGCTATTTAAATGTTGCCCAAGGGTTAGTGGTAAGAGGAAAAGAACTCCAAGGCTTCACTATTGCAGGAAATGACAAAAAATATCATTGGGCAAAAGCTGAAGTCCAAGGAAAAGATGTAATCGTATATTCAGATGAAGTAGACGCCCCAATTGCTGTACGTTATGCATGGTCAGATAATCCCAATGTAAACTTATACAATAGTGTAGGGCTTCCGGCAGCTCCTTTCCGCACTGATGTTTGGGAAGGTATAACTCAAGAATAAAAAACACAATTAATTTACTAAACTCAAAATCATCATGAAAAGAATTAAATTATTTCATTATTATTTCTTAATCTCAATATTTGCCTGTTCTTGCCATTCGCTTAGTGATAAAACAAAAGAATTAAGCGATGCGGAAATTGCAGCCATCATAGATCAGCATAAACCAAGTAAAGGGTATCAAATACCCGATAATTTTTCTACAAGAATCGGTGCTACACATGTAGACGGGAAATACTACTTTACAGGAGAACCCTATATTATCGAAGGATGCCGCACATTACAACAAATGGGATATGGTGTTGTCAAATTGTGGTTCAACAAAGGGAAAAAGCAAGGAAAGATTACTAAAATAGATGGATATTCATACAATTCCGAATGGCAGCTTCCAGACAATTGTACATTAAAAGATTTGGCACAAAACACTTACTATAAAACATGTTTTGACATGAACTTCTCTACAATTGTATTGAGTATTGGTGGAGCAGGAGTGAAAACCACTAATGAAAGCAGCCAAAAAGAAGAACAAGAAATCTACGAGCTAACCCAATACCTTTTAGATGAATATAAAGACAGAGAGATGACATTCATATTAGAAAATTGGGAAGGAGATTGGATAATGAGAGGAGGAACCGGAGACAGTGCTAGATGGTCGCGCAAAGCCGGTGAACTTATTAAGGCTGTAGACGGAGATAGATACACGGTTCTAGTCCCCGCCGATTCCACCCAAAGAGTACAAAATATGGTCAAATGGTTTACAGCCCGTCAAAGAGGGGTAGAACGCGCAAGGCAAGAGAATGTAAATTCTAAATGTAAAGTATACCATGCCATTGAAGCAAACAAAGTAATTGACAGCATGAACGGAATTCCAGGAATCATCAATTCGGTATTACCAAACGTAAATGTAGATATGGTTTCTTGGTCATGCTATGATGCCTTAAATACAACAGGGCTAGATAACGGCATACTATTATATAAAGGTATCGAATATATAAAAAAATACTTCACGCCAAGTAACATTATGAAAGGCGAAAAGAGAGTATTCTTAGGTGAAATTGGCATTCCGGAACAACGCTATGAAGAATTACTCACTGAAGAGCCCGTTATCAAGAACTGGGACACATATGTTGCAGTGTGTTTAGCCTTAAATATACCATACCTCATTCAGTGGGAACTTTATTGTAATGAGCCCAAAGATGAAGCATTCCGTTCTTCCAATGGTACACGTACCAATGATGAAATGAGAGGCTTTTGGCTGATTCGTCCTGATGGTACAAAAAGTTTTGCAGCAAAATACTTTGACTCTCTATTAAAGAATCAAGGACAAAGTCTAAAATAGAAACATACCATTCTTTATTAATTAAATCTAATTTAAACATGAAACATTTTTTATTTGCAAGTTTTTGGGTTGCATTGATTTGTTGCCTTATTCCCTTCAATGGGCTTGCACAAACAGGTGTTATTAAAGGTTTGGTCACAGACGAAACCGGCGAACCTCTTATTGGGGTAAATATCGTAGAAATAGGAACTACGAATGGAACAATTACTGATGTAAATGGCACATTTAAACTCTCTGCTCATCCAAATGGCAGATTAAAGATAACCTATGTTGGATACAAAAGTAAAGAGATTCACATTGCAGCTAAAACAAACCTAGTTATAAAGTTAGAATCAGACACTGAGCTTTTGGATGAAGTTGTAGTAGTTGGATATGGTGTACAGAAGAAAGAAACATTGACTGGATCTGTGGCACAAATTAAATCTGATGACATCTTAACAACCAAAGCTCCTAGTTTAGTCAGTAGCATCCAAGGTAAGATTCCTGGTATTCAAATTCGCCAACAGACTGGTGAGCCAGGCTCTTTCAACAGCATGGTAAGTATCAGAGGATTTGGTTCCCCACTGGTAGTAATTGATGGAGTAGCCAGAGATGGTATATCAGATTTTGAAAGATTAAGTCCGGATGATATTGAAAGCATTTCCGTTCTGAAAGATGCTTCAGCAGCCATATATGGTATGAATGCAGATAATGGCGTTATTATTGTTACAACAAAAAAGGGTAGTCAAGGAAAAACAAAATTCTCATATAACGGCTACTTTGGCATCAAGAGCCCAACTTCAATGCGTCAATCAGTTGATGCTTACACCTATCGCCTTATGAAAAACGAGATGGACAGAAACAACGGAAATAATCCTTCCTATAATGATGAAGAACTAGCAAAATGGAAAGCAGGAACAGAGCCAGGATATCAAGACCATGACTGGCTTGATTTGACCCTAAAGAATATAACCACACAACAACAACATTCTATTTCTGCAACCGGCGGTTCCGATAAGGTTAAGTATTACATGAGTTTGGGGTACATGGAAGATAATGGGCTATTAAAAAGCAATATTCAAACGTATCGCAAATATAATGCGCGAGTTAATATGACAGCAGAGCTTACAAAGAATTTAATAGCCGACTTTACATTCTCGGGGAAATATGATAGTAATAAATCACCCCGTATTGGCTACTTTTGGCTATTTAAACCAATAATTACGGCAGAACGCGGTATTGGACCGACAACATTGAAGAATCCTGATCACTATTCAAGCTTACCCAACACCAATCAAAATCCTGTAGCAATGATGCAGGAAGATGTTGACGGTTACCAGTCGTGGAACAATACACAATATCAAACAACCTTGGAGCTCACCTATACAGTACCTTGGGTGAAAGGCCTAAAAGCAAAAGTATTAGGTGCGTATGATGGAAATATCAACGATAATTCCATTCTGCAAAAAGGATATTATCTCTATGACTATCAAACTGACGCTAAGGTAGTAGACCCAGCAGTTTCCACCTACTCAAATAGCAAAACTACATTTGCCCGTAGAGATGTCCAAGCTCAATTGTTATACAACAATAGTTTTGGACAACATACAATTGGAGCAACCATGGTATGGGAAGCCAAGAAAATGGAACAAAAAACAATCTCTGGTAAAAGACAATATGATGATATATACACCAATGATGTTCTGGACCAAGGTAGTTTAACCAATTTATCAAACGGCGGCAACCGTACAGAAGAAGCGTTTCTATCTTTACTTGGTCGAGCTAACTATGATTACATGAATAAATATTTATTTGAATTTGCATTCAGATATGATGGTTCATATAAATACGCTCCCGGAAAGCGCTGGGCATTCTTCCCTTCTTTATCCGCAGGTTGGAGAATTTCCGAAGAATCTTTTATAAAAGAAAATCTTCCTTTTATCTCTAATCTAAAGTTAAGAGGTTCGTATGGTTGGATGGGAGCTGATGCCGGTAATCCGTTTCAATATTATTCTGGCTATACCCTTGCTGGTATAAGCGGAGGCTACGTCTTTAATGATGGTATTTTAACAAATGGAGTATTATTTCCAGGAGTTATTAATAATAATCTAACTTGGATTAAAACCAAAACGGCTAATATAGGATTAGACATTGATTTGTGGAATGGGAAATTATCAGCATCCGTAGATTTCTTCCAAAAGAACAGAAATGGATTATTAGCTACCAAAATACAGTCTGTACCTAATACTTTCGGAGCATCATTCCCACAAGAGAACCTAAATAGCGATTTAGTACGCGGATTCGAATTAGTTATCTCACACAGAAATTCTATCAGAGATTTCAAATATGGGGTAAGTGCTAATCTCGTATATTCGAGAAAAAAGCTACTGCATACAGAGCGCTCACCCTATAGCAGTTCATGGGAAGCATGGAAAGACTCTCAAGGCAGTAACCGCTACACTGGTAGAGAATGGGGCTTTATATATGATGGCCAATACACAAATATTCAACAATATCAAGAAGCTCCACTAATCGGAGGAAGTGTGGGCAATTCTAAAGGCTTACCTGGTAGTTATAGAGTTATCGATGTCAACGGTGATGGTATAATCAATGATAAAGACCAACTACCAACATTCTGGGCAGGTCAACAATCGGGAATTGCTAACAACCCACCTCTACAATATGGTTTTAACTTAGATGTAGCTTGGAAGGGCTTCGATCTTAATGTCTTATTGCAAGGTTCTGCCCTGTTCACTGTATTCACTCAAAAAAATGATATTTGGGGATATGGAAGCTATCCAGTATTATGGGAACAGTACATGGATAGGTGGCATACCGCCAATATCAATGACGATCCATATGACCCCAATACCCAATGGATTAGCGGCAAATATCCCGCATTGAAGACTGATGCTAGTGGAACAACAGATGCTATGATTACTGATTTATGGCGTCTCAATGCTTCCTATTTGCGTATCAAAAGTATAGAAATTGGCTATACTTTTCCAAAACAATGGACAAAAGCTATAGGTCTAGAAGGTTTACGGATTTATGCCAACGGATTTAATCTGTTTACCTTTTGTGGCAAAGGTATCAAAGATTTAGACCCCGAAAGGGAAGAAGGAGATTATACAGCAGATTTAACTTATCCTCTTATGCGTTCCTTTAACTTTGGTCTTAGTATTAACTTTTAAACAATTAAAGATATGAAAAGCAAATCAATGATATGCATCCTATTTGCTGCACTTATGAGCACTGCATGTAGTGATTTTTTAGACATAAAACCTCTTGATAGGGTTTCGCCAGAGCAAGTATTCTCTGACATCAGTGAAATAAAAACTATCCTTGCCACCTTATACAACAAGATGCCAATGGAAGACTTTTCTTACAATCCCAATAAAGGTTTCAATTATCATCAAGAAAGTGGTGGATGGGTAGAATTAGGCTATAGTTCTTCCTTCTTTACAGATGAAAGTACTAATAGTGGTGGTTCTCATAGCGTAGAAATATCATATGGATATTGGGATTATGGAGCTATCAGGCAAATTAATCAATTTATGGAAACTGTTCCTACCGTCGATATTAGCGAAAATGAAGCTAACCGTTTGCTTAGTGAGGCACATTTTATCCGTGCTTATACCTACTTTGCATTAGCAAAACGTTTTGGTGGTGTACCTATTGTAACACATCTTCAACAGATGGAAGAGGGGGATGCACTATATGTTCCTCGCAGCACAGAAAAAGCGACATGGGATTTTATTCTAGAAGAATGCGATAAAGCTGCTGCTCATTTACCTGAGAAAGTAGAAAATATAGAAGGAACAAAACGTGCAACGATATGGGCTGCATATGCATTAAAGTCTAGAGTTGCTCTATTTGCAGCTTCATTGGCAAAATATTGGAATAAAGCACCTCTTACAGGCAAGGCCGTAGAAGATAAATTAGTAGGCGGTTTTACTCCAACTGATGCTGAGAATTATTATCAAAAGGCTGCTGATGCAGCAAAACAAATTATTGATAATTCTGGTAAACAACTTTATAAGCCCATCCCTCAAAACGCTGAAGAAGCAGCTGTAAACTATCAACACATATTTGAGAATCCTACAGATCCAGAAGTTTTAAATGAAGTGATTTTTGCAAAAGGTTATATCGACGGGACACAGACAATGTTACAAGGCCATAATACCGATATATTCTTCAACCCAGCACAAACAAATCCCGGATATACCACCGCATACGGTAAGTTTAGTCCTGCATTAAATCTAGTCGATATATACGAAGATTACACAGATGATGGTACAGGGAAAAGTGCCCCCATTCGTACACGTATTGACGGCAAAGAAGACATCTACATCGCCAACCCTGGTGAAGGAATCGACATAAACGTACCATATATCAAATACAATAATCCTTCTGACATTTTCGCAGGGAAAGACGCACGATTATTTGGCAGTTGTATTGTTCCCGGGAGTATTTGGAAAGGAGTCACAATTATCATGCAAGGGGGCTTAATCTCTCCCGATGGTACACAGCTAATATACCAAGACAACAAGGCGATCGGGAAAGACGGAAAAACTTATTATACATTCGGTGGACAAGCCATGACCGATTATTCATTCAGAATTTATAATAATTGGGAAGATGCGAAATATTCTATCACAGGATTTTCTTTAAAAAAATTTCTACAGGAAGATAAAAGTGTAACGGGTAAGCTCTTTAGTTCCACCACAGACTATATAGACATGCGACTGGCAGAAGTATACCTGAATTATGCAGAGGCCGTAGCTGAATCTGGCCAAGGCGATATTATCCTAGCCAAAAAATGCTTGAATGATATTCGTAAAAGAGCTGGTCATAGGGACGAAATTCCATTAACAGTGGAGAATGTTCTGAAAGAACGAAGAGTAGAACTTGCTTTTGAGGGTCATCGTTACTGGGATTTAATTCGTCGACGGGATGCCCATATCATATTTAATGGGGCCGCCATGCGGAAAGCCCTAGTCCCTATCCTTGATTTGCGCGAAACAACTCCTCAATATATATTTGTACGTGCAAATAGCTATTACGATAATATAGATAATGGACGTCGTTTTAATGAAAGGTCATACTATTTAGCTATTCCAGGAACGACAAGCAATAATTTAATTCAAAATCCTCAATATTAACAATATAAGTATATGAAAACAAAAAAAATATTTTTAATTCAGTCTTTATTCTGCTTGCTATTATTACCTTCTTGCGAAAAGGACAACTTTACAGGACCCAACGCGTGCTTTTATGGTTCAATAAGAGATGTTAAAACAGGAGAGCTTGTTGAAACCGATTTGCAAAATGGGGCTACAATAGAAGCTTATGAATTAGGTTATGAAAATCCTAGTGCACAAACCTGGGTTATAAAAAACAATGGAGAATTCCGCAATAATCTCGTATTCTCCAATAAATATGATTTATACTTGAGAAATGCCAATTTCTATCCTTTAGAATTCAAATCTTTTGAAATAAAACCGGGAAATAATGAATATAACTTTGAAGTTGAGCCCTATATCCGTATTAAATCTCCAACAATTACTCATAATCAAAATGAGATAGTAGCAACCTTCTCATTGGAAGGAGGACGTGAGAATACTATCATAAAAAATATCCGTTTATATGCATTTTCAGATATGCATGTAGGAGAAGCTGTTAAATTTGACATACAATCTAGCAATGATAAAACAAATAATATCAATGAGATTATAGATCCATCTAAGCAATATGAACTATCCATTAATTTAGAAAAAAACACAAATCTATTCAAAGCAGGTAGAAGTTATTATTTTCGTATAGGAGCTATAGCTAGTCTAGATGATGTCGGAACTGTTAGGCATAACTATGCTCCAGCTGTAAAAATATCATTCTAACAAATATTTTAGATTGTTTTTCTTGATAACTAGAGGTTGTACCAAAACTGAACTGCACCCAAGAAGTTTTATGTCTAACTTTTGGGATGCAGTTCACATTTTGACACACCTCACATCAAATAAAATAATATACCGCTAAGAATACTTTTTAGCGTACTTTTACTCAAACAAGATATTATATCCAATAACAAATCACATTCTATGAGAAGGCTAAACATACATAATAAATTATTTGTAATTTTATCATTGTTAATATTTAGATTTAAAACCATATGATTTAGTGAAAAACAAACTATCTGTACAATCCAATAAATAATACGGGTATGGTATAGATGAAATGAATTTATTAATATAATTTTGTGCGAATTGAAAAAGACAATGATAACACAGTATCATAAAAAGAAATAGCTTATATGACTAGTAGAAGAGATTTTATGAAAAAGGCCGGAATGATAGCTGCAGCTGCAGCCATCCCGGGAATAATGCAAGCAACAATATCCACAGAGGAGGGCAATAGCCTTTCCTCAAAAAAAGGAATGATAAAAACAGGTGACCAATGGGATGTAATTGTTGTAGGAGGTGGCCCCTCCGGTTGCGCAGCTGCAACGGCAGCGGCACGAGAAGGTGCTAAGGTTTTATTGATAGAATCAACAGGAATGTTAGGAGGAATGGGAACATCAGGATTGTTAAATGCCTGGTGCCCCTTTACGGATAAAGAAAAGATAATTTACAGAGGAATTGCCGAAAGGGTTTTCCTTGAGGCAAAAAAAGGAGTTCCACATATCAAAGGTAACGATTGGGTACCCATCAATACGGAATATCTGAAAACAGTATACGACGATCTGGTCACTTCCGAAGGAGTTTCAGTGTTATTCTTCTCCACCATGGCCGCGGTAGAGATGAAACAGGAAGGAGTGGTGGATGCAATTGTTGTAGCCAACAAAGCCGGACTCACTGCTTACAAAGCAAAACTGTTTATCGACTGCACAGGCGATGGTGATTTGGCAACATGGGCTGGTGCAGGTTTTGATATGGGCGATGAAGAAGGAAATGTTCAGCAAGGCACTCTTTGTTTTTCCTTATCCAACATCGACCCTTACGAATTTTCACTAGTTGGCTCTGTGCATACCAGCCGAAAAGACGGACCTATTCATAAGATGCTCGATTCAGGTAAATATAATCTGATAAAAGACAATCATATCAACGATAAATACGCCGGACCAGGATATCTGATGTTCAACGCAGGACATGTAACAGTAGACAGTACAGATCCAGTCTCTCTTTCGAAAGCCATGATGGCCGGCCGGAAAGTAGCCCGACAATTTCAGGAAGGACTCGCCGAATATGAACCTAAGGTGTTTGCTTCCTCTTATCTGGCAAGTACTGCTTCATTAATGGGAATCCGTGAAAGTCGACGCATCAAGTGTGATTATACTTTCACGTTAGATGATTGGTTGGCCCACAAAGAATTTGAGGATGGCATTGGTCGTAACGCCTATTATATTGATGTACATAAAAGCAATGCCACAACATATCCCAGATACGGAAAAGGAGAATCGCACGGAATTCCTTTCCGAAGCCTTCTTCCAATAGGATTAAAGAATGTTTTTGTAGCCGGCCGTTGTATTTCAACCGATCATTACGCACATGGAAGTCTGCGTGTAATGCCACCTTGCCTGGTGACTGGGGAGGCTGTAGGTGTAGCTGCCGGACAAATCTGCAGATCCAAATCGCCTGACGTACATAATGTAGATATAAAACAACTTAGAAACAGGCTTCAACAGGTAGGTCAATTGTTGTAATACTACCAAAAAAGAAGGACGCCAAAGCTCATGGCGTCCTTCCTTCTATCAATCACAGTCTTATGAAAACTATTTCAAATCTAAAGTGCTTCTTACTGCTGTAATAGCCGCTTCACTCGGTGTAACGGACTTCCGTGTACAATAATCAAATTCAGCTGATTTTTCACCACTAAATGACTTCCATTTCAATTTCAGTTTAACTGTTTTACCTTCCGTATCAGGCAGTTCGTCCAACTTAAAAGCTGCTAAGCCGTCACCTTCACTTCCGTAGGTATCGCCATACGCATTGTGGCGGAACTCTACTTCATAAGGATTCTCCGGATTCTGTCCCAACAACAAGTTTACGAAATGCTTTTTACTACCGCCCCATATAGTCCTGAAGCGAAGTGTCAGATATCCATCTTCAGCGATAGTTACCCAATCATTCACAATCTCTACAGGGTCTGTGCCATATACCTCATCATTTTCTTCCCCTAAATCCGGTGCGATAGGCTTGGTCAGGATACTGTCTATCCAGTTTATATGCACGGCTTTCGTATAGTCGCCACTGGGTTCATTCACTTCACTGTAATTCACCAAAGCTCTGACCTCTTTGTCGCCGAAAGGAGAAGCTTTTACATTGGTTGGCAATAAGGTCGTCTTATCATCCAACTGCAAGAAGAATGCATCGTCGGCAGCGCCCTTCACTGTTACAAGAGCATTAGGATACCTCAAATAATAGGTATTGTTATCATCATCATCCAAACAAGACTGCAAACCTATAGTACAAACTATGGCCCCAACAAATAAAAGTGTTTTATTAAATACAGAATAAATTTTCATAGTGTGGTTCCTCCTATTAAACATTTAAAATAACTTTTCTACGTTATAGAAATGAGATATTGAGGAAAAGACTGCATAGCATTTTGTTAATTATGCTCAAATAAAATCAGCCAAGTTACTTAGAATAGTATATATCGCTGATTATCAACAGATAGCATTTACATCTCATTTACCCAATAATGTAAAAGCATTTACCCCAGGATGTAACGTCCTTTACCCCTTATTGTAACGCTCTTTACCGCGATATGTAACGACCTTTACCGCAGCGTGTAAATGGAGTTACCGTGTGGAGTGAACAAAGGTTGTTAATCAATAACGCTTTAATAAGGTTTGTTTCTACTCTGAGAAGTCGATTATTTCCAGATCATCCGGTACGTATACCACACCAGAGAATCCCTGAGCCGCTTCTTCAGTGTAACACACCTTACGGGTATCCAACGTTTTATCTTCTGTGTGATATAACAATAAATTCTTCACTTTCAGTTCTTCAGCTAGCTTTCCGGCATCTAGTGCTGTACTATGGTGCTTCTCATAAGGCTTGAATATATCACGGTCTTTATACAAACAGAAAGCTTCGCATAACAACCAATCAACCCCTATTACATAAGGACGATTTTTCTCATTATAAGGTTCATCTCCAAGACAAACCAGCGATTGACCATTCGGCAATGTGGTACGAAAACCATATTGTTTCTCTTTAGTCGATCCTATATCAAAAGATTGTAGTTTTAACTCCCCTGCTTTAAATATCTCTCCGTCCTTAACCTCACAAAGTTCAATGCCATTCCCTAAATACTGTACTATTTTCTTAGGCAACGTCATCCGGCAGATCCAATCCAGAACCTGTAGCACTTTATCATGCCCATACACTCGGAAGACTCCTGTATATTTCCCACTTTGCATCCGTTGTGCCACCATCCGAATTACCCATACTGCACCTAATATATGATCCGTATGAGCATGAGTCACAAACATATCGTGAATACGTTCAATGGCGATACCGGCTTTCTCTAACTGAACCAATATTCCATTCCCTCCACCGGCATCCACGAGCAGCACATTTTCAGTTGTCTGGATTGCGAAACAAGTATTATAGCACCGGGTAACGACTGCATTACCTGTACCTAACATAATAATCTGAGTATCCTTCATCTTCTTAATTCTATAATTACGAAATCTGAGCCACAAAGATAAACAGAATATGCCATTCTATAAGGAGAGAGCAAAGCTCTCCTCATAAAATGGCATATTTATAACAGTATAGTAAAGTATGTGATTACTTACTGAAATCTCTTGGAGCCGGAACAGGCGGCAATGGCTTACGATCCTGTAATTCCTTCATCACTTCTTCGATAGCCTTATTGAGCTGTTCATCTTCACCATTCCATTCCTTCACCGGATCGTTATCAATCAAGATATCCGGATCGACGCCATGATTTTCAATAATCCACTGGCCTGTTTTCGCATCATAACTGGTGAAGAAAGGAACACGGATATCCGTACCGTCCATATAAGGCAATGGTCCGCTGATACCTACAATACCACCCCAGGTGCGGGTACCGATTAGTTTACCAAGCCCCAATGCACGGAAGCCCCATGGGAATAGATCACCGTCGGAAGCAGAATATTTATTAATCAGACAAACCTTCGGCCCTACTTGCACGGCATCGGGTATAGTACCGACACGCTTCGTACCACGCCCCATCGTCAAGCGGTAAGGTTCGCGAGACAAGCGTTCCAGAATCATAGGAGATACATTACCGCCACCATTAGCACGGTCGTCTATAATCAGACCTTCCTTGTCGAGCTGCGGATAGAAATAACGGGAGAACTCGTTCAGACCTTCCGGACCCATATCAGGAATATAGATATAACCAATACGTCCATTGGATGCTCTGTCCACCTTCTTCAGATTATCCTGTACCCAATTATAATGATAAAGAGGATATTCATTTTCCAGCGGACTGATGACAATCTTTCTTGCACCTGCCAATTGCGGTTTGCTATTCAGCGAGATTTCTGTCGGCACATCAGCCTTTCCTACCAGTAAAGCATAGATATTCTTCACCGTATTCGTCGGTATGCCGTCAATGGCGACAATGTATTCCCCGGCCTTAGCCTCAATACCCGGTTCAGTAAGCGGAGAGCGCAGTTCCTTACTCCAGGAAGCACCGGGAAGTATCTTATCCAAACGGAAGAAACCACTCTTATCAGCCGATACTTCAGCACCCAGCAAACCTGTCTTGATACGTGCCGGTTTATCCGTTTCACCCGGATTGACGTATGCGTGTCCGCAGTTAAGTTCACCAATCATTTCTCCGATGATATAATTCAGATCAAGGCGTGTCTTTGCATAAGGCAACAGGACAGAATATTTCTGTTTGATTGCTTTCCAATCCACACCATGCATATTCTCCAGATAAAAACCATCACGATAAGCACGCCAGGCCTCATCGAAGATTTGTGCCCATTCCTTGGGATAATCTATCGTAATGGACATATTATCCATATTGACAGGCGTACTCAGATTAGCCGCCCCTTCCGGCATAGCGGTTACATAAAGCTTGCTGTCCTTGTAGAACAAAGCCTTTTGACTGCCCGGAGTAACCGTCATCATAGCACCATCTGCAACCGTTTCTTCTTTCTGACCTTCAAGATCGAAAAACTTCGTTCCGCCATTGCCCCAGTAATATACTTTCTTTCCGTTTGAATAGAAATTAGCATAATAAGAAGCCGACAATGGAAGCTTGATGATACGGTCGGTAATACCTTCCGGATCAAACTTGACGAGTGACGCAGAGGCAGTTTCCTGTTTCGCGTCTTTCTTTCCGGCAGTCTTTTCAGCAGCCTTCGGCGCCTCACTCTCAGTGTCGTTCTTCACTCCGGCATCTTTCTGTATGAAAGGGGACGGGGTATCTTTCGAGAGCAAAGCAAGATAAACTCCATGCATATTATTATAGACGTGGTTCCATTCTAACCAGCCGTATGTAGGGTTGAAATCGCGGGCAGATGAGAAAATCAGATACTTACCATCCGTACTGAATACCGGTGAAGAAGAATTATACCACTTGTCCGTCACCGGATATTCCTTCTTTCCGGCAATATCATAAACATATACAACAGTTATTTCATTGTCTGCATCACGGGTATAAGTCAGCCATTTGCTATCCGGCGAGAAAGTCACATCCTGCGGTTCCCCCATCGGGTCCTGCAATAGCATAGTCACCTGTCGTGAAGCTACATCCAGCAGATTGATACGATTCTGACGGTCGGTATAAACAATCTTCTTACTGTCCGGACCCCATTCGAAAGAGCGGATATACGTATCATTATTCTTGGTCAGCTGCACCGGATTACCTTCTACTGCATCCTGAAGATAAAGTTCAGTCTCTCCGGTAGCATCCGAGATATAAGCAATGTATTTTCCATCAGGAGACCATTGTGCATCACGTTCGTGGGCACCCGGAGTACGGGTTATATTTTTCGTCACACCCTTGGTCGAGGGCAGATTAAAGACCTCTCCACGTGCAGTCACCACTACCCGTTCTCCATCGGGAGATGCACTGGCGGCTGTCAGATACTTAGCTCCATTCTTTATGGCGCTGCGGGCATAGATATTATCCGAAGCAAGACTGATATTTACTTTCTCGGGCTGACGGGTGGCAGCATCCATCTTATAGATATATCCGCCATTCTCAAACACAATGGTATTGCCGGAAGCACTCGGGAACTTCACATCATATTCGGTAAAGTTAGTAACCTTCGACGTCTGTTTTGTCTTCGTATTATAAACAAAGATATTCATGGTGCGGTCACGGTCGGAAAGGAAAAATATATCATCGCCGATCCACATGGGGAAGATATCCTGAGCAACATTATTCGTTATATTCTCCACTGATTTCTTTGCCGGATCGTATATCCAGACATCATCCGCCATACCACCTTTATAATACTTCCAGGTACGGAATTCACGCATGGTACGGTTGTAAGCCAGTCGCTTGCCGTCGGGAGAATAACTACAGAATCCCCCCTCGGGCAAAGGGATAATTTCGGGCATACCACCCTCTTGATTGACAGAATAAAGCTTACCGGAAAAACCGTCACTGATACGGTTACGATAAATGATCTGTTTACCATCCGGTGTCCAGGTCATCACGATATTGTTAGGTCCCATACGATCGCCCAGGTCATCACGGGAATTCGTCGCAGTATACGTCAGGCGTTGTGGTTCTCCACCGGCTGCCGGGATGGTATATACTTCCGTATTTCCATCATATTGACCGGTAAAAGCAATCGTTTTGCCATCGGGTGAAAAACGAGGGAACATTTCGTAACCCACATGCGAAGTCAGGCGCTGCGCCTCTCCTCCAGTGACAGGCACTCTATACAAATCGCCTGCATACGAGAAAACAATCTCGTTCCCGTTCGTTGCCGGAAAGCGCAATAAACGCGCTTCATCTGCTGCCGAAAGACAGACAGATACACCTACAAGGGCAAATAGGGATAAAAGTAATTTATTATTCATACTCTTAAAAATTAGTTGACTTACAAAAGTATGAAAAGAAAAAGAATAATTACACGAAAAACATACAAAAAAAGATCAATCCTGCCAACTTTCATTCAATAAAAACTCCGAAAGAAAGTCTTCGCCACTTTAAGTACAACTCAACCGATGCTCTGATTATTAACAAATTCTCCGGGTTTGATACCGAATTGCTTTTGGAAACATTTGGCAAAATAAGATGGATTATTAAAACCTACCATATAGCAAATCTCATTGATCCGGTATTTATTCTCTGAAAGCAAAGCAGCAGCTTTCTTTAACCTCACAATCTGAATCAGTTCGTTCGGAGTAACATTAGCCAGCGTTTTTATCTTGGCAAATAATCCGGAACGACTGATACAAAGTTCTTCTGCCAGAAAGTCAACAGACAGTTCCGAATTTGAGAAGTTTTGCTCTATAATCTCATTGATACGGGTAAGGAATTTATTATCCATAGAGTTATTGGCAATACTGTTCAACGGTACCAGTGGCATTTTAGAGAATTTCTGACGTAACAAATTACGCAGATCAAGCAGATTCTTGATACATGCTTCCAGATACTGTACCGAGAAAGGCTTTTCAATATAAGCATCCGCCCCGCAATCCATACCTTCTATCTTTGAATTCGTATCCGTTTTAGCAGTCAGCAAAATAAACGGTATATGACTGATGGCCTGATCAGCACGCAAAGCCTTGCAAAGTTCCACCCCATCCATGCGCGGCATCATCCAGTCACTCACAATCAGGGTCACATCATTCTCTTTCAACTTTTCCAAAGCCTCTATCCCATCTTCAGCCGTAAGAATAGAGTATTGATTAGAGAAACTGCCGGAAAGGAAGTTCAGCATTTCTTCGTTATCATCCACAATCAGCATGACCGGTTTATCCTTAGAGACTGCTGCCGGTAAGCTTTCCGATAAAATGTCCTCGGGAATTGCCGGATTCAATCCATTCGCTTCCCCTTCCGGAACTGCCTCCTGACTTTGTTCTATGGGCAACGTTACTATAAAGGACGATCCTTTATTGACTTCAGACTCCACTTCTATGCAGCCATTATGAGACTCCACAATGCTTTTCACAATACTCAGTCCAATACCAGTACCGGGTTTATTGTCCATGGCCTGATAGAAAGGTTTGAAAATCTTCTTCTGATCCTCCTTACTTATACCGATTCCATTATCCGTTACCCTGATTACAAATGTATGCTGTTCCGGTTGCACCACACACGAAAGGATAACTTCATCTTTTGTATACTTACTTGCATTCGTCAGCAAATTACTGATAAGCTTTGTAACCGCCTCGCTATCCACCATAGCCGTAAAATTCGCATCGGGATACTCCACCGTAAGATGAGCACCATGTTGGGTAATGAAAGGATTAAACCGTTCACAAACAGCCTCCAGCAATTGACGAATATTCTGTGAGGTGTATTTCATGGTCATCCCCTCCTGTTCCACTTTGCGGAAATCCAACAACTGATTTACCAGGAACAATAATCTCTGACTATTGCGGTCTATAATATTAAGGTCATCACGCAGCATCGCCGGCATAGGCGTGGATGATCTCATAATCTTTTCCAACGGACCAATGATAAGCGAAACCGGAGTACGGATTTCATGAGCTATCATTGTGAAAAACTTAATCTTAGCCTCATGCACCTCTTTCTCTTTATTCACATTCAGTTGCTTAATCTCTGCCGTATGTTTCTTTTCACTCCTTTTCAGCAGAAAGCGGATGAAGAAAGTCAATGCCACACACAACAACAGGAAATAAAGCAATTTGGCCGGCAGACTCCAATAGAAAGGCGGATGAATAACTATTTTCAGGCTTGCTTCCTGCTCACTCCAGATACCATCGTTGTTAGTAGCTTTCACCTTAAAAGTATAGGTTCCGGCAGGCAGATTGGTGTAAGTAGCCTTATTTTGAGAACCTACATAATTCCATTCTTTATCAAAACCCTCCAATTTATAGGCATACTGATTCTTTTCGGGCGTACAATAGCTCAATGAAGCATAAAGCAAGCTGAAGACATGATCTTTATAAGATAATTCCAGCTGTTCCATATGGTTCAGAGCCTTCGGCAACAACTTATCACCTATCCGGATCTCTTTATTGAATACTTCCAGTCCCGTAATAATTACCGGAGGAAGTACCTTGTTCATTTTAATCTGATAAGGATAGAAAGCATTAAACCCATTTACCGAACCAATGTAGATTTTCCCGTCGGAAGCTTTCAAAGCAGCATTCACCAGAAACTGCTCGCTTTGCAATCCGTCACTTCGTGTAAATACCTGGCAACTTTCTCCGGGAACATATCGCACCAGCCCTTTTGTAGTAGTCAGCCATAAGACACGCTGATCTTCAATAATAGCACAAATATTACTGCTGGGAATATCCAATGGAATTAATTCAAACAGGTCTTCCTTTGCATTGTATTTGCAAAGTCCGTTCATCGTTCCAATCCACATTTCCCCATTACCATCTATCAATACACAATTCACCTGATCATTAATCAATGCACCGGGAGCACTGCTATGTACATAGTTCGTCCATTCCTGCTTATCCGGATCATACTTGAACAGCCCGTTTCCCTGAGAAGAGAACCAGATATTTCCATCGGCATCCTGATCTATGTCCATGATCCAGGAACCAAGATCTCTTATTCGGGTAAAGTTATCCTCTTCCCTGTTATACAAGTTTACCCCCGACATGGAAGTTACCCAAATACGTGCTTCACGGTCCTTAAAGATAGCATAAGAACTGCTTCTATCAAGGGTAGTGGGATCTCCCGCTTTAGCAGTATAAACCCTGAATACCCCTGTCTTTGTATTCAACACATTAACTCCCCCCGTATAAGTACCAATCCATAAATCATCACCATCCATACAAAGTGCATGTACGTTATGATAAGAAAGACTATTTCTGTGCTCATCGGGCAGATAATGAGTAAAGTGTTTATCTTTAGGTGAAAAGCGGCTCAAGCCACCATCATCAGAAGCAATCCAAATATGCCCGTAAGTGTCTTCACAAAAGCGTCCGATAACAGTTCCATTGACAGAATTGGAAAAACGAGAATGAGCAAAGCACTCAAACTGCCCGGTATTGGGTGACAGATAATTCACACCGCCATAGAAAGTTCCTATCCAGACTCCACCTTCACGGTCTTTTACAATAGGATAAACAAAACGATTGGACAAAGAATAAGGATTCGTTTCATCTTCTGTAAATAATTGGTGTTCGCATGTAAGGGTATTAAACAGTAAAAGCCCGTCATCCGAACCTATCAGTAGTTGATGGGGAGCATATTCCATCAAAGAGTGAATATGCGTTGCCCCTTTACCATCCGACGGGTGCAAATAAGTAGTTGCCTTACCGGTATACCGGTCTATCTTTTGCAAACCACACTCCCAGGTTCCCAACCAGAGTGCATGTTCAGAATCTTCCAGCATAACCAAAGAGTTGGAGTCGTACCCACCCGTTTCGTAGGTAATATGGAAAGGCTCAAATTTATTCTCCGCTTTATTCAACTTAGAAACAGTCGGGTTTCCCCAATTAGTAACAGCCCATATTTGATTTTCACTATCAATCAGCACGCTGGCCATTAACCCATCGGCATCTTTAAACTCATAATGCTCCAGATAATGCTTGGATACATTATATTTGAAGATTCCCTGACCTACGGTTGAAAACCACAAATTACCATCCCTGTCTTCAGCAATATGATTCACATTGGTTTTAATGCTATCCCCTTTGGCAGTCAGAAGTTTAAACGGCTCGAAGTTCTCTGTTTCATAATCATAAATATAAACTCCGTCCCCTGTTCCTATCCAAATCCTATCTGTAGTATCGTATAAAAATGAAATATAATCATTAACTCCTTCCGGATTCAATCTGTATATTTTAATAGTGGTACCGTCATAACGGTTCAGACCATCATCTGTACCTAACCACATAAAGCCATATTTATCCTGCATAATAGCACGTACAGCGCTGGAGGATAATCCGTCTTCTACTGAAAAATTACGAAACCAAAAATCAGTAGAACCGGCAGAAAGCATCAGCGGAACCATAACAGCTATCATCGCAAGGATAATCTTTTTCATTTCTTTACCAGATATTGGTTGAACATAATTCCCAGTACAATCAATATGAGGCCGATATACGTTGTAAACACAATTTGTTCACCCAATATGATTGCAATAAAGAACAAAGACAAGAAGGGAGACAGGTAGCAAAGCTGATTGACCAGTGCCGGATTCGTAGTTTTCCGCATGGCAAGGCTGAAAAAGATGAAAGGGATCCCCATCTCAAATCCGCCGACATACATTCCTGACAAGATACCGGGCAAAGTATTCAAGTGAACACCCACTATCATTGCGCCAACCAGCAAATATGCCGTACCAAACAAAAAGCTCATAAACAGTGCAACGCTACCATCTGTCCGATCCTTAAATTTATTATTTATCATCCAGTACATAGCCCACAACAAGGCACTCAATGCTGCCAACAACAAGCCATGAACAGGTATATCCATGCCACCCGACTGCCCGGTTCCTACAGAAATAAGTACTACTCCACCCAAAGAAATAAACATACCGATATATTTCTTCGGAGGTATGGGCTGATGGGCAAATAGGGCCAGCAATATTAATAGCACAATAGGCCATGCATAATTGATAGGTTGCGCCACTTGTGCAGGCAGCAAATCATAAGCTTTAAACAACACCAGGTAATAAGCCACCGGATTCAGCAAGCCTAATAATGCAAAATATCCCCATTGCCGGGCAGGCAATGCAGACAATAGTTTCCACTTCTTCTGGAAGGTCAGCAAAAGGACAAATATGATTAATGAAGTACAACTGGCTATCAACAACATCTCAAAATGAGTAAGATGCGTCAAAGCAATTTTAAAAGCGGTGGCAACAGTAGACCAACTAAGCACCGCAATACAGGCATAAATGATAGCCCTCGTATTGTTACGACTATTTACATAAGTTGCCCTTGCAAGCATAGCATTTTGTTTATAAAGGTTTACTTCCTGTAACTTTGATGCGATATGGCCATTGGGCATCTTTTTCCTCCGGATTGGGATTCATCCAATGTTCAGTAGGGGCACCCATCACAACCAGCCACAAATGAGTCAATTTATTTACTTTTGGAGCTGTAAAAATAATACTTTTTCCGCTATTATCACTCACATCCCCATAAATAGATTTACCATCCTCCGTTATGGCTACAAAACCATAACGCCAATCGGCTTTATCCGTATGAATTGCATTATATCCTTCCTTTCCTGCTTCTCCACAGAACTCTACTTTCACTTTCTTTCCCTGTTCAGGTAAAGCTAACGGAATAGCATTAAATCCATAATTCTCAGGACAGTTGTCCGGTGCGATTCCATACCACCCGTCCGATAGAGTGGTTAAGCTGGTAGTATATTTATTGGCATACGGTCGAGTTTCTTTCCATACACGAGGAAAAGCCCAGTTGATAAAATGACGATAAGCATCAAACATTTCATCACAGAACTGCTTCTGATCTAATCCGGTCATCCGCTTGTAAGTTATCACCGGATCTTCTCCCCGCTTACCTTGACGATAGAGTTCGGCAATAAAAGGCAATCCTCGTTTCATACCCCAATATTCCAGCACATAGGGAGAATGATAGATGTTTTCCAGATGGAGATAAGCTTTATGAGTCAGCTTCATGAAAGCATCCCAATGATATTTTTCATCAGTGATCCATTCGGGATTCACTTGCCACAGCATCCACTGCGAGGTCATTTCAAAGAAACCGCATCCTCCCCAAGCCTCTCCTTCTCCATCACAACTGATCTGAGCTTGAAAACTATGTCCCAATTCATGGGCTATGCAATTCAGTTTCTTATCCTGCACACGATTGGGAGCAATCCATAATGCACCGATTTCTCCATCATAATCACCACCATAGGCAGTTCCTTCCAAAGAGTAGTTTAGCATGACCATCATACGATACTTATCACACTTTGAACCCGGCTTGGAAAACTTCAAAGTATCCCGGAAAAAACGATAGAAACTTTCCAATTTTTCCGTTAAATTCGACAAATCCACTTCCATATCATGCCCTTCCAACTGAGGAGGATTAGACAGATCATTTCCAAACCCTTTTTCCCAGAAAATGACGAAATTATCAGTATATGCCATGCGGTGATAACTCCATTTACTATCAGGATTTTGAAGATCCATACCCTGCAGGTCTTTGGGGATATAAATTTCTTTGCCGGAAGGCATTGGAACAGATGCTGCCTCTTGCGCTATCAAACTCAGAGAAATCACTAAGATAAAATTAAATAAAAGGATATACTTCTTCATATTATTTTCTATTTTGTTCCTGACGGATAGTTCTTAATAACAGTATCTAAATAGTCGGTACGCTGTTGAAGCCATTGCTTCATTCGAGATATCTCTGTCTGATAATCTTTGTCAATAGGCCAACGTTCAGCATTCCGTTTCATTGCTTCGGAACAAGATGTTACAAAGATATTCGTTTCCTCCCAAAAGTCTGACATTATTTTATCCCTGATTGTTTGCCAACGTGCTTTATACTCACTAACAAAGTGCTTATTTTTAAATAAATCAGTGAAGAAAGAGGGTACATAATAACCTCCGATATGATTGGCAGGATCAGTACCTAATACCAATTCACGATAACTAGTGAAAAAATTGTGTCCGGTATACATAGTTCCCCAATCGAAGTCAAAACCGGCATCAAAGTCCCAAAGCGGCCCCATTGTCCAGAGTCCTTCTTTGTCTTTATGCATATAAATACTACGAGGGGCATCCACTTCCACATTATAGACTAACTCCTGTATCAGCATATAGTCAATAAACGAAGCAATATTCATTAATTTAGAGGTTGCTTCATAATTACTTTCATATATGCTTTGTTCCAACCGGGCAAAATCATTTTGTACTACTTTCAGTTGGTTAGTAGTCGCATCCTCAGGATATTTCACACAGATGGGCATCTTGTAAACTGTCGACCAGAAATTATCCCCTCCATCCGGATTAAGCTCCGGTCCGTCATCCGCATCCAGCGAGATCAGCATTCCTTGCTCATCATCCACCGCTACACGACTACTGCCCTGTTCAACTTGTTCGGTCAATTGATAAAGTCCAATATAATCCCCATTCAGTGTGACTTCTACATAACGAGAATGGTTAATATAAGGAAGTTCCAATTGTTGTCCTGCTATAAAAGTGAAGGTATTCATCATGTGAGTTGGATCCCGATAATTAGCCAACAGTACCCAATCCTTCTCAGTAGCCAATCCGAGTATCTCTGACTTCTTATCCAGTTTAATGCGATAAGGTTTCTTAGGATACCATAACCATGTGGAGTTTCCACGTCCGCGAATACGTCCGGTTCCTGTATAATTCCATTCTTCTTTTTTCGACTCAATGGTGAGGGTACAGTTTACATAGTCCTTCTTATCTTTTGAGATGATAGGGGCAGCATTCTCGGTGGTGATAGCCAGTTGTGCAACTTGATATTGAGCATCCACAACTTCACTTGTATCTGGTATATCTGGTTCTACAGGCGCAGAGTCATCTGAGCAATTTACCAAGAACGCAGATAAACATATCAAGCCAAAAATATTTGCTAATTTCATTGTATTTTTATTTAATGCAGGAGAGAAATGATATCCAAGCGCATAAGATAAAAAAGGAGGAATAAAAGGATTTACTTTTATTTCCTCCCATTTCCACATATAACCTAATACCTATTTATGACTTTCCTCTGTTGGAATGATATCAGAAAGTTCAATAGTATAAACATAAGTTTTGTTTCTCATTTTTGAATTGGAGATTATTTGGTGCTTCATTGCAGTTTTCCCACTAAAAGTAATTGTTCCCACATAATCCTCATACTCTTTTTTCATGTTGGACACAATCATATAAGCTCCTTCTTCGTCACCCAAATGGATAAACATATTATCTTGTTCTCTTTCCGGAAGAATAATCCATTCTTTTGTATCTTCATCATATGACAACTTTCCTAATAAATTTGCAACATTAAAAGCCTGTCTATCTTTGGCATCGGGCACAAAGATTTCCGATTCATCCACCTGCTTTTTACTCCCACTATCGTTATCGCCGCAAGATGTCAGAGTAAAAGTTAATAAATACAGCAAATAAAAGAGCAAAGGCATTGCTAATGAAAAATTAAATAAACGAGTCATAATCATGTTTTTAAGGTTATCAAATTTATTATTAAAAGAAGGAAGATGAAAGAATACTTTTTCTTCCTTCCCTAAGATTTTCTTCAAAACTGTAGATTTAACACAAAAGTAGCTTTATATTGCATGCCATTCTTGGTATATACCAACGATGGTTTTACTACATACTTCTTTCCAGCCACACTACTTCCCGGTTTATGACCATATTTAAAAACGAATGCATCTTTATCATATTCAATCCAAATGGGATCATTATTCCCCCATGAGCCTTGATTACCTTCAGTTGTACAGTAAAATCCACCATTAGCCGTATAGGAATAAGAGTAAGTTCCATCCGTTTGTAGCAAACCAAAAGCTATTTTTCCTTCAGCAGGATTTGATGTTTGCCCGTTTGCAATGGTTAATGTATTTCCACTCAGTACACTGGGTTGCATAACAAAAGCTTGCGCCAGTTTTTGAATATCTCCATTCGACTGCAAATCAATAACCCCCAGATCATAACCTTCTGTTGCAGCATTACAATTGAAGCTATAAGTAAACTCCGCATCTTTAGGATCGGCATTCGTGTCAATATTAAAACTCCCCAAAAGATCAGTACCGTTAAATTTCACCTTATAAGGCCATTGTTCATCAGTTAACTCTTTTTCGTCCCATGGGTTCGCTTTGTATTGATTGGGAGCTCCTAATACCACAAAATACAACTTGTCGGTATTAGCAGGAATAGTAAAGTTTACAGAATTTACTGCTTTCTGATTCATTTCTCCATATACACGAGTACCGTCAGTTTTCAAAGCAACAAAACCATAACGCCATCCTGCGTTGCTTGCAGTTCCTACATTGTATTTATTTACATTCCCTTTCACTGCTTCCGACTCCATATATTCACCCGGATCATCAGTAGCTAAAGCAGAACCCGGTGCCAACCCTTCAAAATTAACAGTAATAGCAGTGCCTGCCTCTGGCACGTTCAACGCTATAACATTGAAACCTGTGGAACCCGGACAACTGGCATAAGCAACCTGATAATAATTATCCTCAATCTGATAGAGTTTAGTAGAATATTTCCCAATATACCCATCAGCATAATTGCGAATGACATCAATATCAAAAGTAGCCATTCGTACAGCATAATCATATAGTTCTGTTTTCATGGCCTCCCATTGGTTACCACAATACAAACGCATATATGTTCCGATAGCATCTTCTGGAGAAGCTGAACGTTTCCATATTTCACCTACAGTTTCAATGCCATGTTTTTGTGTCCAGTAGTACTGCAGCCAATAACTAGCATAACGCATCCATTCATGTTCGAAGTGACGGTGACAATTAGCCAACCATACATCAAAGTGGTAATTAGCAAACAATTGTTCTGGATAATCCTGATAAGATTGCCACTGTGCGCACTGTTCCCAGAATCCATTACCACCATTACTGCCTTCGTAGCCATAACGGAAACCATGCTTAAAATCATTAGGCTCACCCTGCAGTATCTTATCACAATAAACCTGATACTGGAAACTATGTCCAATTTCATGAGCAATAGTAGAACCTACCGGCTGACAAGTACTGGGATTCACCCACAAAGCACCAATTGTATTATCATAGCCAGAGCCTGTTGCAAGCCATTCAGTCTGATACAACAAGTAAATTTCCATTTTATATTTGTCCAAATAAGATTTACCTTGTCCCAATTCTGCAAATTTCAGCTTTTCAATATTTGTTTTATAGAATTGTTCTGCTTTTTCCAATAAATCATCGATATCCACACGCAAAGCTGCATCTACAGTTGCTGCATTTGGATCGTCTCCGAAGCCTGCTTCCCAAAATACAAAGAAATGTTCACTCTGTTTGCTCCGGAACCAAGACCATTTGGCATCGCTGCGAAGCATGTTCATACTACTGAATTCTTCAGGTTTATAATACTTGTCAAAATCTTGAATATCAGTTTCATCCATAATTAATAAAGAAGTACCGGCTTGTGCTACACTAATTTCCTGTTTTGTAGTACCACAGGTTAAAATAACTGTAGCTGTACGAGCTTCTTTATTAGTATTTTTTTTCAAGGTTAGCCCTATTTTCATCATTCCACCAATCCCCTTGTCAGCAGAGAGAGTTAACCAACTCGCAGCATTAGTTTCTTTCAGAGCTGCAGTCCATGACGCCAAAGCAGTAAAACTAACAGACGTATAGGTATCCTCCGCTTCTAATGAAAAAGAGAGTTGGTCTTCATTAACGGTTATCATATTTTCCCCTGTACCTTCTTCTTTGTCATCACTACATCCTACAAAGAAGAAAGGGTAAGCCATCATTATCAGGCACATTAACATTTGACCAATAAGTTTTGTCAAGAGTTCTTTTTTTATACTTCTCATAGTGTTAGTATATATAGCAGGGAATAGAATAACTCTACTCCCTACAGTTTACATTTATTATTCAGCTTTTGCTCCTACCTTAACGGTTAAATTCACTGTTACAACGCCTCCATTACAAGAGATGATATATTTAGAAGCCACCGCAGTATTAGGTAAACAGCTTTCCGGATGGTTACCAGCATACAAATAAAGCGCCGTTTCCGAACTTCCGAGACAACAGAATACCACACTCTCCGTACCATAACTACAAACTTCACCGGTTGCATTAAGCCAATATCCTGGGGCATCACTAGTATATGTCGGATCTTCTTCACTGACTTTACCACAATATATTTTCAAATCACCGCTAATTCTTGCCTTGTGAATTTGATAAGTAGTCATTTTGAAAGCCTCACGAAGTACATCCTTCATATCAAACTGTACATTGCTAAATGTATCATCCCACGATTTCTCAATAGTAACATCCAATACTTTATCTGTAGTTGGTTCCCCTACAGGAGGAGTTTCCGGATCTTCATACGCAACGATATTAACGGTAATATTCAACATTACTATTTTATTGTTTGCTAAGAAGCCATATTTTGCAGTTACACTGTATCCACCTTCCAATGCATTTGGCATTTGTCCTACATATAAAACGTCCAAATCTTCCTCTTCAACGTCATCACCCAATCCATAATATTCCACATATATTCCAGCGCCATCCCCATGAGAACCGGCAAAACCATTAAGATCGTACCAGAAGCCATTAGTAGCACTCGTTTCTTGCGCATAACTCCCATCAGAATTAACACCGATAATTTGTGCATCTTCTAAAGAGGATATTCCCAAATCACTCAATACTTTTGCTCGATCAAACGCTATTGGATCTGAATCATAAGTTGATCTTGGATTCATTGTCACAGTTAAATCCTGTGTACTAACAATCGTAGCACTTATCTGTCCTTTTTCTTTGGGCTTCGCGGTAATAACAACTGCAATACGCTTTTCTTGATACTTCAAGCACTCAATAAACTTAACATCTTTGCCAACTTCCAGTTTGCCAGGCATTTGTCCTACATTGAAGTATCCTCCTTCTGCATCATATTCTGCAAAAACTCTTGCATTATCTCCCCAAGAAGCTGTATTACCATCTTTATCCCACCAATGTCCCCAATAAGAGTTGGTATTAGAATTCGTCATATTATCAGCATGTGTAGTGCCTTCAATACAGAAACCTGTGATATCTGGGGCATCTTCATAAGGTTTATCCGATCCCATATTGGCAATACCATGTGCCAATTGAGTCGGAGTTATTCCAAATAAATCAGCGATCTTAACCGTATCAATATAAACATATACACCATCATATCCATTAGCAAGAATTGTTATTTCAGCATCATATTCAAGAATCAAATCAGCATTAATAGAATTCTTCTGCGCCTCTTTTATAGAATCTTGACGCGCCAATTCTGCTATTTCTTCAGCAGTAAGGATGTGTTCACTCCATATATCCGTATTATCACCACACCCTGCCAAACCGGACATTAGTAAGGCAAAGCATACAAGGTAAAAATATATCTTTTTCATATTATTCTATTTTTTAGGGTTATCACTTATTCAGTAGCTCCAGTATAACCTGTATTTTGCTTCAGATTAATATTAGATCTCATTGCCTGTTCTGGAATCGGGAAGTAATTCCAATGAGATTCCGTAGTAGCATCCTTACAGAACCATGATTTACCATTGTATACACTACGTCCATCAGTCATCTTAAAACGAATCAGATCTTGGCGACGATGTTGTTCACCTACAAACTCCCAGCCCAGATCATCCAATAAGCCACCTAATTCAATGTCTGCACCACCTTCCGTAGTAGATACATAAGAAGCCGGATCCCAGTTTGCATAACCTTCACAGGTATATTCACGGTGACCATAATTATAGCAACTTCCTCCTTTTAATTGAGCTACGGAACGAACGGCTTTTGTGGCTGCATCAAATGAGCGTTTACGAACTTCAGTCACCAAGTCGGCAGCAGTTTGCTCGTCACGTCCTAAACGAAGTAAACACTCAGCCTTAATAAACATTGCATCAGCCAAACGGAAAACAGGTATATCATCAGCAATTGTGCCATACTCTCCTGCTACGATTTCATACTTCACCATGCGATATCCTTCCTGCTTATAAGCACCCGGTACATCAATAGAATGTACATTCTTATTATAGTTCAGAATACCTTCACCTGCCCAATCATCTTCAGCATACTCTATATAATCACCTGCCTGTGAAGTATAAGTGCCATCAGAATTCTTCACTGCTTTCTTCTGCTTACCACCTGTCCAAGTATCTGTTAAACGGTTATCTGCCGCATCGTACGAATCAATGAACTGTGGAACAGCACAACTACCATTGGTTGCATTAGCCGTACATCCAAAAGCCTCCAGACCTACCTGCGGAAAAGAGTAAGTATGCAATAAGAAATGTTTCGCGTGAGTTCTATCTTGCGGTATTGCAAATATTATCTCCGGATTATCATCTATGTTCTCACGGAAACAATCACTATATTTAGGAGCTAAAGTGTAACCACCATTATCAATAATGTCATTCACCTCAAGCAATGCTGCTTCATAACCATCATTACCAGTTGTACCCAGATAGACATTTTTATTTAAATAGAGTTTAGCAAGTGCCATGCAAACTGACCAACGATTACCATAACCAAAATATTTGTCAGTACCGATATCTTCTTTAATCTCCGTTAATTCTTTTACACAGAATTCATAGACTTCTTGTGTAGTATTCTGTTCCGGCAGGTATCCATCTGGTACATCCAAAGTCGTTTCTATAGGTACATTACGGAAATAATCCAATAGTTGATAATAAGTCATAGCACGAAAGAATCGCATCTGGGCACGGTCTGCTGCATTTTCTGCAGGCATTACATCAAGCACTTTATTACAATAACCAATACATCCAAAAGCAAAATTCCAAATATTCTCAGCATGCCCTAAATTATAATTCCAATCATGCTTATGAAGATTTACATAAACATCTCCCCAACCTATACCTACACGAAAAGGAACCATATACTGATCTGTACATTGTTCGTTCAACTCCCAAGAACCAAACCAAGAACAATGCATATAGCGATATTGCGCTATGGCCTGTCCCATCAATGAAGCAACATCTTTCTCGCTATCAAAATCAATATTCGTATCATTCAGTGTACTATATAGATTTTCTGTCAAATCAGTGCAAGCAGTCAGACTCAGCATACTGCTAGCCATCAATCCCATAAGGGTATTTTTTAAATATCTTTTCATAATCAGTTTCTATTAAAAGGTAAGATTCATGCCAACCGTAAACGACCGAGTAGTAGGATATTTATCCTGATAGTCAATACCCGGTGACATAAAGTTATTAGATACTTCAGGATCAATGCCTGAATAACCAGTAATACAGAATACGTTTTCTGCCGACAAATAGAGACGTGCGTAATTAATAAACTTTTTAATCTTTCCTGCCAGAGGCAGTTCATACCCCAGAGTTACATTGGTTAGTTTCACGAAATCACCTTTCTCTAAATGATCACTCCAGAATCCTTGCCCCATAGAGTTGGATAAACGTACCATTTTTTGTTTGCCAGTAGCTTCGTCAATATAAGGTGTTCCATCCGTATTTATAGCCGAATAATAATTGGCTGCTGATTTCAGACGATTGTAAGCTACAGAGTTATTTTCGTAATAACAACGTTGCGCATTTAAAATTTTATATCCAAACTGTCCGGTAAACTGTAAGCTCAAATCAAAACTTTTATACCTGAAATTATTAGCCCAACCTGCATATACTTTGGGTAAGCCACTTCCCAGACGTTGACGATTTTCTTTCACATTCAAATTCGTATTGAATTCTTTAACAGTCCAACCACCTTTACCGTCAGATACTTCGACCAAAACAACACCATCTTTACTAACACCTACAGATTTCAATCCCCAGAAATCACCGAGACTTTTACCAACCTCCATACAGTGAGTAGCAACGGTAATAGGCTCACCTAATCCACCAACCTCATGAAATGTTTCCGTTTCATATAAATCATTACTCAAACTTAACAGTTTATTCTTATTATGAGATAATGTCAATGTGGTATTCCATTCAAAATCTCTCGTACGTACAGGAATAGCATTAATCATTATTTCAATACCATTGTTACGCATCTTACCAACATTGGCTGTAGTATAACTGTACAAGTTGGGCGGAACGGGTACACTATAATCATACAACAAATCAGAAGTTGTTTTCACATAATAATCTACACTACCACTCAATCTCTCATTCAGCAAACTCCAGTCCAAACCAAAGTTATATTCCTTTGTCGTTTCCCACTTCAGGTCTTTGTTCGGATTTTGAGCAACTTTAAGAGTCTGTATCCAATCCCCTTCCTTATTCATTATATCACCATAGGAATCATAATTATAAGTATACTGAGATAGGTAATTAGTAGTTGGGATTACTCCCGTAACACCATAACCTACACGCAACTTCAAATTATTCAGCCAAGTCTGATCTTTCATAAATTCTTCATTGCTGATAGTCCAACCCAAAGATACTGATGGGAAAGTACCCCAACGATGATTTGATCCAAAGCGAGTAGAACCTTCACGACGTACGCTAATCAAAGCGTTATAACGATTATCATAACCATAACTTACACGACCGAAAAATCCGATCAATTTATCATCACTTTTTGAGGAGCTCATACCCGCATGACGATCTTCCTCTGTAAGCAAAGTTCCTATACCTAAGTTGTTGTATAAGTATGCTTCAGTCGGAAAATTACCGTTACTTGCACCGAAACCATCATACACATTATACAAATAGCTATAACCTACCAATGCAGATACACGATGTTTATCAATATTAAAATCATATTTAGAAGTCAATTCTATATTATCATTACGTGAAGCTGATTCACTTTTGCTGGCAGAGCCATTGTAGTCATTCTGTGTCACTAATGAATAATGCTTACTGGTAGTATAGCTTTCTCCAGTATAAACATTTTCTTTCATTGATACCATCAAATTCGTTTGCCAACCTTTGATAGGTTCAAAAGTGATGTTACCACTTAAACGATAAAAACGGTTACGCCCATCACCAATATACTCATCTTGAATTCCACGCGGGTTATAGTAATACAATAAATTCAGATTTTCATTATAAGAACCATCTTCATTATATATCGGAGAAGATGGGTTGCGAATAATAGCCTGACGATAAGCATAGGTATTATTATTCAGTGTGTAAGTTTGACGGGTAACCAAAGCATTTACATTAAACTTTAACCAATCATTTAATGCATATTGTGTGAAGTCAAGTTGCATCTTCAAATTACGGTTATCACTCTTACGCATAATTCCCTGCTCATCACTATAAGTTACATTGGCAGAATAAGTAGAATTTTTAGAACCTCCATCCAAAGTTAATGAATGATTTTGTCTATAACCTGCTTTACGAGTAATAGCAGCCAACCAATCTGTATCATAACCTTCATAATTGAAAGAAGTCATACCATAGAGCACATCATGCGTATCCATAAAATCTGATTTCTTTGTCCAGTTAGAGAAAGAAACATATCCAGAATAGTTAGCACTCGCATGAGAATCACGTTTTCCACTTTTCGTAGTAATCAAAATCACACCATTTGCACCACGCGTACCATAAATTGCAGCAGCTGAAGCATCTTTCAACACATCAATAGAAGCAATGTTTTCAGGAGCCACTGTTGTCAGTGAACCTTCTACACCATCTACTAAAACTAATGGAGTAACACTACCTTTAACTGTTGTAAGACCACGTAACATGATGCTGGAAGTTTCTGTTGGATCACCTGACGATTTTACAATACTCAAACCTGCGATTTTACCTTTTACCAACTCAGCAGCATCGCCAATCTTACCAATTGTAAAGTCTTCCGCTTTCACACTCGTAATAGCACTCGTTACATCGCCTTTACGTTGCGTACCATAACCAATAACCACAACTTCATCAATCATTTTAGAATCTTCCTGAAGAGTTGCATTTATTTTTCTATTAGCTCCTACTGAAAATTCCTGCGTTTCATAACCAATGTAAGAGATTACCAAAACAGACTTAGGGCCTTTTACTTTCAGCGTATATTCTCCATCAATATTGGTAATTACACCGTTAGATGTCCCCTTCTCAAGAACATTAGCACCAATAACTGGTTCACCTTCCTTATCTTTTACAACACCTGTGATTGTAATAGTCTGTTGCTGTACAATCTCAGTCCCCATAGTTTCTGTCATTTCCGGAAATGCAAATGCCGGACTAACACTGGCACCTGCTGCAAGAAAAAGACAGGTTGTCGCCTTTAAGACAGCTTTGCTGAACAAGGCTCGATTTTCATGTGTCTTCATATTACATCTTTAATTAAAAGGTTAATATTTTATTACAAGTTACAAATTCTTAATTTTTAAAAATGGATTAGTTTACTTTCCATTCAATAACCCCACCCGATGCACCTTTCTGCAATTGGGCAGCTATTTTCAGTCCTGTCGTTTTCACCGGTTTGAAATCAAGGCTGTTGTAGCAGTCTTTCTTTACCGTATATTCGTTCAAAGCTTCTACTTCTTTCCAGCTTTTGCCATCTTTATAGTAGAGTTTCCAACTTTCCGGCACTCGGAAATCCCCGTCATAATGATCTAAATCCAGCCAGTACACTTCTACGTTTGAAATCGTATAAGGTTGGTCAAATTGATAAGCCAAAGTTTCCTGTGTTCCATTTCTCAACCACCAGTAGTGATAAGGTTTAGAAATATCCGATGAGCGCTTTGGTTCCCACTGGTCATTCACACCCCATGCCCAGGTTTCAATTGAAGCTGATTCAGGAGCATCTTTCTGAATAGGTGCTTGTATCATCAGTGTATGTGCCTTGCTGGCGATTGTTGGCTCCGGAGTAGGACGGGCATATTCTGCAGCTTCAGGAATCCACACCGCCATCTGATCGGCACCACGATTGTTCCAAGTGGAATAAGGAATGGCTTTGAAAGGAACATCCTTGACGCTACCATCTTTTTCTATTTCCTTAGCTGTACCAGTCAATACCATGACACCGTTTAATAAATCAGCATCGTAAGTTGCCTCCATTGAAGTACCGTCAGGAATAAACTTATTAAAGACAATGCTGTCAGCCTGATCTTTACCTTCCAGGCAAAACATTATTGGACCACGCTCAATAGCAAGCTTACCACGGTCATCTTCTACATTATCATTCGCTTTCACACGGCGGACATCCATCGGGAAATTAATTTCCACAATATCTCCAGCCCTCCAGTCATGGAGAATCGTAGCATAGCCATCCAGCTGCGCGGCATTTACTTTCTTGCCATTAATGGAGATAGTGTAAGCCTTTGCCTTATCAGTAAACGAATAAAGGTCCGTAGGTACAGGAGCATCCTGTGCCCATCCCGGAATACGAACGCGCAAAGCGAATTCCTGTTCCTTTTCGGGATTAACGGAAATGCTGACTTTACCATCCCACGGATAAGTTGTGGTCTGTTCCAATTTTACATTGTTAGTTTCCGTATTCAATTCGGCTTTACTCTGGATATAGAGATTGACATAAATATCATTGCCCTGAGTAGCATACATATAAAAAGGTACAGAAGCCATGAAACGCGTTACATTACCCGGACAGCAAGCGCAACCAAACCAATGCTGGCGTTCATGTTGCCCCATAGACTCAAGCGGATTATCATAGAAAAACTTATCGCCACTGAGTGAAACACCCGAAATAACTCCATTGTAAAGAGCACGCTCAAGTACATCGGCATACTTGGCATTACCCGTAGCCAGAAACATACGGTGATTCCAATACACATTGGCAATGGCAGCACAAGTCTCACAGTATGCGGTATGGTTATTCAATTCATAGTTAGGACCAAATCCTTCACCTTGCGGACGTGAACCGATACCACCGGTTATAAAAAGCTTCTTACTTGCCATATTTTCCCAGATACGGCTTAAAGCATTGAAATAAGCTGTATCCTGAGTTAATGAAGCTACATCGGCAACACCGGAATAAAGATATCCTGCACGTACGGCATGACCTACTATTTCATCTTGTTGCAGAATAGGTTTGTGATCCTGGCTGTATTCGCTAAGACGATGTCCGTCTGTTCCGCGACCGGTTTCCTCTACAAAGTATTTAGCCATCTTCAAATACTTTTCATCCCCTGTCACCTTATATAATTTAGCGAGGGCCATTTCAGCGATAGGATGACCGGAAGGAACATGCTTCTGTCCTTCATTCGGACCAAAGACCTGACATACTAAGTCGGCATTCTTGATAGCTACATCAAGGAGATTACGCTTCCCCGTCGCACGAAAATGAGCAACGGCAGCTTCATACAAATGACCGCTATTATAAAGTTCATGACTATTAATCTTTTCCCAACGGCTCTTTCCCCACCAACCGGAAAGGCGATAGCATTTATTAGTAACACAAGTGGTAAGATAGCCATCCGGTTCCTGAGCAGCAGCAATCAAGGTAATAACGCTATCCAGATAAGCATCCAGCGCTTTATCATATTTCACAGCCAGCGAATAAGAGGCTCCTTCTATAATCTTATAAGGATCGGTATCATCAAAAGAAAAGTCACCGCGATGTTCTCCTTTCATCAGACCACTGGCTATGGCAAAGTTATCGAAGCGCCCGTTCTTCTCACATTCTTTAAATGCGGAAGGAATAGAAACAGTACGGTTGGTTTCAATGCGTGGAGTCCAGAAGTTATCATTCAGGTGAACTTGAGTAAAGGGAACTTCTTTTATCGGTGCATCGGGCTTAACGTAGGAATTGCTGCAAGCACTCATGCCCAGAAGGGCAATGCTACCGAAAAGGAATTGAATTCGTTTCTTCATCATACTATATATGTGCTTTTAAATCATTAGCATTAGTGTACGGCAAAGGAAAGGGATTTCCTGTTAACAGGATGAAAAAATAATCTATAAGGATAAAAGAATAGTCGAAGCATGAAGCTCCAAAAGAAGATTTGGATTATTGTTTTATCCCATTGGACGATATTTTAAATTTCCCTCATTTCACATCACCTCTTCACTTTCCCCTTACCTTCTCCTTACTTACTCCCTATCTTCTCCCTACCTACTCCTTTCTATATACAAGGAGAAGGTACAAAGAAGCTACGCCCTAAATACGAGATAAATAAGAATCAGATAAGCACACGCAAATGGATGAAAAAATAATCCAATCGAATACAAGAATACTACAAACAGCCATTGAGAGGGCTACAGAAAGGCATCTTTTGGACTATTCTTTTATTACATTATATTATTCAGTCCTTCCGTTCGCTCTTTTTTCTTTTACTTTGCAGACAGACAAATAAGAATTAACCGAATCATGAAAAACAACCTCTCTTTCAAATTAGTCGTTATTTCCCTATTTCTGTATTGCGGAAATAATTCAATCGAGGCAGCAACAGGAAAGAAATACGCACTGGCATCTCCCGACAGAAAACTGAAAGTAGAAATCAGTACCGGAGACAAACTATCTTATCAGGTGATGCACGAAAAGGATACAATTCTCTCTCTTTCTAACATAGGCTTGGTTCTGACCGACGGAACCGAAATAGGAAACAATTCTCAGGTAACAGGTATAAAAAGGAAAAAGATCAGAGATAATGTAGAATCCCCTTTCTACCGCTTCAAGGAGTTCGTTGCTACATGCAATGAACTCGACTTGAAGTTGAAAGGTGGTTTTGGAGTTACTTTCCGCGCTTATGATGATGGAGTAGCCTACCGTTTCTATACCACACGTACAGCAGATGTTACAATCAAAGATGAAATAGCCGATTTCAACTTTAATCAAGATTATACAGCTTATCTTCCTTATACGACGAATGACAAAAAGCCAATGGCAATGGCTTTTCAAAATATATACGATGTTACCCCATTGTCGAAGGCACAGCCGAAAGTAGCTTTCCTACCCGTTACAGTGGACTGCGGTAAAACCAAATTAACTCTACTGGAATCTGATCTTGAAGCATATCCGGGAATGTTTGTAGAATCTCAGAAAGATGGATATGGGCTAAAAGGTGTTTTTGCCCCCTACCCTACCCAAACAGATTTCTATCCCTGGCGTATGCAGGAGTATGTAACAGAAACCAGTGATTTCATAGCACGCAGTAGTGGTGCACGTACTTATCCTTGGCGCGTACTGGCTGTCACTGAAAAGGATACGGATATGCCTGTTAATAATCTGGTGTATGCATTGGCATCTCCCAACCGCATAGGCGACACGTCGTGGATAAAAACCGGAAAAGTAGCCTGGGATTGGTGGAATGACTGGAATCTGAAAGGTGTCCCCTTTAAAGCAGGTATCAATATGGATACCTATAAATATTACATAGACTTTGCCAGCAGGAATGATATAGAGTTTATAGTGCTCGACGAGGGTTGGTATAACCCGAAAAGTGGTGATATGCTGATCGTTGTACCCGAACTGAATCTTCCGGAACTAATCGCCTACGGAAAACAGAAAGGAGTTGATATTATTCTTTGGACAGTATTCAATGTACTCGACAAACAACTGGAAGCTGCCTGCAAGAAGTACTCCGGAATGGGTATCAAAGGCTTCAAAGTAGACTTTCTGGATCGTGATGATCAGACTGCTGTTGAAATGGTATATCGCATCGCTGATGCTACGGCAAAACATAAGTTGACACTCGACCTCCATGGCATTTACAAACCTACAGGCATCAATCGCACTTATCCGAATATCATCAACTTTGAGAGCCTGTTCGGTATGGAAGAAGTGAAGTGGACGGATATCAAGAATAACATGCCACTTTACAATGTGACCTTTCCGTATATCCGTATGATGGCAGGTCCGGTAGACTATACTCCGGGTGCCATGCGCAATGCAACGAAAGCCGACTGGCGCGCCGTCTATTACTCACCGATGAGTATGGGAACCCGTTGTCATCAGTTGGCCACCTATATTGTACACGATTCTCCGCTCACCATGCTGTGCGATGCTCCGACGAATTATCTGAATGAACAGGAATGTGTGGACTTCATCACTTCAATTCCCGTAGAGACGGATTCCACCTTTATCGCCGCAGGTAAAATGGGAGAATATATCGTTAGTGTACGAAAGAAAGATGTCAACTGGTACATTGGCGGGATGACAAACTGGGATGAACGTGATATAGAATTTGCCTTTTCGTTCCTGCCTTCCAATGTTCGCTATACAGCCACGCTTTTTGCTGATGGTATTAATGCGAATAAACAAGCGGAAGATTATCGTACAGAGAAACTGATTATAGATAAAAACAGCCGGATAAAGATACATTTAGCTTCGGGCGGGGGATTCGCGATGAAGCTTGAATGGTGTCCGGTGCGGGGTGAAGTAACGTCCATACCCGAGGGAAAGAATATCCCTTCTTTTTATAAGAAATACATTGAAACTGAGGGATTGTATGTCACTTCCTCCGAAAGGGTAAGTGATGAAGCGTTACTAAAAGCATGTGATATCATCAGTCTGATGCTATCAAAACGTCCGGATGTAAAAGCGCATATGGTGAAAAAAGGGTGCCATGTGATGGTTATCGGTAAAGACGAAGAAACTTGTGATTTACCGGAGTTTGCACATATCTGCAATTCGCCGGACAGCATTGCATACTGGAACTGGCGTGCCCGTGGTTTCGGTGGGGCACCGGAAGATGAATTCTCCGCCAGTTGCGGGGAAGAGAATCTGTTGGCTTTATCACAAGATAAATATACGGGCGAAAATATTCTGATTCATGAATTTGCCCATCTGATACATATGGTAGGAATTGCAGGTGTGGAACCGGATTTCAATGACCGACTGGAAGCATTGTGGAAAAGCGCTGGAGAAAAAGGACTATGGGCCGGTACTTACGCATTAAGCAACAAAGAAGAATACTTTGCGGAATGTGTACAGTCTTTCTTCAACTGTAACCGTTACGCTGATCCTGCCAATGGTATACACAATTCTATGAATCGTCGCGTAAAGCTGAAAGCCTACGATTCGGAAATGTACAAGCTGTTGAAAGAATATTTTTATGAAATAGAGATACCAATTAATAATAAAATACACAAATGATAAATTAGTCACGTAGCTATTGTTGCACCTACCACCTCCCCCTGCGGGTACTCCTCCTGGAAGGAGGAGAACTGAGATACTTCTAATTATCATTTTCCTACTAATTTATCATTTATCAAATAACAAAAACAAATATGAACAAACTTGTCCTTGTAATCGCCTCCCTCTTAATAGGAGTCATTTCCGCCTTCGCGCAGGCCGCTTTCAATACTCCCGGTGCCGGCAATCCCGTAATTCCCGGATATTTCGCCGACCCTACTATCAAAAAGTTTGGTGATACTTATTATATGTACGCCACTACCGATGGCAGTGGTGCAGGCTTTGGCCCCGCACAAGTATGGACAAGCAAGGACTTCGTAAACTGGACCTTGATGCCCATGAACTGGCCCGACAGCCACTGGATATGGGCACCCGATGTGATGCAGCACTCTGACGGAAAGTACTACTACTTCTATTGCCAGCCCTGTATCATCCACTGTGGAGTCAGTGAAACTCCCCGTGGTCCGTGGAAGAATATCCTGGGCGATAGCGAAGCGGTCCTTATCCCCGACCGTTTCGTAACAAATGCCATCACTCTGGACGGACAAACATTTGTGGACGATGACGGTTCAGTCTATATGTACTGGGGAACCTGGGGCATTTACAAAGGTTTCGGTTGCGGTGCCGGAAAATTAGCTCCCGATTTGAAGAGTTTTACCGAAACCCGCCTCATCCCCAATACCGAAGCCACCGATTTCTTCGAAGCACCTTTTGTAATCAAACGCAATGGAACCTATTACTTTATGTATTCCTCCGGTTCCTGCCACGACCACACATACCGTGTGCAATATGCCACCTCAGACAAGCCTCTGGGTCCTTACACCTATGGCGGCTGCATCCTCGAAACCAATACTGACGGAACCATTCACGGTCCCGGACATCACAGTATCCTCCAGGAAGGTAATGATTACTATATCGTTTATCACCGCCACGATAATCCACACTCCAACCGTGGCTTCCACCGCCAGCTTTGCATCGACCGCATGACATTCAATGCAGACGGAACGATTCAAAAAATTACCCCTACCCATGAAGGCGTAGGTGCACTGGCTCCTTCCGTTGTTAAATCAACCAACCTCGCCTTTGGTAAAAGCGTGCGTGCCTCTTCCTCTTATGATGACAACTTCCGTCCCGAATATGCCGTAGATGATAACAACGGAACTTTATGGCGTCCGCGCGGCATGGGACAGGAATGGCTTGAAATAGACCTGGGACGCCCCCAGCAGATACAAACGATCTGGACACAATTTGAATATGGCACTCAGTTCTATCAATACCTGATTGAAACTTCAACAGACGGTAAACGCTGGAATATCTTTGCCGACAAGCGGAACAATCATCTGGCAGGCAGCCCGATGGTAGATTTCGGCAAAGCCAAAGCCCGCTTTGTACGCCTCACCTATACCGGTGGACAGAAGAATGGCTTCGGTGGCGCTATCTGGAACATCAAGATATTTTCCGGTATCGAAGATTCCGCCCCCCAACAGTGGCTCGGACTGACAGCCGCCGACTGGAATGGCCGCGAATGGCAGAACAATGAAGGAATGTTAGGAGGTGCTTTTATCCTGAAAGCAGGATCAGCCCGCACCGAGCGCATTGACGGACGCGACGCACTGGTTCTCGAACCGGGCACTACGCTGGAATACCGTCATCCGTTACTTTCTCCCTCCAAAGAGCATACAATTAGTGGGTTAGTTCATAGGTTAGGTGGATGGCAAAGCTACGAAGCGGAACCCGCCCTTTCATCCGGTGTGATTTCGCTTCAAAGCGGAGCCGAACCCTTAATCATCACTAATCTGCGCTACTATAACTGGAAACAGGCACCTGCCGAACAGGAATATGATACCACTACGGATATCGTCCGCTTACCGGCTGCCGACCAGCAAAAGCATGGCTTGGTAGTAAGCATCACCGCTGATGACTTCGCCGCAGGAGACACCGTACATTATCTTTCCAATCATGGAATAGAAGGATACTTCGAAGCCCACAAAGCCCCCTCCATCATCAAGGAAGTGGAAGGGAAGAAAAGTTTCAGCTTTGATGGGCAGCAGGTATTCCAGTCCAACTTCTCCCTGCCTGCAACCTTGCTGGACAATGCCCCCTATACATTGGAAGCCTGGTTACTGAATGATTCCATTGCTGAAAATGAATGTGTAGTCGACTTCACGACTTCGCATGACGAATTGGAAAAGATTATGCTCGTAAGCGGTACGGAACCCCGATGCGGTGTCATCAACCACTATGGTTGGTACGAGGATGCCGGTTACAAGGACATGAAGTCGCTTGAAGGCAAATGGCAGCATATCTATATTTGTTTCGACGGCCGCATGGAACAAGTATATATCAATGGTAAATTAATTAGCGAAAAAGACATTCAGTTACTAATAAAGCCATCACAATACGTAACATTGGGACGGAATGCAGAACGCAACTGGCCGTTCACGGGCTACCTGCATTCACTGAAACTATGGGACGAATATATTCCAATCAAGAAATAATACCATAAAACGAATAATAACCATGAGAAAAGTATTAGTTACCACCCTGCTGGTTGCCGCCACCGTAGGCAGCCAGGCGCAAGTGAAAAACCAATCGCACGGGTATCCCATCGATCCCGTACCTTTCACCTCGGTGAAAGTAACCGACTCCTTCTGGGGACAACGCCTCAACGCGAGCCGAGAGGTAACCATCCCCCTGGCATTCAGCAAGTGCGAGGAAACCGGAAGATACCAGAACTTCGTCAACGCAGCCCACCCCAGTGATACCATTAAAGTAGGCGGACTGGCTTTCGACGATACGGACGTATACAAAACCATCGAAGGTGCCAGCTACCTGTTGCAGACATATCCCGATAAGAAACTGGCCAAATACATCGACAGCGTGCTCGTCATCGTAGCCGCCGCACAGGAAGCGGACGGCTACCTCTACACCAGCCGAACCATGAATCCGAAACATCCCCATGAATGGGCGGGAAGCAAACGTTGGGAAAAGGTAGAAGACCTGAGCCACGAGTTCTACAACCTGGGACACATGGTGGAAGGCGCCATCGCCCACTACCAGGCTACCGGGAAGAAGAACTTCCTCAATATCGCCATCCGATATGCCGACTGCGTATGCCGTGAAATCGGTACAGGCGAAGGACAGCAAATCCGCGTTCCCGGACACCAGATCGCTGAAATGGCACTTGCCAAACTTTATCTGGTCACCGGAGACCAAAAGTACCTCGACCAGGCCAAGTTCTTCCTCGACCAGCGTGGATATACCAGCCGTACCGATGAATACAGCCAGGCACATAAACCGGTGGTTCAGCAAGATGAAGCTGTGGGACATGCCGTTCGCGCTGCCTATATGTATGCAGGTATGGCCGATGTAGCCGCCCTGACGGGAGACACTGCCTATATTCATGCCATCGACCGCATTTGGGATAATATCGTGGGCAAGAAATATTACATCACCGGCGGTATCGGAGCCACAGCAGCCGGAGAGGCTTTCGGCAAGAACTACGAATTGCCCAATATGTCAGCCTATTGCGAGACTTGTGCTGCCATCGGCAACGTGTACGTCAACTACCGTCTCTTCCTCCTGCACGGTGAATCCAAATACTACGATGTACTGGAACGCACTTTATACAATGGTCTGATTTCAGGCGTATCCTTAGATGGCGGCGGTTTCTTCTATCCCAACCCACTGGAAAGTATGGGACAGCATCAACGTCAGCCCTGGTTCGGTTGTGCCTGCTGCCCGTCCAACATCTGCCGTTTCATTCCATCCCTGCCGGGGTATATCTACGCAGTGAAGGATAAAGACGTTTACGTTAACCTCTTCATGTCCAATACTTCCGACCTGAAAGTGGGTGGCAAAGCTGTTTCTATCGAGCAAACCACCAAATACCCGTGGAACGGTGACATCACCATCGACATCAACAAGAATAACGCCGGCCCCTTCAACCTGAAAGTCCGTATTCCCGGATGGGTTCGGGGTCAGGTAGTTCCCAGCGACCTGTATACCTATAGTGACGGCAAGCGTCTGAAGTACACAGTGAAAGTAAACGGAGAAGCCGTACAGAATGAACTGAAGGATGGCTATTTCTGCATCGACCGCCGTTGGAAAAAGGGTGATAAGGTGGAAGTACACTTCGACATGGAACCGCGCACCGTGAAAGCCAACAATAAGGTGGAAGCCGACCGCGGACGCATTGCCGTAGAACGCGGACCGATTGTATACTGTGCAGAATTCCCGGATAACAACTTCGACATCTTCAGCGTATTCATGAACCGCAACCCTAAGTTTGAAGTGGTAGAAAAGCCCGATCTGCTGTATGGCATCAACCAATTGAAGACCGGCGCACAGACACTTGGCTATGACGATCAGGGTCGCCTGACCACTACCGATGTGAACCTGACACTGATACCTTACTACGCATGGGCCCACCGTGGTTCGGGAGCTATGGAAGTATGGTTGCCGCAAGAGCTGAGCGCATCCCGCCCTGCCATGCCTGCCACACTGGCTTCGGAAAGTAAAATAGACGCATCCCACCGCGCAAGCTCCATTTCAGCCATCAACGACCGCCTGGTTCCGAAAGATGAAAACGACCGCTCCCTGCCCTACTATCATTGGTGGCCCAAACAGGGAACTACGGAATGGATCACGTATGAGTTCCCGGCAGAAGCTACCGTATCAAGTTCCACCGTATATTGGTTCGATGATGCTCCCTGGGGCGGTTGCCGTGTACCGAAAAGCTGGAAGGTATATTATAAAGATGCACAAGGCCAGTGGCACCCCGTCACAGGTGCCGACAAATATGGCGTTGTAAAAGGTGCGGGAAACACCGTAAACTTTGATCCCGTGAAGACTAAATCAGTAAAACTGGAAATCACCCTGCCGGACAAACATGCAGCAGGTGTTTATGAATGGGAAGTACAATAAAGGTTAGTTAGATATGAATGTTTGTAAGTTAGGTTTGTCGATAGCCATGCTCCTTAGCGGGGGCATGGCTTTCGCACAAGGCACGGTGGACGATTATAACCGTGCCTACGCATTGAGAGAGAAATTCAGTGCCAACAAAGTTTTCTACTCCAACGTCACGCCGCAGTGGATAGAAGGCACACATCAGTTCTGGTATGTACGCAATACGCCCGAAGGCCGTATCTACGTATCGGTGAACGCAGACAAGAAAAACAGAAAGGAGTTGTTCGACCACAAGCGTCTGGCAAGTGCACTGAGCAACGCATCCGGCAAAGAAGTAAAGCCCGAGGCAATCCAACTGGAACGGCTACGGGTGAACCCGAGCTTAGATACGCTTCGTTTTGTATTCGGCAACCAGCGCTGGATGTACACCACCCGCAAGAATCAGTTGGTAAATGAAGGCAGCCTGCCCGACCGTAATGCACCACAGAAGCACTGGATGGAGCGGGATGACGAAAAAGAAGCCGCTCCCGTAACTTCACCCGATGGAAAGTATACCGCCTATATCAAAAATCAGAATGTATATGTGAAGGAACTTGCCACGGGAAAAGAGAAGCAGTTGAGCCTTGACGGTACACTCAGCAACTATTACTCAGCTTATATCCGCTGGTCTCCGGACAGCAAGAAGGTGGCATCCTGCAAAATCCGCCCGGTAGAGAAACGCTATGTGTACTATGTAGAGTCTTCTCCGGCAGATCAACTCCAACCGAAGCTGCACAAGCAGGAATATGCCAAACCAGGAGACGAACTTCCTTTCAAGATACCTTGCATTTATGAAGTTGAAACAGGACGAGGCATCATCCCCAGCACCGACCTCTTCGACCGGCAGTATGAAATATACGGTCCCGAATGGAACCCGGACAGCCGTTCCGTTACCTTCGAGTACAACCAGCGCGGACATCAGGCATATCGTGTACTTGAACTCTCTGCCGAGACAGGCGTCGTGCGTCCTCTGATAGAAGAAACCTCTGACAAATACGTGAACTATACCCGCCGTTTCCGTCACGACCTAAAGGACAACAAGCACATCATCTGGATGAGCGAACGGGATAACTGGAACCACCTGTACATGTACGACCGCACTACCGCACAGCCCATCCATCAGATAACCCGCGGCGAATGGTATGTGCGCGAAGTGCTCCGCGTAGACGAGGACAACCGACAGATTTATTTCTCCGCAAATGGTGTACAACCCGGTGAGGACCCTTATCTCATCCGCTATTACCGCATTGGTTTCGACGGGAAAGACTTGGTTTGCCTTACTCCGGAAGAAGGAATGCACCGTGCCTGGTTCTCGGGAGATATGAATTATCTGGTAGACGTTTACTCTATGATAAACAAAGCTCCTGTTACCGTATTGCGCAGTGCCGAAGATGGCAAGGTGGTGATGCCGCTGGAGACAGCCGATATCAGTCGTCTGGAAGCAGAAGGCTGGAAAGCACCGGAAGTATTTACCGCCAAGGGCCGCGACGGGAAAACGGATATGTGGGGATTGATTGTACGCCCTACCAATTTCGACCCGAACCGGAAGTATCCGGTGATTGAATATATCTATCAAGGTCCCGGCGACCAGTATGTCCCCAAAACATTCATTCCGTACAACTGGTACATGACTTCCCTTGCCGAACTCGGTTTTATCGTCGTCATGGTAGACGGAATGGGAACTTCTTTCCGTTCACGTGAATTCGAGAACGTATGCTACAAGAATCTGAAAGATGCAGGACTTCCCGATCACATCGCCTGGATTAAAGCTGCCGGAGAGAAGTATCAGTATATGGATATGGATCGCGTAGGTATCTACGGCTGTTCTGCCGGAGGTCAGGAATCCACCACTGCCGTGCTGCTGCATCCCGAATTCTACAAAGCCGCTTATTCCGCCTGTGGCTGCCACGACAACCGCATGGATAAAATCTGGTGGAACGAACTCTGGCTGGGATATCCCGTAGGAGATCAATACAAGGAAGGATCGAATGTAGAGAATGCCCATTTGCTGAGCCGCCCCCTGATGCTGGTGGTAGGCGAACTGGACGACAATGTAGATCCTGCCTCAACCATGCAGGTAGTGAACGCACTGATAAAAGCCAACAAAGATTTTGAACTGGTAGTGATTCCCGGTGCACACCACACGATGGGAGAAGACTTCGGGGAACATAAACGCTATGATTTCTTTGTACGTCATTTGATGAACGGGAATCCGCCGAAGTGGGATGAAGTGAAAAGATAGTGCTTAACGTTTAGTGATAAGTGATTAACTCTCCCATCAGGTCATATCATTCAACCAGTTAATCACTTATCACTATTTCTTATGCCTTCAGCCGCATAATAAACTTGCTTCCTTTCCGCAATTCGCTTTCCACCGTCAGTGTTCCCCCATGTGCCTCCACAAAATCTTTTGAAATGGAAAGTCCCAATCCACTACCTTGTACCTTTGTGCCGGGCACACGGAAATAACGGTCGAAAATGCTCTGATGATAACGGGGATCGATACCTTTACCGAAATCCTGCACATACAGTTCAACAAAGTCTTCATCACGCTTGGCACCAATAACAACACGTCCGTTTTCCTTTGAATAACGGACTGCATTGCTCAGAAGGTTCGTCAGCACCCAGGCTATCTTCTCACTATCCACAAACAGTTTGGGCATCTTTTCCTCCGGATATTCCACTTCTATCTGTATACCGAACTTATCTGCCTGAACCTGATTGGCTTTAATAGCATATTCTATAAGTTCGATAGGTTTGGTTATCTTCGGCATCATCTGAAGCTTTCCTGCCTCTACTTGCGTCATATTCAGAAGTTCACCGGTGATACCCAGCAGGCGGTCGGCATTTTCCTTGATACTCTTTGATAATTGCTCTTGCTCATCATTCAGAGCGCCTACCCGCTTGTCTTCCAACAATTGCAAACTCATGAGAATAGCTGAAATTGGCGTTTTCAGTTCATGGGAGATGGTGGAGATAAAGGTAGTTTTGGCAGAATCCAACTCTTTAAATTCGGTGATATTTTTCAGCAGGATCACATCACCCAGGTTCTGCGGTTCATCCGTATCGGCATCCGTATTCATAATGGTGATGTAAGAAGCCTGGAAGTAGCTTTCCTTATTATCCGCATAAATTTTCAAGGGTTCTTTCTTCTCCCCCGGAGTAATCAGCTCCCGAACCAGACGGCGAAGAAGGTCATTCTTTAAGGAAAGTTCCTCGGCAGAGTGGCGAATTACATCTTCACGCTTCAGATTCAACACGGTGAGTGCTTCTTTATTGATAAAGAGTATTTCATGCTCGCAATTCAGACCGATAATAGGTTCATGAATACTGTTCACAACGGCTTCAAGGAACTTCTTGGCAGAAAGAATATCGTTCAGCGTACTGGCACGATATTCTGCCAGGCGCTCAGCCATACTGTTGAAGCTATCGGCCACTTGGCGGAATTCCTCGTGTCCGCTCATATCCAGACGTTTCTCATAGTTATGATTGGCGATTTCAAGAATACCACGCGTCAGTTCCTGAATCGGCTTATTGATGGAACGGGGAAGCCAGACCAGCAACACGATACTGGCAAGAATACAAATAGCACCTGTAACGGAAATCCACAGCAAAGCACGTTCCAGTCCGGGCATGGCGGCAGGACTGTCCGGTTCGGTAGCTGTCAGTATCTGAAGATTCACTACGGAGAGAGCAACCAGCAGAATGATCATACCGGCCAGAATGCCTACACTGAGTATTAATTTAGTACGAATATTCATAATGCACTGATGAATTAAATTTTATGCAAGTATAATCAAATCTACGTTTGCCTGAGCTAAATCATTCACAAATTTTCTGTATTTCAACACCATAAACAAGGATTGAGGTAAACGGAAAGAAGGACTGCCCATACAAACAGAAGTGATCTGTCTCTCTTTACAAGTACGGATGATGGCATCCAATACATCTTTGGATTGTACCTGAACCACTTCACCATCCAACTCAGTGACCAACTTAAAGTGATTCAACAGATAGCGCTGGCTTGCCAGGTCGATACGGTCAGCACTCTCGCGGGGTGTTTGTACATATAGGGCTATAAAAGAAGTATTGTAACGGGTTGCCAGACGTGCCGCCTTACGAATGATGCGTCGGGGCGTCTTCTCCTTACTGCTGATGCATGCCAGAAACTTCTCATGCCGGACTCCTACACTGGAAACGACCACTTCATTCTCCACTTTCTTCTCCACACGCAACGCTACTTCCTTCAAAGCCAATTCACGCAATTGAAGGATATTCTCGGTTTTGAAGAAGTTATTCAACGCCATGGGTACTTTCTCCGGTTTATAGATTTTACCGGCTTTCAGGCGGGTGATGAGTTCTTCGGCAGTGAGGTCGATGTTCACCACTTCATCCGCTTCCTGTAATACACTGTCAGGGATACGCTCTTTGACTTCGATACCGGAGATACCCTGAACTTCTTCGTTGACGCTTTCAATGTGCTGGATGTTGACGGCGGAAATCACATTGATACCTTCGTCCAGCAGAGCCATCACGTCTTGCCAGCGCTTCTCGTTTCGGCTGCCCTCTACATTGGTATGCGCCAGTTCGTCTACAATGACAATATCGGGATGGATACGGATAATACCCTCCAAATCCATCTCTTCCAGTTCCTTGCCTTTATAAAATATCCGACGGCGGGGGACAACGGGGAGCCCTTCTAATAATACTTCCGTCCCAGCACGTCCGTGGGTTTCGATGTAGCCGATTTGCACGTCTACACCGTTGCCCAGCAATTCATGGGCTTCCTGGAGCATCCGATACGACTTACCTACACCGGCAATCATGCCGATGTAGATCTTGAACTTGCCACGACGGGACTTCTTAATCAGGTCGAGGAAGTGCTGTACGCTTTGTTCTCTGTCCATACTTTCATTTTTAGGCGCGGATTACGCGGATTACACAAATTTCTTACTGTATGCAGTTATTAATCCGTGTAATCCGCGTAATCCGTGCCTAATCTTTAGTTATCACGGTTTCAACGTTATACCAAATACCAAATGAGCGTCCTCCAAACATGGATTCCAGATAGCTTGCGCAAAGATAGGCAATGAAAACGAATCTGTTATCCTGATAGCCGTGGTAGCTTTCAACGCTACATTGGTAAAAGCAAAACCGGAATTTCCATATCCTACCGTATAAGTTTTATAAGGAACGAATCCTACAGTTGCATTCAAATCTACCGACTTCACGCTGAACGGATAGTTCAGTTCGCAATAGGAAGAATAATTTTGCTTACCTTCCTCATTCTTATCGGCACCGGCAAACATCAGATACCATGCCATAGACAAAGGAAGTTTCTCGCAAGGCAACGTATAAGCCAAACCTGCTTCAAAGAAGTGAGCAGTCTCATGGCTCTTGAAGTTGAAGTACTTCCCGGCTCCCTGACCTGCCCACCATAGACTTGCTACGGACAGTGTGGGTCCTGATTCACCTAAAGCATAAGCAGCCGTCAGGTCTATCTCCTTGCTTGCCAGTCCTTCTGAAGATTTATTACCATCGAAGTCTGTCGAGCCCCAGGCTGTCACAGAAAAATCACCTATGCTGAATCCTAAAGTCGGCTGGAAACTTGCTCCGGTCTGATAAACACCACGCCAGACGTAAGAGCTGACTAAATCACCCTGCACAGTAAATTCCTGAGCCTTTGCACTTGTAGTTCCTAAAATACAGGCAACAGCAACTGCTGCTGTCGCAAAAATATTGTTTCTTAATCTTTTCATAATTCATTCAATCTTTTTTAAAGTAAAGTTGTCTTTTAAAAAGAGAGGCAGCGTTCCATTCACCCTGTTTTAGACATCACCATGGCAAAATATGAATGGAATCTGTCCGCCTCTCTACCAACCTAAAGTTATTTCTTATTCGCTTCTTCCAATGCGATATTCAGTTTCAGTACATTCACCTTCTTCGTACCGAAAAGGCCGAGAAGCGGCTTCTGCACTGCATTGTCTACAAGAGCCTTTACTTGTGCCTCATCCATGCCACGTGCCTGGGCTACGCGTTTCACCTGTACATAAGCACTGGCGGGAGTAATATCCGGATCAAGCCCCGAAGCACTGGCGGTTACCATTTCTGCCGGAACATCTTTACGGTTCAGATAAGGATGGTGTACGAGGAAAGTGTCGATACGGGCTTCTACTTCCGAAAGATATTCTTCGTTGGTAGGGCCTTTGTTACTACCGGAAGAACTGGTAGCATCATAACCGTCACCGGCATGGGAAGGGCGTCCCCAGAAGTAGATGTCTTTTGTGAACATCTGCCCAACATTAGCGGCACCGACAACTTTACCATCCAGGGTCGCTACTTCCGCATTACCCTTATTGGGACCTGCCATCTGGGCAAATATCCACAGGATAAGGATATAGAATACAGAGAAGAACACGCAAAATGCAAGTGTTATTTTAAGGGATTTGAATAATGTTTTCATTACTGTTTTTATTTATTGAAAGAATAAACTGACAATCATATCTATTAATTTAATTCCGATAAAGGGTGCAATGACACCGCCTAAGCCATAAATCAGCAAGTTGCGGCGAAGCAATGCACTGGCACCAATCGGTTTATACTGTACTCCTTTCAGTGCCAACGGAATCAATATAGGAATAATGATAGCGTTAAAGATTATAGCTGAAAGGATGGCTGACTCAGGACTATGCAGCCCCATGATATTCAGCGGTGCCAACTGAGGGATGGCTACCATAAACAAAGCGGGAATAATCGCAAAGTATTTAGCCACGTCATTTGCTATAGAGAACGTAGTCAGCGTACCACGCGTCATCAACAACTGTTTACCGATTTCCACGATTTCAATCAACTTCGTAGGATCATTGTCCAAGTCCACCATATTACCGGCTTCCTTTGCAGCCTGCGTACCGCTATTCATAGCAACACCCACATTTGCCTGTGCCAATGCCGGAGCATCATTTGTACCGTCTCCCATCATTGCCACCAGTTTACCGGACTGCTGCTCTTTCTTGATATATTCCATCTTGTCTTCCGGCTTAGCCTCAGCTATAAAATCATCCACACCAGCCTTTTCTGCGATGTACTTTGCAGTCAGCGGGTTATCTCCGGTCACCATTACCGTCTTCACTCCCATCTTGCGAAGGCGTTCGAAACGTTCCTGAATACCCGGTTTAATGATATCCTGCAACTCAATAACGCCAGCCACCTGCCGGTTGACACACACTACCAACGGTGTACCGCCGTTACTTGAAATTGCAGCAATCACATCTTCCACCTCTTTCGGGAAACTGTTTCCGGCACTCTCCGCAATCTTACGGATAGCATCGAAAGCACCTTTACGTATCTGAGTACCATTTTGCAAATCCACGCCTGAACACTTTGTTTCAGCAGTGAACTTAATCATCCGGGCACCCGTAGTATTCAGGTCACGCATACGGCGACCTGTTTCCCGTCCCAGTTCTATAATTGATTTACCTTCCGGCGTTTCATCGGAGATGGAGGACAGCAGGCAAGCCTCAATAAAATCACGTTCGTCCACACCGGGAGCTGCATAGAACTTCGTAGCTTTACGGTTACCGATTGTAATAGTTCCCGTCTTATCCAGCAGCAACGTGTCAATATCACCGGCCGTTTCCACTGCCTTACCCGATTTCGTTATCACATTGGCACGAAGCGCACGGTCCATACCTGCAATGCCGATAGCGGAAAGCAGACCACCGATTGTCGTCGGTATCAGGCAAACAAACAGGGAGAGAATAGCTGCAATCGAGATGTACGTTCCCGGATGATCTATATTTGTATAATCCGCCATTGGAATCAGTGTGACACAAACAATCACGAATACCAGTGTGAAACCTGCCAGCAGGATAGTCAGCGCTATTTCATTCGGTGTTTTCTTCCGGGTAGCACCTTCCACTAATGCAATCATCTTATCCAGGAAGCTCTCACCCTGCTGTTGGGTTACCAATACCTTTATCTTATCAGAAAGCACCTTCGTACCACCGGTTACAGAACTCTTATCTCCACCCGCCTCACGGATTACCGGAGCAGATTCGCCTGTAATAGCACTTTCATCAATGGAAGCCAGTCCTTCTACAATCTCACCATCAGCCGGAATCGTATCGCCGGCTTCGCAAATAAAGTAATCGCCTTTCTTCAGGCGTGCACTACTGATATTGCAAACTTTGCCATCAATCAGAATTTTAGCGGGAGTCTCCTCACGCGTCTTGCGCAAGCTGTCGGCCTGGGCCTTACCACGAGCCTCGGCAATAGCCTCAGCGAAGTTAGCGAACAACAGAGTAACAAAGAGAACAACGAACACCAGGAAGTTGTACCCGAATGTTCCATATTCCGTAGTCCCCAGCGAGAGGATGCAGACCACCAGCATCACCAACGTCACAAGTTCCACCGTAAACATAATCGGATTCTTAATCATCACCCGTGGATCCAACTTCACGAATGATTGCTTCAAGCTTTCCATAACTTGCTCCTCTTGAAACAAAGAAGCTGATTTCTTATCTTTCATCTTATGAAATTACTAATTACTAATTATGAATTACAAACTAAAATGTTCGGCAATCGTACTCAACGCATGCACCGGGAAGAATGACAGGGCAGCCACAATGAAGATAACCGCGAAAGTCATCACAGCAAATGTCACCGTATCCGTCTTCAGCGTACCGGCACTTTCAGGGATAAACTTCTTCTGCGCCAGTAATCCCGCAATGGCCACCTGACCGATGATTGGAATGAATCGACTCAGGATAAGTACCCAACCGCAAGCGTAATTCCAGAAATAAGTATTATCTCCCAGTCCCTCGAAGCCGGAACCGTTATTAGCTGCACACGAAGTAAACTCATATAATTGCTCACTCAGCCCGTGGAAACCCGGATTATTCAGCCATCCGCCCTCACTCGCCACGAAATCGGGATGATGGGCAAACAGATACGTAGACAGAGCCGTTCCTACCAGGATCACAAACGGATGAAGCAACGCCACAACGGTCGCAATCTTCATTTCGCGTGCCTCCACCTTCTTTCCGAGGAATTCCGGTGTACGTCCTACCATCAGTCCGCTGATAAACACAGCTATGATTATGAACGTATAGTAGTTCATCCAACCTACCCCGACACCACCGAACCAGGTATTTATCTGCATATTCAGCATCTCCATCATACCACTGAGCGGCATCGTAGAGTCGTGCATACCATTCACCGAACCATTGGAAGTAACAGTGGTCGTAATGCTCCACAAAGCTGTTGCGGCAGAACCAAGCCGCACCTCTTTTCCCTCCATCGCTCCGCCATCCTGCGCAATACCCAGTTCGTCAATACGCGGGTTGCCGTTCATCTCCTGATAGACATTGATGCCGACACCCGCCAGATAGGCAAAGAGCATTACACCGAATATACTATAAGCCAGTTTCTTACGATTGGAATAAAAACCAAGTGCGAAAACCATTGCCATCGGTATGATCAGGATAGACCAACATTCTACCATATTGGACAGATACGTAGGATTCTCCAACGGATGCGAAGAGTTTACACCAAAATAACCGCCACCATTGGTACCCAGTTGTTTAATAGGCACAATGGCTGCCACAGGTCCCTGCGATACCAATTGTTCCTGTCCTTCCAGCGTAGTCACCTCCATCTTGCCGTCGAATCCCATCGGAGTGCCCTGAAGAATCAGGATAAAGCCCACAATCAGGGAAAGAGGCAACAGGATACGTGTACTACTCAATACAAGGAAGTTCCAGAAGTTACCTATTGTCTTCGTTGTCTTTACACTGATGGATTTCATGATACCTGCCATAGCCGCCATACCCGTTGCCGCCGTAATAAACTGGAACAGCATGATGACGAACAATTGCGTAAAGTAAGTCAATCCGCTTTCACCGGAATAATGCTGTAAGTTACAGTTCACCATAAAACTGATACAAGTGTTGAATGCCTGATCCGGAGTCTGCGCCCCATTACCGTCGGGGTTCAGAGGCAACCAGTGTTGAGTAACCAGCAGTACCATGCCCCACACAAACCAGAAAGCATTCAATATCAGCAATGCTTTCAAGAACTGTTTCCAGTTCATCTCCTCCTGTGGGTTGATGCCGGAAACTTTGAATATCAATCTCTCGACCGGCTTCATGAAGTCCGACCATGTTTTTTGTCCTTTATAGACTTTTGCAATATACTTTCCCAACGGATAAGCCAATACCACCATCAGGATGACTTGCAACGCTACGCCTAAAATTTCTGTGTTCATTTTCTTTCTACTTTAAAACTTCTCCGGTCTCACAAGTACATAAATCAAATACCCGAAAACCGCAATACCCAATACAAATAATGCTGTATACATAATTCTCTCTCCTTCTTAAATCTTTTCAAACCAGTCCACACATTTCCAAAACAGCCAGAAAGCGAACAAGCCGCTCAGCAGGCAGAAAATAAATGAAATCGTTATTCCCATGTTTTTACCTTTATTGAATTAATACTATTTATTTTATCGGAAGGTAATGTGCCAATAGCGTGCCAGAAGGATGGGTAAATTCATAAATATCTAATAAACAGATTCATGCAACAAGCGAATCAGGGTACTCCCTTAAAGAGCACCCTTTCAAAATGAAAAGGTATTATCTATTTTGAAAAGAATAGAGGGAAAGAATAAGGAAAAGAAACAATATCATTGGGCGACTTCCGTCTGATTCCGAATCGCCCGATATCCCCAATGCATACATCGAACTTTTCTATCGAACTTAGTGCAACTTGATCAAAATGTCAAAATGTAAATCGTAATATCTGAGATTTCTTTCTTTCGTGCCCATCCTTGTTGTGCTTCAAAAAAACGCAAGAATTTACTATCAGGAAAATACCGTATGATTCAAAACAATAAAAGAAAGCATGTTTTAGAAACTTATTTCTCTTTATTTCATTCTTATTAATTACACATATGGTGTATTTCCATAAAATCGATTATTTAGCTCCGTTGCTTATCTTATTTGAAATAGAGAAATATCGGCCGCTTTTTGACAGGGCTACACCCTTTTGGGAAGATGGTGTAGCCTTTTGGTGATGATGGTGTAGCCTTATGAAGCAAAAGGTGTAGCCCTTTTGCGAATTACATCATCCGTTTGAGTGAAATTGATGATCTGTTTGATTAAAACAGATGATATATATGGGCTGAATAGATCATCTGTGGGCTGCCAATAGATGATATAATCCTTATAAACTAATGTTATATTCTTCCAGAAGCAGCTTTCCAGCGGGAGCGCTTATTATTAACAACGATGAAAGTCCAACATACAGCAGCAAAACATCCCGTTTTGGTATCTTATTGTCATATCAGATCTGATTGTGAATACAAGCTATATTCTATATTCCTCAATCTTCCTGTACAGCGTAGTCAAACCTATTTTCAGCAAGCGGGCGGCCTCCGTCTTATTCCCCTTCGTGTACTCCAACACGCGCGCAATATGGCGACGTTCCATAGCCGAAAGCTCGAAGCTGCCAGGTGTCTCTTCATCCGACAGTTCGTAGTGGGCATTCTGGATGTCAAGTGGCAGATCGGCAATAGTCAGCTGTTCGCCTTCGCAAACAATAAGACTGCGTTCTATCACATTACGGAGTTCGCGGATATTTCCTTTCCACGGTTGTAACTCCAAAGTAGCGAGGAAGTCAGGAGTTATTTCAGTTACCGGGCGGGAAAGTTGTGTGGAAAAGTTCTTCACGAAAGCCTTTGCCAACAGACGGATATCTCCTGCACGCTCACGCAATGGCGGCAGATGCACCTGGAATACAGAAAGACGATAAAACAGGTCTTCCCGGAAACGTCCTTTGGCTATTTCTTCCGGCAAATTACGATTCGTTGCGGCTATGATACGCACATTGACGCGTGTCGGCTTGGTGTCTCCTATCTTTATATATTCTCCCGTTTCGAGTATCCGCAATAGTTTGGCTTGCAATTCAAAGGCCATTTCACCTATTTCATCCAGGAAGATCGTTCCATTGTTCGCTTCCTCAAAAAGCCCTTTCTTATCTTTCAACGCCCCTGTAAAGGAACCTGCTTTGTGACCAAACATCTCACTTTCCAACAACTCCTTGCTAAACGAAGAACAGTTTACAGCCACAAAATTCTGCCGCGCACGCTTGCTACTATAATGGATGGCCTGCGCAAACACTTCCTTACCTGTTCCCGTCTCTCCGGTCAGCAATACAGGTACATCAGTCACCGACACCTTTTGCGCCAGTAAAACAGCATCTTTCAAAGATTTGGACTCTCCCAGGATAGAATCAAAAGAGTACGCCTGCCCTACCTTCTTCTCAAGCTTTTCAAGACGGGCATTCATCGCGGCTTTCTCTACCGCACGACTGATAAGGGGAATAATCTTGTTATTATCATCTCCTTTGGTGATATAGTCGAAAGCTCCGTTTTTGATGGCTTGTACGCCATCGGGAATATTGCCGTGAGCCGTCAGGAGAATGACTTCCACATTGGGTGCAGCTTTCTTGATAGCCAACACCAGGTCTACCCCATTTCCATCGGGCAGAAAAACATCACACAAAGCGACATCTGGACTTTGCAGTTCCAACTGTTTCAGGGCAGCCCTGCAATCACCAGCCTGACAGACTTCATATCCTTCTAACTCCATCATACGCGCTAAAAGGGTACGGATTTGTACCTCGTCATCAACGATTAAAATCTTACTCATATCTTATTTGGATAAGTATTTAAACTGATAATGGTAAAAACAGGGTGTGCAAATATAAAACTTTTCCCGAATACGAGCGGCACATCTTTTGAACTTTTATAGTAGAGAGCTTGAAAACCTCGAAACTGATTTTACAACTTAACTCCATTAGTACAAGGAGATAAGAGGAGATAAGAGCAGAAAAGAGCAAACAGGCAGCGGGGAGTTTCCCTTCCATTTTGATAAAATCATTCTGAAATGGCAAGGGGGCTTCACAAAAAGATTTGATTAATAACTAAAAAAAAGAAGAATATGAAAATCTACAAATTCGATGGAAATGCAACCGCATCCGTAAGAGGTATGCAACATGTGGCAAAACTGATTCAAGACAATACGTCTAAAATAGTCGTACTATCCGCTCCCAAAGATGTTACCAAACATTTGGGCGAGGTAACTGCCAGCTTCTTCAACCGAAACATAGAGGAAGCACACGACAAAATAACCCGACTGGAATTCCAGTTCATTGACTTTGCCAATGAACTACTTACGAACGACACTATCAAGCACGAAGCCACCCGGGGCATTCTTGACTGTTTCCAAGCAATATGGAAATACAGTATGGAACCTTTCTACTCTACCGATGAAAAAGAAATTCTGGCACAAGGAGAGTTACTGACATCCACCTTGCTGGGATTCTACTTACAGGAGCAAGGAATGGACAACAGCGTGATTTGTGCTTTCGACTTCATACGCACCGGTATGAACGGGGAAGCGGATGAGGAATATATCAGCCAAAAGGTGAAAGAGATATGTAAAGCATACCCCAATACACATCTGTTTCTCACACAGGGAAGCATTTGCAGGAATGCTTTTGGTGAGACCGATTATCTGAAACAAGGTGGAAGTAACTACACCGCCGCCCTAATAGGGACAGCTATACAGGCAGAGGAAATACGGATATGGACAGATATCGATATACACAGCAACGATACACTGATAGTGAAAGATGCCGACACCATAAAAAAACTGAGTTTCAGTGAAGCTGAACGGCTCATCTACTTTAATCCCCAAATCCTGCACCCGCTTTGTCTGGCTACAGCATGGAAAGAGAATATTCCCATCCGTCTGCTCAACCCAATGAATCCGGCATCAGAAGGGACTTATATATCCGCCAACAGATTGAACGGAAACATGGTAAAGGCAGTCGCTACCAAAGATTCTATCACATACATCCGGTTCGAATCGAACCATACACTCCGGCCTTATATGTTCATCAGCAAGATTTTCGATATCTTCGCCAAATATAAGACGATGCCCTGTCTGCTGACTTCATCCAACGATAACATATCCGTAGCCACAGATGACAGGAACTTTCTTTCTCTCATCCTGCGGGAACTGAATAAGTATGCCCGGATATGGGTGGAAGATAAGATGAGTATCATTTCTGTGGTAGGAAACATGAAATCATCGTGCATCGAAACCGAAGCACGGATTATGGACGCATTGAAGAATATTCCGCTGAAGATGATTTCTTACGGAAGTGATGAGAATGATGTGTCGCTGGTGGTCAAGGCAACGGACAAGGCGGAAGCACTCCGGTTGCTTGACGAAAAGTGGCTTAAGAAAGCGTCTTGAAAAGATTCCCTATATAACCTGTTGGCGGAATTAATTCATAATGTATTAGAAAAGAACAAAAGTGATTAGTGTTTAGTGATAAGTGATTAGCGCCATTCGGTATGTTATTTTTTAGACGCGGATGACGAGGATTTAAAAGGCTGCGCTATAAAAAATAAAAAAAGATCCGCGTCATCCGTGTCATCCGCGTCTAAAAGATTATTTATCATTTAACTCATAACCCTACAGAAAGAAATCAGCCCGCACCTAAAAGAAATTATTCCGTATTTCTTTCGCAATATAACGCCCCATCAACTCCTGCCCTTCTTTATCGGGATGTAAGCCATCGCGCAGATATCGTCCTCTGCCCGAAGGCTGTTCGAATTTCTCGGTTATACCACTATTGGAGTAACAATCTATCAGTTGTACGGAAAGAGCACGGCAGATTTCACGCAGAATGGCAATCTTCTCCAGATTACGTTCATTGCGGGTTACATCACCGGTCTGAATAGGGGTACAAACAAAAACACGACATTTAGGATAATGTTCCAGAATGGTCTGTATAGCCCAACGGGCACCACCTGCCATAGTGGTAACGTCCACTTCAGCAAGAGTCTTACCTTTCAAGGACTCTTCGGCAGAACCAAGGTTCTTATCATTTGTCCCCATAGAGAAGACAAAGACGTCGGGAACGGGATATTGCCCGTTTTCCACTTCGGCAATGAATTTCTGGATGTGAACCTTAGAAACATTATTATGCCGCATCTGCAATTCATGGCTGTCTTCTGTGGGACGCCAACCACCGGATATCCCTGCAAAACCTGCACTTCCATAATCCTGTGTATCGGAATGACAGGCCCAGGTTGCAGAACCTACCGCTACATTATGATGGGTGGCAAATCCAAGCAGATCAACCACCGTCTTCGACCATTGTTCACCTGCCGTGATGCTATTCCCATCACAACCGAAATTCATCTTACTGAAATCAGGATAAAGAGATTGCGCCTGTAACGCAATCCCTATCCATAACACAACACAAAATCCAATCAATCTTCTCATTCTAACCTCTAAACCATTTTATGAAAAACGTTCCATTATCTCCATACACATACGTCCGTTATGATACGGGCATTTCCAAAATCCGGCCTTGTCATCCTCAATATTCACCGTGCCGTCAGCACGTACACTCCAATGCCACTCACCGTTCCCGTAATCCACCAAATGCTTCTTGATGAAGTCCCAGCAACGGAATGCTTTCTGCAATGCTACTTCATCTTCAAAATATTGGTAAAGATTGACATGTCCCACCACATTTTCTGCCTGTACCCACCAATGACGGTCGGTATCGGTCTTCTGCCTATCCAGGAAAGTTTCATAAATCATGGCACCGTCAGGTGTCAGTCCTTCATCAGCCGCGGCGGCAATAAACTCAACTAAAGGTTCTACCTTTTCCAGTAAAGTTTTATCATCCAGAATCAAAGCGGCTTCATGTATCAGCCAGGAAGCTTCTATATCATGTCCGTAAGAAACAATGCGATACTTACTCCGCCAATTGTCATCGAAAAACAATTCCAGATGTCCTGTCTTAGGATTAAGAATCTTATCCGTGAATAATTCTATCAAATTGCGAAGTTGCTTCTTGAGGCGATTATCTTTCCATACACGGTACAAATTGGTATAGGGCTCCAAGATATGCAAATGGGTGTTCATTGTCTTACGTTCGTTCTCGTCTTTATCGCTAAGACGCATATCGGCAATCTCTCCCCATTCTCGGGTAAGAGCCTCGCAATAGCCATTCTTCAAAGAATCAAAACTATACTTTTCGATATCCTCAAACAGACGGACAGCATATTCCAAAGCCTCGGCATCACCCGTGGCACGATGATATTCGCTCAGTCCATAGATGGCAAAGCCGATAGCATAGATTTGTTTCTTTGTATCCAATGGATGACCTTTATAATCGAGCGACCAGTAGACGCCGCCAAACTCCCGGTCATAGAAATGATCTATCACATAGCGTTTGGCACGCGTTGCCGCAGACAGGTATTCTTCTTTCCTCAGCAAACGGTAGGCTGCCGAGAAAGTCCAGAGAATACGGGCATTCAATACAGCGCCCTTTTCTGTTTCCGGCATCAAGATTCCGGTTCCCGAGATACGACCATAAAAGCCACCATTCACCTCATCTGTCATCTTGTTCAGCCAGAAAGGAAGAATGTTGCCTACTAACTCTTCTTCCATCTCTTTTCGCAGATTCGTGATGTTCATAAGATTTTGTTTTTAGTTTAACTTCTGACGAGATTCATTTATTTCTTTTCCGGTTATGAATATAAATTTAGCTCATTACTGTACCGTTATGTCTGTTGCCCGCACTGCTTTCAGCTTCTCATTAATTTCCGCCACACGCTTCTTCGTCAATGGATAGAAGTACACGACTATCATTGCCACCACTGCCACAGTGGCAGGTATCCAGCTCATCAGCAGATTCAGTCCCGTCAGCGCTTCCGCTGTCTGCACGGCACCTTCCGCCGTATTGTAGCCAAATGACGCCAATATCCACATCACAGCCGCACCGCCCAATGCGCCGCCAAACTTCTGTGCCATCGATGAAGATGAGAATATAAGCCCAGTCGAAGCCGTCCCGTCTTTCAGTTCGGCATAATCCGAAACGTCGGCATACATACTCCATATCAACGGTGAAACGATACCCGTACAAATAGATATAACGATTTGCATAATCAGCATCACCCAGAAGCCCGTCGGTGTGCAAGGCAGATAGAAGAACAGAATGCTCAATACCGCCAGTGCCGCCATCGTGGCGATATAGGTGGATTTCTTGCCCAGTCCGCGCGAAAGGGGAACTGCCAGTACCACGCCTATCATATTGGAAACCTCTCCCACACCCAGGAACAGCCCGGCATAAAACAGGATTGTGAAATCACCCAGGTTCAGGAATATACTGTCGCCTATGTAATCTTTGAAGAAATAGGCGGCCGTAGCACCACGCACCGTATTGAACAAGTTGGAGCACAATGCCGCTCCGATAAGCAACCACCAAGGCACGTTGGCAAGCAACGACTTGAAGTCCTTACCGATAGAAACCGTAGATACGCTCTTCACGTATTCCCTCGTCATGCTGAAACATAACAGGAACACGACGAAGCACAACGCAGCAATCACAATCATGGAATATTGCCAACTGACGGTCACCGAGCCAGTCATCTCCCTGAACCACCTGCAAAGCGGCTCCCAGGCAAACAAGGCTATGAAACTACCGCCGTATGCAAAGAACATCCGGTAGGAAGAGAACACCGTCTTCGTGTCCGAGTCATCCGTCATCACTCCCAGCATAGCCCCGTATGGAACATTGATAGCTGTATAAACCGTCATCATCAGAATGTAAGTGACGTATGCCCAGATGAGTTTCCCCGTAGGTCCGAAGTCGGGCGTGGTAAACATCAATATACCACAGACAGCAAAAGGAAGAGAAATCCACAGCAGATAAGGACGGTATTTCCCCCATCGCGTATGGGTTCGGTCGGCAATGATGCCCATCATCGGGTCGGACACCGCATCCCAAATGCGCGTTACCAACAGCAGGACGCCCGTATCCGCCAGACTCAGCCCGTATATATTAGAATAGAATATAGGCAAATAATAGGAGAATATCTTCCAGAACATAGAGGAAGACATATCACCAAAGCCATAACCAATTTTCTCTTTCAGTGTTGCCATACTATTAAAAATCAAGATTTATAACCATGCGCACGCGGAACTTAAAAACAGTGTCCGAATGCCTTCTCGGCGGGGGGCAATCAGTCATATATTGAACCCTATTCAGTATACGACTGAAATAGGTTCAATAACGGCCTGATACCACCGCAAAGATATTATTTTTGCATCAGTTGCAAATTATTACTGATAAGTTTCTTCAGCGTCTCCACTGAAGCCGAAGAGGACAAGCCGTCCGCCGGGGTATTGAGGCAGTAATCCACCAATTTATCTACCGTGGAGGTGGCTACGTGCATCCGCGTGTCCGAGGAGGCGTAGTAGATGAACACCTTTCCGTTGTCATCGGCAATCCAGCCGTTGGTGAAAAGTACATTGCTTACGTCGCCTACGCGTTCTTCGCCTTCGGGCGCCATGAAGTAGCCGCCGGGGGTGGCAATGAGGCGGGAGGGGTCGTCCAGAGCCGTCATGTACATGTACAGTACATAACGCAGTCCGGCAGCGCAAGCACGCACGCCGTGGGCGAGGTGGAGCCAGCCTTGCGGGGTCTTTATGGGATGGGGGCCTTCACCGTTCTTCACTTCTTTAATAGTATGATAGTAACGGTAATCAATAATCTTTTCCTCTTTTACTTCCGCATGTGTCATATCATCCACCAAAGCCCAGCCAATGCCACCACCGCTTCCGGCATTGATAAAACCATCTTGCGGACGGGTGTAAAGGGCGTATTTACCATCTACGAATTCGGGGTGAAGGACGACGTTGCGCTGTTGACTCCTGGTTTTCAAGTCGGGCAGGCGTTGCCAGGTTTTTAAATCCTTGGTGCGGGCAATGCCGGCCGTGGCCGTGGCGGAAGAGAGGTCGCCCACTGGGGCATTGTCGTCATGGCGTTCGGCGCAGAAGATGCCGTATATCCAGCCGTCTTCGTGGGCGGTGAGACGCATATCGTAAATATTGGTGGCGGGAATAACATCTTCGGGCATGGTTACGGGATAGTCCCAAAAGCGGAAGTTATCCACGCCGTTTGGGCTTTCGGCCACGGCGAAGAAGGATTTGCGATCGGCGCCTTCCATACGCAGCATCATCAGGTATTTGCCGTTCCACTTGATGGCGCCGGAGTTGAGGGCAGCATTCATGCCGATGCGCTCCATCAGGTAAGGATTGGAAGCTTCATTTAAATCATAACGCCAGAAGACAGGGGTGTGCGCCGCCGTCACTACCGGATATTTGTAGCGGGTGAAGATGCCGTTGCCTCCCTCCATGGGTTCATTCTTCCTCGCAATCAGCTCCTCGTGTTCCTGAAAGAGTTTGTTTACCTTATCATTAAAAGTTTCCATATTGATTGTCTTTTTCTTATTTATACAAAGAGTTTACGTCATTCGCAAAAAGAGTTTTAGGATGATTGTAGAAGTCTACAAAGTCTTCGGCAGAGACTTGCCCCGGATAGGGAGCGTAAAAATGGGTGACACGCTCGCGGGCATTGCGCCACACCAATACGTAGGCTATCGGATATTTCTCCACAGCCGGGAGCAGAGTTCCGGTCCACCATTTCGAATCGGGAATGCCTTCGTATCCGGTCTCTGTAATAGCAATGATTTTATGGTGTGCTTTACCGATACTGTCTATAATGGCAAGAGACTTTTCAAAATTGGCAATATATCCATCACGATCGAACTGGTATGTATCGAAGCCAATCACATCTATCAAATCATCACCCGGATAACGCTTCAGATATTGCGCCGTATCCTGCGGTTCACAGCCCGGAGAGTAGGCATAAAGCACATTATTCACTCCGTTATCGTGAAGCGCATCTGCCGTCATGTGCCAAAGTTGCTTGTACTCCTCGGGCGTACAGAGTTTCTCGCCCCACCAGAACCAACTACCGGTATGTTCGTGCCACGGGCGGAAAAGTACCGGCACCTTCACTCCGTCTTCCGTTTGCAGGGAGTTGATAAAAGTGCTCAGTTTCTCTAACCAGCCGACAAACTTCCCATGATTTGCTCCACCGGGAAGGATGGATTTCACAACTGTAGAATCTGATACATCCCACGCGTCTCCTCCTGTCTTCGGATTGCGCAGATGCCAGCTCAAAGAGGACAGCCCGCCCCTCTTATACTGGTTCAATATCTCTTTCCTTATTTTGCTGAACGGGACATTGTCCAGACTCGCCGTGTCTCCCAACTCGATGTGCCCCAGGTCAAAGCTGACAACCGCAGGGTAATCTCCACAGACGCTCTTTACATCGGAGCGTCCTTCGTCACCATCCCAGCCGATGCCGTAGTTAGTGTCGTCGTGATGACCGAACATGAAGCCGCGGGCTGATACTTTTTTAAGATTGGCAAGCAACTGCTCCGTTTCGGCAGTGCGCGTAGGGGCGCCCTCGTCTTTTTGAGACTTCTGCGCCGGGCCACATGCCATAAGAGAATTTGAGGCCAATATCATGGTTATTAATCTAAGCGTTTTCATTTTCATATTTATCAATGGTCTATTCATTTCACTTCACAAAGATAGCGGAATGACTGTTCGTATTCTAATACAATTTTATCCTATACCTAACTTATTCTACTCGGAATAAAATCACCGGAGTGCTACTTGAACGAAGGCAAATCTTCACGAGCCACCACATAGTCCTTGCTCATGGCATCCTTCCACCAGGCAGCGTCGGCATGTTCGTGCCCATCCAGACCGGTTGCATTATATTGATACCAAGGCATAAAGAAAGACCAGCGTGCGCCTGCGCTCCATTGTGAAGAAACAGTGGCAACACTTCCACACTCACTCAATGCCACCGGTTTACCGGAATAAGTCTCCTTGATTGAACTGTACTGGGCAGCATTGGCTACTCCATCCTTCTGATTGTAAATATCACGGCCCACGATGTCCACGTAGTCATCTCCCGGATAAAAATCAACGTCTTTCGTCTGTGTGGTCCATACCCATATCAAGTTGTTTATGCCCTTCTCCTTAAAGAAATTGAACATGTAAATCCACAGTTTCTTGTAGGCATCGGCACCATCATATCCCCACCAGAACCAGGCCTTTCCACCTGTATATTCATAGATGTTGCCGGCAGCCTCGTGCAGCGGACGCCAGATTAGGGGTATGTTCTTATCTTGCAACAACTTCAGATAACCGGCCATTTTCTCCAGGTCTGCCTTCACCACTTCGTTCTCCCAAGTGCCGTCTACCGTGGCATTACTTGCACTGAAGGTGGTTGTCCAGTTGCCGTCACTACCCTTGTTCCCACCTCCGGGAGTACACGTATATTCTACGCCGTTCTTTACGTTAGGCACATTCCAATGCCAACCCGCTCCTATCAGCCCGCCTGCATCCCACCAATCTTTTACAACTTTGATGTCGCCATAATCTATCCAATCCGCCGGTGAGGCAAAAAGATGCAAATAATCAAAGAATGCAATGGCTGGATATTTTCCGGTAGTCTGCTTAACAAGTTCCGCTTCTGCTATATTCCAGTTAACGTTGGCCATTGCCCCCGACAGCACCTTCTCTCCGTAGATGCTGAACAGGTAATCAAAAACCTTCTGAGCCTGTGGCAATGGATTGGGAGTGCATAATTTGGCTATGGACGGACCGGCTGCTTCGGCCGTACTAAAGGAAATGGTTGTTCGGGGAACTTCTACTCCTGCGAGACCCAATACGGCTCCTTGCGATACCAGCAATTCATAGTTCTTACCATTCTCCAGACCGGTAATCAGAATAGTCACCTTTGTCAAGTAGACAGACACTTCGGAAACCGTAGCACCTGCTATCGTTATTTTACTACAGGCATCAGCAGGGAGTGTTAACCTCTGGTCATAGGTGAGTACAACAGTCAAATTACCGGCAGACAAGTTCTTCTCCCCATTCACCGGACTGCTCTCCAGCAGGCGGGGTGCATCCGGAACCGGGGTATCCGGAGAATCACCGCCGCCACAAGAACAGAGAAGGGCATAGAAACCAAGAACAGTCACTATATTACATAAAGAACAAAATAGTTCTTTAGACTTCGTTACAAATCGCGTGATAATATTCATTATACAGACTATTATTTCTTCGGATCTAAACGAAGATTGTCAATACACAAGCCTTGAGGTATCTTATCTCCATATAAACCATTGTTCAGCATACCTATCTCCAAGTCACCTACCAAGTCAGCACTCAAGTCGGAAATGTTGCGGGATACGGTTATCCATTTCCCGTCCGTCGTTTCCGGGAAGAGGCCGGGGCCTATCCAAAGCCATTTGTCTGCCAAGACAATCTGCATGGCAGCCTCCGAAGCTCCCATTGTACCGGTATCAATCTTGAGGTCGAACTTAATGACATAGTTCTCAATGCCGGATATGGTGCCAATATCCTGATGGTTACAGTTCAAAAGCCATCCGTCAAGAGGTTTCACCAAATGGAGATATACATTGCCTTTATCGTCTACGGGGAACTCAGTAGCCTCAGCATCCGACCAGCTATGATCCCAGGATGAGTTATGACCGTCATGCTCTTCAAAGTCATTCAACATAATTGTCTGCGGAGTAATCGGATCGGTAAGTTCTTCATCTCCCCCTGCTACCCATACAGAAGTAAACAGCGAAACTTTCTGAATTACATAGTTCTGTCCGCTAACAATCAAACCGGATTCTTGCAACTGCGACAGTATCTCTTCTGTAACCGTCTGTTCGTAATATCCGATGTCTGCCATTCCGATGATATCGAAGTATTCAAGTTCAGGCAGTAATCCCGCCCAAGTACTTCCATTCTTCAATGAACCCTGAGCATTATCGCCACAATCGGATATATATACACGAATCAAGTCATCCAATTTGGCATCGGCAAAAGCAGTGGCTGCTATTTGTAGAGAGTTGGCCCATGAACCTACATCAACAGGCTCTTCGGAATAAATAGGCACCTCTTGCTGCACCCACGAACCGCCACCAGAACCTTTCTGAATGTCTATTGCGGGCAAAGCCATCTCTGCACCGTTCTTAAAACTTATCGTTACCTGCACGGCTTCGCCTACAGGTGTATCCTGAGGTAATGTCAACTTAATGGCAGTATTCGACTTACGCGTCATTTCGAGCGCATGAATAGTCAGGCTATTGTCGCCCAAAATAAACACAACGTCTTCCACAAGCAACAAGTCCTTACCGTTTATCGTCATGCCGGTGCCGGTCATAGCTCCATCTTTCTCTGTGAACTGATAAGACAAGAAAGTAGGTTTTGCTTCTCGTATCGTCTGGCGACTTGCCACTTCCACATTCTCGGACTTCAAGACAAGAGCAGATTCTACCTCACTTACTCCTGCCGGTGTTATCACTTTCAAAGTACGTTCATCAATTTTGGTTATCTCACCGGTTGTTACCCCGCCGGGGAAGACGACTTCATTGACTGTCTCTAATGCCGTACCCGTAACCGTAACCTCTATTCCTTCCATCACAATGGTCGGATAGAAGGACGCTACGGATAATGACTGTGCCCCTATCACTTCCTCATCAGAACAGGAACCTAAATAGACACATGCAAAAACCAGTGCAGTTAGATTATATATGATTCTTTTCATGTTCTTTCTCTATTTATTGTTGATTATTAGTTCCCCAACCCGGGTTTTGCACCAGGTTCGGATTCTTATTGATTTCACTGAACGGTATCGGAAAGAAGTAATATTTATCTTCCCAATTACGTGTCTCTTGCCTGCGAGTCAGTACTACATCACCATCGGCATTCTTCTGTAGCTTAGCCACTTTCACTGTGGCAAGTTCAGAGCCACACTTCCAACGACGTACATCCCAGAACCGTTGATTCTCGAAAGCAAGTTCTACAAAACGCTCGCGCTGATAACGCTGCAACCAATCGGAAGGATTACCGCTCCAATGGGGCATTTGTACATCTTCGCGGTCGCGCAGTGCATTGATAGCGCCATTTGCTGTCAGGCCAAATTCACCGGCAGTTTCAGCGTTGCCGTAATAGCGGTACATGGCTTCGGCAAAGTTCAGGTAAAATTCACCCAACCGCATGATGACCCATGCGTGAGGTGCAGTAGTAGCATCATTGGTAGAGATATTTACGTTACCGTCACAGTACTTCTTCAGGTAATAGCCGGTAGGAGTAGCATTGAGCAATGGAGCAGCATTGATACCACCTTCGAACGTTTCAATCGGGGTAGTGTTATAGTTGGGCCACAAATCACCATTCTTCACAATAGTCAACCCGAAACGTGGATCCAATTCAGCATAAGGCTTATCACAGGTTACATTGATATCTGCATTGGCGTGACGTTCTCCGAAAGTCTGTCCACTGCCATCATTATATTCATATAAATCAACCAGAGTCTGTGTAGGACACATGCCTCCCTGCCCATTCTCTACACCAATAGGATAGTTGTAAGACTCCCAACTATTCAAAGCACCTTGCTTAGAAGCGAAAATGACTTCTGAACCGTCACCATTATCAGAACCCCAGATTTTGGCATAGTTGCCAAGCGTAATGCCCCATTGTGCTGCATACTTAATCACATCATGATTAGCTCTTGCTGCATCCAGCCACCATCCGCTATTACTGGAAGTGTTGAACAAAGGAGATGCTTTATATAAGAGTGTACGAGCCTTCAATGCCAGACACATGGGACGAGTGGCACGCCCCACTTCAGGGTTCAGCTCTGTGGTGTAAGTGATGGGCAGATATTCTGCTATAGCGTCCATCTCTTCCACAATCCAGTTCATCACATCCAAGGCCGGCGTACGTGATATCCGGTTTGCTTCTACATTCGACAGAGTTTTCAGCGTGAAAGGTACATCGCCATAAGTACGCACTAAGTCGAAATAATAATAAGCACGCAAAAAACGGACTTCGTATTCAAACAAATCGAACTTGCTCTTCATCGCTTCATAGTCATTATTGCTGGCATAGTCACTCAAGTCTATCTTATCCAACTTCTCCAGGAAGTTATTGGCCTCTGCAATAGCTTTATACGAGTTTTCCCAAGTGAACGAGAAAGGATTGTTAGGGCTCCAACCACCATTGTAAAAACGATGCACGCTCGAATTGGACAAAGCACATTCCGCTTCATCCGTAGCCGCAGCCAAAGTAGAACCGCTACCTCCCTCATAGTTCTTGTCAAAACCATTAGGCAAATGGGCATAGACACTTGTAACCAATTGTTGAATGCCGTAAATCGGGCTCTTATAAATCCAATCTTCATCATTTGTCGTCACTTCCGTATAGTTCAAGTCCACACAACTTGTGCCGAGAACAGACAATAGCGCCGTTGCTAAAATATATTTAATCAGTTTCATATCAATTCATTTTTATCAGTTAGAACTTCAGAGATACACCCAGATTCACTCCCATTAAAGTAGGATAATTGGTTCCTATATTTTCGGGATCCATCACTTTCAGGTTAGTCAAAGTCATCAGGTTCTCACCTTTCACAAATACTTTGCACTGAGACATTCTTACCTTTGAGGTCCATTTCTCCGGTAAGTAATAATAAACCTCACAGTTTCTAAGTTTCAGAAAATTTACATTCTTATACCACACGTTGTTGGCACGGTAGTTATTATTGTTAGTACGTGACGTCAAACGCGGATAGATAGGGTTGTTACTCATATCCCAGCTGTTTTCATAATACTCTTTCGACAAATTAGCTCCATCTACCAAGGGAGTCCAGACACCTGTCGTTCCCAAATAAGCGGTATACATGCCTGCTCCCTGAAACATGGCATTAAATCCGACGTTTTTATAACGAAAGCCCAAATTCAGCGCATAATTCAGTTCCGGAATAGAAGTATCATAACCCATCTTCACTTCATCATCTTCATTAATTACCTTATCTCCATTCTGATCCTTATACTTAAAGTCACCGGGTTTGCAGACATCAAAGTTCTGCCGGGGTGAGTTGGCAATATCCTCTTCGTCCTTGAAGAAACCGACAACTTCCAGTCCCCAGGGCTGATTCACACGTCCGCCAACAGCAGACAAATAATCATAAGCTACATTCTCAATGGTACGGAGTTGCTTATTGCGCCCCCAGGTGAAACTTCCGCCTACATTAAATAACAAATCATTGTTCAGTCTCTTCACCCAGTTAGCTCCCACTTCAACACCATAGCTTGCAACTCTTCCTTGATTTACATACGAGGAAGGAATACCCATTACGGATGAGTTCAATCCGTCACCAGAAAGCAGAATGTCATCACGCAATTGATAGTAAACATCTACATTCACGTCCACAGATTTAGCCAGTCTAAGATCCGTTCCGATATTGAATTTATAGGCAGTCTCCAGATTGAAAGTACGGGTCGGCTGATATCCGATGAAAGTACCCCAGCCCTGTGAACCTGTACCGGCACCAAAATAATAATCGCCACCGCCACCATTGTAATTCTCCAGCCAAAGTCCCTGAATGGGTACATAATCTGTATGCTGTATGCCTGCCGACATACGTACCTTACCGAAATTCAGGAACGAAGCATCATCCTTATTAGCATAAATATATCCCAATGAAAGCGTCGGTGCAAACGACCACTTCTGCGGATACGAGCGGCTGGAACCATTCATTGCCAATACCAAGTCTGCCATATATTTCTGTTTCAGGTCATAATGCAGATAGCCCATCACATTCATGCGGTTAAAAGTCATATATTGACCATTAGATGTTGTATTCTTCTGATGCCAGATTAAAGATGCTGAGAAGTTATCATCTTCACGGAAAGAAGTTTGATAATCGGCAGATACGGACAGATAAGAAGAACGATTATGCTTATTGATGTAATAATTATAATCCAGGTTGTTTGTCTTATTACCTGCAGAATATGTTGTCAGCCCCGATGGTACACCATTAGAATCGAATGTATATCTCTGGTAACCGTACATATAACCCAATGCATTTGATTCGTAAATCTCCGAGAAGTTATTGTAACCGGCACGGGCCGATACACTCAAACCTTCTACCCAAAAGCCCAAGTCTTGCTTCAAGGTAACATCTCCTTGAAACATACGCGCATGAGACTTCAGGAATCCTGAACCTTGTATCTGTGCAACCACATTATTCATACCATAGGTCGTATTTCCTCCCCACACATCAGCCAACTCCCCATTTGGATCATTCTTCACCGGAAAAGCGGAAGCCGGTGTCTGATAAAGCATCCAAGTCAAGCCATTAGGGTCTGCGCCGTTCGGACGATTCGTTTCAAAGAAACTTCCCAATGCATTTACCTGCATTGTCGTAGTAGAGGTCAATTGAGCGTCCAGATTCGCACGTACATTCGCTTTCGAGAATTTCAGTTGTGAGGAATAATTACCTTGGTCAGTTCCTTCAAGAATACCACGACTATCGGTATAATCCAACATAGCGAAGTATTGCAACTTATCATTACCACCTTTCATCGACAGATTCAGTTTATCTTCAGAACCCATATCCTTGAAGGCTTCGTCTTTCCAGTTTACATTGGGGTAATAATAAGGTTCGAGCCCTGTCTGGAAGGCATTCAGTTCGTAGTTGTTATACATTGCTGATAATCCATCGTTGGAACGGGCTTTGTTGATGGCTTGTGCATAGGTATAAGCATCAACAAAATCGGCCACCTTAGGATTAAAAGTAAATTTATGATCATAAGATACTGATAAACGATGTCCATCGGTTATTCCACGTTTCGTCTTTACCAGAATAACGCCATTGACACCTTGATAACCATAAAGGGCAACCGCCGCGGCATCTCTTAACACCGTCACAGATTCGACTTCAGCTATGGTCATATAATCAATGGAGCGTTCTATCCCATCCACCAGAATCAGTATATTATTCTCGCTGGTAGTCTGATTACCACGTATACTCATCGTTGCGCCGTAACCATCACTGCCTGAGAAGCCACCCTGCTTCAGAGCAGTTAGTCCCAGCAACCTGCCGTAAAGTGCATCTTTCAGGGAGATTGCAGCAGTCTTCTCTAATTCTTCACCGCTGATAGTCTGCGTAGCAGCCGTAGAAAACAATTGGCTCTGCTCAACGCCCATTCCTAAATCGACTTTACCATTCTTGTAGTCAATCAAGGAACTTTGAGCATTCATATTCAGTGTGACTGTAGCACACACAGCAGCCAAGCTTAATTTAAAGATTTTATGATGTCTTTTCATTGTTCGCAATTTTAAAATCAAATATTAATTCCAACCGGGATTCTGCGTTAGACCATAATTCTTGTTGATCTCTTCGGGAGGCAGAGGAGCCAAAATCCATTTATTGGACCAACGTTCCGGGTTACTCCACACAAAACGAGGGTTGCTTCCCTGAATATCATAAGCCTCATATTCAAAATTAGTCGGGAAAGGCTCACCACTATCTTTACTCCATGCTTTCTCTACACGATTGCCCTGCTCGTCCAAACGATAGACACGCATACCACGCAGCTGTTTTTTAAAGTCATCGACCATTAAACGGCGGTTCATGTCATGGAGCCGGTTCTCACACTCAAATCCCAATTCACAGGCACGTTCGCGCATGATTTCTTTAATCAAATTATTTTTATCTGTAGTCAGGTTCAAATTACGATTCATCACCTCAATATCTCCCAACCCCACACGGCGGCGTACCGTATTGAGTTGTTTCAAGGCCTCCACATTCTTACCTGTTTCAGCCAAAGCCTCTGCATAAATGAGATAAATCTCAGCTAAACGCAAATAAGCCACCTGTATCGGTTCATCATCAATGGTTCCCTGCCCACCCTGGTCATCCGAGCCTAAATCGAGCACATATTTATAAGTAGGAAATCCCCACGGTTTACAAGCCCAGTCTGAACCGCAAACTTTAAATTCTCCACCAACCCACATCTGAATAGGGTTATCTTCTCCATAAATCTGATATTTAAGATTTCTTTTCTGAACTACCATCGTTTCATACAAGCGAGGGTCTCTATCAGCAAAGATATCTTTCTCAGCCGGCTTCTGTCCATAGTATTTCTGCCCGTCATACTCTTTCCCGTCTGCCCAAGGAAACATTTCCATCCAATCCAGCGTGGCTGCACATGCACCCGAGTGCCAAACATTGGCTGGCGATTGGTCCCAATCGGTCATATATACACGGTCATGTACCTCTACGAGAGTTTCCTTATTTCCTCTGGCACGATAGGCCTTACGATAAGCGGAGCGATATCCGTCTTCAGTAGGTGAAGATGCTTCTACTAATTTATAATAGCCGCCATTTACATCATTCATCTGGAAGAATTGTTCACAAGCCGCAACCACAGCCTGCCAGCGCTGTACATCATAGTTCCCATACCATACCTGTCGTGCATCAACAGCATCCTGAGGTTGCTCTGTGCTATAAGGAGTGTCATTGTTAAAAATCGGACTGGCTACATAATGCAGCAGTTTGGCCTTTACGCCCACAGCCGAACCTTTTGTCATACGTCCTGCCCAAGTTGCCAAATCTGCATCCGGTAAGTTCCAGGGGAGATTAGGTTCTGCAATCGCTTCATCCAAAAGTCCTACGGTAAATGCTACCGTTTTCTCTAAGGAAGAACGGCCTTCTTCCATCTGATCTTCTCCTTTAAAAGCATGGTCTACAATAGGAAGACCACCAAAATGGCGAATACCATCCAAATACTTCGTAGCAAGGATTACTTTGGCTTCTGCTGTATAGCGAGCCTTTTCAGCATCGGTCATATCGGGCACCCGATGAATATTGTCAATCAGCAACTCACAGTCTCTTACACAATTCCAGATGGAACGTTTGGACTGGTTACTCATATTTTGAATGCCTCCCTGAGATATGAAGGCAAAACGGCTCTGCACCCAGCCTGCGTTTGCGTTAGCAGCCGTAAGATTGCCGGTATAGAACATACGTCCTATATCATCCCAACCCAACTCAGAATGCATAATGTCCGACAGACTTTCCATCAATCCGGAATTCAATGTATAGCAATTCTTAAACGGAGAATAAAGCCCTTCATAGCATTGCCAAAGCAAATATTCCGTATATACTTTCTTAGAGAAAATCAAGTCTTCATCCACATCTTCACCTTCGGCCTTTTCCAGAAAGCCATCGCCCACTTTAATCTGGTCAACACATCCCGAGAACATGGAGGCTCCAAAGGCTATTATAACAGCACCAATAATATATTTAAGTTTTTTCATCTGATACATTTTTAGAAGTTAACCTTTACACCAAAATTAAAGACACGCATCAACGGATACTTAATGAATGAACCGTAACCTCCGCCTGTATTTTCCGGATCATTGGCATCCAGCGGAGTAAAAGTCAACAGGTTCGTTCCGTTCAGATACAAACGCAGGTTAGCTGATTTTGGTAACCATGATATGTTCCTGAAATTATATCCGATTTCTACATTCTTCAGACGTATATACTTGGCATCATAATACCAGATATTAGAGTTTGCCTGATTTTGCTTTTCATTGGCAAAAGTTATACGAGGCAGCTTAGCCGATGAAGCTGTTTCCGGAGTCCAGGCATTATCTACCACCCATTGCAGCAGAGAAGAGTTATATTGCTGCCCGAAGGGTTGGCGATATACGCCATCCAAGTTTCTGGAAACATGCGTTGCGCCCGACCATAACATTGAGAAATCCAAATTCTTATATTGAAGACTCAGATTCAAAGCAAAAGTATACTCAGGATTATCCGTATATCCCATGTGCATCTGGTCATACTCTTCGGATATCACACCATCACCGTCCAAATCAACATATACTGCATCACCATTCATCAAGCTTGCCACCAACTGAGACGGCATGTCTGCACCATAAGCAGCTTTGTAACGTTCTTCCGTTTTCCCTTTCTCATAAAACTCAAAGAAGAGGTATCCTTTTCGGGAGCCTATTGAATTACCAGTAGCATACGTCCAGTCCGGGGAAACTTCTGTATCTTCTTTCAAGCCCAATTTCTTGCCCATATAACTGTCGGCCTTAACCAACTTATCAGGTTTGGTTATTTCTGCCTGCTCCACTATTTTATTCTTGGCATATGATAAAGTCGGCGATATCGTAAAAGAGAAGTCCTTACCTATGCGGTCCGAATAGCTCAGGGTAATTTCATAACCATGGTTCTTCACCCGTCCGTAGTTAATATAAGAGGGGCGCAAGGCTGTGGGAGCCTGAATCATATTTTCATTATTAATCAGGATGTTCTTACGATCTTCTTTAAAATAGTCAAAGCTCAAACTAATCTTATCATCCCAGAATTTAGCATCAAAACCAAAGTTGTATTTCACCGCCGTTTCCCACGTCACATCAGGCGAAGCAGAAGAGTATTCACGTGCCACATTCAGGAATGTAGTATTAGTGGTACCAAAGTTATATCCTGCAAAGTCGCCTACATTATTATAATATCCGTTTGTAATTTGCCAAGCAGCCGGCAAATAGAGATAGCGATATCCTTGACAGTTATCATTACCCACAGTTCCCAAAGAGCCACGCAACTTCAAATAAGACACAACCGACTTTACCGGTTTCCAAAACTTTTCTTCCGATGCAGTCCATCCGATAGAAACCGAAGGGAAGAATCCATAACGATTGCCTTTCGCAAAGTTTTCCGAACCGTTGTAGCCCATATTGGCATCAATCATATACCTGTGTTTATAGTCATAAGTCACACGACCTACTAAACCGACATATCCTTTAGGAATAGAAATATAGGTACTGTTTTGGGCATCCCACGGATAATAGCTCTTAGATTGATTATATAGTAAGAGTGCACCTACATTGTGCCCGCCAAATCGTCTGTTGTAGTTAAAGCTTGCTTCAGCATACCAGTCTCTGTTGGGCCATGAGTTTTCATTATAGCCCAGGTTCCAATAATCACCTTTTCTTTGATACACAATATTTCCGCTGTCATCCAAATAGGGTGTATATTGTGCCGGAGCTCCATTCGTCCGATTCTTCACATGATTATAAGTAGAGTTGTATGAGCCTTTTATCCTGAAATCAAGTCCCTTCGTCAAGAAATCCATATTCAGTTTATAAATCAAGTCCACATTCAGTACATTTGTAGCAGTTTCCTTATAGCCCTGTCCATAGAAAGTATCAAGACCATCACGTGAGCTTACCACATTTTCTGAATTTGTAGGGTCTATCAAAGCAGGATTTGTTTTAATCCATTTTCCGTCAACAATTCCTGCACCCGAGAATGGCTGGGCATCCATCAAATAACGGAATATGTACTCCTCGCCATTATCGCCTCCATTATTTCCAATAGAGCGTTTGTTTTCCAAGCGTCCGCCCAAGTTGATGGATAATTCATGAATCTTACCTAAGGAAATATCCAAGTTAGCGCGGTAATTGTAGCGACGGTATGAGAAATTGGACTTCTCATTATCTCCGAAAGTCTTAAACATACCGTCCTGATCTAACATACCTAACGAAACGAAATAACGTGCAACCTTATTACCTCCCGTAACCGAAATATTATGTTGACTTTGAAGTGCAGCATCTTTCATTATGTAGTCTATCCAGTCGATATCAGGATAAAGAAGAGGCTGGTCATGACTCCTGAAATGCTCCACAACATCATCAGAAAAACGCGGTTTATTGCCATCAGACAAACGCGCATTATTGAACGTATTGGCATACGTATAGGAGTCGGCAAAATCAAGGAACTGAGTAACAGTCTGAACACCCCATGAAGTAGAAGCTGATATCTGAGTCTTACCTGCTTCACCACGTTTAGTCGTTACGAGTATCACGCCGTTTGCACCACGTACACCATATACAGCCGTGGCTGAAGCATCTTTCAGCACGGTGATATCAGCCACTTCATTCGGATCAATCTGCGTAAACGAACGCTCCACCCCGTCTACCAACACCAACGGTGTAGAACCATTCAGAGAGGCTTGACCACGAATAAAGATAGTAGGATCATCAGCACCAGGAAGACCGGAGTACTGCACGGTAGACAATCCCGGTAATTTACCTGAAATAGCATTACCTAAAGAAGCAGAAGGTGACTTTAGCAGTTCTTTGCTGTTAACATTAGAAACAGATCCTGTTACAGTCACCTTTTTCTGTTGTCCATAAGCAATGACAACAACCTCATCCAAGGCTTGCGCATCAGTATCCATCGAAATTTTAAGTATCTTCCTATTCCCGACTTTTACTTCTTGAGTTTTATAGCCAACATAAGAAACAACCAACGTACTTTCAGCAGGAACCGACAATGTAAAATTACCATCCGAATCAGTAATTGTACCACTTGCCGTTCCTTTAATCAAGACAGATACACCAATCATGGTCTCTCCCATTTCATCGGTGATAGAACCTTGCACCTGAATATTCTGTGCAAAAGTTAACTGAGGTATCAAGCAAAGTAAAGCTATGATAAACCACCATTTTAACACCTTCATGTTTTTCATCAGCATCAAAGTAAAGTTATTAAAATTTTGTATTCAAGTTTGTTTTAAAATTGATTAAGCTATCCGATTACAAAAATACATGATTCCGTAATCACACACTGATACTATTTTACCCTATCATTCTATAATAATACAATGATGATAAAAGAACTTGCTCTATTTCTTATTTATATAAATCCGGTAACCGGTCTTCAAAATAAATCTGCGAATCTTCTTTGAATTTCCTGAAATCATCTTCGGCTGGATGACCGGAGAAGGGAGCATAATAATGGTTAGGATTATAGTTCGCATTTCTCCACACCATAACATAAGCCAGTTTTATAGCGGGATTTTTCAAAATGGGCAATAACACTGAAGTGTACCATTCCGGGTTAGTCACTCCTTCTAAGCCAGTCTCGGTCAATGCAGCCAGTTTCTGTTTATTCTTTGCAATATCTGATACTATTTTTAATTTATCTACTGCCAATTTCGGGTTATTCGCCCCATCTGGACGGAAATCCCAATAATTATCCGTTCCCAGAATATCTACATATTTATCGCCGGGATAGCGTTCCAGATACTCTTTCTCAGTAGTAAACTTACAGTCAGGCGAGAAAGCATACAAGAAATTGTGTACTAGCTTTGTATCTTTCAGGTAATCTACCGTGAAACGCCACAAGCAGATAAACTCTTTTTTAGTGCAATGTGCACTTCCCCACCAGAACCAGTCACCATCAAATTCATGAAAAGGCCTGAATATTATAGGAATTAGTTCTCCACCCTTGCCTTTGGCTTCATGAGCCACTTCGGCTATGCGATCCAGATACAACAAATACTGCTGATGTTTTGTGCCACCCGGAAGTATGTGGGCCACTGCTTCAACAGGATTTTTCTCCCAATAAAAGCTACCACCATTTACCGGATTGACACTGTGCCAGCAGATGGTTATCACTCCGCCACGCTCATACGTATCCGTAATGGTTTTCAGCAAATGCTTTCTGCCTTCTTCCAACCTTTTTTCATCTTTTACGGTCAGCTTGTCAAAATCGTCTCCAATCATAGCCGGATGAGACCCGCATACATCTTTTATATCACTGCGATTTTCGCCTACCGACCAGTCATGCCCATAATTGGTTGCATCCTGCTGGCCGAAGAGAATATGCTTTCCTGCCAATTCCGACAGATTCCGATAAAGTGCTTTCGTTTCGGTTGTAGCTTCATTATCTACTAAAGACTGAGCCTTAAGATTCAGCCCCAAGAAAGACGGCAGGCAGATTATTAGTATCAATTTAAGCTTCATAATTTATTCCTCCACCTTTTGCAGTTCCTTTTTCACAATACGCCCCCAGTCTTTCAAATCTTTCTCTGCCCAGTTGCCTTCAGATGAAGCATCAGGATAAAGCATAGAGCAAGTTTCATCTTTATCAGATACCGACCAGCACACCCAGCTGATGCCATGCTTCTGCATCCAATTACGCCAAGCATCCCATTCTTGTCGGTTCACAGGTCCGTCACCGCTGGCTTCCATACCGGCACACTCAGACACAAACAGAGGCAATCCCTTACTTAATGCATAGTCGGCACGCTCCCGTAGATACTGTCCATGGGTAGCAGCGTAGAAATGCAATGTGTACATGATATTCTTATATCCTACTATAGGATTATCTGCAGCCAGATTGACATCCTGATCCCAATGAGGAGTACCTACCAAAATCACATTATCGGTATCTATGGCACGAATGACGCGAATCACCTCTTCCGAATAAGCCTTCACTGTCTCCCAGGAGTCTTCTACCGGTTCATTGAATATCTCATAAATCACATAAGGCGAATCCTTGTAGCGATTGGCCATTTTTATAAAAAACTCCTTTGCCTCTTCTGTATGTATGCCGTGGCTATGCCAGTCGATAATGACATACATATTATTTTTAATAGCCTCATCGGCCACTGCCGTTACACAAGCTATTGCCCTCTCCGGATTATTCAGATATGCTCCATCGGGTTCTACTCCCATTGCTACACGCACTACTGTGCAGTTCCATTCTTGCTTCAACTGTTTCACTACAGATGCATTGTAAAAGCGAGGCCACCAGTTATGCCAGCCAAAACTGATGCCTTGCAAAACGATCTTTTCACCTTTTCCGTTCACAAGGAAAGTTCCCTCTACCGATAATTTACTTTCATCTTTTGCTGTTATGCCGGAAGAGCCACAACCAAACAATACCGAGATTAAGACAACCAGATAAATATACTTCATAAGTTTCATAGCACGACTCCTTATTTTAATTTTTCATTTTCAACCTTAATAATCTCAACTGTTGTATCTGTGGCAAAGACAGAGTTCAAGCCCTGTTCTTCCTGTGCAGGGTCCCCCATATAATCATCTCCTTTTTCCCAATACACGTGTCCGGGAACTTGCCCGGCAAAGCCACCCCACGCCCAAAAGTTACATCCGGCAAAAAGTCCCCCGTTTTCACGGTCCTGCCGAATCAAATCGAATACATAACGATAATATTCATCACGTGCATTAGTGGAAGACTCTTTAGAGAATTTGAAACCATCGCGCGGAAAGCCGAATTCTTCAAGTACAATCGGTTTGTGGTACTTCTTTGCCACCATCATGTGTTCGTCAATATACTTTTTTGTATTTTCTTTAGCCTGCGGAAGAAGTTCCATCAGACTATCTGCCTTTACCCAACCCCAGTTATAAGGCCAGACATGAATATTGAGGTAATCGATGTTCGCATCGGCATGTATCTTTTCGAAGAGAGTAATATCATTCTCGCATCCCCACAAACCTTCGCTACCGGACGATACCATATGATTGGGATCAAGCGATTTAATCAACGAAGCCACATCCGCCATCCATTGGGCGAAAGGTTCTTTGTTATCATCAGAGAAAGCGCGAGGTTCATTGCCTATCTGCCAGGACATAAGTGTAGGATCATCCACATACTTTATCTTATTATACCTATTTGTTCTTGTTACAATATCCTTGACGTAGTTGGCAAACAAAGACTTCGCGCTGTCTGATTGCTGAAACAGTTTCACATACTCCATAAAGGCCGGCCAGCCGTCGACTGCCGGCACCACTGCTTTGCCATGTCCCGACCATTGCAGATACATGGAGTAACCGCCACTCCATTCCCAAGAATTATTCAGATAGAGTACGGCCGTCATATCGCGTTTACGCAACTCATTCATGAAGTAGTCCAGCCCGGCTAAAATAGTATCATTATATACACCGGGTGCCACTTGCAAGGAAGGTTCCACACGGGTTTTCACTCCATTTTCGCCATCGGATCCCACCAATACACGCAGATTATTGATACCAATATTTTTCAAGAAATCCAGTTCTTTGTGCAAGCGTTCGCGATTACCGCCTTCACCTTCAGAGCCAAGGATGGCGCCATACCAAAAATTAGTACCTACGTAGTAATAAGGTTTCCCATCACGAATAAACTGTCCTTTATCGTTTACCTTTATAAACGAGCGTTTCACCTCAGTAGGGCTACACGCTCCGAGAAGCAGCCAAAGGATGGACCAAAAGAAAAAATGTTTCATATTATTAGCATTTAAGTGACAATGCAAAAATAGAGGTTTTCGATAGCGGAAAACGATATTATTTTATCAATTAGTTAGCGTAATGGCATTAAAGTTCAGCGTCATAAAGAATCAGCCATGAAACGTAGCGTTGTCTCATGGCTGGCACTCTTTATTAACTTGTTTTAATGAGGCATTTTAAAGTCCTAACTGCTTTCTCAACCATTCCATCCACTCATCCCATTGCTCCTGGTACCAGTAGTGACCTGTCTCCAGATAGGGATGCAATACCTTCGGAGCCGTGATAGCATTGTAGGCGGCGTACATGGATGTAGGCGGGCAGACTTCATCATTATACCCCCAACTGAACCATCCGGGCACCTTGAGGCAACGGGCAAAGTTGGCAGTATCATAATAACGAATCGTCTGAAGTTCCTTCTCACTCGGAGCTCCATAATAATAAAAGTAATGTGGCCAACCACAGGCACGCTTCTTTATGTACGCTTCATGGTCACACAGTGCCGGATGTACAGCAGCGAAAAAAGTTACGCGAGGATCAAGGGCAGCCGTTATCACAGAGAGTGCACCACCTTGGCTTGAGCCGGTTACCCCTAATGCCTTCCCGTTATATTGGGGCAGAGAGCAAATAAAGTCTACTGCACGCAGAGCACCTACCACTACGCGATTATAGTAGATGTTATCCCGGCTATCTCGCCCAAAGGTCCAGTAATTATTCAGCGCACCGCCGGCAAGGGCATCATAAACAGACTGTTCCATCGTCACCGGGATGCCATGTATGCCGACTTCCAAAGTGATGACTTTTCCGGGAGCCGTATAAGTATCCCCACTATAAGGACGAACACCTGCTCCGGGCACACGCAGCAAAGCGGGGTATTTCCCTTCTTTTTTCGGTACACTAAGTATTCCGTAGAAACGACCGCCCCAAGCTTTTGTCCGGAAACTTACCTGATAAACATTGTCCGTTTCCGTGCAACGCTCCGGAAGCAAGGTCATCACAGGATTCAGAGGGGTCTTTCTTGCATCGATCAGCGTGTTTGCCCAATAGTCCAGAAAATCATCTGGCAGTTGCGTGATGGGTTGCAACTGTTGAGGGTCATAAGCAGCAGTAGCCAGACCTTCATATTTATGGCTTCCTATATGCGCCGTCACTTTACAACGCAGAAAGCCGGGTGTCTTCATGGTAACTTGTACTTTGAGTACTCCATCCTTAAGCACTAACCCTTTCTTGGTTTCAGTGGGATACATTTCGGGACCAAGCTCGTAATCCACCGTCACATCCGGCAAAAGATTCTGTGCTTTCATCACCTGGACTGTAAATGTACATTTTTCATTCGGCCGATAATTCCAATCGGTATGATCGGGAGAAACAATTACGCGGATTTCATTTCCACGTATCTGTGCTGCAACAGCTAAAGCGCACAGCAAGGATATAAAAAGAAGTGTAACCTTTTTCATGGTATAAAACTAAGATTATTCGTTGTATGCAAAAGTACGTGGTTTCTTATAAATAGAATGATACGATATTATCATATTACAATCTTCTTCTTCCGGTAGTTCTCCCTGAATTCTTTCGGCGAGCAATCCTTCTTTCGCTTGAACATCCTGTTGAAATTAGACAGATTATTGAAACCGCAGTCGTAGCAGATCTCAGCTATTGTCCGCGTAGAATCTACCAGCAATCGTGTGGCAAAACCCAGACGAATATCAATGATATAGTCCGAAAGAGTCTTCCCCGTGCGCAAACGGAAGAAGCGGCTGAACGAAACCGGTGTCATTCCTACCATATCCGCCAGCGTATTCAGCCTGATGTCTTCCTGATAATGAGCGGCAATATACTTCTGCACACGCTGCACACGCCGACTATCCGAGAAGGTCTCTATTTTGGCAAACGATGAGCTGGAAAGCACCTTTGCATCATCATATTGAGACAGTTCATACAGAATTCTCAGAAAATGCATCACGGCATAGAATCCTTGTTCCTCAGAGGCCAGCTTGTCCAGCCAGTTATATACCTTCATGATGGCCTGCATCGGAAAGCTGATGCCGCATTGTGCCCTTTCCAGCATGCGGCGGATGCTGTCGAACTGGTTCTTGTTCACAAAATTATTGAAGAACAGGTCGGATGAGAACTGAATAGTGATTTCACGTATTTCCTTTGAGGTGCATTCGTGCTGCTCCCACACGTGCTCCAGTTCCTTGCCGGTAATCAATACCAGGTCATAATCTCCGATAACCTCGGCGGAATCACCTACCACACGACGGACACCGGAAGCATGTTCGGTAAAATTCAGTTCATATTCGACATGGCAGTGTATAGGATAGGTGAATTCTGTCTTCCTACGGTCGGCAATGTAGAAACAATCCCGGTCCGACAAAGGAGTAATCTCCCTCATAATGTAGTTCTGGTTTTCCATGACAATTGGTTAAAATAGTATTATACGACAAATATAGTCATTCTTTTTAAACTTGCAACAGTAACACATCTCCTGCTATAAATACAGGCCTATCGTTCTTCCAGTCTTAATACGAAAGATGCAGCGGGAAGGCTGTCCGCGCCAACAATGAGCGTGGCTTCTCCTGATTCTCCGGTGCTTTGCAGTAATATCTGAGCAAGACCGTTGAAGGCTTTTACCTGATAGGTATGAGCGTTGGTGTCCGCAGGACGTTCCGTACTCTGATAGGCGGGATCGCCATTGCCCACTCCGAGTATGCGCACGGGACCGTTGACCGTAATCGTTAAATCATCGCAAGCTGTAGGGACAAAGCGTTTTTTCTTGTCCTGAAGTTCCACGCGGAAGACAGCCACATCGCGATTGTCAGCCTGGATGACAGAGCGGTCGGCAGTGAGGGAGATACGGGCGGGAGCACCGGTAGTCTCCACTTTACGGGTAAGAATTTTCTTTCCGTTTTTATAGCCTATAGCCTTCACCGTACCGGGTTGATAGATGGCCGTCCAAGAAAGATGACCGTTCTTCGGCATGGGTTTACGACCTAAGTTCTTGCCATTTACAATCAGCTCCACTTCGTCGCAGTTGCTATATGCCCATAAGTCGATATTCTCACCTTCGTGCCCTTGCAGGTTCCAGTGGGGTAGGATGTGTAATATCGGCTCATCCGTCCACCAAGACTTCAAGTACCAGGCTTCGTCCTTGGGAAAGCCGCAATAATCCAGAATGCCGAATTGCGTACCGGTGGCAGGGAACGTCATCGGAGTAGGTTCTCCGCGGTAGTCAAAACCGGTCCAGTAGAAGACTCCGGCAAGATAGGAGCGCTCGTCGTAGAACTTCCAGCCACGGCTGATGCAGTTCAGCAAGCTGTCCGGTCCGTTAGGTTTGCGATTATATGCCATCATATGTCCTTTGTCGTAAGCATCGAAGTAGATGCCGCGTGTACCGCTACCCGTAGTTTCTTCCGAACCGTAGGCACAACGCTGCGGATAATCTTTGCGGTGCTGTTCCACCGGATTCTGAAGAATATAGTTATATCCCGCTACATCGGCCGGAATCAGGATAGTCGGTCCGCTGCTCGAAGCAACAGTCATCAGGCGCGTGGGATCGAAGCGATGGCAGTATTCACGCATGGTTGCTGCAATACGGGTGCCGCTTTCTTCCCACTCGATGCCCCACTCCTCGTTGCCTATACTCCAAAGGATTACGCTGGGATGGTTACGGTCGCGTTCTATCATGCGTTTCAGCAGGCGGGTATGCTCTTCGTTAACACCAACCAGGCGGTTCTCTTCAATGACAAGAATGCCCAGACTATCACAGGCATCGAGCATTTCGGGCGTCATCGGGTTGTGCGAAGAACGGTAGGCATTGCAGCCAAAACTCTTCAGCTGCTTGAGGCGGTAGATTTGCAGGGCATCGGGTATGCCTACACCTACGCCGGGATGATCCTGGTGCATATTTACCCCTTTCAACTTCAAAGGTCGACCGTTCAAGAAGAAACCTCGGTCGGCATCAAAGGCGACGTGGCGGATGCCGGTTACGGTAGTATAAGTGTCCACCAGTTTGTCTTCCTGATAAACTTCCGTAAGCAATGTATATAGATAGGGGGCATCTGTGCTCCAGAGATTGGGGGTGTCCAATTGGAGTTGTCCGGTGGCCAACTGGCGTTCTTTCGGCAGCAAAGCTTTGCCACTTGCCTCGCAACATCCCACTTCTTTGCCTTCAGTATCCTGAAGAATATGGCGAAGGCGATAATCGCCTACCTTCAAGCCAGAGTTCTCTACCGTGGTTTCAATAGTCAGGAGAGCTTTGTCGAAAGGAGCTTCCAGCGTGCTGTATATGAAAGTACCGAAAGGGACTACATGTACGGGAGCTACCTTGTTGAGCCACACATGGCGGTAGATGCCGGCGCCTTCGTAGAACCAGCCTTCTTCGAGGGTAGCATCAGATCGAACGGTAATCAGGTTGTCTTCGCCATAGTTCAGATATTCAGTAATGTCGTAAGTATGCGTGGCATAGCCGCTGGGCTCGCGCCCAAGATAGAAGCCGTTCACCCAAACGCGGGCATCGCGAAAGATTCCGTCAAACTGAAGATAGAGATGCTTACCGAGGTCTTCGTGCGAAACGGTAAAGGTCTTGCGATACCAGCCGACACTGGTTTCAGGGTATTTATAACCCACTGTTTTGTAGCCGTGGCTATGGCTTGCTTCACGAGCGTAAGGCAAATCTACTACCCAGTCGTGCGGCAGATTCACGTTCTTCCAGGTCGCACTCCATTTGGAGGCATCGAACTTAGGCGAGTAAGGGCCTTCATTGTGTATAGAAGTGGCTTTCGTCAGATAATTGAAGTATTCTGTTCCGCAACCGAAGTCCTTTTCGGGAGAGGAAGCGTTGCCGAAGGCGAACTGCCAGTCTTCATCCATCAGGATGCGCTCGCGAACAGATTGTGCCCGCGAGGGAAGCAACACTGCCAGAAGCACTGCACATACTAGAGTCAGTTTTTTCATCATCGTACTGTGAATGTTTCCGTCAGTAAGTCTTTATCGTTGGAGGAAGCACCCACCATTACGATAAACTCGCCTGGTTCTACAACCTTCTTCATCTTTTTGTCATAGAAAGCCAGCTTGTCGGGTGTGATTCTGAAGTTCACCACTTTGCTTTCTCCTGCCTTCAACGACACGCGGGCGAAGTCTTTCAGTTCCTTCACCGGACGGGTGACGCTGCTGAACTTGTCGCGGATATAGAGCTGCACGATTTCCACTCCGTCACGGTCACCGGTATTGGTTACTTTTACACTCACGTCTACTGCACCGTCTGTGCCGATTTCTTTCTGCATCAGCTTCAGGTCACCATATTTATATGTAGTATAAGAAAGACCATAACCGAACGGATAAAGCGGCTTATTTGGTTTGCCCGCCACATAAGGATGGAAGTATTGTGAAGGCTTATGATTGTAAATCATCTGCAACTGGCCCACACTGTGAGGAATAGTGACAGCCAGTTTGGCCGAGGGATTCACTTTGCCGTAAAGTATCTCGGCTACCGCCTGTCCGCCATACATGCCCGGTGCCCAAGCCTCTATAATAGCAGACAGATTCTCTGCCGCCCACACACCAAGCGGACGACCGTTAACCAATATAAGGATGGTTGGCTTGCCCGAAGCAGCCACTTTCTCTATCAGCTCGTTCTGGAGGCCTACAAGGTCGAGGTCGGAGCGGTCGGTGTCCTCGCCATCGGTACGGTCGTTCCAGCGGAAGCGCATCATGTATTCGCCGGCCACTACGATATTGAGGTCGGCAGTGCGGGCACGTGCAGCAGCTTCGAACACCTTCTTCGGGTCCATATTGCGCGGGTCCCAGCCCTGGTCCACAAAGTCAAACTGGGTATCGGGGGAAATCATCTTCAGGCCTTCGAGGATAGTAGTTACGTTTTCATCCTTCGCGGGGGCGCTCCAGTCGCCCAGGATGTTCTGGTCATCGGCGTTGATGCCGGTCACCATTATCCTTTTGTACTTGGAGTGGGATAGAGGAAGCACGCCGTCATTTTTCAGCAACACAATGCCGTTGCGGGCAGCCTCGAGAGCTGTGACACGATGTTCGTCGCAAAGGCGCACCTGCGTGGTGCGGGCTTCATCGGCATAGGGCTGCTCAAAGATGCCAAGACGGAACTTGATGTCGAGGATGCGGCGCACGGATTCGTCTATACGTGACTCGGGAATGCGACCTTCTTTCACCAGCTCCACAACCATCTCATTCCAGTGGATACCGTGCATATGCATATCTATACCGCCCATTATGGATTGGTAAAAGGCTTCTTTCAGATTCTCGGCGGTGGCGTGTAGGTCGTGGATATGCTCAATGTCCATCCAGTCACTCACTACGAAGCCGGGGAATTTCCATTCGCTGCGCAGAACGTCCTGCATCAGCCACTCGTTGCTATGACAGGGGATGCCGTTCAGTTCGTTGTGGGCCGTCATCAGAGACATGGCACCAGCTTTCACTCCTGCTTCGAAAGGCGGGAAGAATACTTCGCGCAAAGTACGTTCGGACAGGTCGGTGGGCGAGCCGTTTGTTCCGTTGATGGGTTCGCTGCCACCTACAAAGTGCTTGATGCAGGCAAGCACATCTTCGCTGCCATTGAGGTTGCCCTGATAACCTTTAACGGATTGCACGCCCAGCAAAGTTACAAGATAAGGATCTTCACCGTAAGTTTCGCCGACCCGTCCCCAACGGGCATCGCGAGCCACTTCCACATTCGGGTTGAAAGTCCAGTGCATGTTCATGGCTCGCATTTCCCTGGCTGTTTGGCGGGCTATCTTGTAAGCCATCAGCGTGTCAAAGGAACAGGCAAGGTTGATATTGGTAGGATAGACCGTATTGTCCGGCGCATTAGCATTGCCGTGTATGGCGTCTATACCAAATATAATAGGTATCTGCAAGCGGCTCTTCATGGCAAGAGATTGCAGATAATTGGCTTCTTCAATGGTAAGCACGTGCAGGAAGGAGCCTATCAGGCCTTCTTCGGTCCACTTCTCTATATCTTTCTCCGTAAATCCGGGGTAAAAAGCGTTGGCTGTATTATTTCTCAGTTCGTCTTCGGTCATCACGGCACTATTCGCCTTGATGTGCTCCACACCGACGAACTGGTTCATCTGACCCACCTTCTCTTCGAGGGTCATCCGTTTCAGCAAGTCTTCCACACGATCCTTCACAGTGGCCGAAGGGTCTTTATATACTTCCTCCCGGCTTCCGCCACAAGAACACAAACAAGCTCCAATTGCCATAGTTGCGATAATTTTCTTCATTCGTTATTCTATATAGTATCACTTTTTCTTCTTATTCATGCTGAGACGATACAGCACAACATCGTGTCCCGGAATAGTTACACTTTTCATCTTCTTCGTATTTCCTTCTTCTTGCCGGGTCCACAGGTTACGGACGTTGTACACTTTAGAATCGAAGTCGGTGAAGCGACGGGCTACATCATCATACAGATTGAACTTTTGCCAGTCGATGGTGTATTCCTTGGGTTCGGTAGTACGGTTAAGGATACAGAAGGCCCAGTCATCATTAACCAAAGGCTTGAACCAAAATTCCAGTCCGTCTTCAGCGGCAAACTTCAAGCCTTGAATGCCGAGGCTGTCTTGGTCGAGAGCGATAACCTCTTTATTTAAAATAATGTCTTTTGTCTCCTGAGACATGTTGCGGATATCATTTCCCAGTATCAGCGGGGCTGCCAGCATGCACCACATGGAGAAGTGTGCCCGGTCTTGATTAACCGTCTGCCCATTGCCCACTTCCAGCATATCAGGGTCGTTCCAGTGTCCGGGACCGGCATACTTGCGCAATCCGTTCTGCATATCGAGTATCTGCATCACACCGTAGGCTGCCCAGCCGGGATGCTGGTCTATGCAGTCGAAACAATTAAAAATATCTCCGGTAGTGCGCCACATATGTCCGGTTTCGGCCGCCCATTCCCAAGGCTTGCTTGTGCCCCATTCGCACATGCTGAACAAGACGGGTCGTCCGGCTGCACGTAGCGCATCCCGCATCAGGTTATATGCGCCTACAGGATTGATATCTTCGCTCTCGCACCAATCATATTTCAGATAATCAATGCCCCATTTCGCATATTGCAAAGCATCCTGATATTCGTGTCCGAAACTCCCGGGACGTCCGCCACAAGTCTTCCGACCGGCATCTGAATAGATGCCTATCTTCAGTCCTTTTGAATGTACGTAATCTGCCAAAGCCTTTATGCCGGAGGGAAACTTCACCGGGTCTGCTTGGATAAAGCCGAGACTGTCCCGTTCACCATGCCAGCAGTCATCCAGATTCAGGTATACATATCCGGCGTCACGCAAGCCGCTTTCAACCATAGCATCGGCCACACCTTTTATAATATTCTCGTCAATGTTACAGGCAAATTTGTTCCAACTGTTCCAGCCCATGGGTGGCGTCAAGGCCAGGTTTTCATACTTTTGAGCAAATAAGGAGGTAAGAGAAAAAGCTGCTAAAACAGCCACTAACATAATTTTTTTCATGGTATTATCTTTCTTTTAAAGTTCAGGTACAAAGATAGCGGACTTGTATGATTTCCGGTTGCATTATTTTATCCAATTATAGTATAATTTGTTTCCGATTACATTTATCATACTTTATATGTTCTTTTCCGATTAAATCACCTACTTTTGTGTTCTCACTTAAACTCAATAGCATGATAAACCCCATTTACTCTCCCGACAGCAGTCGGTACGACAACGGCATGAAGTATCGCCGTTGCGGACGAAGCGGCATATTGCTGCCCGAAATATCATTAGGTTTGTGGCACAACTTTGGCGACGTCAATACTTTCGCCAATTCACAGGCAATGGCACACCACGCTTTCGACAAGGGAATTACCCATTTCGACCTTGCCAACAACTACGGCCCTTCCTACGGTTCAGCAGAAGAAACTTTCGGAATGATCATGAAGAAATCGTTTATGCCTTATCGTGACGAACTGTTCATTTCCACGAAAGCAGGACATGATATGTGGCCCGGTCCTTACGGTGAATGGGGCTCCAGAAAATACTTGATGACCAGCCTAAATCAGAGCCTGAGACGCATGAATCTGGATTATGTGGATATCTTCTATTCACACCGCTATGATCCCAACACTCCGTTGGAAGAGACTCTGCAAACCCTCGTAGATATTGTGCGCCAAGGCAAGGCCTTGTACATAGGTATTTCAAAATATCCAAAAGCAGCTGCTGAATTTGCATACCGTTACCTAGCAGAAAGAGATGTGCATTGCCTGCTTTATCAGGGAAGATATAACATTTTCAATCGTGAACCAGAAGAAGAAGGTATCCTGCAACAAGCAAAGGAAAACGGTACGGGCTTCATTGCTTTCTCTCCTCTGGCACAAGGTTTATTAACGAGCCGTTACCTGAACGGTATTCCCGAAGACTCACGCATTGCTAAAGGTGGTTTCCTGAAAAAAGAAGCATTGACTGACGAAATACTGAGAAAGATAAAAGCCTTGAACGAAGTTGCCATACAACGCGGACAAACTCTTGCTGAAATGGCTCTGGCATGGTTGCTAAAAGATGATATGGTTACCTCAGTCATTATCGGAGCAAGCTCTGTAGCACAGTTAGACGACAATCTGCAAGGTATCAAAAACACGAAATTCACAGCAGAAGAAATAGAAAAGATCAATCAGACATATAATCTGAAATAAGCAGATAATAAAGAACTGCTTTATTACCTACGGGCAGATAATCCGTTCCCATTAAGAGTCCACGAGCGTTTCCACGGAAGGGAACGCTCGTTTCCTGCGGCAGGACACGCCAGCACCTTAGTTTCCAACAACATACAAGCCTATATCTCATCGAAAAAAGCGTTTTTTCCTATAACTTTCTTCCCCGAAAATACAATTTTAACATACCCCTTTCCGAACCTTTTATTTTTTATCTTGTTCATGTACCAAAAGCCTGAGGTACCAGGGCAGGATTTTTATATTTAACCTAAACATTATAAAAGTATGAAGAAATTAATTCCCCTATTATTGGTGGTCTTGACTTTCGCAGCTTGCGAAAAAGACCCTGACACGGATAAGCTGGACAACAAATATCTGGTTTATACCAACTATGACACGAAAGCTGACTTCAAAGCTTTCCAAACGTACTACATGCCGGATAGCATTCTTATCATCGGCGATAAAAAAGAGGCCGAATACTGGAAAGATGAAAGTGCTCAGGAAATTCTACAAGCCTATGCTACCAACATGAATAATCGTGGCTTTGTCCGCGTAGACGACCGTGAAGAAGCTAACCTTGGTTTACAGGTCAGCTACATCAAGAGCACTTACTACTTTAATGATTACGGACGTCCCGAATGGTGGTGGAACTATCCTGGTTATTGGGATGCACCTTACTGGGGTAACTGGGGCGGATGGTACTATCCGTATGCTGTAACTTATACTTATAGCACAGGTTCATTCATTACCGAGCTCCTTAATCTGGAAGCTACACAGGGTGAAAAAGAGAAACTGCCCGTACTCTGGACAAGCTATATGAGCGGATTGCTTAGCGGTTCTACATCTGTAAATACTAAACTGGCTATTGAAGGTGTAAACCAAGCTTATGCTCAATCTTCATATCTGACTAATAAATAATTAGTAGTAAGTAGTTAAGTCGTTTAAAACAATAACAAGTATGAAAACAATAAAATATATTTCAATGAGAGTACTGGCGGTTGCCGCTCTGGCTCTTGTCTTCGCCATGCCGGCAAAGGCACAATTGACCGATAACGGTTATGCTAATATCGATTGGCAATTCAACTTCCCCCTGAGCAACCATTTCGCTGATAAAGCCAGCGGATGGGGTATGAGTTTTGAAGGTGGTTACTACGTAACTCCGAACATTGCTCTCGGTGCTTTCCTTGCTTACCATAGCAACCACGAATATTTCGGACGCCAGACACTTCCAGTAGGTGAAGGCGGTAGCATCAATACCGACCAACAGCACACACTGTTCCAGTTGCCTTTCGGTCTGGCAGGTCGTTATACCTTCGACCGCGGTAGCGCTTTCCAGCCTTATGTTGGGCTGAAGGTAGGTCCTCAGTACGCTGAAATGAAATCAACTTTCAATGTTTACGAAGCCAACAAGAGTACTTGGGGTTTCTATGTATCACCAGAAATTGGACTCAACATTTACCCATGGGCTTATGGTCCGGGGTTGCACATTGCCGCTTACTATAGCTATGGCACGAACAAGGGCGACCTGTTCACTTATAGTGTAGACGGTTTAAGCAATTTCGGTCTGCGTCTGGGTATTGCATTCTAACATAATTTGCATTGCAACACAGATAAGTTTGACTGGTATTAATTGATTGTTTCAAGACGTGAAAAAGGGAGTAACCGGCCGCGTGAGCGGGGGGCTATTCCCTTCTTCTATTATTATAGCTATTTTAACGCCTGATACATCACCTCCTGTATTCGTGTACGAATATCCATCTTCATCAGTTTCGTATTCCATACATCCGGATAGATACGATTGCAAAGGAAAACGTAAACCAGCCCATTCGTCGGATCAACCCAGGCACAAGTACCTGTAAATCCGGTATGCCCATAAACAGTAGCAGGCGCAGCCATAGCACAAGGACTCTTTGCCGGATTCTGTCGGTCAGGTTTATCGAAGCCCAGACCACGACGACTGATGCGGGATACAGTAGTAGTAAATACACGGCAAGTTTCCGGACTTAAATAACGCTTACCATCCAACTCTCCCCCATTCAACAACATTTGATAAATCTGAGCCACTTCCGTTGCATTGGAGAACAGACCGGCATTCCCTGATACACCGCCTTGAAAAGCTGCCGACTCATCATGCACGAAGCCTTGAAGAACGGTTTTCCGCAAGAATAGATCCACCGAAGAAGGTATAATTTCTGCTTTCGGTATAGGAGTATGCTTACCAGATACAATGCCTGCATATGCTGTTCCCGCCGTAGCTGCACCTTTTAATGGCAAATATCCCGTACGTTTCAACCCCATTGGAGCATAAAACTCCTGTTCCAGGAAAGCATCCATCGACATGCCCGTACGCGCCTCAACCAACTGCTGCAACAGGATGAAACCTACACAGCTATACCGATAACGGCGATCGCGCAACGGTGCCTTCACAATCGTTTGTTGATAGACTTCTTTAAAGGAACGATTCAGCCATAAGCTATCGGCAACTTGCAAGGTATGCTCTGCCGTCCGCACTTTAGAAGTCAACCCTTTCTGGAACTTAAATTTCGGATTAGCCCAGGTACGAACACCTATCTGCACAGAATGTGCAGCATCCGGTTTTGCTTTGAAAAGAGTTCCTCCATAGCTCTCTTTATCGATAGCTTCCTGATAAAACAACAATGTAGAAGGTAATCCGGATTCATGCAACAACAACTGGCGGACTGTGATATCTTTTTTATCCGTATCTTGCAACCAGGGCAGATAGTCTGACACACGATCGGTAAGATTCAAACGTCCTTTGTCATACAGCTTCATAACAGCGAGCAATGTTGCCGTAGTCTTTGTCAGCGAAGCCAAATCATAAACATCCGTCGAAGATACCGATAAAGTAGCGCCAGGAATATTGGTAGCAGAAAGCTTATTGACAGAAGCACCCGTAGCCCCCGGCCAGGTATGTGTTCCGAAAGCTTTATTATACATTTCTTTTCCATCTTTCAATATCACAATCTGACAACCGGGATAAGCTCCTTCTTTAATGCCTTCTTTCGCTATTTCGTCAATGCGAGTCAACAGGCGGGAGTTCATCCCATGTTCATCGGGTACAAAGTGAAGCGGTGTTTTCGGAGTAATAGTCCGTCCATCCCCCGTAGCAAACAAGTCACTGACACTTGCCGAAAGGCGTCCGTTTGCCGTTGCACCGGCATACAGTATTCTGGCTACCTGACACTGTACGTCATCATTCGATGAATGTGCAAGTACCACAGCATTAGCAGCCGATACTGCACGACGTATCTGCAACATTTGCTTACCGGGTATAAAAAGCAGATAAGCTGTTGGAATATCAGGAACAAATTCCCCAAAGAAGGTCTGATAAGGCGCCAAGCGATGTTCCGTCACACAAACAAGAATACGTTTATACTGTGACAGTGAATCACGCAACTGCTTACGTGCAGCCACCGGCAACTCTTTCTTCAATTGAAAGACAGCAGGTACTCCTTTTGAACCGACAGGATTAATGAATTCGGAAAGCTCCTTCAGGAACGGTTGTATTTCTTTTGCATCACCTACATTGAGCACAGCTACTTCCCGGGTATCTGCATCCAACGGAAGCAAATCGTTTTTATTCTTCAGTACGGTAATCGCCTCCTGGTTCAGACGCCGTATCAAATCACGGGTGTGCGCCGTATTAATACGATTACTTAACCCCGAAAGGCGAACAAAAGGTTTCTTTGATAGCCCGAGAGCATATTTATAAGTAAGTACCTTCCGGCACTTTGCCTCAACCTCTGCCTCCGTCAGTTCACCGTTTTTCACAGCATCCAGTATAGCATCCACTTCTTCTTTAATCCGCCGGGGCACAAGCAACAAATCATGTCCCGCTTTCAATGCCTGCAGACAAATACTCGTGTTATTGGCAGAAACACCTTTCATAGCCAGGGCATCCGTAAATACCAATCCTTGGAACTTCATCTCCTGTGTCAGCAAATCATGCACTACACTACGGGAAAGTGAAGAAGGCACCCCTCGTTTCGATTCAAGTACCGGCACCTCCAAATGTCCCACCATCATACCGGACAACCCAGCCTGAATGGCTTTCTTAAACGGATATAACTCCACACTATCCAAACGTGCACGGGAAAAGGTCAGCTTCGGCAATGAATGATGCGAGTCCACATCCGTATCTCCATGACCGGGAAAATGTTTGCTCACGGAAAGCACGCCACCGTCTTCCAGACCACGGGCATAGGCTATTACTTTATCGGCCACATTAGCAGGACTTTCCCCAAACGAACGGGTATTGATAACCGGATTCTTCGGGTTGATATTCACATCCGCCACCGGAGCAAAGTTAACCTGCACACCGAGTTCCCGACATTGCCGGGCCATCTCACGACCATATTCATAGAGCAAACTGTCGTTTTGTATGCAGCCCAGAATCATATTTCGGGGAAATACCGGCGTACCTCGCAAGCGCATGGAAAGTCCCCATTCACCATCAAAGGTTATCATCAACGGAACATCTGCCATCTTTTGTGCTTCATTGGTCAGTATCGCCTGATTTTCCATCAATCCACCGGAAAAGAGCAGACCGCCCACTTTGTAGTCATCCACAACTTTACGTAGCAAATCCCGATTTGCCTTATCTTGCTGAGGAGCAATGGTATAAATGAATAATTGTCCGATACGTTCTTTCAGATTCATCCTGTTGAGTACCGAATCTACCCACTGTCGGCATCGTTCATCATTGGAAACAGATCGTATCATAATAGGTTCAACAGGAGGTACAGGAGATTGTGGTGCCGGCAGATGGTGCGCCTGAGCATCAAAGCGGACACAACAACTGCATATCATCAAAAAGAGTAGGAATAGTTTTTTCATCATCATTTATGCATTAAGGTTACCAAAGTTATAGTATTTCGAACACAAAGACACGGAAAATACAGAGTTTTTTGGACTAATTAGTAAAAAACGCTGTATTTCCCGTGTCTCCAGTATTTCTATGTCCAGACTATTTCAGGCTTTTATAAATCGCTTCTTGTATATTTGTACGGATATTCATCTCAGTCAGTTTTGTATTCCACACATTGGGGCACAGACGGTTGCTGAGGAAAACATACACCGTTCCATGTTCAGGATCCACCCAGGCACAGGTACCCGTAAAACCGGTATGTCCGTAAACGGTATTGGTAGCCGAAGGAGCACAAGGACTGTTCTTCAAATCCTTCAAGTTAGGCTTGTCAAAACCCAATCCTCTGCGACTGACGGCGGAGGTCTCCGTAGTGAACAAACGGCAAGTCGCCTCACTCAAATAACGTTTACCGTTCCATTCTCCCCCATTTAGCATCATCTGGTATATCTTCGCAACTTCCGTAGCTGTAGAGAACAAACCTGCATTACCAGAAATACCACCCATACAAGCGGCAGTCTCATCGTGCACATAGCCGCATAAATCCTGACGGCGCAGGAAATCATTTGCGGCCGTAGGCATAATCTCTTGTTTGGAGTACCTTAATAAGGGCAGATACATGGTACGTTGCAACCCCATAGGTGCATAAAACTCTTTAGCCAAATAAAGGTCCATTGGCAACTTAACTATAGCCTCCACCACCTGCTGCAACAGGATAAAGCCAAGATCACTGTACACATACCGCTTGCTGTCCATATCACACCGGGCAATCTTTTGCAAGATGGTATTCTTGAAACTCTTGTTCAGCCACATTTTGTCAGCTACATGCAAGTTGTAAGTAGATAATTCTTTTTCAGCTACCAAACCTTTCTTAAACTTGAAGTTTGAACAATAATAGCTATGTTCACTGACCTGCGTGCGATGCCACTCATCCACCCAACTTTGAGCATACGGGCCATGCACCGAGTTCGGATCGATGGCCTCCAGATAAAAACGAATATAAGGAGGCAGCCCGGACTCATGAAGAAGCAAATCCTTTATTGTAATATTCTTCTTATTAGTATTCCGCAAGAACGGCAAATACTGGGACGCTTTATCCGTCAGCTTCAACTTACCCGTATCATAAAGTTTCATCACGGCAAGCAGTGTTGCAGTAGTCTTCGTCAAAGAAGCAAGGTCGAACATATCTGTAGGGCGTACAGCAGTGGTGTCTTTATCAGAATGAGTACCGAAACACTTATCATATACCGTCTGACCATCTTTCAACACCAGCACTTGACAACCTGGATAGGCTCCGGCAGCCAATCCGCCCTTGACAATCGCATCGATACGATGCAACTCATTAGACTTCATTCCCAAATCTTCAGGAATAATACGTCCCGGTTTCATCCCCGGAGTAATCATACTTCCCTCACCGGCCTGATAGAGGTTACCGATACTCATGGAAAGCTTTCCCTGAGCAGGGACTTTAGCAAACATCACACCCGCTACATATTGCTGAATATCCGCTTCCGACGAATGTCCCAACACCACAGCACTGGCCTGATTCAAAGCCGGAACCAAAGGTTGCATTGCACGATAGGACGTAAAGAAAGCATATACGATGGGGGCGGGCAAATTCAATCCTGCCAGAAAATCGGCATAAGCAAGTGCATCTGTATCTTTACCTGATATGCTGATTACAACCCGACGATAATTCGCCAGTTTGCGTGCCAATTCACGGCGCTCATCTCCACTCATCTCCCTCGTCAAATGAAAACACTCAACAGGAACAGGTGATAAATTCTTCATTTCAGCAATGAAGATGCTGTCTTTACCTTCGACTACACTCAGCAGTGCAATCGGAGTGTAGTCAACAGGTGTCAACGGTAATACTCCAAAATGATTACCCAGAACCGTAACAGCAGCCTGGCGAAGTCGCGTTACCAGTGCTTTGGCTTCGTCCGTATGGATACGATAACTCATTCCGCTAACCTGCAACTGCGGGCGCGGCTGACGTAAACCTAACAGATATTTATAAGTAAGTATCTTACGGCATTTCTCTTCCACAACCTTCTCCGAAAGAACACCGTCTTTCACCGCATTCAGTACCTCCTGCACAGCATTTTCAGTATTATACTGCACCAGCACCATATCATTTCCTGCAAGCAAGGCCTTTGTAGTAACCTGGGGCACAGATGAAACTCCCTTCATATCCAATGCATCCGTAAACACCAGCCCCTGGAATCCCATTTCATTTTTCAATAATCCGGTCACCACATTTCCGGAAAGTGAAGAAGCCGTGATAGCATCCGGTTCCAGCACAGGTACCTGCAGATGACCAACCATCACCCCACCCAAGCCGGCACGTATCATTTCTTTGAAAGGATACAGTTCCACACTATCCAGGCGTTCGCGGTTATAATATAGTGACGGTAATCCTTTATGCGAGTCCACATCCGTATCCCCGTGTCCGGGGAAGTGTTTGCTCACGGACAACACACCGCCACTCTCCAGTCCACGACTATAAGCGACCACCTTTTCAGCCACCTTCTTCGGGTCTTCCCCGAAAGAGCGTACATGGATTACCGGATTCAGAGGATTGGTATTGACATCCGCATCCGGTGCAAAATTCACATGAACACCCAGCTCACGAAATTCCCGTGCCACTTCACGCCCGTATTCATAAATCAGATGGTTGTCTTCAATACAGCCAAGTGCAGCATTCTTCGGGAAATAAGGCGTACCTTCCAGGCGCATAGAGAGTCCCCATTCACCATCGAAAGTAATCATAACGGGAACTTTAGAATTCTTCTGGGCAATATTCGTCAGTATAGCCTGCTCTTCCGGTGTACCTTCGGCAAACAGCAGACCTCCTATCTTATATTTCTTAACCAGATCGCGTATCTGTTTCTTCTTCTGTTTATCTACTTTGGCAGGAAAGGTGGTAACAATCAACTGCCCTACTTTTTCCTGCAGGTTCAAACCGGAATATACAGAATCTACCCACTGTTTGCAACGGGCATCTGCCGCTGAGGGGAGAAAAGGCGCTTCTTCCTGAGCATGAAGCAATCCTGTGCCACCCCACAAAAGGGCAGCAAACAATAAGAGAATAGGTCTCTTCATTTTTTACTATTTATTACTTAGATGATTGGGATATTTATTCTTCCGCAAGTGTTAGTTTCAACATACCAACGTAAATTCCACTTTTTCCGGTATGCATCACAGGTACATTCTGACCATCTTTATTCAAATAAACAGCCGGTTCTTTCATAAAGGAATGAGTATGTCCACCCAGAATGGCATCGATATGATTCGTTTTCTGTGCCAGTTCTTCGTCACAAGGAGTATTTTTAAGTTGATAACCGAGGTGTGACAAGCAAATGACCACATCACAACCTTCCTCATTCTTCAGCAAATCTGCCATTTTCTGTGCTACTTCTATCGGATCATTATAAACCACACCTTCACATTTATCAGCCTGCACCAAGCCTTCCATCTTCGGAGCAAGACCGAATACACCTATCTTCAACCCATTGCGGTTAAAGGTAGTATAGGGTTTCACCAAGCCTTCCAGCACCGTACCTGTTACATCATAGTTGGAACATACCACCGGGAAGTTCGCCATGCGGAACAGACGTGCCATATTTTCCAGACCGAAATCAAATTCATGATTACCTATCGTCATGGCATCATAGCCCATAAGATTCATCATTTTGACTTCAACTTCTCCCTGAAACAAATTGTAGTAAGGAGTTCCTTGGGAAATGTCTCCGCAATCAAATAGCAACAGGTTGGGGTTTATTTTACGCGCTTCCTTAATAAAGGTAGCCCGGCGCACCGTTCCACCCATACCGGCATAGCGGTCAGCAGCATTCACAGCAATGGGTTCAATACGACTGTGCGTATCACTTGTTTGCAGAATCACCAGTTGTTTGGTTTTCTGGGCAGAGTCAGGAGCTACCAGGCAGAGAGGCTCTACAGGTATCTCTTTGGTCGATTGCTGTGCAGATACCGGAAATAGGCAGCAAACTGCCATCAATAAAAGAATATATCGTTTCATGATTTATGATTTATAATTTATGATTATGCTCTTGCGAAGCTGGATTACTCATCTTTCACAGTTATCCTGCCTTCCATACGGGAAGTAATCTTCTTTCCGGTAGCAGTCTGTTGTTCCACATAGTCCATAAACAAACCACGCAAAGTAGCCCCATCCGGACATTCACGTTTCTCAGCTTGCGGCAGGGCAGTCATACCATCGTTTCCGTCTGCCAGGTAATCAATGGTAGCAATTGTATAGAGCTGTTCATCCTCTATCGGACGGCCTGCAACCGTACCTTCCAATAGTTTTCCGTCTTTCGTTATCACAAGCTGCATCCCACTGACACCTTGACCGTGACATGCTGCAATATTATTGAACAATTCTTTCAAATAAACACCTTTCATGGTTAATACACAAAGAGAATTTTCGAAAGGCAATATCTCATAAATATTTTCGCAGGTAATAGGACCTTCAGTCAATACATTACGCAAGCCACCCATATTTATTAATCCCATGTCGGCAGGCTTACCCAATACTTGTCCGGCTGCATTACGTAGAACATCCGCTACCAGATTAGAAAGCAGACTTTCGGGCGCTCCTTTGTCCATGCTCACTTCTGCAGTACCTACCACACGGAGCATGATACTGTCAACCTTTGCCTTATAGGGAGCAAGCAATGCCATCGCTTCAGCATCAGGATTTACATCCCAGGTAGAGTCAATCGCTACCATCGTACCCTCCGTCTTCGTCACCTTATATGCAGGATGACAAGAGCTTAGCAAGAATACAGCTACCCAAAGTACGCCGAGGATAAATTTCAAAGTCATTCTTTTCATTTCGTTTGTTTTTTTAAATTGCTACAAATATAACGAATTGTCCTTTTCATCATGCCCCGACGGAAGAAAAAAAGAAGGTTCTTCTTCATTTTCAGGCACATTTTTAAAATTCCGGACAGTTGTGGTATATTTCATCACCGAATATCTCCAAACAGATAATAAAGCAGCTGAACTTACGTTATTTATCAGGCTAATATATCTATATTTAAAGCCCGGAAGTTATATAAAGACAGATAAGCACATGGGAATAAGCACAGTAACCGATCAGAACTGGCACATAGTCCGCTACTCGGCAGAAGAAAAAGAATGCTGGGACCGTTTCGTGCGCCGCTCCAAAAACGGTACATTCCTATTGCAACGCGACTATATGGGCTATCATGCCGAACGCTTCCAAGATTGTTCCCTGCTGATTTACTGTAATCAGAAATTAACGGCCTTGCTCCCCGGCAACCTTTCCGGTGATTGCTTTTATTCCCATCAGGGACTGACTTATGGGGGAATACTCCTCTCCGCCTCTATCACCTTAGCGCAAGCAGAAAGTGCCTTCTGCACCGCCCTGAATTATTTACATACGGAGTGCGGTGTACAATCACTGGTTTACCGGGCTATTCCGCACATTTACCACCGCTATCCGGCGGAAGAAGATTTATATATCCTCGTTCGCCTGGGCGCACAACTTACAGCACGTAGCATCTCATCCGTAATTCCACTGGACGACCGTCTGCCTTTCCGCACCCTGCGCCGTCGCCAATTAAAAAAGGCACAGGCCTGTGCACTGACAATCACAGAAGACGAGGACTTCGCCTCTTTCTGGTCAATATTGGAAGAAAACCTACATGAACGATATTGTGTTGCCCCGGTACATTCACTGGAAGAAATCACCCGACTGCACAAAAACTTTCCCCGTCAGATTTCCCTTTTCCGGGTATGCGACGGAACTGAAACACTGGGCGGCTGCGTAGTATATGAAACCGACGAAGTGGCCCACGTACAATACATCGCCGCTTCTATACAAGGAAAGAAATGCGGAGCACTCGACCTGCTTTTCCACCAACTGATATACACCCGCTACGGACAAAAGCGTTACTTCGACTTCGGCATTTCCACCGAACAAGGCGGACAAATATTGAATGAAGGATTACTTTTCCAGAAGGAAGGTTTCGGTGCAAGAGCAATCATGTATGACGTTTACGAATTGAAATTATGATAAAGTATTTAGACCTGCAAAAAATCAATGCTTCCTTTGAGCCTGAACTGTCGGATGCCTTACTACGTGTTTCCCATTCGGGATGGTACCTGTATGGAGAGGCGACGGCCCGTTTTGAACAAGAATTCGCAGCCTACTGCGGTACAGTTCATTGTGTGAGTACAGGAAATGGTCTGGATGCTCTTACATTAATATTTCTTGCTTACCGTGAATTGGGAGTAATGGATGCCGGAGATGAAATAATCGTCCCTGCCAATACATACATCGCAACCATACTCTCTATCATCCGTGCCGGACTGAAACCGGTGCTTTGTGAACCTGCCTTTGAAACATGCAACATAGACATCACCTATGCTGAATCGCTGATTACCCCTCGTACACGTGCCATATTACCAGTTCATCTATATGGACGTTTAGCCGATATGCAAGGAATATACGATCTGGCTACCCGCTACGGACTAAAAATCATAGAAGATGCCGCACAGGCACATGGTGCCATCTGGAACAAAGGCTTACCGGGAAAAGAAAGCCCAGCCTTGCGAGCCGGTAATTTAAGTGATGCCGCAGCCTTCAGCTTCTATCCGGCCAAAAACCTGGGTGCCTTGGGAGACGGTGGTGCCATAACCACCCATGATGCCGAACTTGCCATCACCGCACGTTCCATTGCCAATTACGGTTCTACAGAAAAATATGTTCATCTGTACCAAGGCATGAACAGCCGATTGGACGAATTACAGGCGGCGGTTCTTTCCATAAAGTTATCCCGCTTAGATAAAGATAATGCCCGAAGGAGGGAGATAGCACAATCCTATAAAGAAAATATTGACTGGCAACGCTTGGGATTACAAAATACTGTCCATACGGATCATATTGATGAAGCCAATGTCTTCCACATCTTTCCCGTCTTTTCTCCCCGCCGGAATGAATTGCAACGTTATCTGACCCAATGCGGTATTTCGACTCAGATTCATTATCCCATTCCACCTCATCGCCAGGAAGCGTTGAAAAAGGAATATGGAATGCAACAACTCCCCATTACAGAACGTATCCATAATGAAGAGTTAAGTCTCCCCATCTCTCCATTACTCACGAATGAAGAGACAGAGCATATAATAAACCGCATCAACACCTTTATTTAAAAAGTCAGTACCTTATAATATGAAGACTTCGGTAACAGGTTCTCATCAAACAGAAGCGGATAATTACGCTGACGATTCCCCCAACGACGATCCAGCCATGAATCGCCATCATACACATTCCAGAAAGTAACGTTACTAATCACATGCTTATAATCACGCATCACCCGGAACAACATATCATACTGGGCCACTTGCGCTGCATCCGCCTCAGGAGTCAGTTCCAACTTCTTTCCCTCCTGATTTACACTGAGCTGTCCGCCTTGTTCCCGGGTGTTGATACGAACATCCAATTCAGTAATATGAATATTATCAACCACTTGTGAATAAAGTTCGAGAGCCTTTCTGAACTCATCTTCCGTAGGAGAAAGAATATTGTAGTGTCCTTGCATTCCAATACCGGAAATGGGTACTCCTTCGGCCTTCATACTCTTAACCATATTATAGATACGATCGCGCTTAGCAGGATTCGTTTCGTTGTAATCATTATAAAAAAGTAATGCTTTAGGGTCCGCTTCATGAGCATACTCAAAAGCCTTTTTAATAAACTCATCACCTGCAATCTTGTAATAGAGAGACTGACGGTAAGGAATCTCCGCTTTTGCATCATCTGTCATTGCTTCGTTCACCACATCCCACGCATAAACAACATCTTTATAACGATTGACGATAGTGTGAATATGAGTTCTCATTCTCTCAAACAACACTTCCTTTGAAACCAAATCACCTTTTTCATCATGAAACATCCAGCCTCCGGTCTGAGCATGCCAAACCAGGCAATGTCCCCGAAGTCCAATCTTATTGGCACGCGCGAAGTTAGCAATCTTATCGGCATTTTCCCAGTTCCATTTTCCCTCTGCAGGCTGTGTGGGCTGAGGTTTCATATCATTCTCCGCAGTGATACTGTTGAAGTTAGAAGTAATCAACGCTATCTGTTGAGGTGAATTAAAATTCGCCATATTCACCGCGCATCCTATAGTGAAATAATCAGTATATGCATCCTTTAGATTATTCACTTGAATATCATTGGCAGAAGTAGCATGCAAACCTATCAGACAACCGGTAAAGCCACCGGCAACATTGGTTGAAAGAATATCACCGGACACGGTGTTACCCAGCAACACGAAATTATTCCCATCCAGCGAATAACTAAAGTCATAATTATCCCCTACACCTTTCACCTGCAACTGAATTGGATTCTTCACATCCACCTTTGCACTTGCAAGCAGGCGGGTATTGCCTTTTTCAGTTTTCGCCAGCACTATATGGAAATCTTTATCTTGCTTCATCAGACCGAAAACATAATTAAAACTCTCACTCTGCACGCAAGTGATACCTGCCAGATCTTTCTCCGTTTTCGGAGTATAGTCCAAGGTAGTAGTAAATGAGAAGTTATTGTGCTGCTGTCTGTAGAAAAGCGTCGAGGTTGGTTTCACTTCTTTTATGTTTACCGGGAACGGGGTGATTTGTAATCCTCCATCCTTCAGTACTGAAATAAATTCTTCACGAGGACCTCTCAAACCAATCCAGCGGTAATCCAGTTGCGGAGATGTGAAATTTTCGGTAAACGTAAAATTACCGTTGGGGAAATAGCCGTCTTTTCCGGTTTTATTTTCAACACCTGCAGGAGTCTTCAGCTTTGGCTCCATCGGGATAAGTCCGTTTTCAAAGACCGGAAATTCACCCGACCAGTCTACCGGTAAGATAAATGTCTCCCGACCGATATTCACTCTCCCCTTTTCATTGGGACGGATAGCCAGAAAAACACCATAGTACTTGCCATCAGGTCCCTCTACCAAATCGGCATGTCCTGCCCAATCTACCCTGTTCTTCCGGTTATGATCCAGATATCTCTGACTCAGGATAGGATTACTCGGAGCCGGGATAAAAGGACCTTTCGGATTATCACTCACAAAGATAACTTCACTATGCCAGCCGCCCGTACCACCTTCGGCACACATCAGATAGTAGCGTCCGTCTTTCTTATAGATATGGGGAGCCTCAATCCAGATAGGCTTCTTGGATAAATCCACACCCCCGTTTACAATAACCTGATCCGTACCGGGAATCACCTGGTCGTTCTCTACATCATACTCCCAGATTTTGATAACGCGGTGTCCGTTATAGAGTTCTTCGCTTTTCTCCGGTCCATCGTTATGAACCACGTATGCCTTACCATTGTCATCAAAGAAAATAGACGGGTCAATTCCGTTAAACTTCAATCTAATAGGGTCGCTCCACCCTTTGAAAGGATCTTTCGATTTTACTACGATATTTCCAAAATCACCGGCAAACTGGGTGGTAATCATATAGAAAGTATCATTATTGGGATTATACTTGATAGCCGGAGCATACACACCCGCACTAATACCCGTATCCTGTACTTTCAACTGTGAAGTACGGTCCAATACATGACCGACCTGCGTCCAGTTCACCAAATCTTTCGAGTGGAAGATAGGCACACCGGGAAACATGGCAAACGATGAACACACCAGAAAGTAGTCATCCCCTTTCCTTGTTATGGACGGATCGGGATAGCAACCCTGCAGGATAGGGTTATAGAACTCACCGGACGACAGAGGATTCTCACTGTACACCCGGTCATTACCCTGATAAACCACCTTCGAGAATACCGGAGCACCCTTCATCTTTTTACCTTTAGCTCCCTGGCTAAATCCTGTTACTGAAAACATTGCCATACAAAATGACAACAAAATGATGCGCTTCCCCACAGAAAGCGTCGATTTCATCTTTCTCATTTCTATTTAAATTATCGATTTATAATTATGAATCGCTTTATTTCTTATCGCTGATACGGAAATAGTCAAAATCCACATATCCTCCGGCTGCTTTCGTTGCATAGTTGAAAAGTCCGAAACGATACCCCATAAAGTGTGGGAGAGTATAGGCCATTTTAAGCTGACTGCCTATTTTAATCCACTTCTTGCCATCCAGGCTATAGTAGAAACTGGCTATATCTTTCATATCCGTAAAGTCACATTCAGCTTTCAGGAATATCACTGTCTGGTTCAGTGGCAGACTTTCCACCTCTTCCGGCTTATCAGTCTGCGCACTTACCATTACAATCTTCTTTACCCCGTTTTCATACTTCACACCTACGAACCCATATTTTTTCTGAAGAAGTACAAGACCTGCAAAATCTCCCTCTTTCATATTAGATACATCCACAGAAGTGGTTCCCGAACATACCGGACCAACTGTTCGCTGCGTCAATGTATTTCGTGCAGACAGGAAATCAGCATCCACCCGTCCGGTTTTAAGGCGCAGATACCCTTTTCGTTCACTAACTGACCAAAGAGAATTATCCGGATTGTGATTCCACTGCCAAACCAGTGGTAAAGCCGTATCTTTCTTCTTGCGTGTAAACTCATCCGAAGCCACGATGCCCGGTATCAATCCCTTACTTGCCGGAAGTTCCAACCTCTCCGGTACTTTCCCGTCTATACCAAGAACCGGCCAACCTTCTTCCCACTTCACCGGAACAAGATAAGGAATACGACCTACCGCACCATTATCACGGAAAAGATAAGCAAACCATCTGCCATCAGGCGTATCTATCAAACCTCCCTGTGCAACACCTTTATCCTGCAAGGCCACCCTGCCTTCCCAAGGCCCATTTATATGATCGGCGCGATGAATAACCACCGTGCGCATTCCACCTTTGGGCCAGGTGATGTTAAACAGGTAATACTTTCCATTCACCTTAAACAACTGTGAGCCTTCGGCCGGCAAACCGACATTATCCCCTGACGGAGCGCTGGCATTCTCTATGAAAATACGTTCGGTCCCTTCCTTGATGCCGGACAAATCGGGTTTCAACTCAGCTATCCGCAGTTTACCACCACCCCAGATTATATAAATACGCCCATCATCGTCAAAGAAAACCGTATGATCATGATAAGAGGGAGTAAACGTGATTGTTTTCCAAGGACCTTTTTCTATATCTTCCGTAGCATATATATAGGTCTTCCCGGTAGTGCTTGAGAATGTCGATACATAATACATATTATTATGATAGCGAATACAGCTTGCCCATGTTCCGCTTCCATAAGCATTTTTTCCATTATTCAGGTTCAGTACATCTACATCAGCCAGAATATCATAGCAGTAATTCACCAACTCCCAGTTCACAAGATCTTTTGACCTCATAATGGGGACTCCCGGAGCCATGTGCATGGTCGTACTACTCATATAGTAAGTATCTCCCACCCTGATTATCGACATATCGGGTACATCGGCATAAATCACCGGATTTCCGGCCGTGCTTCCCTGGCCCAAAGCTGTGCAACTATATAGGATGGTTGCCAGCAAGAAAAGATAAAAACGTTTTTGCATACTATTTCTCTTTTGATATTTCTTTGCTTGTTTCTTTCGCAGGGAAATCTCCCCCGCAGCAAATATACAGTATAGATATCAAAAGGTACCTACAGTTATTTTACACAAACTTTCGCTGATATTACATCTTTCGCAGTAACATTTCATTTTCTTTCACTCATGTTACATCAAAAGGGTACAGAAGGTATTCAAGGACAAATACAGGCTATAAAAAGAAGAAAAGGCAGAAGGTAATTGTTTCACTATCTGAAATAAAAAGTTTCAAGGCATGAAACAAGTTATTTCTCGGTGTGAAACAAGTTGTTTCATTGCTTGAAACAAACAGTTTCATGCCGTGAAACAAATGATGAGTTATAAAGGGCACTAATGCCGCTCCCAGAAATCGAGGTATTGCCGGGCTACTTTGATATGATCGTGATGTTTGGCTACGTATTCTACACTTTGCGCCGATAATTCCGGAATACGTTCTTTATGAAGAACAATCTCTTCCAGTTTCCTGTAAATGTCCTGTTCATCAGGCAAGACATTGATAATAGGGCGAAGCTCCGTTTCATTTAAAATTTCATAGTTTTCCGGTTCACCACCTCCCACAACAGTTACTCCTTTTGCCATGGCAAGCAGTGAATTCATGGAGGGAGTATATGAATACAACTGGTCTAACTGCACATCCGCATCATCCATCAATTGCTGATAACGGGCATAAGGCACATCATGCACTTCGGTAATGCGGCAAAGGTCGGGATATTTATGTTGTACTTCTTGCAACACAGGCAGCATAACATCAGTCCCTTTTAAATTATTACGGGCAGATTGAATACCAATAAAGAAATTCAGCTTCTCCGGCACACCGCGAACGCGGGATGTTATCTTCCGCAAATCAATAGGCAAAGGAATAAAGACCGTTTTCTCAGGAAAGTTAGGTTGATAAGAAACGTAATACTCCCATAAGCAAGCGATAATGCCATTACAAGTTTCAGCTATAGCCCGAGTGGCACGAGCTGCCCCACCATAATACCAATCCTGAAGAGTGATCTGATTAAAAGCCGTATCACGATACCGGTCTCCGATTTTAAAATCCGAATAGTGGAAAATGCTTGTTTCCATACAAGCACGAATATAATAATAGTCGGTCCCGAAAGCTCCCAAAAAGACCTTGCCATTGTGCCGCTGCAAATAACGGTAAACAGGCAAAGTACGTTCACTGCGCAAGCGCAAGAAATAAGGACTGATAATCTGAACTACATCATACCCCCGAAAATCCGGCAAATGACGCAATATACGGAGAAGACAACAGATACCATCACGCAAACTATCCGTCGGCCGGTCAAGAGCTATATCACGCGGATAGTTCCTCCAACCACAACCATCGGAAGCAACACAGACATCGTGCCCCAATGCCCGAAGCCCTTCCGCAAGATTCCAATGCAGCCCGCTAAACTCTCCAAGTAACAATATCTTCATATAACAAAACGAATATAAACATTAATGACAGGACAAACCAAACAATACTTCCAGGAATACTTTTTATAGGGCAAAGGAACTAATCCCTCTTGTTTCAGGATAGCCAATCGTTGGTTTATCTCTTTCATACTACATTTATTTCTCCACATCTGACGAATATAATCAATAACAAGAAAATGAATTCGTCTATTCAATGCCTCCAAACGTTCAGCAGAAGCGTCAGACTGACAGAGCTGACTAAACGCTTTCAACCGAAAAAGCATTTCCCTGAAAGCAGAAACTCTCTTCCGGCACTCTTCGTCAGCAACCATTCTCGTTAAGGAAGAGGATGAATGGCAATAACCATATACTTTATAAGAAGTCACCAGCATTTTTCGGGCGAAGAAGTAGGCTTTGACTACAAATTCTTCATCTTCAAAAAGACTCGTCTTGCTGAAATAAAGGGAAGACGTCTCCAATAAACTTCGACGGAAGAAATGTGCCCAAACCACTCCGGTGAAGTTATTTAATGCCATGAAAGCGGCACCGGATGAATATTCAACATAAGGCGGCAATTGATTTGTCTGATTCTGTTTCTCCAACAAAGAGTCACAGGCAAATTCCACAAAACCAAATCTAAGAATATCAGGCGAGTATCGTTTCAACAAAGATAAGCAGAAAAAAATTGTATCCGGTAATAAAACATCATCCGCATCTACAAAAAGAAGATATTCACCATGTGATTGTTGTATTCCACTATTACGCGCTCCACCCGTAGTCTGACTCTCGTCGTCCACCACAATGATTTCATAACTTCCCTCTTCCATCCCCTGTTCACGGATAGAAGTAATACAACGTTGCAGCAATACCGGGTCTGCCGTACCATAAAAAGGAATGATTATGCTGATAAAAGGACTCATGCAGCAAATATACAGAAAATCCTCCCCCAGCCTCGTAGCCGAAGAAGGATTTTCACGAGAAAGACACTAAAAAAGTTATTCAATCGGTATTCCTTTATAGAAGTCCAATATCTTTGTACGGAACAGATATTCATATTTAGCCTGCAATTCATCAGATTGGGCTTTCATCAGATTCTGTTTCGCTTCGTTATACTCTACAGCGGTTGCTTTACCATTGTCGTACTTTTCACTCATCAGTTTGAAAGACTCTGCACTGGCATTGGTAGCTGTACTACTACTGGTATACTTACTTTCGGAAGCCAATGCATTGTACCATGCCTGCTGTATTTCTTTATAGAGCGTCTTCTTTACATCGTCCAACTGCAAAGAATAATTTTCCTGCTGCAAGCGGGCTGTACGTACACGATTGCGAGTGGCAAAACGATTAAAAATAGGCACACTAAGGCTGAGCCCTATGTACTTACTAAAGTTGTCCTGCATCTGCTGGCTAAAATTACGATCAAGAGTAGAATAATAATTCGTACCAAGACTACCATTCAGATTCAATTTAGGATAAAAAGCACTCTGAGCAATACGAATACTGTGTTCACTACCTTCCAAACGATATTTTGCAGCCTGAACAGCAGCCTTACTTGTCAATGCCGTCTGATAAACTTCATCCGGTGGAGTAAGAGGGAGCAAATCCAGAGTTACCGCAGGAGCCGACAAAGAAAAACCTTCCGGAGTTTCCAACTCTATAAGCTGGCTAAGATCAAGCAGAGCAAGCTGGTAATTGTTATCTGCCTGCACGGCTTTCATCTCATCTTGCGCCACGCGGGCCTTAGCCTCAGCAACCTCGGCAGGAGATGCTTTACCCAGTTCGGCAAGACGTGCAATGCGTGCCAACTGTTCTTTACTCAATTCCACCTGACTGATGGCTACCTGATATAACTCCTGATTGAACAGCACCTGCAAATATGCAGAAGCTATATTAATGGAAATATCCTCCTTAGCCTTTTCCAAATCCGCAATAGCCGCTTTCAGATTCAATTTAGACAAAGCATACTGATTGGGAATTTCCAGACCGGAAAATAAAGGAACGCTGGTAGACACAGACATACTGGTACTGTTACTGCTTGTATTGACATAAACCGTAGAATAATCACCAGTGGCTTCATTCTTTATAGCCGTCTGCGTACGTCCCCAGTTCCAGCTTTGCCCGGCACTACCATTCAGATTCGGCAAGCGTGCCCATTTAGCCGTGTTCACACTCACGGCACTCTGTTCCGCAGAATTAGCAGTCCGGCGGATGCTAATATTATGTTCTATAGCGTAGTCGATGCATTGGCGCAACGTCCAGCCCTCCTGGGCCTGTACTGAAACAGCCAAAATAGCCATACATCCCATTATTAAGTTCTTCTTCATAATCTGTTATTATTGAATTATACAAGGTTACTCCAACGGTTTTTATTTATCCTTCTTTTCTGCACCACGTACTTTAGACTTACCGTCTACACCGTCTTTGATAACAATCTTGATACCATCGCTCATGCCAACTTTCACTTCTTTACGTTCAAACTTCTGGGCGGGCACGCTATCCGTCATTACATATACGAATGTGCTGTCTCCACTGAATTCGATTGTACTCTCAGGCAAAGTAAGTGCCTTTTGCGCACGTTCCAGAACGATTTCTGCATTAGCAGAATATCCCGAACGGATCATCACCGTATCCGGTACCTGAATAGCCGCTTTTATTTCAAACTGATTAGCACCATTCTCCTCTACCCCCTTCGGAGAAATATATTCCAATATAGCATCAAATGAAAGATTCTGCAAAGCACCGATTGTCAGCTTCACCGGCATTCCTTCATGCACACGTCCTACTTCCGTTTCGTCAATCTTACCTCTAAAGATGAGGTCGTTCATGTTAGCAACCGTAGCGATTGTAGTACCATCATTGAATGTATTACTCATAATCACCGAGTTACCGGCCTTTACAGGTACATCCAGAATCAAGCCGTCGATTGTAGAGCGGATCAGCGTACTTGAAAAAGAAGCACTGTTCTTCGTAATACCCTCCTTCACAATTTCCAGATTATCCTTAGCTGTTTGCAACTCCTCACGTGCCTGTTTCACACTAACCTCAGCTTTTTCATAGTCCTCACGGCTAACCAGCTTGTCTTCAAACAGCTTCTCTACACGGGAGAAGTCAATTTCACCCTGTTTCGCATTGAGTTCAGCCAGACGCACACGGCTCTCGGCAGAGTTCAGCGTACCCAGTTCGGGAATTACTTTCACTTTAGCAATCACTTCACCCTTACGTATAGTTTGTCCTGCTTCTTTATACAGTTCGTCAATGATACCCGATATCTGAGGCTTGATAAGGATCTCGTCTCTCGGTTCCACCTTTCCGGTTGCCACCGTTGTTTTCTCCAAGTCAGCTACCGCCGGAGTGATTGTCTCATAAACCGTAATCTTCGGTTTCGACTTCTGGTAAAGGAACACAAACGTGAAGATGAAAATGGCAGCTACAACTACCAACAATGCGATTTTCAGATACTTTTTCATACTATTATTATATTATTGTTTCTTTATTTCTATTTTTACATCCCGCCCACACACCCGCAGGCCCTTTCATTTTTAATTATTAATTTTTAATTTATAATTATTATTCATCCCTGATAGCCTCGATAGGCTTGATCGCCATGGCACGATAAGCAGGAGCCAGCCCTGCAAGTACCCCCAGACCTATCAGCAACGCACATGTACCGATAGCCAATCCGAATGAAACCTGATAATGCGTAGTTATATGCCCCGGATCATTGGTAGCAGCCTCCAATACTTGCAGCACCAATACGGCAAAAGAGATACCCGCCATACCTGCAATCGTGGTCAGTACCATACTCTCCGAAAGAATTTGTTGCAGAATATCCCGTGGACGTGCTCCAATAGCGCGTCGAATACCGATTTCCGTAGTACGTTCACGCACCGTCACCATCATAATGTTCGATACACCAATTGCTCCGGCAAACAAAGTACCCAAACCTACCATCCAGATTAATATCCGGACACCGGTCATCAAATTATCCACCATAGAGAACATAGCCTCCGCATTCAGCATCATCACTGCCTGCTTATCATCCGGAGATATGTAATGAGCAGCTTTCACAATGCGCTCCACCTTATCCTGAATATCCGTTACCTTGATGCCCGGTTTCACGGTAAAACAAACCACATGTATCCGATTTCCCAGATTGTATGCCTGCTTCATGGTAGTATAAGGTAAAGTCACAGCCTCCGACGCCTGTCCCTGAATATTCACGTTACCCTCGGACGAGCACATACCAACCACCTGATAGTAAATACCATCTACCCGGATATATTTCCCACAAGGGTCTTCTCCCGGACGGAACAAACTTTCATACACACGTTTACCGATTACACAAACCTTGCGTGCCTCCTTAATGTCCACATCATTGATGAAGCGGCCGTATGTTATTTCCTGATGTTCTATATGCTCATATTCGGGATATAATCCCTTTATACTACATTCATATTTCTTATCTCCATGGATAGCAGTTCTTCCCCAGTAGGCGATAGAAGGAGTAATAACCTCTATTTCATTCACCCCAACGCGCAAGCGTTCAATGTCAGAGAGTTCCAGATCCCACCAACGTCCTTTACGGAAACCTTTATACGCTTCCCCCGTCTTCTGCGAAACCAGAAAAGCCGAGTTCGTGGCAAAGCCTTCGAATTGGGAACTCATAGCCTGTTGCATCCCCTGGCCACCACCAATGAGTGCCACCAGCATAAAGATGCCCCAGAATACACCGAATGCCGTCAGCAAGCTTCGCGTCTTGTTTCTTGTAATCGTGATGAGGATTTCCTCACAAGAGTCTATATCTATTCTCATGTTAATAGTGATTAATGTTTAGTGATTAGTGATAAGTGATTCATACTTTATATTCATCGTTAGCCACTAATCCGCTCTCAATGCTTCTATCGGGCTGATGCTTACCGCCTTCCTTGCAGGGAAGAATCCTGCCAGCGTACCTGCAATAATCAAGGTAAGCGTAGCCTGAATGGCAACACTTAAGTCTACAGTCGGATTCGAGAACATAGTTTGCTGGAACATTCCCGCATCCATAGTCTGGTTACCAAAGGCCGAATTCATCCATTCCGTGACGGCAATGCCGGCCACCATACCTATATATCCAAACAAAGTAGTAATAGTAACACTCTCCACAATAATCAGCCAAAGAATAGAAAACGGCTTCGCTCCAAGAGCCTTACGAATACCGAATTCACGAGTACGTTCCTTCACTGTAATCAACATGATGTTCGAAACGCCTACAATACCGCTCAGCAAAGTAAAGATACCAATTACCCAGATAGCCGTACGCAGCATTCCCATTGCATTCTGTGTACGCATATAATCCGTGAAGCGGTTCCATATCCAGATAGCACTGTTGTCCTGAGGGTCAAAACGACGACTGGCACCAATTACCCTACGATAGTTCGCCTCAAAAATTTCATTGCTCTCTATCGTTTCCAGATTCTTAGTCGTAAAGATGATATTATTCAGCTGTTCGCCTTTATTATAGATGGTCTGCAAAGTAGAGAAAGGGATATAAGCCTCGCTGGCTTCACGGTCTCCCTGGTCATTATAGATACCAACGATCTGATAAGCAACTCCACTTGCATTCACAAACTGCCCGATAGGCTCAGTATGAGTCTTGCCAAATAAAATCTCAGCAGTTTTCTTATGTATAACCATAACTTTCCGGCGCTCCTTCAAGTCATTCTGGTTGATAAAACGTCCGTCGGCAGTCTTCACTGTCTCTACCTCCGTATAGTTAGGATGCACTCCTAAAAGGGAGATATTGACATACTCCTGCCCAAAGCTGACATTTACATTACTCTGCCGTACGGTAGCACCGGCACTGATTACATAATCCGGAAAATACTTTTCGGTAGCTTCCAGATCATTATTCTCCAAACGAACACGACGTCCCTCCTTCAATCCCGCATAAGGCTTGGAAGTCCATCCCGGAAAAATGCGGATAGAGTTCAATGCACGTTCCGAGGAAGATTGGTCGAAAGCATGGATGATACCGTTTCCGGCACCCAGCAACACGATAAGCATAAATATGCCCCATGCTACGGCAAACCCTGTGAGGAACGTACGCAATTTGTTCCGCTTGATGGTTCCGTATATTTCTTGCCAAATATCAAACATATATTCATTTACTATTTGACAATTTACAATTTACAATTTGCCTTCCGGAATGTTGGCGAGGCCTCAATTGTACGTTGTAAATTGTACATTGTACATTCTTTTATTTCATGAATCCATCTTTTCCGAATGGAGAAGCATCATGATTATGATTTTCTTCAATACTGCCGATAATACCATCCTTAATATGAATAATCTTATCCGTCTGATTAGCCACACCGCTTTCATGAGTAACCACCACAATAGTCATACCCGTCTTGTGCAAATCTTTAAGAATCTGCATAACTTCCACGGAAGTCTTACTATCAAGGGCACCGGTAGGTTCGTCAGCCAGGATAATCTGCGGCTGAGTGATAAGAGCACGGGCAATGGCAACACGCTGTTTCTGTCCACCGGACATTTCGTTAGGCATGTGATGCGCCCAATCTTTCAATCCCAGGCGATCCAGATATTCCAGTGCCAGGGCATTGCGCTTACGGCGGCTCACTCCCTGATAGAAAAGGGGTAGCGCCACATTCTCCACTGCATTTTTAAAGGAAATCAAGTTAAAAGACTGGAAGATGAACCCAATCATACGATTCCGGTATTCAGCCGCCTTGGTCTCACTGAGATTTTTGATCAGCGTACCATTCAGATAATACTCACCGGTATCATAATTATCCAGAATACCTAAGATATTCAGTAAAGTGGATTTACCGGAACCCGAAGCTCCCATAATGGAAACGAACTCCCCTCGCTTAATTTCGAGGTTGATGCCTTTGAGCACATGTAGGGGTGCCCCGTTGTTGTAGGTCTTGTTAATGTCTTTCAGCTGTATCACGGATCTCTCTGTTTAAGTCTGTTTCTTATTAATTTTCACTATTAGACGCAGCTATGTTACGAAAAGTTGCAAAAGGGGTGAACTTTTTTTCAAAAAGATTTTGAAGTATCATTTTTCTTTGTGTAATTTGTAACCATAAAACTAATTAACTAACCCTTTAAACAAAACATTAATATCATGAATTCAAGCATGGAAAAACCCTACGTAGTAGGTATTGACATAGGCGGAACAAACACCGTCTTTGGTATTGTAGATGCACGCGGAACTATTATTGCAAGCGGTTCCATTAAAACCGGCGCTCACGAACAGGTAGATAATTATGTAGACGAAGTCTGCAAAAATCTGTTGCCTTTGATTATTGCCAACGGTGGCGTAGACAAAATTAAAGGTATCGGTATTGGTGCTCCCAACGGTAACTACTACAGCGGTACTATTGAATTTGCCCCCAACTTGCCCTGGAAAGGTGTAATTCCTTTGGCAGCCATGTTTGAGGAACGTCTGGGTATCCCGACTGCATTAACCAACGACGCTAACGCCGCAGCTATCGGTGAAATGACTTACGGTGCTGCACGTGGTATGAAAGATTTCATCATGATCACTCTGGGTACAGGTGTAGGTAGCGGTATCGTTATCAACGGCCAGATGGTTTATGGTCACGATGGTTTTGCCGGAGAATTAGGGCATGTCATCATACGTCGCGAGAACGGTCGTCTCTGCGGATGCGGACGTCACGGCTGTCTGGAAACTTACTGTTCGGCTACCGGCGTAGCTCGTACAGCCCGTGAATTCCTGACTGCACGTACTGAGCCAAGTTTGCTTCGTTCTATTCCTGCTGAAAGTATCACGTCTAAGGATGTATACGATGCAGCCGTTCAAGGTGACAAACTTGCACAAGATATCTTTAACTTTACAGGTAATATTCTGGGTGAAGCTATAGCAGATGCTATCGCATTCTCCAGCCCCGAAGCTATCATCCTGTTTGGTGGATTGGCTAAATCCGGAGATTATATCTTCAAACCTATCCAGAAAGCTATCGATGACAATGTGCTGAATATCTATAAAGGTAAAGCCAAGCTGTTGATGTCTGAATTGAAAGATTCTGATGCTGCTGTATTAGGTGCCAGTGCGTTGGGCTGGGAACTAAGAGACTTGAAGTAAAAATAGTCCATCATAATTTTAAGTAGAATCCTCCTTTTGCCGGTAAAACGGGAAAGGAGGATTTTTTATTTCACAAAACGCCAAAAGCTTTCAGGTGTAATTATTTCATAAACTGAGTTTGGGTAGCTTTCCGTAAATACTTTAGGTTGTTTACTTTTAGCCTTAGTATTCCACTTAAACTCGAATGTTTTTAATATTCCATCCTGCTCTTCAATAAGGTCTATTTCTTTCTGGTCGTGCGTACGCCAAAAATAAAGTTGTGCAAAACTTCCTGAATAGGCATTATGTTTCACTCGCTCGCTAACCATCAAATTTTCCCATAATGCACCGACATCCGTTCTCAGTTCCAAAGGAGCAAAATTAGAAATCACAGCATTTCTGATTCCATTATCATAAAAATATATTTTCTTTCCTTTTTTTATTTCATTCCTCAGATTTCGACTGAAAGAGTCCAGCCTGAATACAACAAAACATTTTTCCAGAAGACATATATAGTTTTCAACGGTTTCTTTATCTATTCCCAACAGATTACTTAGTTCATTATAAGAGACTTCGCTTCCTAACTGTAAAGCCAAAGCTCTAACAAGTTTTTGAATAACATCCGGCTTTTTCAAGCCCTTATAAGAAAACAAATCTTTATACAGATAATTGTTAGTAAGAGACATCAATGTTCTTTTGGCATCCGCCGGCTCCGTTACCACTTCGGGGTATAAGCCATAAATCAATCTATTCTCTAACAATCGTTTTTCCTCTCGCTCTGAAGTATCAGCAGCCAACTCGGCCAAGGAGAAAGGATAAAGGTTATATTCTATCAAACGCCCGGTGGCTGGTTCATTGATTTCATTTGCCATGTCAAACGAAGAAGAACCAGTGACAACAATTTGTGTATCTAACTTTAGATCACCTATCATTTTCAAAGTCAATCCGATATTTTTTACCCGTTGTGCTTCATCAATAAAAGCCATATCATAGGACGATAATAAATATTTCAGTTCTGTTGACGTACGCGCTTCAAGCAATAGTCTATCGTCAATATTATCACAATTCAGTGACAGCACCCTTTCTTTATCAGATTGCAGTGACAACAAAAGGGTTGTTTTACCTACCTGTCTCGCTCCCAACAATACAATTACTTTCTTGCGTTTAAAATCAGCAAGAATTGAATTCTGGATTTCTCGTTTAATCATAACTATATTTTTCTACAAAGATATAATTTTTCGATTGTAACCGAAAAATTCATTGTAATTTTTCGGTTACAATCGAAAAATTGTAGTTATATCAGCCTATGCAAGGAGGGGTTTACAGAGCTTATCCTTATAAAATTCAAATCTATCTATTTCTGAAATCAGACGTTTTCCCTTCGTTTCCCAATAGTAATTGGTACGTTTGCTTTCCTAAGATAACAAAACATAGAATAAGCTAATGCATATAGAACAAACTTATGACCGAACCTTATCCGAAACATACTTGCTCCGTACCTTCTCCACTCCCTGGTACCTCTAAGTGGAGAAAGTATGGAGTTGGTACGGAGCAAGTATATTCCGGGTAAGAAGCTGATATTTTAAGCAGCCAGCCAAAGTCAAAATCCCCCAACTACGCAAATCACTGCAAACGGACGCAAAAATCACATTCATGAAGACAAACCGCCAAATTCATTTGGCAGAAGAAAATATTAATACATACCTTTACGTCAGAAACAAAAGAACTAACTTAAAAACGCGACATTATGGGAACAATCAATCAAGGCATACTCGGAGGGTTCTCCGGAAAAGTGGGACCGATAGTCGGTTTTCGCTGGAAATCAAAATACTATATACGGGCACGGGCGGCCAAGGTCAGCAATCCGCGCACACCTAAGCAACAGGAACAGAGAGGCAAATTTGCCACAGCTTTCAATTTCCTGAAGAATATCAAACCCTTTATACGCATCGGCTACAAAGAATTCACAAGAGAGAGATCAGCATTCAATTCAGCAATGTCCTACATGCTGAAAAGAGCAGTGACAGGTGATGGAAAAGATGTCAAGATTGACTTTGACCGGGTACTGGTATCCGCCGGAAGCCTGATGCCGGTATTTGAAGGTACAGCCACACAGGACAGAGATAAAATGTACTTCAACTGGCAAGATAATAGCGGCATGGGAAATGCAGAAAGTGCAGACATAGCCATGCTATTGGTCTACAATAAAGATAAAGAGACAGCAGTTTACGATACAGAGGCTGCCTTGCGCTCTGACAGGCATACCGAGCTATCACTTCCGAATGATTGGGAAGGGGATGAACTGGTAGCCTATCTCAGCTTTTGTAGTGCAGACGGAAGCTGTGTATCCAATAGTATCCGCCTGCCCATATCTGTGAATAGCAATACGTTACATATCTCGGATAATAATCCACCATCCACTGAATTCTTCGCAGTAATGCCAGATCTTATCAACCCAACAGAAAATTTTATCCCTATCGAAAAAAACAGAAAGATCGCCGATCATCAACTCCATTATCAGCAGACCTTTCAGAATTTGCATAACTTGCCGACACCAACTAAGCACCTTTCTTCTTGATAGCTTTTACAGTTTACAAGACTCCCGCGTCAGTATCGCTATTCTGCATTTTCTTATTATTACTCTTATAGTCGCGACCGAAGTTGATGTTCCATGACAATGTAACGCAAATCATGCGGGCAATATCATCGATATGATACTGATAACTGTATCCTGCATATTTGTTCCAGTCCGCCTCATTGCGTTTGTAATCCTTCTGGAAAGGATTGAACATACGCAGGCCGACATTCAACCGTTTCCAACGATATTGAAGATCAATTGCATGCGCTTCTTCACCAGTAGCCAGAACTTCGCCAAAGAAATAATCACTATTATGCTGGAATTCCACAGAAGCGGTGAAGTTTTTATACATAAAGGTAGCAGCTACGTCCCAACCGATGCTATGCTGTGTATGGCGAAAATCAATACCATTACTCCAATATTTACGACTTTCGATGCTACCACTCAGTTGTAGCACATCCCAAAGCATGCCTACACGTGCATCCAAACCGACAGTCCAATCCTGGAAATTGGAATGATTAGCGTAACTATGGATAAATCTATCATCCTCACGATAAATGTGAGGCATGATGGCCTTGTCACGGTAGTTATACTGGTTACGCAATCCGACATCCCATTTGCCCTTGTTGTAATTCAGACGGAAAGTGGAACGATAATAAGAATAAGGCTTCAGGTTCGGGTTACCACGTTCCGACTGCAGGGAATCAGTAAATTGCTCTACAGCACTTAACTGCGAAAGTGAAGGATTCATTGTGTTGACATTTCCGTTCAGTGAGATGCTCCATTGATCGTTGAAAGCATAAGTCAGGTTCAGGCGCGGATTCAAAGAATAAGTTTCATAATCTTCCTGCCCTATTTGCTGAAACCATGAGCGGGTGACACCCATTCCGAGGCGATAGCCCAATTTACCCCATTTACCATTATACTGTGCATAAGCATAAGTATCGGCCTGCTTCATCTGTGAACTGTACTGCAGCGTACCATTATAATCATTATCCGTATATCCCTGAGTATGACGTACGCCTGCACTCAATTTTCCTCCATCTTTAAAAGTTTTCTCATAAATACCTTCACCGATCAACGAATATTTTTTACCGCGTATCCCCGAGTAGTAATCTACCACCGGTTCTCCAGACAGCAATTCGGTATAACTGCTACGATTCTTGGTATTAATATATGTACCCACCACATTGAGGGCCAGGAATTGCTTATGTTTCAGGTTTTTCTGAAAATAAATATCCAGATAAGGACTGAGGTTGCGGTCATGGTTCCACTCTTCACGGTCGGTTACGGAATTGGGAAATTCTTCGGTATACAGTTTCCCTTTCATTCGCAAGTCAGGATCATTATAGTGAGAAAAGCCTACAGTAGCGTTCAGCATATACTTATCGGCCTCTTGCAAATTATAAGTTACAGCACCCCATTGCTGCAAGTTCTTTTTCTTGTTTGCCTCAGCATACTGGCTGCGATGGTACTGACTGCCATCTTCAAAAGTGAACGTTTCATTCTTATCGAACCATATCTCGTTGAAATATTGCAAGCGGTTACCGTAGTAAAAGCTGATTTCCGATTGCTTGAAATTCACTTTTCCCGTCAGGTTATGATTGCCAAAGCCACTCTTCAGGCTTTGCATGCCATTGTAGCCAAAGGAACCTCCCACCTCATAACGGCGGACAATGTAGTTTATCACCGCACCTGCATCGCCATAACGCAAGCCCGGGTCTTCCTGGAATTCAACACGTATAACCTCTTCAGGCAACAGGGCGGTGACTTCCTCCTTTGTAGCTTTTCGCCCATTGATACAGAGTTGCACACTGCTACCGTCGGTCATGCCTACACTACCATCTATGCTATTGACACGAAGCCGAGGCAACATCAAATGACGCAACATATCTACCCCATTATTGGATGCACTGATTTGTTTTTTACTGGGAAATATCAATTTTTGGTCTGCCCGGCTCACCCTGCTGGAAGCGGTGACAATTACTTCACCCAACTCTTGCGAAGCGTCTGCCAGAGTTAGCGTACCTACATCGGCAGTACGTTCAAAACCTTGGAGAGAAAGATATAACGGCTGATAACCGATACTGGAAATCACAAGCCGATAGTCTCCGGCAGCGATTTTCTGGAGTTTGAATTCACCTTTCTCACCAGTAGTAGTTCCGGTTACAAAGACAGAATCTATAGTTTGCAACACTACGTTAGCATAAGGAAGCGGTTGCTGCGCTTCATCCACCAGTTTTCCACTAATATTTTGTGCCACAAGGCTAATGTACGCAGCCAAGCACAGCATTGACAAGATAATCCTTTTCATTTCTTAATATATGATATACAGTAGTTTCGTATAACAAAGAAAAAATACTTCTGCAAATTCAGATACCATGTACCTGCACCCGATCCTTCGCATGGATCAAACAGCTTACCTACATTAAACAAAAAGAGGAAACTCTTGCGAAGTCTCCTCTTTTTATCTCGAAATTAGAGTATAACTGATTAGCTATTAACTCTTTTTTCTTTAATTCTTGCTTTCTTACCGGTAAGAGCACGCAGATAGTACAATTTAGCGCGACGAACTTTACCTACCTTGTTCACCTCGATGCTATCGATAGCCGGTGATTCGATTGGGAAAATACGTTCTACACCTACGGTACCAGACATCTTGCGTACAGTGAAACGCTTCTTGTCTCCGTGACCGGCAATCTTGATAACAACACCACGATACAACTGTACACGTTCTTTGTTACCTTCGACAATACGATATGCTACTGTAACAGTGTCACCTGCTTTGAAGCTCGGGTGTTGTTTACCGGTAGCAAATGCTTCTTCTGCAATTTTAATTAAATCCATTGTTATTGTTCTTAAATTGTTTGATCGTTACAACGCAACATACCAGGCTTCTCTCTGGGTCCTGACAGCGATTGCGCGAAAGCGGTGCAAAGGAACGAATTATTCGGCAGATACACAAATAATTCGCTCATTTTTTACTTAGCGGCGATCGCCCGAAGAACGACGGGAAGTACCGGAGCTACTGCTTCTTGTAGAAGAAGAACCGCTGCTACGGCTGCTGTTTTCTGTAGATTTCCGCACACTGGAAGAACTGCTCTCTTTACGTTCCGTACTCGGCTTGGTAGTGGTGCTACGGCGAGTGGTATTCGTATTGCTTTTCGTTTCGCTGCTGCTATTGCTACGAGAGCTATTACTGTTGCTGCGGGAATCGCTATTATTGCGCGTACTGTTATCTGTTCTGCGCGTGGTGCTACTATTGCTGCGTGAGCTATTATTAGTATTGGTAGTAGCATTGCTGTTCGTACTTTCACGACGGGTAGTACCGGTAGTGGTAGAGCGGTTATTATTGGAACTGCTACGACGGGTAGTGTATACATCGTCTCTTGCCGGTGCACGATTGGAACCCGGACGTACAGTTACAGAACCGAAATCCGAACGGCGGTGCGTAGTATAGGTTTTAGTATCACGGATACGGTACGAACCGTTATAGAACGGATGCTTGTAACGTCCACGATAATAGCTTGTATTATTATGATGTGTACGATAGTGCCCGCCTGCGTATGTGCGGTAGTGATATGGACGGGGGAAGTAGAAATGATTGTGATTGGTATACGTGACATAAACACGGAAGTACCAACGGTTTCCACTGGTGTAGATGGGACGATAGAAATACTCTGCCTGTATAAAGCGGGCATACTGGCCACTGCTCAATACCCAACGAAGATCGTCATTGCGTACATCCAGGCAATCATAATAACGATTGAGGGCCCACTCATTGCCATACAACACATCATCCATCAGATAACGTATGCCGGAAATGAAATCATAATTGATTTCATACACATCATTGTATTGCTCGGTGTTCAGATTCAGCTCATAAGCCATTTTATCGGTGAGGAAACGAGTTTCCTTACGTACTTTGCTATTACTCATAGCGTCCGTGCCTGCGCTGCAAACAGCAGTACTCAAAGTGGCAAGCAGGATAAATAATATTCGTTTCATGGTAGCGTTTTTTTACTTAGTTCATGAATATCTATTCTTTGTTGAAAACAAAAATAGGGGAAGATTATCCCCTATTCATTTGTTTCTCTCTATTCTTATATAGGGATTTCCCTAATCAGTTTAGGACTTCGGGGAAGTTGCCAACACGATACCATCTCCCTGCAAGAGGATGAGGTGCTTTTTATAAAGATCGCCCACTCCTTTCTTAAAGGTCTTCTTACTCACCCCAAAGGTAGAGTAGATTTCATCTGCCGGACTTTTATCATTCAATGCAATCCGACCGCCATTATCCTTGATGTATTGCAACAGGGTTTTCGAAAAATCGTCTACCTTTTCGAAACCGGGTTTTTGGAGTATCAGGTCTATCTTACCATCTTCGCGCACCTGTTTGATGAAAGCTTTCACCCGGTCGCCCGTGTGCAGGGACTGGAATATTTCACTATCATAGAGCAAACCGCTGTACTTATTTTCAATGATGGCCTTGAAACCTAAATCCGTCTTTTGCCAGATCAGTATATCTACTTCATCTCCCGCCTCGTAAGGGGCGGGCTCTTTGGAAAGATAACGGTCTACTTTGGCAGAAGCTACGATGCGGTAGCTTTCATCATCCAGATGGGCATGAACGACATACTTCTTCCCAACCTGCATCTTCATCTTTTGTTCACGGAAAGGAACGAAGAGGTCTTTCATCAATCCCCAGTTCAGGAATGCCCCATACTCGTTTACCCATGCCACTTCCAGACAGGCAAATTCGCCCACCTGCACCAGCGGGGTCAGCGTGGTGGCAACAAGGCGTTCCTCATTATCCAAATATATAAATACATTCAGTAAGTCCCCCGGCTGACAACCTTCGGGCACATAGCGCAAGGGAAGCAGGATTTCTCCGTCTTCACCACCATCCAGATACATGCCAAACTCTACTTCTTTGACTACCTCTAAGACATTGTATTTTCCTAATTCGATGCTCATAATTTCTTTTCCTTTGGGGACAAAGGTAATGCAAACCGAAGGCAGTACAAAATAAGGCCGCTTATTTTTAATGCCAGGAGGCTGCTTATCTTCGCTTTTGAGCAAAGATAAGTATAAGGAATAACTTTTCAATCTAAACCATAACTTTTTTCTATGAACAAATCTCTTGGAAAACAGTTATTTTTGTAGCGTGAAATCAGAAATAAAAAAATAATATTCACCTCTAAATACATAAAAGTTATGGAATTTCTAACAAACGAAAAGCTTACGATTGTAGGAGCAGCCGGTATGATCGGTTCTAACATGGCACAGACTGCCATTATGATGCATTTGACACCAAACATTTGTCTGTATGATCCTTACGGCCCGGGCTTGGAAGGTGTAGCAGAAGAAATGTTCCACTGCGGTTTCGAAGGACTGAACCTCACTTACACTTCTGATATCAAAGAAGCACTGACAGGTGCCAAATACATCGTATCTTCGGGTGGTGCTGCCCGCAAAGCCGGCATGACACGTGAAGACTTATTGAAAGGCAACGCCGCCATCGCCGAGGAATTCGGTAAGAATGTAAAGGCTTACTGTCCGGATGTGAAACATGTAGTGGTAATTTTCAATCCAGCTGACATCACCGGATTGATTACCCTGTTGTACTCCGGCCTGAAACCTTCACAGGTAACTACCCTTGCCGCTCTCGATAGCACTCGCTTACGCAGCGAACTTGCCAAGCATTTCCATATTTCTCCCGACAAGGTGGAAAACTGCCGTACCTATGGTGGGCACGGAGAACAAATGGCTGTTTATGCTTCCACTGCTAAAGTAGACGGCAAGCCTTTGTTGGAAATCATCGGTACTCCTGCTCTTACTGCCGAGCAATGGGCTGAAATCCAAAGCAAGGTAACCAAGGGCGGTGCCAATATTATCAATCTCCGCGGACGCTCTTCTTTCCAAAGCCCTGCATACGTATCCATAGAGATGATTGCCGCTGCTATGGGTGGAAAACCGTTCCGCTGGCCTGCAGGTACCTATGTACACAGCCACGGCTTCGACCACATCATGATGGCTATGGAAACAGAAATCACCAAAGACGGCGTACATTACAAAGAACTGAAAGGTACTCCGGAAGAAGAAGCCAAACTGAAAGAAAGCTATGCACACCTTTGCAAGCTACGCGACGAGGTAATCGGAATGGGTGTACTTCCTGAAATAAAGGATTGGAAAAGCATCAACCCGAATATAGACTAATTATAAGAAGACATTCCCCCTTACATGACTTATAAAATGTAAGGGGGATTTTTCTTTTATTTTTTCAGAAATCCTTTGGCTGTATTAAAAAAACTATTTATCTTTGCACCCGCAAACGAAGAAGGTGCCATAGCTCAGTTGGTAGAGCAAAGGACTGAAAATCCTTGTGTCCCCGGTTCGATTCCTGGTGGCACCACTTTTCGAAAGCAAGTATCGGAATGTAGCGCAGTTGGTAGCGCACTACGTTCGGGACGTAGGGGTCGGGCGTTCGAGTCGCCTCATTCCGACACAAAGAAGGTCTGATTCTCAATAAGAGTTAGACCTTTTTTGTTATATATCGGTTCACAAAAGACAACATTTTCCTAAATCTATATCAACATGGTTGACATTTTACTCATCACATTAGGCGGAATATGCCTTATCGTAGGCTTATTGGGCTGTGTCCTGCCTGTCATTCCCGGGCCGCCTATATCTTACATCGGTTTATTATTACTTCACATTACGGATAGAGCGCAATTTTCTACCACTCAGTTACTCGTGTGGTTGTTGCTGGTTGTGTTGGTACAAGTGCTGGATTACTTTACTCCTGCCATAGGAAGTAAATTTAGCGGTGGAACCAAATGGGGAAGTTGGGGATGTCTGATAGGTTCTATTGTCGGAATCGTGTTTTTCAGCCCGTGGGGAATTGTTTTAGGACCTTTCGGAGGAGCTTTCATCGGAGAACTTTTAGGAGAAAGAAGTGCCCGGGACGCCTTCAAATCGGGCATCGGGGCACTGATAGGTTTCTTGGTAGGAACCGTATTCAAAGTCGTGATATGCGGGTATTTCGTATGGTGCTTTGCCAAGGGATTACTTACCGTTGCAGCGTAATACTCATCAACCCGATTACCACATCATTGGAAAGAGTTTCGAGAACAAGATGGGAAAGCTTCTTATCGGGGTTCAAAGGCATTTCGAGCAACACAGCCGCTCCACCATCCAATTCACGGGAAGCACCCGGGAATCCCAACTCTTCACCGAAATTATTACTGATTTCGCCTGTTTTAAGTCGCAGGCGGTAGAGCGCCGGGGTATGGCGATTAAACGCCAAACCGTCTTCAAAGAAGATGTGCTCGATAGGAGGCCAGTTATCCGGATTGCGCAAGGACATTACATCACAGCTACCGTCTTTATAATAGACACGGATAACTCCGTTATCGATATGACACTGCATATGGTTCGTACTGCCCGCCATAAGCAAATAAGCACGGGAAGCTTTTCCTTTGAGAGGAATTTCCAGACTATCCGGATAATTGTCCCAAAGAGAAGTAAAAGCCACATTATAACCTTCAGCAGGAGTGCGGAAAGGTATGCCCAACTCGGTATTCAATATACCATTCTGAACAGAAGAACGAAGCCCGGCATCATTAATATCCACTGTATGCAAAGGATGACACCACTCCCCGATACCCTGTTTGGGTATTTGCAAAGTAGTATAAGGAGAACGGGGAGAAAGATATTCGTTACGGAAAATATCCGTCACAGATGAATTGAAACGGGTATCCATCACTACCGGCTCACATTTTGCAGAATGAACTTGGGTGAAAGTACTGGGTTCTATCAAACTTTGATTGGCTTCGGATTGAGGTCTGTCAACAGGGTACCACCATTTCATTTCATCCTGTTGCATAGGAGCAAAGCAGACAGGAGCCTCAGCATATGCAACATTGGCAGGAACTAATGCAGGAGAAGAAAGCTCTTCACCACCCCATTCAATACGTACATCCGTCTCTTCGCCGGAAGAGGCAGGCACCACAACAGACAACATTGGACGAGTGATGGATTTCTCAACCAACGTCCATGTGGCAGGTTTCCCATTGATTGTAAGTTTTGCCACCTTAGAACGTTGTGCCGGAAATTGAAGTTCCAGAGTACGGACAGCAGGCAAACGATGAGTTACTACATAAGAGGTAACTCCTTCCTTATCTCCCCGCTGAAAATCGAAATCAATATCCGGTGTATGCAGGGAGGCAGACGGCCATGCGGACGGTAAACCGGGTTTCACTAACAAACGTTCGTTCATTGCATCCGGCAGAATACCATAAAGACCTTGTATCAACACGCGGGAAGCAACACCGATAGGATCGCCGAAATCGCGGTAACACTCTCCACGGGCGGCATCATAGAAGCTGATCTGCCCAAAGTTGGCAGGACTTTCACCTAAATACATACCATCCAAAATAGAGCTTTTCAACAATTTGAAACCGGCATCGGTACGACCTGCCTGGAAATAAGCAAGGGCGGTATGCATCACTTCGGCAAAAGCTACATTATTGATACTCCAGGAATAAGGCAGCCAGTTGGTAGTGGAAATAGTAGCATACCCTTCATCTTTCAGGCCTTCGCCACGAACAGGAATATGAGGAATCTCACGGTCTACATAACTGGTGGCAAGATATGCTTGGAAAGGATCGGCAATATCGCTATCGAGTGCATGATAGATGGTCCACACCCCGGGAGCGGTATGCAGACGTTTATGTCCCATGAAATCCTGGAACTCAGCCCAATGTCCACGCTCGGGCATCCAAAGGCGGGCATTCAGTGCTTTCAATATCTTATCAGCTTCCTCACGGTAAGGCGTGGAATCTTCCCCTATTTTTTCGGCTATCAGAGCAGCAAGGCGGTTGGCCCGATAGTTATAAGCGGTACTGTGAGTTACGGCACCGCTGTTGTAGTAGAGGGCATCGCTTGCCCAGATACAGGCGTAGGCATCGTAAAGACCGTCATTATCAGGATCATAGTTGAGCTTCTCCCAGGCAAGATGACGAGTAAGTACAGGCCACATACGACGGGCATATTCCAAATCACCGGTCCAGTTAAGATGCCACAAGAGTTCATCTATATAGCAAAGATTCATGTCGTAATGATGCATCTGATCGTTACGACGCGGATTACGACAGATATATCCGTTACTGTACTGCGGTGTACCCCATTGCTTTACGGAACGAGCCAGGGCAAGGGCAGAATCCTGTGCAGAATGTGGTATCGTATTGGGTACCTCAGTCACTTGGCTGGCAGCATAGGCATCGAAATGCGTACGGGCGCGATCGTGCCACCCCAGGGCATCACCTGTATAAGCTGCACGCCAGCCGCTAAGGGGCATACGCCAACCAATAGCACCATGCAACCAGACCTCGCCATCCCAAATACCATCGGCAGCTACGGCAAGGGCACCACCCAAGGTATTGAAAAATGGATCGGGAGTTGTAATCCGAATGCGGGAAGCCAGTTCGGCACGGGCTCGCCCTGATTTATCATAGAGAGCAACACCTTCTTCAAAGGAAGGAATCACCAGGGAATAATCGCGGACAAGAATATAGATATTCTGTGGAGCAGTGTCCAGAGCTATATCCGTAATCTGCAATTGTCCGGGATGCTCCGGTGCATCGAAGCAACCGGGAGGGTCAGCCCCCATATCACCGTTACGGCTCAGTTTGTCAAGGCGGATTTCGCTCAGCAAAGAGCGTAAAGTAGCCCCCTGAGGCATATTGATGGGAGTTATCTTCCAGATAGCAGCATCTTCATCGGGCAAGGCGAGAGCGGAGATCTGCAGTTCTGCATTCTCACCCCAGGCAGGATGCGTCAGGCGATACGAACGGCGACCGGGAGTGTAGCGTGATTCACACCAGGCAGTAGAATCAAGAGCTACAGAACTGCCATCACTCAGCAGAAGACGGAAACTGATATTCTTACTATTACGCTTCTCATAAACAGCAAAAACGGGACGGTCGCTCGTCTCTAAACGGAAAGCTGTGTGGCTGCCATAGAGAGCTCGGGTATAACGGTTCTTACCGTTGACGCTTACAAAGTCTTCTCCATCCGGACGATATTGCAGGGTACGGGAGGCACCACGTTTATGATCGTTGAAAGAGGTGGACTCTATGCGATCGCCAGCACCTTGCGGTTTATTACCGGTGGTATACTGTGCGTAAGCGATGGCAGGCAACAGAGAGATAGCGGTATAGAGAAATATTCGTTTCATATAGGGTTATGAATTAAATGGGTACGCGTCGTCCGCGTATCTATTTATTTATTACTTTTCCGTTTTAAATTAATTCCACCAACGGAATACGCGATTTTTTAATGAGCAGACAGTTACGGCATCGGGCTCAGACCTTCCCAACGTACATCCCATGTTCCGTCCTGCGGGAAGCCCGGATTCTTCACTTGGCAACCATCCCAACCGGCACACATCAATGCTACGGCAGTCAGCAAGCCACCATTACCGGGCAAGTAACAGCGCAGACGCCCATCCTGATAATTATGTCCATTCAACAGGTAGGTATTAGTGCGTTTATCCATCAGCAAAGCGCCTACAGCCTTTTCGGGTTCGCCCAGACGGGTGGCATTCATTGCAGTCATCGGATAATCCCAACCCCAGGTTTTTCCCCAGTTCCAGTTGTCCCACACCCAGTGCAGGGTATTCTTCATATAGTCGTCGCGAATGAGCTTGTTCATCGGAAGAATACCTACGGAACCAAGCACGGCCATGTGGTCGCTGGTAAAACGAATATCTTTGTAAGTATCGACGGCATCTTCGGATGCCAGGTAGAGATGATCCTCGTTATAAGCAAGCGGGGAGAGTTTGTCTATCATTTCGTCCCATTCCAGATTGCGCTTTCCACCGGCACGCTCGCGCCACTTCTGGGCTGTCTGCATAGCAAAGTGCCAGTAAGAGAGTTCGAAAGGAGGGTTGATAGTGGTAGCTGCACGCAGTGTTTCCTGTGCAGGGATAGCACCTTTCAAGATGAAACGACCGTGGAATTCATCATAAGTTGCGAAAGCATACATGAACTCGGCAGTTTCCTGCACCAGTTTATTGTACTTCTGAATCACTTCGTCTGAAGGATTGGAACGGTAAACAAGCTCGGCCAGATAAATGAAATGCGGTTGTTGCCAGATCAGGAAAGAGCCTACATTGGAAGGTGCTTCCGTACCGCTGGGATCAGTCATCTTCATCCAGCGCACACCGGGGAAACCCTGGCGACGGGCTATTTCACGGGCAACGGGTTCTACGGTTTCATACCAACCCAGCGTACGGTCCAGCAGATCAGTATGTCCCCAAAGCGGTTGCCAGGCTTGATGCCACCAAATCATTTCGAGATGGAACTTACCGAACCAGGAATTATAGGTCAGACCAGTTTCCTGCGGAGGTACACTACCGGCAGACTGGATAGCGAGAAGATACTGGCTGAGTACCACACGACGTTCCAGCTCCCCGGCACGCGGATCGGTGCAATGTGAGAAATCGACAGCAGCGCCATTCGTCCAGAAGTTCGTCCAATAAGAGGCACTGGCAGCAGCAGTTTCTGTGAAGGCAGGCAAGACCTGATCTGCGGCAGGCTCCTCAGCAGTAAAGAGACAGGAGAACGCCAGCATATCTTCATCCGGAGTCAAGACGAAATAGTTCTTGGATTTCTCGGCCAGATTGGCTTTGCCTTCCCAACGCAGAGTTACATAATAAGTGGTTTCATCGAGCACACGCTTCAGCAGGGCACTTTGGGCATCCTGACGGACAATGGTTGTAGAATGTTTATCGTTCGCATCCCAATTGCATGCATCATCGGCATGTGCACCCGTGGGATACGGAAAGCGCAGATTGACACCGGCATGTGCACGACTGGTGACACTGGCGGAAATCATATCCTGATCGGGATGGCAGACTGTCTGTACATCAAAAACGTTACCATTCAGTGTGAAGTGGCTGGTGATTTCACCTTTCCACATATTCAGTGTTTGGCGGATATCAGTAATATCGGATGCTTTCACTCCGTCACCCAGTTCCAGACCGACAATACCCAGGTGCAAGCGGTGCGGATTGACGCGGAACCAGTCGGAAGCTTCTTTTTGCCGCCCCGCCTCCTTGAACTGGCAGGCGTAGAGTTCTTCGTGTCCACGGCCGAAGTCAAAGGCTTTCAGGGTTTCTTCAGACTTGTATCCCTGCGGATTGGCAAATGAATGCCAGCCCCACTGGCTCTGTGTACCCAAAGGCACACCTTTACTATACATAGACGGGAATGTTTGCAAACCGGTAGCATCTACCGTGAACGCAAATTCACCATTACCCACGCTGAGCGAAGCCAACGAATCGAACGAGGCTACTTGAGGATTGTTACGGGCCACCAATGCTTCACGGTCTATCGGAGCTTGTTTCTCCGAACCGCAAGCCGTCAGCACGAAAGCGGCGAAAAGGGAATAAAATACTTTTTTCATGGTATTCTTAATAACAGATAGTTAGATTAATAGTCGGGACAAAAATAGCAGTTCCCTGCGAACTGTGCTCTGTATGCTTTGGCATAAATGATAAGGTAAATGACATTTACTTTATTATCAGTCCTTCACAAGAGCATTGAGATAGACTTCGATATTCGTATATTTTCCATCCTGTGTGTAGGCAGCCGCATCCAAGGGATCATCCGGATTCAATCCGTGACGACGTTCCCAAGCATCGGGCATACCGTCACCATCGCTGTCGAGCGGTGCTTTGCCTGTTTTCAGTACGGGCCATCCTCCTACATCGTCCGGTGAATTGATGATGCCGTTGACACCGAATGTACCTATTCCTTTTTTCATCTGCCGCAGCACTTCCTTGTCATAGCTATCACGCTGAAAACTACAACCGACAGACTTCAGTACGCGACGGTAAGCCTGATCCGGCTCATCCTCCGAGATTGCCGCATAGGGAAACGGCTGCTCTACCAGACAAGTTGCAGTTTCCTCTCCCCTCTCCGGACGTGCTTCAAGTGATATGCCGGAATCCGGTGAAGCACTTTTCCGGTGAAGAATGTAAGGCTTCCCGGCACAATCACGTACTCCGATACGATTGTCACAGGTGACAGCCTGATCACCTGCCATCACATTACCTGCTACATAATAACGGCCTGTTCCATCCTCTGCCACATCGAGCAGACGATGATGCTGGGATGCCGGTCCCGGTTTATAGTAATTCTTCACCATATTGATTTCTCCATGATGACCGCCACCGTAGGCAGCTTTAAATCCCCAGTTGTAGACTACATTATTGCGATAGTCCACCCATTTAGTCCCGTCTACAGAAGAAAAACGGGGGTTACGGCTGGCATGGTTGGCCAGAAGGTTATGATGAAAAGTCGCTTTATAGCCACCCCAGATGCCACCGAAACCATGGCTCCCTTTGGTATGCACCGATGCATTCAGGCTATGGGCCACAAGACACCATTGCACGGTCAGGTTTTCTGTTTTGTAGATAGACAGGCATTCGTCGATGCTCCAACTGACGGAAAGGTGATCGAGAATCACATTCTTCTGCCCATACCGGCCACCCCCCAAGCCATCACTGTCCAACTGATGGCGGTCGCCGACACGTACACGAAGATAGCGGACGATGACCTGACTGGCATCTATGATGAGAGGATAATCTTTCAGACAAATACCCTGCCCCGGAGCAGATTGACCGGCAATGGTGATACTGTCGTTCTTAATACGCAGGTGGGACTTCAACTCGATGGTACCATCTACAGCAAAGGTTACGATACGAGCCCCTTCTGATTCTACAGCCTCACGAAGACTGCCCGGACCACTGTCATTCAGATTGGTTACGACAAAGACGCGCCCGCCACGTCCACCCCATGTATGCTTGCCATATCCCTCGGCACCGGGAAAGGCGATTGGTAGCGACGCTTCATCAGCGGATGCCATCGCACGAGACGTTAGTTGCGCATGCACACAACTAACTGCCGCCAGCAATATGCTGACGGCAATAATAATAGATTTCATAGATTATCGTATTTTGTTTACTTATCTAAAGTCGAACATCAGATTCAGCCGTAATCCTTCGTCTCCTTTCTTGATGCGGATAATTCCCGGCTGACTCTGTGGACCATGTTGGCTGATGGGCTTGAAACAACGGATACCCGGAATATCGAGCAAGAAAGAAATATCTCCCGCGGGGAAGTCGGGCATGGTATTGATGCCATCCTGGCGGCCGTGGGGTTCTTCGGGCGTGAATACCCGCAGGAAGATGCCATCACTGGCAGCATACACGGTGAAAGGAACCGTAGAACTTTGCAAGGTAGCCCAATAGAAGTTGGCATGATAGCCCTTGAATTCGGGGTACACAAGGCGGTCGGTACTTTCACCGGTGATGGTATTGTTATAATCTTTCTGCCAGATGCCATAGTTGGCACCGGGGATACGATTCTTCCAGACACGGTAGGGACCACGTCCCATCCAACGCATGCCGGAGCACTCGGATTCGGGATATGAGAAAGTGAGTCCGAGGTTCAGGACTTCGGTGTCGGTAAAGGCATCGTCGAAGCCACCGCCACCGGAAGCACGGTTCAACAACACGGCATCCATAGAGAGGAGACCGGCAGGGGTGAGATGCCAAACGATGGAGTCGGCAGCACCCCGATAGCGTGCACAAAGAACAGCATCACCATTTTCCGTACGGGCGGAGAGATTGGACAGGATCATCTTCATACCCACGGCAACGGGACCATCTTTCAGAGGAATAACCCGACTGTCGGCATTCCTTATTACGGAAGTGATAGTAGCGTCACTCTTCCGGAAAGAGACGGTAACGGCAGGAGAATGCAAAGTAATCAGAGTATCGGTTTCTTCAACACGGCAATTACCCGTGGCTGAAGTTTGTGAAGCGGACGAATGAGTATTTGCCTGCAGTTCACCTTGCAGATAATCTTTCGCATAATGTATCGGGAAGGTACGTGTACAGATGCTTTCGCCATCGGCTCCATAGGCTTCAAGTTCGAGGATATCCCCCTCAAAAAGTTTGGGAGCTGCGATTCGGGCGAATCCTGTCTCACCGGGAACCAACGAAGGAAGTTGTACCATTCCGCTATCTACTACCTGACGCCAACTTTGGGCACCTCCATCGGCTACAGATACCGGGTTACCCACAGCTTCACCTTGCAAAGGCGATGCACAATGGAGTACGCGCCAACGCATGGAACACTTGTCCAGGTTCGTAAACAGGAATCGGTTCGATACCCGGAAGTCACCACGGAACGAGGGGGTAATCATCAGAGGTTCCACATAGATAGGCGACCAGACTTCACGGACAGAATAGTAACTGCCCTCCTTTTCGCGATAGGGACCGAGGATACCATCCGGGGCATTGTAATCTTCACTATCCAGTGCACCTCCACGGTCGGAACGGCGTACAGCTTCGTCACTGTATGCCCACATGAAGCCTCCGGCGAAGAGAGGATGGGCGGTGTAGCGTGCCCAGAAGTCCTCCAGTCCGGCACCATGTCCCTGATCGTACTGGCCATGCATGAATTCGGCGGGCATGAAGACTTTATAGCCATTAGTAAAACGGGCCACTCCGGTGAGATAAGCAGGATAGTGGTGCGTATCGAGTTCATCGAAATCCGCCCAGGGGTGGATGACATGACGTTTTTGCGGGTCGTAAGTGCGGAACAGGCTATCAATTGCAGTATTCCATCCACCTTCGTTACCATTGCTCCAGAGCACGATACAGGGATGATTCACGTCACGCGTCAACATTTCACGGACAAGGCGGGTACCTGTAGGGGTATCATAAGCATCTTGCCAGCCAGCCAGCTCGTCGATGTAGAGCAAACCAAGAGAGTCGCAGGCATCCAGGAAATGTTCATCGGGGGGATAGTGAGAACGGACGGCGTTCATATTCATCTCCTTGATGAGCTTGACATCCTGTATGCTGAGTTCTTTATTCGTGGTTCGTCCGCCATCGGGGTGGAAGGTGTGGCGATTGATGCCCTTCATAACAAGCTTGGTACCGTTCAGGTAGAGTCCGTCGCGAGGGCGGAAATCAATAGTGCGGAAGCCGATGCGGGTATCCATGGAGTGAATGACGTTTCCTGCCTTACCGAGCAAGGAAACTGTAAGCCGGTAGAGTACAGGGGATTCAGGAGTCCACGGAGATATACCGTCGAAATGAGCAGTCAGCAACTGAACGGAATCTTTAGTAACTTTCACGGGACGGTGTCCGGCATCCTTGGCAGATATCGGTGCCACTTCCATAGAAAGACTTTCTTCTCCGGTGGTGCCTTGCAAATGTACTTCTACTTTTAGCTCTCCATCCGCACGGGCATCTACGGCGAGGCGTTCGATATGTGTAGCCGGCTTTGCTTCCAGCCATACAGGGCGATATATTCCACCAAAGAGCCACCAGTCCGCCTTGCGCTCGGCAGCGTTGATGGACTTGTTGTCAGAGTGCTTTTTTACACGAACTTCAATTTGATTGTTGCTTCCGAATTTCAGCAGATCGGTGACGTCATAAGAGAAGCGATAGAAACCTCCCTGATGTACGGGGCCTGCGGATTGACCATTGACGAAGACTTCGGTGTCAGTCATTACACCACCAAACCAGAGATGTACATTCTGTCCCTGCCAGTCGCGGGGAACACGGAAAGAGCGCTTATAAATACCTTCTTCCATCGAAGGATTCTTCACTCCGGGTTTCTTATACCAACGGCCATAGGTATATTCACCGAAGCCTTGCAGTTCCCATTGTGAAGGAACTTCTATTTTACTCCAGCGCCCGCTGTTGTTTCCTTCGGATACACGAAACTGCCAGGTCACGGTGTTACCCAACCCAGTGCCGGAAAGATATTGACGTTCTGTTTCCTGAGCTTGTACAATCCAAGCTGTCAGTAAGAAAAGGATAGTACCAAGAAAGTGCTTTCTACTCATAGTATTTGGCTTTATTATTCGATTTTACAAAGAAAGACATTCTCTGGCAAACAATAAATAAGCAGAATGATTTTCTGGCTGTACAAAATGACGGAGAGATAATCCCCGCTTCTTTCCACTTAGCTCTTTATATCACAAGAAGTCACTCATTCCGCTTCACTGCGAACAAAAAGCTATCAAAACTATCCTTTTCCCAACAGAACATTTTCCACAAACAGTTCAAATAGAATCCGATTGCATAATCCACGGAATATAAATGCAGCATTTTTGTATAAAGCAGGCCATATATGCAATACTTATGCAAGAAACTATAGATCTTTCACAAACGAACTATGGATCTAACGCAAACAATCTATGGATGGAACGCATCTGATCTATAGATGAAGAACAAACGATCCATGGATCGAACATAAACGGTCCATGGATGTGAAACAAACCATGTATTTTCAGTGGACAGACCATCTATTTTTCTTTTTTCAGAGTTGTACGTATTTCTGTATTCCACTTTCAATCAGCAATATGCTGATTTCCGTTCGTTTCTTTTCATTCTCCCCCTCCGTTGGACGGAAATATCGCATTCTCATTATGCATAAAAAGCAAAATGTCAAAACGCTTTCCGCTTTATCTTCTTACGTATCCAAAGGTAATATCCCGTTAACGGAAGACTTGCGCCTATCAATGCGGCAATGAAGGTCAGTATCCGCGTCAGTATGCCGCTCCAACTGCCCACATGCACGGAGTAAATCCAACCACGGATTTTACCGGAATTCTCCAAATCCTTGTATAGAGTCGTTTCGGTTATTTCACCGTTGCGGGGATTGAATTTATAGCGGTCGGTTGCCCGCTGATTGCCAAAGCGATTGAAAGCAACACTGGCGGAACCGTCGGAGATGCTGATTTGTTTGTAACCGGGATTTGCTTGGGCCAATTGTTCGTACACCTGTTCCCAATGTATATAAGGAGAACGCCTATGCACACCACGTCCTTCCGGTCTGCCACTTTCGCCCTCGGGTCTTTCACCCCTGTTTCCGGAACGTTCACCACGGCCTTCCCTACCCTCCGGTTTACCTCCTGACTTCCCGCCTTTCGCGGTAGCATTGGCTGCTGCATTTCCGTGCCCCATACTGGGCTGCACTTCCACGCCAAAGGTTTTATAAAAGCCTGTCCTATACCACTGAAAAGACCATGTCAGTCCCGTAAGAGCCATAGCCAACAGGAAGATAAGCGTATACATTCCGCCCGCCACATGCAAGTCGTACCAGAAGCGACGCCAACCTTTATTTGCTACAATCTTCAGGCTGTTCTTCAATGCCTTGCGCGTACGCGGCCACCAGACGACGACGCCTGATATCAGCACAAACACAAACATCAGCGTACTGGTGCCGACAATCATCTTGCCCCAGAAGATGCCGCCATCCTGCTTCATGCTGTCCAGCAACCAACGGTGCATCCGGAACATAAAGTTGAAAAAGGGTGCACGTTCATATTTGCCCGTAACCTCACCCGTATACTGGTCCACATACATAGATGCGCGACGGGGTTTGGAAAGCGTAACCTGATAGGCTCGTTCGGGATCAGACGAAACATTTACACCGGTCACTGATACGCTATCGGGCAAAGTTGCCGCCACTTTAGTCATCAGCTGTTCCATGGGTAACGGAGCAGCCTCAACCTTTTTCACAAAGTAGAGATCACGGTGGCAAAGCTCCATCACTTCTTTCTCGAAGACCAGTGCTGCGCCCGAAAAGCAGATCAACGTAATCAGTATCCCGAAAGGGATGGAAAGCCACAAGTGTATATTACGGAATATCTTTCTCATTATGTCATTTTATGAAGTTCGTAAAAAAGAGCCTGGCCGGCATATACCAGCAGGCTCTTTATCCCTAATTATAATTAATGAATGATCTTTCGCTTATTTAGTAGGTGTCAACCGGCCTACACCGCTGATTTGAGTAGCCTCAATGGTGACTCCCTTTGTTGCAGTGGCACTCGACGGATTAATCTTGTAAATGGCAGGATAACCCTCAGTTGTCGTTACAGTCAGATAAACATTGCCATTCTCGGTATAAGGCGCATTGCCGAAGCCGGAAATCAATTCAGTCTCAGGCAAGCCGGTTACATAAGTCAGCTTCTTGTCGCCCGCTTTGAAGATAGCCAGTTGATTGGCAGTAAAATCTTCTTCAGTCAAAGCACGGTCATACATCAACATCAGGAAGTAATCACCCGTAATGTGCCAGCAACGGAGGAAAGATTTTCCGCCACTCTGAGCTTCCAAGTCACAATAGTAATCATCAAAGTCTTCCGTACCGTTAGGAATACGTACTACACCGGCAGGCAGAGTGGTCTGCTGGCGCACGTCGTCCATTGTCTTGGCAAAACTGGGAGAGAAAACGTAGATATCACCATTGTCTGCTTCCCAGATAGTCTGGTAATATTGCGACTTGTTTCGTCCGCAGGCATAGCTGATTTTATCTGTACTGATAAGTTTCTTGCTGGTAAGAGTTTCATCATCAAAGATGGCTACCCAACATTCATTCGGATATTGCGTCCATTGCAATTCTCCTTTCTTGTAGCTGCTGCTGTTTGAGCCACCGTCTTCCGTCTTTATCAGGTCCTCATTGCCCGGCAACACCCACTCGCCATTATTGTACGCCGAACCATACTGGCTCAATCCCATCGGGACAGCTGCGCTATAAATCTTGTTACCGTGTTGCAGAATACCTGCCAGTGTCACAAACTCACCATTTCCCAGGAAGTTTTCCGAGAGGTAAGCCTTGTTCTGTGTATCATTCGTCTTATAAGTTTCGGCCGCTACATCCAGATAAGAGAGCAGGAACGTCTTAGGCAGATACCCGTTTTCATCGGCATAACCCGTATATCCGTCGCCCGTAGAAGACGTGATGATATATCCTTCGTAAATGCCATAGCTGGTGAAACGCTTCACTGCATACTCGCCCGAACGCGCCACCATTTCATAGTTTGAGTTCATCACGAATGAACGGGTGGTACCGGCATTACCCTGATTGTAGGTCAAACCATACAAGTATTTGTCTTTATAGAATATCCACTGCGAAGCTCCGTCATTCACAAGGCCATTATTTATGGCAGACACCGTACCTTTATCCAATGTTTCGGAAGTCAGCAAAACGTTTGTAGTATTTCCCGAAGCCGTAACGGAAGATGCTATTACATACTCTCCTCTGCCCTCGGTGCCATTACCCAGGCTCGGCTCATTGTCAGTACACGCTGTCAGCGCCAGTCCGGTCATTGCAGTTGCAAACAGTCCGGTCAAAAAGTTATTCTTCTTCATCTTGTTTTTTACCTTTAATTTAATCTCTATATATAATCCATGAATCTCTAATTACCAAAATACACACGCACCTTGCCGTAGAATGCCCGTCCGGGCTTCTGAAGGCTGAAGTTATCATACAGTTTCTCGTTTGTAAAGTTACGGCACTCAAACGACAGGTTGTAACGGCCACCGTGCAAGCTATAAGAAAGAGCCAGATTGTGCGAGAACTGGTTAGGCACCACATAATCATTCTTATTAGACCCGATGTTGGATGAATAATAAGTGAAACTGTGCAGATATTGGTTATCGTAGGACATTGTCAGTGTATTGCCCTTCTTTCCGAGGTTGCGCCAGTAGAATGTCACGTCCGAATCGGCAAACATATATGGCAGGTTGGGCATACGTTCTTTGTAGGCAAGGTTGGCCGCACTGCTGGAAATCGAAGTCTTCATATTGTCGCGCACATTCATTTGCGTAAAGTTTCCCCCGATGCTCAGCCATCTTCCGAAACCGTATCGGGCGGAAACGTTAAAGCCTTTTGTCAGCACCTTACCGTAATTTATATAAGTAGCAGCCGACTTACCTCCGCTCAGGTCGGCAATGTTACGCTGGATATAGTCCTTTGTATTGCGGTATATCAAACCACCTTCCACATATACGGAGTGACTGCCGAATGTCCGGGTGTAGCTGAGGTTAAGATTCAGGTTGTCACTGTTCTCCGGTTTGATACCGATATCTCCCATTTCCAAATCTTCATCACCGAACATCTCTTCAATAGTAGGCAAGCGATAGGCTTTCTCATAAGACAACTTCGCCTGCAGACCGGGTAATATGAAATAGGTACCCGCTGCACCATACCCCATGGAACTGACATCGCGGGTGGTGCGTACATACTCACTCTGATTACTGGATGTAGCCATCGGACCTCCCACAAACTGATGGTAGTATTTACCAAACACGGAGAAGTTCCAATTCTCAGATGGCATCAAACGATAGGACAGTCCGGAAATGTTCTTACGGGTTTCCTTGGCGATAGCTTCTTTCTGCTCTTCCTTGGCAAGCAGTGAAGTGTTGGAACGGTGAAAAGCATTCAAGACATGATTGAAAGTCAACATCTGTACCTTATCAATTCGATAATTCACAGTCAACGTACCGTTCCAGTTATTATTATCCGCCCGCGAATATTGGTAAGACTGTTCACCGGGGGAGTTCATCAGCGCTTTCTGCCCGTACCAGTTGTACTTATAGGAAGCAGTGTCCACATTGGTCGTTTCATTCTTATTATAATTAACGGTCAGTGCCATATCCAGCCCCTTAGTCAACAAGTCACGCTTGCTATATTCCAACGACGGCATCAGTGAATGACCTTTACGATGTTTCTGACCGTACACAATCTCCTGCCGCACACCTGTCTGTATATCTTTATACATATGCGAGTAGGTGAAGCCCAACAACAGTCGATCCGCCCATTCTTTATCCACAATGCCAATCTTTCCGATGATAGCTTCGTTATGGTACGTATCATTGAAACGTTTTACACGTACTTTCTTATCTCTGTCGATTCTACCGGTTTCGAAGTCCTCTACCGGAGCCTCTACATGATAGTCGTTATCCGAATAATTCTGGAAAGCATTGATTTCATACATAAACCCATTCTTGAAAGTTTGTCCGAAATTGACGTATGATTTATGTGTATTAAACGAACCATAAGAGTAGGATGCATCCAGGAACCAGCGACGGCGCTTCTTGTTAGTAACAATATTGATGACACCGCCAATAGCATCGGTACCGAACCCCACAGGCACTACCCCTTTATAAACCTCAATCCGGTCGGCAAAATTCACAGGAATATTATTCAGTCCGAAAGAGTTTCCCACTCCTTCCTGTGGTACACCGTCAATGAATATCTTAACGTGCTTCCCGCTGAATCCGTCCAGCATGAGCTGCATATCCGAACCTACGCCGCCCGATTCACGAAGTTTCATACCCGGTGCTTTGGTCAAAGCATCGCTCAGATTCTTCGTCGTATTCTGCAGTTCTTTCGTATCAACAGCCACTGCATTGAAGGCTGATCTTTTCAATCGGGTCACTCCTGTGGAAACGATGGTTACTTCATCCAATTGTTGTGTCTCGGGAGTAATCGTGAGATTCTGTTTCACTCGCTCTCCGGCAATCAGTTTCACTTGCTTCTCAACCGTTTTATAACCGATGGCAGACACGACCAATGTATAGTTACCAGCGGGCGCTTTTATATGATAGATACCTTCTTGATTGGTAGTTCCACCATAGCTCGTCCCCTTCAAGTAGACAGTCGCGAAATCAACGATTTCTTTTTCCGTAGATAATATCTTACCGGAGATCATAGCTCTGTCTTGTGAAAAGGCAGATAATGAGGAAATTAACAGAACAATAAGAACAAAGAGTTTTATTATATTTGCTTTCAATTTACAAAGAGTTTTATGCAGTTAATAAATCACCGCAAAGGTCTTTATAAAAGAAAAGCAAAACAATCGCTATATGCAGGTAAATATCTCACCGGAATATTTAATAGGAGTATACGCTACAATCGCTATTAATAGGTATATTGCATTTTTTACAAAGGGAATAACAGACACATTTGTTAGTTGCGACCTTCCATCGCCAGTTTTTAACTTACTCTATCAAATCATCCAGATAAACTTTAGCATTGATATAATTTATATCTAACGTATAATCAGATGCGTCCAAAGCATTTTTCGGATTCAGCCTGTAAGTCAATCATGTAGTTTATGCCGAAGGTGTCAATATCATCCATCTATAATAAAAATGATAAAGAAAAAGGCGGTGCATCCCATAATATGCCCGCCTTCCTCTTTTTACCATCAAGAAAAACAATTACCCATTAATAAGATGGATGCTGTTGACCGGCAAGCCCCGGATTCACATCAATTATGTTCGTAGTATTAAACGGTAATATTTCTACCATATTCTTCTTCATGCCGTAGAATACACCAGTTTTACCTGTAATCCATGCATTATTAGAAGAAAGACCTTCAACATCTTCTACACAAAGATTTCCTTTTTGCTTAATGGAATTGACGCTGAACATATTCAGAATTGTATATTCCACTTCTTCTACTTTCTTTGCGCCAGCCGGCACATCTTCGCTTTTGAAATAAACTTGTCCATCAGCCTCAAAGAATTTTCTTTTTATGGCACCTTTGGAACCGGAATTCAACGTATGCATTGTTGTTAGTTCAGTTTCAGAGAGTTCCATATCCACCAAATCCTGTTCAGTCATTGAGATATAAGGTAAAGCTATTGTCGGATCTGCAAAAGATGGGGTTGAAGCCAACTTATAAGCACGATATACATCTACGTTTGCATATCTTCCTTCGCGCTTGGCCAATTGAACCAGCTTTTCTTTTTCAGTTGTCAGATAATCAACCAATATCCCCCAACGAGCTAAATCGCTCTTGCGCAGTCCCTCATTAGACAATTCCAATTTGCGTTCCTGTATAATAAAGTTTTTGAATTCTTCATAACCGGAAGGAATCGTACCAACTTTAGAGGCATCATTATTAAATGCACGCAGACGAACATCTTCCACCGCTTTCTCAGCTTCGGGAGTAGAACCGTTATTCAACTCATTCAAAGCCTCAGCATACATCAGCAAGACATCAGAGTAGCGCAATATAGGCCAATTAAAATCACGTTTACTGTCAGAAGAACCTCTGACCTTTTTCCAGTTAATACGATATTTCCCCACACCCATACCGGCAAAAGTATTCATTTGATAAGCATTGTTGCCAGTAGATAACTTAAGACCATAATTACAAACTGAAACATCACGCCGTTGATCGTTCTCTTCAAATTCAAAATAGAATGTCGGCATGGCTATCATCTGGCTACCGCCTTTACCCAAACCTTCATTGTCCGTACCACTTGTAGGAATGCCATTTGTATAACCTGTACGAACATCCTGGCCATTAGTACTATACCAACCATACTCAAACATAGTTTCATCATTATATTGCTGATTTCCCAAGTCTCTGAAAATCTGATCGTAATTATCCAGCAACCGATTTTCTCCCTTAGTTATTACAGCTTTACAAGCATCCGCCGCTATTTGATAGAGTTCTTTTATACGAGCAGCATCACTACGTTGTGCTATTTTTAAAGTGCTCTGATTATAAGGCACTGTATTCAGATCCCAACGTAAAGAGTAACCGGCAGCGTAAAGAGCTACACGAGCCAAAATTCCATAAGCTGAATTCTTCGTGAAACGTTCGGGAGTAGCAACCATACCTTCACTTTTCCAAGGAAGCAATTCAATTGCACGTTTTAAATCTTCAATACAATGATCATATATAGTATCACGACTGACACGCGAAGAAGAAAATGTAGTCAGATCTACTGTAGGAATATTAGTATAAGGCACATCACCATAGAAACGAACTATGTTCCAATATGCATAGGCCCTTATCGCCAAAGCTTCTCCCAGTAGTGCATCTACTTTCTTCTTCTCACCATCACTAACATTCATTTCCGGAAGGTTCTTAATACAAACATTAGCATATTCAATGGCTTTATACATATTTGTATAAGTAGAACTCAACATACTGGAGGTATTAGTGTAATCATAGTTGGCCACATTATATTTAGAATTGGACTCTGTAGAAGCAGCTTCATCCGTACCCATCAATAATTGATAGCCCAGTTCTTGTGTATGCAACCATGAATAACCACCCATCACGGTCATCTCCGCTCTTCCTACTGTTTCAAAAACAGTAGAACTATCCGCTTTTGATTCGGAAGGCATATCGAGCCAATCTTCACAAGAAGTGAAAACCAACAACATGGCAGCAGATATACCTAAAATATTCATTATCTTTTTCATATTAATTATCTAATTTAGAATGTTAAATTTACGCCTACTACCCAACTCTTAGAACGTGGATAAGATGAATTATCGATACCCGGTGTCAAAGCGCTGCTTGATGCAGATACTTCAGGATCATACCCTGTATAGCCAGTAAAAGTATGAATGTTATTCAGGGTACAGTATACGCGGGCATTACTGATTTTGGCGCGCTGTACTAATTTCTTCGGTAAAGTATAACCCAAAGTAATAGTATTCAGACGCAAGTAAGAACCATCTTCCAAATAGTAACTACTACGTTCACTAATAGCAGTTTTGTTATTACCTGAAATATTCCATAAAGCATCACCGCTATATTGGTGTGGATTTAAAGCAGCCAAACGTGCTAAATCAGTACTTTCCTTACCGGTTGATGGATCAATCAATGTGAAACGATTCTTCATTTTTTCAAGTGTATTTTGGTTAGCTAAATACGGACCGATAAAACGTTGCGTACTCATGCTGAACACATCATTACCTACTACAAAATTCATGAAGATGGTCAAATCAAATCCTTTGTAAGTAAAGGTATTGTTCCAACCTCCGATAAAATCAGGAGCTGCATTTCCTATTACAGTACGGTCATTAGTCCCCCATACCGGATTTCCATCTGAGTCTACCTCACCAGCCGTCGGCTTATATTTAGCATCACCCGGTTTTACATTTTCACGATTAGAACCTTTCAAATAAGGAATGCCATCCTTCAACGTATAACCACCGTCAGCATTCTGAACAAAATCGTCTGTTGTATAAATACCATCATAAATCAAGCCAAAAAATTGTCCTAATGGTTTCCCCTCTTCAATCTTGAAACCCATACGAGATTCATATTCTGCTATGAAATTATCAGTTTCACCATCTCCATAAATATCCAATACCTTAGAACGGTTGAAAGCTATATTGAAATCCATTGTCCAACTGAAATCCTTCGTACGAATATTGGTTGTATTCAAAACTAATTCTACACCTCGATTACGAATAGAGCCAATGTTTTGGAACTGGTGAGTATAACCGGTAGAAGTAGGAATCTTATTCTTAATCAATAGATTGGAGGATTCATTGTTATACCAATCTACAGACAGATTGACACGGCTATTAAATATTGATACATCCAAACCTATATTGGTGGTGGTGGTTTTTTCCCACTTCAATTTTTTGTTTCCAAGTGTTGTACCGGGTACAAGTGTAATGTAATCACTACCATTATAGCCATAATGCCCCGATCCGTAATCTGTAGCATACATATTGTTATCAACATTATTATTACCCGAAGTTCCATAACCAACACGCAATTTCAGATTCTGGAAGAAATCAAAATCCTTCATGAATCCTTCTTCAGAGATACGCCATGCCGCAGACGCCGAAGGGAAATAGCCCCACTGTTGACCACGGGCAAACTTAGAAGAGCCATCGGCACGTAACGTTCCCGTAAATAAATAGCGGTCACTATAATTGTAAGAAAGACGACCAAAAAGAGAAACAAGACCTACCCGACTTTTTCCCGACTTCCACGTTTGCGGAGTACCCATACTGACATCATTCAATCCAAAGTTACCATCTGAGAATTTACGATATTCGTTATCCAAGTTCATAGACTCTTGATACCAAGTTTCTTGACCAAGCAAGACATTAAAACGATGAGCTTCTTTCACATTAAATGCATAATTCAATGTATTTGTAATCTGCCAAGAAAACTTTTCACTGTTGTTACGGTAACCATAACCATAAGGACTTTGATTGGAAGAAGCTGTCTTAGTATTACCATTATCCCAATAATCATGACGAACTTGCTGCCACATATAACTTCCAGAAGTACGGAAAGTTAAATCCTTCAATATATCTATTTCGAGTCCAGCATTCACTGTAGCCATACGGGTATATTTCTCGTTAGTAATAGATTGGTTATTAATAATCGGATTATTTGCATCATAATTGTCCCCACCATACATTTCAGAGAAAAGATCAGCTAAATCAGAGCCTAACAGTTGTTCATTGGTCCATTTCACACCACCAGTTACCGGCTGCAAAATAGTCTGCTTCAAGGTTCCTCCCAATGAACCACCTCCATCAACTTTAGTCATTTGTAAACTGGAAGAAAAATCAAACCGCACACCTTTCCATAATTCATGATTAATTTTAGCACGAATACTATTCTTTTGATAACCATGTTTATCCATTATACCGTCTTCACCCGTATAGTTGTAGCTCAACATGTATTTAGTTTTCTCGCTACCACCACTGATATTCACATTGTGATTCTGAGTGATACCTGTATTACCAAACACCTCATCCTGCCAATCAATGCCGGCACGATTACCGTACTCGTTAGCAATACGCCCATAGGCACTAGTATAAAAATCACCAGAATTAATATCTCCACCAAAAATATTCGAGAAGTTATCTTCATTGCCACGAAGCAATTGGAATTCATATTGATACTTTACATAATCTTCAACTCCCATTAAATCCAACTTCTTTCCTAAACGGTCAAAACTTACAAAACCATTATAAGATACTTCCGTCTTACCTGCCTTACCGGATTTTGTCGTAATCAATATAACACCATTCGAGCCACGAGCACCATAGATAGCCGTTGCTGAAGCATCCTTCATGACATCAATAGTTTCAATATCATTAATATCCACATTCTGCAAACCATTCTCCATCTGAAAACCATCAACGATATAAAGCGGTTCGGTACCTTGCGTAATAGACGTACCACCACGTACTGTAATATTGATGTCAGCACCCGGAGCTCCACTCTGTTGTACAATATTCACTCCAGCCGCTTTGCCTGCTAATGCTTGCGCGGCAGTAGTCACAGGGGCAATGGCTAAATCCTTGCTACCAACTGAAACAGAAGAACCAGTCAATTCTTTACGTTTCACCTTCGCATACCCAATAGCAACGACCTCTTCCAACATTACTGAAGATTCTTTGAGCGTAACTGCAAAATGGGTTTTGTTACCAATAAGAACAATTTGATCTTCATAACCAATAAACGAAACCACCAATTCCTTAGCCGAAACAGGTACAGAGAGTTTGAAATTACCATCCATATCGGTAATAGTACCAATAGATTTGTCACCTTTCACCGTAACAGAAGCACCGATCACCACGTCAATCGCATCGCGAACCGTACCGGTAAGCGTCTTGTTCTGGGCTAAAATGCTTAAAGGACAGCCTATTAACAGAAGCATTAATAAGCACATTTTTCTGTGTAAGATTCTCATAGATTATTAATAAATTTGATTAATAAATAATTTAAGACTAGCAAAATGTACAACCGTTATCGAGCACATTATTTGGGTTACAAAAATAAAATCAACAACCAGCTTATAAGATGTTTTTTTTGACCGAAACACTTTCTCTTTTGATTTTCTTAATAAATAACTCAATATTCAAATAAGGAATAGGATTTATAGTAGCATTCTTTAGTGGACTAAATATAAAATCAGTCTTAAAAATACCATAAAAAAAAGGATGCTCATTACGAACATCCTTTCTTCATGACCTAATCATTACAGCTAATCAAAACTCACCAGGCAATGGCCAATTGGGAGTAGGTACATGCATTTTATTCATTTCCTTCTCAAATTCAGCTATTACTTCAGGATATTTATCGGCTAAATTCACAGACTCTGTTATGTCTTCTTTTATATTATATAATTCTAAAGGAGCATCTTTTTTAATAGTAACAACTTTCCAGTCACCTCTGCGAGCTGCACGTTGTTTACCAGGAAACTCCCAGTACAGTAAACGATTATCCGTATCAAGCTGTTTACCATAAAATAGCGGCAAGACATTTATACCATTTAATTTGGGGGGCAATTTATCTGTGGCATTAGCCAACGCGGCCAATGTAGGCATTACATCCGGAAAATAAATAATGTTATTCAATTTCTGAACCGGAACTTTACCTGGCTGATTAACAATAAAGGGCACCCGAATTCCTCCTTCATAAAGCTGTCCTTTCATACCCTTAAGCGAACCTTTACACCCTAATTCGGCCAATGGTGCCTGTTTAGCAGCTCCATTGTCCGAAGCAAAAATGATCATTGTGTTCTCACGCAATCCCAATCTATCAAGTTCTGCCAACAAGCGTCCAATTGCCCGGTCCATGTGTGTGATAAGCGCAGCATATCGTTTAGTATTTATATCCCAAGTTTCATCATCATACCAGACTGTTTCATCTATAATATAAGGTTCATGCGGTGCATCATAGGCCAAATATAAAAAGAATGGATTTTTCTTGTTCCTATTTATAAATTTAATCGCATCTTCCGTTGAAAGATCAGTATTATGTTTTATATGCTTGTCTCCTTCATTCTCTTTTATATTTTCAAGTTTCTCATTATTGAAACGCCAATAAGGATAGTAGTATGGATCATTAGAATATATTGTACTAATAAGCCAGCCATAAAACTCATCAAATCCTCGATTCAAAGGGGTAGCCTCAGGATTAAAACCATCCAAATGCCATTTGTTTACCAAACATGTCCGATAGCCAGCACTGCTTAATACAGTAGCGATTGTTGTATCATTCGGTAACAAATGCATTCTTCGTATAGGCTTTGTACCTTTCATCCCTTCAATACCTCCTGCATTACAGAAATTATCACGAATGGTAGTATTCCCTGTATTCCGCCCCGTCATCAACGCACAACGGGAAGGAGAACTTATTCCCGATCCTGCATAACACTGAGTAAAAGAAGTGCCAGTTGCTGCCAGTTTATCAATATTAGGAGTCTCAATATATTTATTCCCATAACAAGCCAAATCACAATAGCCCATATCATCCGCCAATATGAAAATAATATTAGTTTTTTTATCATTTACCGCAGTTGACTGCTGGGCTTTAACCACTATTTGAGGAAGAACCAACATATTTACGGCACAAAATCCTCCTAAAAGTTTACTCTTATTCATATTCTACATTTTTTTTTATTCATAGTTTCATTCTCCAACACACATTATGGCATATCAACATTCTCATTATACTCCAATATCAATTCATCATGAGCTTTAATCTGAACGTCATCTAATTTCCAGTCCTTAGCCCAAATGATTTTTCCAGCTTTATCACCTTCAATACAGACATTACGAAGTATAAAGTTTTCGATTTTGCTGTTTGCTATTCCAACTACATTCATACAAGTTCTTGCATTAGAAGCTGTTACATTATCAAGAGTAACATTCCGAAAGACAGGAGTACCTTGTTCCAAACTTACCGATTCTAACATTTTACTCCAGTACACTGGAATTTTCTCCATATCATATCCCTTCGGAAGTTTAGAAATACTATATGCAGGATTCCAATTCAAATCAACAACAAACGGCCGTTCAACCCCTATCATCTCGATGTCATACAAATAAATGTCTTCAATCACTCCACCACGCTGACAAGTACTCTTGAAACGCAACCCACATTTTGTACCTACACCTTTCATTCGGTATGCCACTATATTACGAATTCCCCCCGAGGTTTCACTACCACAAGTAAACATCCCCCCTCCTGAACCAGCTACACAATCACGAATCACCACATATTGGCAAGGGCGATTCACCCTAAGCCCGTCACTATCTCGTCCAGCTTTCAAACAGAAATTATCATCATTGCAATTTATATTAGCATTCTGAACAAGAATATATTCAGATGAATCAATATCAATGCCATCTGTACTTGGACCATGGCCTTCAATATTATTACTAATTATGATACCATCAATTGTTATATGCTTACTATATAAAATATGTAAACTCCAAAAACCAGGCTGATACAATACAATATCACGTACAGTAACATTCTCACATTCGGCAATAAGAATTCCACGAGGGCGTTCACAATCATAATCCACAATCCAGCGTAATCCCTTTGCCTCATAATCCTCCCGCATATTCCAGTACTTATCCCAAAACACCTTGCCACGCCCATTTATCACTCCATCACCAGAAATAGCAGCATTTTTCTTACCAATGATATTTATCAATGCAGAAGGCCACTCCATTTCTATTCCTGCAACACGCGTATCTATCTTCTTATAATCACCTATATCTTGAGAGCCTATAAGAGTCACTCCTTTTGAAATATGAAGATTTACATTGTTCCCTACAAATAAAGAACCTGTAAGATAAATGCCTGGATGAAATACTACAGTTCCGCCTCCGGCTTGTTCTGCAGCATCAATTGCTTTTTGAATAGCCGTAGTATTCATACTTAGAGCATCTCCCTTTGCGCCATAGTCTGTGACATTATATACAGCCTGCTGTACCGGATAAGACATAGCACCTACTTTTCTCATCCAAAAGAAATCTGGTATTTCTCTGCCATGAGCATTCGTAGATAAACCGGTCATCCATACAGACAATGCAAACAGAATAAAGTAATTCTTCATTATATAAATTAGATTAACAAGTAAATTATACGTTATTGAAAGGTTAATTAGCAAACAATAATTACTACAAAGAATAAAAGTAAACAATTGTACAGCCACAATTATATTCCTTTTGACCCTAATACTTTTCTTTTTGATTTTGTCCAATCAAAAAGCATTTAATTGTCCCTTAAAAAGCATATTTTACCAAAACATTACTATCCGAAATAGCCTGTTTTGCTCAGCATATTGAGAGTTATATATAATATGAGCATAATTCAATATTGAAAGTACATTATTAGATTTTACAAAGGAAAATAACTTACTTATATCAGAAATAAAACAAAGAGATTTAAGACCTTATTCTTCTCATTATTCCCTTCCTCGCTCCCCCTACTAAAGTTCATAAATTAAGGAGATAGAAGAGCATAGAAGGGAATAAGCTTTAAACTGCAGATAAAGGAAAAGCCCCAAACAGGCTCTACATTTTCTCATAATTACTTTATAACTCTCTAGTATCCAGTAATCTAAAAAAGAAGATGATAAACTTCGCAAAGCAACCACCTTCTTTCTTCACTAACCCTTTATAAACCTCAATAAACTCTCACACAGCGTACGGAAAAAGCATTGGCACGGCTATTCTTCCCTACCACATCTACTTTATCCTTACCCACGTTCATGTAACTTGCATCTGCCCCATTAGATGAGAAGGCTGTACTTTGCCAATAGTAACCGGATTTCTCCGCATCCTGAAGTTTCCCCGTTTTACGATTACGCAAACCACCAAGCGGATACCACAACTCCTGTCCATTATAATTCAAAGAGTAACCCAAATTCTCCGCATCCCAATTAGAGGTAGACAAAAAAACACTCGCCTCAATGCCGGATGTAGAAGAAGATGAATTCAACCATGTATCACGCGGTGCAACCATGTAACCTTCAGGACAAGGATCGTATACAGATTTCTGAATAGAAGCAACTGACGGATAATCATATCCTTCGGGATTTCCCCAGAGAGCATTATCACCCCAATAGAGCCAGTCATATGAATAATAGTAAGGTGGGGTGGCAACATTGCTCTTGGAACGTGAATACTTAATATACGTAACCGGATTCCGGACAGAATAAGCTACCGTGCCTCTTTCTTCACTGCCACTTTCTATTTTCAGGCTAACCGTCCCGCTCTGGTCATACATCTCAGCTTCAATATTCTTCCCTACTTCACAGGTTGTTACAAACGGATCCTTACGTCCCCATTGATAAAGTAACCCTATTGCCCTAGCATCACCCGGAGTAGCAGAAACAGCACCCAAATTACGATCCATAACTGTATAACTATTGCCTTTGCTATTTACTCCGAAAGGCTGATCTGCAACATCAGTAACCCAAATATGATAAGACCAGAGAATAGTAGCATCTTCTGCATCAGCATCTTCCATGTCATAAATAGCGATAACCGCATTACCTGGTTGCCCATTCAAAGTAGCTGTGAAAGATTTACGGTCGGAAGATAATGACACATTGCTTATAAAATCGGTAGAAACATCATTCCAAAGTAATTTGGCAGAACGAGCTAATCTGCTATCGTCCGAAACATGATTCTCATAAGTGTACTTCAGACTGGTAGTATAGTAAGGAGTACAATCAACGGTTACTGAAGCTGTACCGGGAGCCACTATGATTGAGTTGGCCTTACCATAATAATTGGTCACCGATACCCATTCAATGCTCTCTAAAGCAACAGAAAGGACTTTACCGCGCTCAATGCTCTTTCCGTTTAAGTCTACAGAACAAGTACCAATTCCCTTAGGAGAGACAAGAGTTATATCCAGCGCACTACTCAATGCCATCGGCGGAAGGGGAAGATACAGTTCCTGACCTTCGGATATGTTTATATCGCCTTTCAACATAAGTGTTTTAGATGTATTCTCCAGGAAAGTAATCTGTCCCGTCGTTGCATCTACACGTATATCTCCCGCAAGCATATCGTTCTTGGACTCAAAAGTAACGGAGGTAAGAGAAGCAAAATCTTCATTAGCCGGAACTATCAGTTTCAATCCTCCACAGACTGCATTCATTTGCATATTATTCAGACCGTCATTATCCGTCAGGCAATAAAGCGGACAAGCGGTCTGGTCTATCGCACCTTGTGTATAAGTCTGAACCGTCGGTAAAGAATAATCCAGATTATTGCCCGAAAGTTGGGCATTAGCAGGATAATAAATCAGATATTGATTGGCAACAGGAACATCGTACATACTAACGCATGCATTCGACAATACGGAGTATTCCGTTCCATTGATACCTATTTTTTCTCCGGTCTGAATATCTACTTGCAATTCATCTTCCTGATTAAGAGTCAAGGTAAACGAATTGGGCTGTTTATAAATCAATTGTTCGGTATCGTCACAACTAACCATAATTACCACTAATGCAGTAACGAGATATTTTATCAGTGTTTTCATACTGTTTCTTCTCCTTATGTTTAAAAGTTAATTATTAAGTTTAGCATCAAGTGTAAAGATATAGTTTTCGATATTCGTATAACCGTTGTTTGCTATCTTTGCAGCATCGGAGGGGTCATTCTTATCCAAGCCATATTTGTCTTCAAATTCATCAGGCATACCGTCATTGTCGCTATCCAAAGGTTTCTCCCCGTTTTGAATAGTGCCTACACCTCCCAATGAAAACTGTTGTACATCTTGTTCATTCTGAATAATCGTTCCCTTTTTACCCAGTGAAGTCAGCTCATCAATCAGATATTGGTCTACTTCGTCACGAGCCGGAAGACTGGCACCTACATTCTTTACAATCCAGTTATAGGCTTCTGTTGCAGATGTTTGCTGGCTAATAACGGGATGTTTATCCGAAGGCGCACTCAGGAAAGTAGGTTCCCCTTTGCAATATTCGGCCCAGTTGGCTTGTGTCAGTTCAAAACCATTGAGCAAACCATCCTTATCATTATCATAATAATTTCCTTTATAATAAGCTCTAAAGTCGACATTACCTCCCAGAAACGGAGGAGTAGGACTCATCGGAACTTTTTCCACCTTAATAGAGTTATCTTCTTGTCTTACATTCTGCCAGTTGTTCACAGGCCCTACAATGAAGTAGTTATCCTCAATAGTTGTTTCCGACTGACCGGACGAATCACCACCCATATTATAAGCTGCACCGCTCCCCCAGTTATAAACCACATTGTTTACAAACTGATTTAAACCTTTCACTTTCGGATTGCGTGTTTTATTATCAGTATAAAGATTACGGAAAAGGGTGATACCTGATTCTGTATCTGTTTGAATCAAACCACCGCAAGAATGATTTTGTAATCCCTGACCGAGAATTGAATTCTGAATGGTGATATTGCGTGGAAGTGTTCCTTTACTATCCCAGTTGATAGAGAAGTTTTCATCACGTCCCCAAGTAACAGACAAATGATCGAAAATCATATTTTCACCATTTGCTATTCCGGCAGCATCTTTTCCATCAGGCCCATTCGTTCCCATACGGATACGCAAGTGACGGCAAATCAGATTACTGGCTCCAGTAAACGAAACGCGGTTACCATAAAGGACTACACCATCTCCAGGAGCTGTTTGAGCTGCAATAGTCAGATTCTTGGAAAATACGAGTGCTTCTTTCAGGTTGATAGTACCTGCAACATCGAATACAATTATCCGGTCGGGTTTACTTACCGCAGCACGCAATGAGCCTTCTTCTCCGTTGTCTTCCAAAGTAGTAACATGGTAAACGTCACCACCACGACCTCCTGTTGCCCCGGCTCCATAACCTTCAGCACCGGGAAAGGCCAAAACTTTACCATAATCGGGGAAAGGACCGTCGCTGCCTTTCTTTATAACAACTTCAATATCATTATCACTGCAACTCATTCCTAATGTTGCAATAAGGAGTAAAACTCCGGCATTCTTAAAGAAATTAAATAGAGTAGTTTTCATTTTAGATTGATTTATACAGGTAAACATTCGTTGTTCGATAAAAGCAATAAGAATCCAAGCTTCTGTCCGTATGGACAAAAACCGATCTTTTAATAATAAATGTTTTGGGAATAGATAATAGATTTAAAAAGATAGCCTTAAATCTACATAAGAAACTTTATAAATATTCGTTTTATGCAAATTTAAGGCTATGCATTATCTGCTTTTAGAATAAAGCAAGATTATTTAGCGTAAGCCGGATGCTGAGTCAGATTCGGGTTATCTACCATCGGATGCCCGGGATCCTTTGCTGCAAAAGGCAACAACTCGCAACAGTTCTTTTGGAAACCATAGTACAAGCCGTCACTTCCATCAGAAGCTTCAATCCAATTAGGGAATTTATCACCATTTTCAGCGTAACCTGTAGGATTCTTATAAATGATGGCACCAATTTGCAAAGCATTAAATCCACCGGTAAAACCGACAGCTTTACGTGCATTGCCATTGAATGTACTTGTATAAGCCTCAAACATATTAGTCGGATACCATTTATCTCCATCTTCTACTGCAATTCCATGAGCTCTCACTATTTCAGCTAACTTCGCTTGATATTCATTATATTTTCCTTGGTCTGTCGGAATCTCCTTTACAACTGCAACTTCAGCCTCATCTGTCAAGTCAATATAATCCAAAGCAAGGAATTTATCACCATACCGCTGTCCATCTACCTGGAACTTATACAAACGATAAACCGACATATTGGCATACTTGCCTTCGCGCTTAGAAAGTTCTTTCATATCTTTCTTAGCTGCTTCCAGTTGTTCGGACAAGCGATTCATACGAATCATATCCGTACGAAGCATAAACTCGCCAGCAAACTCCCATTTACGTTCTTGGAGTAAAGCATCCTCAAAAGCTTGTTGGTCAGATGGCATGGAAAGCGCACCTACCCCGGCACGGTCACGCACTTGCTTCAAAGCATCTTTAGCAGCCTGCGTAGGACCGTTATTCAGATAGTTTTGAGCTTCTGCATACATCAATAATACATCGGCATAACGCATTACAGGGATGTTCAAGTTACGTTTTGCAGCCTCTTGCGGCTCCACGCACCAGGGAATACGGAATTTTCCATGCATAATGCAAGAATAAGTAGTACCTACATCAACAAATGTATCATCTGCTGCACCTTTATTCAAAAAGTAGATACTATAAGATGTACAAGTAACATCACGACGCGTGTCATTTTCATCGAACGACAAATAATACGTTGGCAACATAAACTGCATAGCCTTACGTGAACCATAAGTACCACCACGAGATCCCGGTTGTGCTAAAACCCCAAAATTAGAGTTCGTATTCGGACCATACTGTGCCAAATCCCAAATCATTTCAGCATCTGTTGCAGTGAAATTACGCTGACAGAAGTTATACCATAGATATTGGAATCCACTCATACCACTTTGAGCCTGAATCAAAGAATTTTCATTCTTATCGATAATAGCTTTACAAGCATCGTTAGCGATCTGATAAAGTTCACGAACACGTGCTTCATCATCACGGCGTGCCAATTTCAAACTGGCAGGATCATTCGTCTGCAAATTCCAACGTAATGAGTAACCACCTGCATAAAGAGCCGTACGAGCCAGCAAGGCATAGACACCTTGTTTAGACAAACGTTCTGCCGTAGCATATCCACTTTCTTTAAACCAAGGTACCCAGTCCTTAGCTTGCTGCAAATCTGAGATGATCTGATCATATATTTCATCACGCGATGAACGTTTAGGATAGAATGTATTTTCGTCATTCGGGTCCAGTTCTTCCATCGGGGTCCATACTGCCGGAACATCACCATAAATACGTATTAAGTTCAAATAACAAAAAGCACGAATAGAAAGAGCTTCACCCAACAGAGCATTACGTTTAGTGGTCTCACTCATCTTCTTCAACTTAGAAATAGCAAGATTGGTAGATTCAATGATACGATACCCCTCTTTAAAGATTGTAGTTACTGTAGCAGGTACCATTGGATCATAGCTATAATTACAAATTCTATATTTTGAATTATTAGTAGAGCCATCTTCACTGGAGTGCATCACCGTCTCACCCATACCTAAATGGTAATACATTTCCTGATGAATCAAACCACGATAACAACCCAGAATAAATAATTCTGCCATATCCTCATTTTGAAACACCGTTTCGGAATCAGGGTCTGTGTAAGATGGCATATCAAGCCAATCCTGACACGAAGTCACACCCAGAAGAAAGGAAAAAATAGCTGTTGCGAACAACGTCTTCTTCAACCCAGACAATATAATTGATACTTTTTTCATGATTAATAAACGTTTTAGATTAGAATGTTAAGTTAAGGCCGATTACATAACTTCTGGAACGAGGATACATAGAACTGTCATATCCAGGCGTACAAGCCACATAATCACTACTACCAGCAGAGACTTCAGGGTCATAACCAGAATAACCAGTAATTGTAGCCAGATTATTAGCCGTGAAGTAAATACGGGCATTCGAAATCATAGCCTTCTGTAACCATCTCTTAGGGAATGTATAACCTACTGTTACCTGTGCAATACGCAAATAGGAGCCATCCTCTACATAATAAGAAGAAGGATAAGTGATATAACTTGAATTCGTACTACCCAAATTCCACAAACGAGAAGATTCATCAGGATTCAATTCTTTGATGCGTGCTAATGTTGTAGCTTTCTGTCCAGTTACAGGGTCTATCAGACGATAGTAGTTACTTCCAAACTCGGCAGGTACATTTTGGAATTGTCCATAAGGACTCATACTATGCTTAGTTGCGTTATAAATATCGTTTCCGATAGAGAATTTCATAAATACACTCAAATCAAAACCACGAAAAGTAAAAGTATTATTGAAACCACCGATACAATCCGGTGTACCATTACCGATCTTTACCTTATGAGCTTCAGAGAATTGTGCTGTACCATCTTCACCAATTTGATTTGCTGCAAATTTAATATCACCAGGTTGCACTGGTTTAGCTTCCCCTTTTGAATTTACAGGAACAACAACACCTTCACGCAAGGAGAAATTACCTTTATCATCCTGCATAAAGTCATCAGTAGTATAGACTCCATCATATATATAACCATACATGTCACCTAACTTCTGACCAACTACAGCATAATAAGTTACCGTACCGGAACGGTTACCGCCAACAGCAAAAGTTTTTTCATTCTGTCCTGTTTCCAACGAAATCACTTTGGAGCGATTGAATGCCAAGTTTAGGTCTGACGTCCAACTAAAGTCCTTTGTTCTTATATTCACCGTATTGAGAGTCAATTCAAAACCTCTGTTACGCATTTTTCCGACATTTTGATATTGTGCTGTATAGCCGGTTGAGGAAGGGATAACACATTTCATCAACATATCACTCACCTCGTTGTTATACCACTCTGCTGTCAGGTTCACGCGACTATTAAACAAAGAAACATCCAAACCAACATTAGTGGAACGCAATGTCTCCCATTTCAAATTCTTATTTCCTAAAGTAGTGTCCAATACATAAGCCAATGTACCGGTATTATTATTCATCGGATAATCGGACTCTTTAATTGAAGTGGTGTATAAGTAATCACCGATATTGCAATTACCCGTCGTTCCGTATCCCACACGCAATTTCAAACTATTAACATAATTCATCAGACTACTTTCTTTAAAGAAGCTTTCTTCAGAAATACGCCATGCAGCTGATGCAGAAGGGAAAACGCCCCATCTATTACCGTCAGCAAATTTAGAAGAACCATCGGCACGGACAGTAGCAGTAAACAGATATCGTTCATCAAAATTATAGTTAGCACGTGCAAAAGCAGAAACAATACCGCTATGCTTATGAGAGACGCTCTTCTCATAAACTGTAGCATTAGCTATATTATCAAGTCCGAAGTTAGGATACGGAAATTGTCTAAGTTTCATTGAATTTCCTTCTGATTCGCTATAAGAAGCTTCATGTCCTAACAAAACATCCAATTTATGTTTTTGGGAAAAAGTCTGATGATAGTTAAGGGTATTAGTGATTTGCCATTTGTAAGACTCATCATTACCAATACTACCATTAATACCTGTATTTTTCGGATCCATCAAATAAGAAGTAGAATTATGGTCAGCAAATGAATCCGATTTAGAACTAGACCATGTATAACTTCCAGCTGTACGCCAAGTGAAATATTTAAAAAGGTCAAATTCTATCCCAGCATTAACCGAATACATACGTGAACGTTTTTTAGAGGTAGAAGCCTCATTCTGCACCAACGGGTTAGCCGTATCATAATTACTATTCAAAGAAGAATAGTTCGGATAAGTCTGAGTGTTCAACAATTCATCTTGTGTAAACATTGTACCTCCGTTAATAGGCTGAAGCAAAACGTTCTTCATACCAGAATAAGCACCGCCACCCAGCGTTTTCTTATTAGAAAACATAGCATTTACATCCAAGCGAATACCCTTATAGAGTTCGGTATTGATCTTTGTACGGAATGAGCTTCTATTAGAGCTATGATTAGCCAACAAGCCATCTTGTCCACTATAATTGTAAGTCAGCATCACTTGTGTCTTATCGGTACCTGTAGTAACATTGACATTATGATTTTGCGTCAAAGCGGAACCTCCAAATACTTCATCCTGCCAATCAAGCGTGGAAGCACCGGCATAACGATCGTGAATACGATTGTAAGCACCTGTATAGAAATCGGAAACATCCGTAGCTAGATTATTATCAAAAACACTGCTCCAGTTACCCGGTACTCCCTGCAAATTAGCAAATTCATACTGATACTTCACATACTCTTCAGCATCAGACATCATATCCAGTTTTTTACTGAGTACATCGAATGAAAGATAAGTATTATAATTTACTTGAGTTTTACCTTTCTTACCCGATTTTGTTGTAATCAAAATGATACCATTAGAACCACGTGCACCATAAATAGCCGTAGATGAAGCATCCTTTAATACATCAATGCTTTCTATATCATTCACGTCAATATTGCTGAGCGCATCACTCATCTCAAATCCGTCCACAATATAGAGTGGTGAAGTACTTTGAGTAATAGACATACCTCCACGAATAGTGATATTAGCTCCTGCACCCGGAGCACCACTGGCAGTAACAATGTTTACACCGGCAGCCTTACCTTGCAAAGCCTGTGCAGCAGTCATAGCTGGAACTGCCGCCAAATCATTACTTGATACCGAAGAAGTTGCTCCCGTCAGATCTTTACGTTTCACCTTCGCATAACCAATGGCAACAACTTCCTCCAACATTACAGAAGACTCTTTCAATGTAACATCAAAATGTGTTTTATTGCCAATCACTACTGTTTGGTTATCATAACCAATAAACGAAACGACCAACTCCTTGGCAGAAGCTGGCACAGAGAGTTTAAAGTTACCATCCATATCAGTAATTGTACCGACAGAACTATTACCCTTCACCGTTACAGAAGCACCGATTACCACGTCAATTGCATCCCTGACGGTACCGGTAATCGTTTTGTTCTGAGCTAAAATGCTTAGAGGACAGCTTATTAATATGAGCATTAATAAGCACAGATTTTTGTGTAAGATTCTCATAGATTATTAATATAATTGATAAATAAATTCAAGCCTAACAAATTATACCACGACCGTTATCGGACACAGAACTTGCGTCAGCAAAAATAGATAATCTCGCACCTATACAAAATACAAATTTTGACCGAAACACTTTTGCTTTTGATTTTATTCATGAAAAGACAAGCGTCACAGAAGCTGAATCAGCAGATTCCCAAAGAATTACTAATGTTTTTGATCTAAGACTAAACGTTTTGGCTTCACAATAAGTCCTCTTCTTCTACATTTGTTTCGCGCCCAAAAGATCTGTATTCCAAGGGTGTAAATCCAGTACGTTTTTTAAAAAGAGAGAAGAAATGTTCAGTGGATTTATAATCGAGCATAAAAGATATTTCCTTGACAGACTGAGAAGTACCAACCAATAATTGCTTTGCTTTACGTAATTTTAGTTCTTGGAAATATTTGGCTGGCGCATATCCAGTATAATCCTTGAATACTTTGCGAAACCACGAATAACTGATATTCAGCTTCATCGCAAGTTCTTCCGGATCAATATCCTTAAATACATTCTCATTCATAATGATTTTCGCCTGCTCAATCTTCTGGTCTACGTCTCCTACTTCAAAAATCTTATTCTTAGAAATGGAAAGGATCATTCCTATCATGTGCAGCACAATACCGGAAAGATATTGTTGAGAAGAAATCTTATCGGCTTCAGCTATTTCCAATGCACGTGAGAAAAGAGTAACTAATTCTTCATTCAACCCCACTTCCAATACTTGGTTATCTTTAGAAAGGAAGCCACCTCTCAACATATCATCTATGACTGGTCCTTCAAAACCAATGTAGTATTCATTCCACCCTGTCTGCTGGTATGGGTGGTATGTATGCCACTGTCCGGGAAACAGTACCATGAGTCGTCCCTTACAAACTTGCTTCTCAGGAGTAGTCTCAGATGTAAATAATCCTCGACCTTTAGTAATGTAAACCAGCTGATACTCACGTAAAACACGCCCCTTTTGAGCATTGAAGAAATATCCAGAAGGATGATCCTTCAAGGGATATGGAGAATTCGGCTGAATAGACTGGAAACCTACAGTGTTTACCCACAGACCAAACTTTTGGTCCATGTCATTTACAATCAAGTACTTAAATTCAACCCCTAAGTCATTATAGTTCTTAGTCATAATACGTGTTTTTACAGGATAGGCAGGGGCAAAAATAGGAATTATTTGCGAATAAAAAAATGTCCGCTCCAGGTTAATTCTAAAAATATACCGGAGCGGACTAATAAATACGAATAAAGAGAAAGAGTCTATTTTTTTACGACAATCTTATCATATTGCTGTTCAGCCTTTATTTCTGTATACTTGGGAGCATCTATCATTTCAACCAATGCACGAAGTACGGGACCTTCACCCATAGGATCATTTTCCTGTGTAGGACGGTTATAATAATATACCAGCGAAGGCATGATACCTGTTCCTACACAAATAGAAGTAACATCTCCATTATCAGAAATCTTTTTCATCATACCTTTCAATCCTTGCTCAGCTACGTAAATAAAATCAGGATGTAGCCACCCTTCTTTCACACCACGGGCAATACCAAAAACAAACATTGCTGTTCCTGTGATTTCTTCATAAGAATCTTCTTTATCCAACAACTGATGCCAAAGTCCATTCTTACCTTGATAACGGGCTACACCACTTGCCTGTTGGCGGAAATTTTCGATAACAGCTTCACGCATCGGATGATCTTTGGGCATCATACTAAGCAGATCAGCCTGTGCCATAAATACCCATCCGTTAGCACGGCTCCAGTGAGCTACTCCATGTTCCTTGTTGTCCGTATGATAACAATGATAATAAATCTGTTTTTCAGGACACCAAAGATAACGGGTATAGTTTAGCACCTGATTGGCAGCATCATTAAAATACTTCTCATCACCAGTCATTTTACCCATGCGTGCCAGGAAAGAGATTGCCATAAAGGCATCATCTGCCCAAATCGTATTGACATGCGGCCATATACGGGCAATAGTTCCATCCACCAAACGAGGTTCACCGTAATTCAGGTGTTCGGCTGTTTCGTTAACATAATCCAGAAAAGATTGATTAGGATATCTCATCTGCAGTTCAATCAGACTGGCTCCCATCGGGCCATTATCATCCAAACGCTTGCCACGGAAGATCATGTGCCAACTCAATTTCCGTACGGCATTCCAACCATCTTGCTTAAAGGCCTCATCGTACTGTTTGCGAAAGAATTCGAGATTACCTTCATTGAACACAAAATTCATGTTCTTCAAGACATATTTCTCATACTTCTTGTCAGCAAGTTTATCCCCCAGTTCCATGAGGGCCATATTGGTTACACCATTCGTATAATGCCAGTTATTGTACTTGCATGCTACCTTCACATTCATGTCAAGAGGTAACTTCTTGACGGACTTATAAGTCTCACCAGTCTTCGTATTCTTAAACTCGTATGTGGTACTGGCAAGAATGCGGTCTGCAATCTTTACAGCAGCTTCTCTTGCCGTCATATTGGTCTGGGCGGTAAGAGTTGTCACTGCCAGCAGTAGGGCGAGAGAGAAGAATATTCGCTTCATATTATACATTTAAAGAATTAATAGTAGATAGTAGTCAAAAAAATGTCCACTATCTACTTAAAAATCATTTAGGCAGATTAAATGCACGAGTCATTTCCTGCATTTGTTCCTGGCTCATACCGTCAGGTTCAAAGCCCATATTTTTGGCAGCAATATAAATCAGAGCAGACTTATTCAGTACATCCACCTGATCGAAAGCCGACATGATATCCACATCTACTGCAAAAACGCCATGCTTTTCCCACATGGCCACATCATAATCTTCCAATTGCTCAATGGTAGCCTCTGCCAATTTTACGGAACTTGGCAATTCATAAGGAATAATACCCAAACCACGCGGACAGAAAGCCTTAGTTTCGGGAATCATACTCCAAAGCAAATTGGTAGCAACATCTTTTTCAAGGAATTTCTTACAGTGAGTCATAGCAATCAATTCAATGGGATGAGTATGCAGTGAAGCTTTATAAGGCGAACCTTTCTCAATCAGACGATTGTGCACACTGAGATGGGCAGGTAATTCAGAAGTAGGCATCACAGGATGATCCGCAATAATTACATAACTGGCACAGTCATCCAGAATACGAATTACAGAACCATGTTCCATCGGCCAACGAGCCAAATCACGCATACGCTTGTTAGTTCCTTTGCAATAGAAATAACAGCCTTTCAGATAAGGTAGAGTAGCACCGATCTGCTTTACATCGCTAATAGCAGGCAACGACTTTATCTCATTGTCTACAAATTCAGTAATATTCAGTGTGATGTTGCCGCCATTACGTTCAGCCCATCCTTTTTGCCAGAGATATCCGGCAACTTCTGCCGCTTGATTGACTGCATAGGTCAATGCCTGGCGATTTTCGAGAATTGATTTCATATCTAATAAATTAAGTTACGAGTTACGAGCTATGGGCTACAAGTCACTATACCCTCACACCGAAAGGCACTCGTAACCTGTAGCTCGTAGCTATATACTATTATACCTGTGCCATTGCCACTACTATAATGGAAGATATCAGAACCACCAAGCCTAAGATAAGAACGGCAATCGTAGTATTGCTGACACCTTTCCACTCTTTCAGTAAAATACCCCAAACATTACTGAACGTAACATTCAGTGACATCAGGATACTCCAGGAGAAAGCAAGAAGTATAGGACTGTCTGTCAGGAAACTCTTACCCATTTCAAGACCAAAGAACTGTGAATACCACAGTACACCGGCAAGAGCACAAAATAAGAGATTATTCGTCAATACCGCACCTTTTACAGAGAAATATTCCTTACCGGTTTTATTCTTGATATTCTGCCAGATACAATAAATAGCATTTGTACAGAAACCACCGAGAGTAACCAGGAAAATTACGGGTAAACCAGCATAAAGAGCTTCTACTCCACCTGCCAAAGCGGCTTCTTTTATAGGTGTTCCGGCATCCAGTCCAAGAGCAAAACACGCACTCATCACACCTGCCAGCAATGCCACGAGCAAACCTTTCGTCAAAGCAAAGTCCTTAACAGCAGCCCGTTTTTCTTCTTCCGTCATATTCTTGGAGCGAAGACTACCGGCATATCCGATGATAGCAATACCAGCCAGCGTTATACAGACGCCAATAAGTAGCATCAGTCCTTCACCATGCAGCAAATCTTTTCCGGCAAACAAAGCGGGGAAGAGTGTCCCGAATCCGGCACATGTACCGAGGGCAATACTTTGTCCAAGTGCTACACCCAGATAACGCATACTTAACCCAAAAGTCAATCCACCTACGCCCCATAGAACACCATAAACCATAGCAGGCAAAGCACCACCTGCTCCCCAGAGTTCTAACAGTGAACTTCCTGCCGGAATAGCAAGTAATGCTCCCAACAACGGGAAAACAAGCCACGCAAAGATTCCCTGTACAAGCCAGAAACTTTCCCATGACCAATTTTTCACCTTATTGATAGGCACATACGAACTACTCTGTCCGAAGCTCCCGATAGCTATAATCAACAATCCTATCAGTGTATTCATGATAATAACGTTTAGTAATCACTAACCATTAATCACTTAATTACGTTTCGACGTAACGTCTGCTTCGTATTTCTGTATCTCAGTAATGAATTCTTCACCTACAGGTACACCGTTCTTCAAGCAGAACATATCCCAAACTGCATTCCAGGGTAAAGATTTTCCTTCTTCGAGCAAAGCAAGACGCTCAAATAATTGATCATTTGCTTCATATTTACGCAAAGTATCCAGCGGCTCCAACAGAGCTTGCAACACACATTTCTGTGTAGCACGGCTACCTATAACATACGCACCGATACGGTTGATAGAAGCATCAAAGTAATCCAAGCCGATATGTACGCGATCCAAAGCATTACAACGTACAATTTCTTTGCAGAGATCCATTGTTTCATCATTCATAATTGTCACGTGGTCAGAATCCCAACGTACCGGACGGCTCACATGCAACATGATTTCCGGAATGAATAACAATAAAGAAGACAGTTTGTCTGCAACGCTTTCAGTCGGGTGGAAGTGCCCTGTATCCAGTGTGACAATCTTATTACGACTCACACCATAACCGATATAGAAGTCATTGGAACCTACCGTATAACTTTCCAAACCGATACCAAATACTTTAGACTCCACACAGTCTTTCATATTCTTATATTCCACTTCGAAAATGCGATCCAGAGAATCCTTCAATAATTCACGATACAACATACGGTTTACTGTGATATCCTTGCTACCATCATGTACCCACAGATTCATGATACAAGGATCACCTTGGCGCTTACCCATCTCTTCTGCAATAGCACGGCAACGTTTTGTATGCTCTACCCAGAAGTCACGAATACTTTTATCAGGATTAGAGAGGGAAAGATTACCACTCTTCGGATGAGAGAAAGAAGTGGAGTTGAAATCCAACTTCATATTATTTTCAGCTGCCCACTGTATCCAACTTTCAAAGTGAGCCGGTTCTACTTGGTCACGATCAACAAACTTGCCACCGAAATCACCATAGATTTCATGAAGATTCAAACGGTGAGTTCCAGGAATATAGCTAGCTGCTTTCAATACGTCTTGTCTTAGTTCTTCCATATTACGAGCCTTGCCAGGATAGTTTCCGGTAGCCTGGATACCTCCGGTCAATGCACCCTGTGCTTCAAATCCGGCTACATCATCTGCCTGCCAGCAGTGCAGGGATAGGGAAATCTTTTGCAAGGCGTCCATTGCTTTCTCTACATCTACACCGATAGCTGCGTAACGTTCTTTTGCCACTTCATAGGCTTTCTGAATCAATTCTTCTTTCATGATGGTACTAGTTTTTAGTTATTAGTTATAATTTATTAGTTATACGTTATCACTGACAAGTAATATTAGGCTAACTGCAAGAAATGCAGATAAGCGGTATTCCAAACTTCAACATTCTCCGGAGTAAAAGTCTTCAATGGAATAGAACGATTAATAAGCTGACGCATGGAAACAACGTCACTTGCTGCACCTGCTGTAAGAGCTTGTATCATTACGTTGCCGATAGCAGTTGCTTCCGACGGTCCGGCAACTACAGGAATACCTACCGCATTGGCAGTCCACTGATTCAGCAAATCATTACGGCTTCCTCCTCCGATGACGTGCAGTACTTCTACAGGACGGGGAGAGAGGCTGCACAGGTTCTCCAAAACCTGGCGATAGCGCAGTGACAAGCTTTCAAAAATACAGCGCACAATCTGCCCACGTGTCTCCGGTATCGGCTGATGATGGTCAGCGCAATAAGTACGAATAGCCTGTTCCATGCTCATCGGATTGACAAACAGGACATCATCCGGATTTATCAGACTACGGAAAGGTTCGCATGCCTCTGCTTCAGCAATCAGTTCAGGATAAGATATTTCTTCCCAATCACAACGGCAGCGTTCCAACAACCACATGCCACAAATATTCTTCAGCAAACGAATTGTCCCTGCAACACCTCCTTCATTCGTGAAGTTCAGTGCTTCTGTTTCTTCATTAATAACCGGTGCATCTGTCTCCACTCCCATCAATGACCATGTACCACTGCTCAGATAAGCAAAGTTACGGTCCAATGCTGGTACAGCAGCTACAGCGGAAGCCGTATCATGTCCGGCAACAGCAATCACAGGTATTGCTCCCAGTCCGGTAATCGTTTGTATTTCTTTGGTCAATACACCTACTTTATCACCCGGATATACAAAACGTCCGAAGTTATCTTCCGTTAATCCAAGTTCTTTCAGCAATGCCGGTTCCAGACAACGGGTCTCAGCATTTACCAACTGAGCCGTACTGGCAATGGTATATTCAGTCACCATCTCTCCTGTTAGTAAATAACTAAGTGCATCCGGCATGAAAAGTATCTTATCAGCCATTTCCAATGCACTATCTTTATTCCGGCGTAAAGTATCCAACTGGAAAAGCGAATTGAAATTCATAATCTGAATACCTGTCCATCCATATACCTGCTTACGGGGAACGCGGGCGAAAAATGCCTCAGGAGCTCCCATAGTATGCGGATCACGATAAGAATAAGGCTGACGAAGCAGACCACCATCTTTACCCACACATACAAAATCTACTCCCCAGGTATCAATTCCGATAGAGGTTATCTGCACATCGTCCATCCGAGCTGCCTGTTTCAAACCTTCCAAAATATGACGGTACAATTCGTAGATATCCCAGTAGTAATGTCCTCCAACTTCAATCAGATGGTTAGGGAAGCGGTTCACATCTTGTAGTTCTAATCCTTGCGGAGTGAATGTTCCCAGTATGGTACGGCCGCTGGTAGCTCCCAAATCAACCGCAAAAAAGCAATGTTTCATGATATTAAATAGATTTTTGACGATACAAAAATAGGGGATTACTCCCCTATACTCTGTATTAGTTTTGACTGAAAAGATGTTATTTCTGACATTCTTACCATGAAAAAACAGAATGTACAAAAGGAAGACTTTACTCTACCCCTTCACAGTAACGAGTCACAATCTTCTTTCCCTCCGTATTACGGATATTCACATTCTTCATACTAATATTTTTGCTATAAATAAACTCAGCACCCAATTTAGAAGTAATGTCTATATCTTCTAATATAATACCATCAATCGGCATTTCCGGGATACCATTAAAGAATAAAGCACGACGTGCTCCGGCACAGACCAGATTTTTCACATGAATATTGCGGAAACAAGGCGTAGTCTCATCCACTGGCATCGGCTCCACTTTAGCAGGTACAGTTTCACCGCTTTCCAGCACTTCTACAGCCGACTTCCCACCATAATAAAGATTGAATGTTATCGGTTCGGTCGGAATATCCATCATAGATATATGCCGTATCCATATATTCTCCACGACTCCTCCACGTCCTCGTTTACTCTTAAAACGCAGCCCGACATCTGTACCGAGAAACTGGCAGTTACTGACAGATACATTACGCACTCCCCCACTCATCTCGCTACCTACCACAAAACCTCCATGGCCTTTGAACACCGTACAGCCGTCTACTACCACATTCTCGCAGACACGCCCCCTACGCCGGCCGTCCTCATCTTTACCACTCTTCAGGCAAATACCATCATCACCCACATCAAAAGTAGAGTTCACTATCAGCGCATTCTTGCAAGACTCTAAATCCAGACCGTCACCATTCTGTGCATAATTCGGATTACGCACCTGCACTTCTTCTACCAATACATTCTCACACATTAACGGATGCAGATTCCACGCCGGTGAGTTCTGGAAGATAACCCCTTGTAGCCATACGTTCTTACACTCTATCAGACTCACCATCACCGGACGAAGAAAATGACGTACACTCTGCCACTCTTCTTCCGTCTGCAAATTCTGAGGTACATTCATATTACTGATGGTATCCCCTTTCAATGTTTGCGGATAAGGAAACCAATAAGTGGGACGTTTGTAAACTCCACCACGGGCTACAGTTTGCTTCCATACACTCTCTGTAACTTTCTCCCGTTTCAGAGGACGCCAGTAGTGTCCGTTACCGTCGATGGCACCTTCCCCCGTTATCGCTACATTTTCCAGATTACGACCGGATATAGGTGATTGGCAACGACGGGTATCCAAACCCTCAAAAACCGTTTCCACCAACGGATACAAATCTACGTCCGGCGAAAAGAGAATAATAGCGCCTTTTTCCAGATGCAGGTCAATATTACTTTTCAATACAATAGGACCGGTAAACCAAACACCTGCAGGGACAATCAAGTGCCCGCCCCCCTTTTCTGCTAAGGCATCAATGGCCTTGGCAAAGGCTGATGTACAAAGTTCTTCACCATTACCTATTGCCCCGAAGTCAGCAAGATTCACTTTACGGTCCGGAAATATAGGAGCCTCCACCCGTGGCATATCAAAAGGCAGGTCACGGTATACAGCTTCATACTTATACGTGGAAGATTGATGCACTTTACCCTCTTGAGCATTCAGAATACCTGCCAACCCCAACAGGCAAAGCATAATTAAATTCGATTTCATTGATTATAGTTTTAATTAAGTTTCTCAAGTAGCCTGAAATCCATTCAGGCTACTTGAGAAATTGAAGTTACATTATCATTTTATACTCTGCATCGGAATCAAGCGCACAGGCCCCAACAGACCACTTGGCACCGATTCCCACTTTCCATAATTATCCTTCTTATAATGGATATTCACAATATTGGCATCTTTATAAATACGCCAGGGCACATTACGACGATCCATATCTGCAATACGGTTGGCAGGCAGATTCGTTACTTCCACTTCAAGTGTATTCACACCCGGACGAAGATATTCGCCCACTAAGCAACGGTAAGGAACAGCAATAAGCGTAGCTACCTCTTGTCCGTTAATGCGTACACGTGCACTCTCGCGAACATCGCCAAGATCAAGCATCCATTCTCCAGCCTCAGCAGGAGTTTTCAAAGTGAATGTGGTGGTATAGCAAGCTGTCCCCATTGTATTTTTCACACCTTCGGCAGCAATTTCCGTCCACGAACCAAGAGAAACACTATCCGGTACATTACTTACCACAGGCATTGCTTCTACGAAACTAAATCCCCATTTACCGGCAAAAGTACAAGCACCCGGAAGTATCTTTGCCGCTTCATCCTGAACCATAGATGTCCAATACCCATATTCCGGTACGGAAACATCTTGATCTGTAAATGTTTTCAGAATTACAGACTCACCGGATGCCAATTGCAGGAAGACTTCTGTCCTGCCGTTATTCTGACGCAACCGCGCCTTACTGGATGTACCGTTCATCGGATTATACAGCATTGCAGAACGTGCCTGTACTGCCAATGGTATCCAACTTTCAGTGTCTTCTGTCTTTAAGGCTGAGATAAAGTAGTGGTGTCCTTCGGGATGTGAGCGGCGGATGCTACTCAATCCAAAAGTGGTTTTCATTTCTTCGGGAGCAGCGGCCGTGGCAGCCAGCGTACGGGCATAATCTGTTCCGAAAAGGACATGTCCTTTTCCTTCCCGTTCCTTTATTTGTGCCAAAGCTTTATTAAACTCTGCACGACGTTTACCCAAATCATTCAATCCCGGTACATCTTCCGGATACTGTTCCAAGAAAACAACCGTAGCACCCTCATCCGCCAGGCGAAGTAATTTCTCCATTACATCAGCAGGCATCAAGCGTGCACCGGGAACTACCAATGCTTTATAAGAAGCTCCACCGGAAGTCAATATCTTACCATCCTGACATATAGCGTTACGGATAAAGTTATCAGAAATATAATCCATATCATACCCTGCACCATAAATGCGATGTACCGCCTCTATAAACCGAGGAGCACGTTTCGCCATCTTATGAATATCGAAAAGTAACAGACGACCGTCCTGATCGTCCCACATATCATAAACAGGCAGATAAACCAGGAAGTCATTATCCGGTTGTCCCATTTGCAGAAAGCTCTGGCAACGGGTAACATAATCAAAGAATGCCGGAGCATCCCGCCAGACATTATTTGTAGGACTCATATCAATAGAAGCATAAAACTTCCATCCCGGCCATGCGGCCTCAGCCGGCGAGTAAGTCGTTCCATGGAAATACATGTGATTCACACCGGAAACGAACATCAAATCCATATCGGGCTTACACTGCGATAGTGAAGTACGGAAATGCTCTGTCAACCAAGTGAATGTCTCCGAAGTCGTATAAGGCTTTCCTGCGATATGTGCCGCCGAAGAAGCATATTTCAGCATGGAAAGATCAGAGTCGTTAGGACGGGTCAACGAGTCTTTACGTAGTCCGCGGATACCGAAATCCGACAGGCCGAAGCCCTCACATTCGGGTACATCGACCGTTGCATAAAGATCTATCAGATTACCGGGTGAACCGTGTGCCTGATTGCGAGTACGTGAACCATGTTTATGCGCCCAGTCTGTCCACTGACGGGTAAAGTTCTCCTGAAGCAGTTCTGCAAGAGTCTCACGATAATCGGAAATGATACGGCGGGTAGCCTCTGTACGTTCTTCCGAAAGGAAATCGGGCAAGTACTCCTCCAATTTATATCCACGACGGAGGGCAAATTGCTCAAACAGGTCACCTGTCCAGTCAGCACCGTAAACCTCATAAGAATCATTAAAGAAATTATGCGGATACTCAGTTGGAGTCCCGGCTGTTCCATTAGCTGTCTTTCCTGAGAAAGCCTGTTCAAAACGATTCAAGTAATTGGATACAGCTTTTGCCGAAAAGTGATTCATCACATATCCTTCACCGCCGGGTGCAGCACGTTTTACCTTCTGAAATGTTTTTCCCATGAAAGCGGCAATCAAGCGCCACTCTCCTTTCGGAGCTTTCCATACCAGCTTTCCGTTTTCGATCTTCGACGTCAGGTCATAGCAACGTACAGCTTTTTGTTCCTTCGGGGTAGAAGTGCCTGTCAGAACCCTGAAAGCCATCAGCCGACACAGTTTGGCATACGGACGTTGTTTTTCATCCGTCACTTCTATGGTTGTTTTCAGGCGTTCGCCACCTTTCAATGTATATTCTTCAATCAGTAATTTACAAGCAGCATCTTCTATACCCACTTCCGGACCACCAAAAGGCCATCCCGTACCCGTATTCATATCAATCTTCATGCCCAAACGCGCAGCCTCACTTTCCGTATGGCGCAACATCTGCATCCACTCGGGCGTAAGGAACTGAATTTCGTTTGCGTCATTGCCCTGCACACCATAAATAGGAGTAACTTCCATCGTACCCATTCCGGCTTTGGAGTATGCTTCCAGATTACGAGTCAGATTAGCCGCATCTACTGCACTCCCCATCCACCACCAACGGGCACCGGGTTTAGCTTCCGTGGTTACCTCAGGCCACGAGATGTTCTGTGCAGAAATGGTTCCGGCACAGAAGGAAGCAAAGATTATTGCCAATAAATTCTTTTTCATGATATATATTATTTATAAAAGCGACAGTTTGTCACTTTCCCAGCTCAATGCACCCCATAATAAACGGTCCTGTTGCTTTCGCATCATTATCCCGCATCTTTTCACCTATATAATATTCAAAGCTGCCATCGCGATACGGATGTCCGCCCAAACCGCCTACCTGACAGCAACGAGTCAATGTCAATGTACCATCCTGGCGTTCTACCATCAATTTGCTCTTCAATCCGTTGAAAGCCTTCTCCGCCACTGCACGATACTTTTCATCAATATATCCCTTGTTCACAGCTTTTGCATAAGCATACATGAATTGCGTTGTCACAGATGCCTCCGGGAAGTTTCCTTTCCGTTTCGGCTGATCGAGCACCTGATACCACAAACCGTTCTTATCCTGATATGCAGGCAACACCTCAGCCAGTCCTTGTATCCAACCGATCATCCGGGCACGCCCTTCATGGTCTTCCGGAATATAATCCAATGCATCCACCATCGCCATAAACCACCAGCCGATACTGCGTCCCCAGAAGTTAGGGGAATGCCCGGTTTCCGGATCGGCCCAACGCTGGCTCTTACTTTCATCCCAAGCATGATGATAAAGCCCGGTCTTGGCATCATAGGTATGTTTCTGACAAAGCGTGAATTGTTTCACTGCCTCATCAATCCATTCGGGTTTATTGAATTCTGCACCATACTGGGCAAGGAAAGGGGAGGCCATATACAAGCCGTCCAGCCAGATCTGGTGTTGATAAACCAACTTATGCCAGTAAGCACCTTCCAATGTACGCGGATGATTTTTCAACTGTCTGACAAGGGCATCCATCGCCGTCTTATATTTCTCCTTACCAGTTTCACGATACAAGTCGAACAAAACCTTACCTGAATTTATATAGTCAAGATTGTATGTTTCCACACGATACAAATGAATTTCCCCTTTGTCATCGATCAATGAATCTGCCCATTGCTCCACATAGTCAAAGTAACGGCGCTCTCCCGTCTTCTTCCACATTTGCAACATCGCACAGCAACCTACCCCTTGTGCATACCCAAAGAAAAGACGCTTCCCATGATCCAGCTGATACGCCTGCGGAAAACGTACCATCTCCGAATCAGCGAACCAACGGGCATACGAATCCGGTTGCCATGTATCCGTACGGAAAGGAGTAGCCGGGAAGCCTTCCTTATTATAAAGATTCACACGGAAGAAGTTGCAATACGCATAGCGTACAGCTACAGGTTCTGCAACCTGTGGAGCCGAGACTTCCAGTTTATCACCCTTAATTACAGCCGTAGCCGGATAGAAACGACGGTCGGCCCCGGCAATAATAAAACCTTTTACCGGTTCATTATCCGGAGTCATCAATCCCTCTCCGACATAATCAAAGCTCAAAACAGCTTTGTTACCCTCTATTTTCATAGCTTTAAACAACGGACCGGAATAGGTCACATCTTTTCCATACTGTTTAGCCAGCGCCCAGGCTGCCAGACGTTCACCTGTCACAGTCTTATTACGGGGATGAATATCAAGCGAATCACCTACATCAGTAATCACAGCCATACCCACATTCTTCAACCCGCTTTGCCATGTTTTCAGTTGTGCTTCACGGATGGTTGCCGGCTGCCCATATTGCGGAGCTATCTGCACAAAGTAGAACGGCATATCCGGCTGTTTCCACTCTTTACGCCAGCTATTTATCATATTAGTGAATACCTGCTGGTATTTATCGGCACGAACTGAATTAGATTCACCCTGATACCAGATATTACCTTTCACCGTATACCCCAAAATGGGGTGTATCATACCATTCCACAGAGTTGCAGGTACTTTACAGTAATTCTTTTCTTGCTTCACGCCTTCCAATGCAAAGTCTTTCAGCACATCTGCATAAAGAGGGTCCTTCTTCATTACGTCCAGTTTCGTCCACGACTCCGCATGCGTTCCGCCCCAGGTAGATTGAATCAAGCCCACAGGCATCTTCAACTCTTTATGTAATTTACGTCCGAATACAAAGCCTACAGCCGAGAAATCGTACAGGTTCTTCGGGTTACAAACCAACCATTGTCCTTCACAATCATCCACTTCACCGCCGGGTGCCAACTGGTGCTCCACATGGAACAGACGGATTTCAGGATAATCAGCATCCTTCATCTCCTCCGTTTCATTCAGCATTCCGGTCTTCCACTTCACGTCCAGATGGCGTGATACGGGAAACTCCATATTGCTCTGTCCTGTGCAAAGCCAGACTTCACCTATTAATACATTATTTATAGTAATCGTATTTTCGCCACTCACCGTAATGGATTGATTGGTCATTGCATCCGGGGTTTTCAGCTTTAACGTCCATTTACCGTTGGCAGCAGCTTTTGCTGTTACTGCTTTGTCTGCCCACGATGCTTTAACTGTTACTTTTTCTCCGGGCGTAGCCTTGCCCCACACATTCACTTGTGCGTTTTGCTGCAATACCATGTTATCTGAAAAAATGGCAGGAAGCGTCACCTTTGCTTCTGTGGTGAGAGAAGCAAACAAACCTAATACAAGGAAAATTGAAAATCTAAGAAGCTCTTTCATGTGCTTTTAATAGTTTATAGATTCACATAGATTATTTTATAGAACATGCCAATACCTGACGGCACAAAAATAGGGGTTTTGATGGAAACCCCTATTTTATATTTTGATAGTTTTCTTATTGCTTTTGTTGTTTCCATAAATAATAGGATCAACATCATCTATTCCTTTACCTTAAGCCATCCCCAAATTGTTTTCTTCCGGGAAATGCCAATTAAAGCAGTCCCCATCAGGCAGCAGGCACAGCGTAGTTCTTTATTGGAAAGTTTATTCAGATTATCAACAATACCTGGTAAGGGGTAATTCTCTTTAAAAAAAGAAAATACATCGGCTGAGTTTTCTAAGTCGGTTTTCATTTGGCAGGAGCAAGTAAAAGGTTCATCCATCGTGTTATAAGTTTTAAAGGTTGATGTTGTCCCTATACCTTTCTAATAAAATGGCATGGGAACTATTGACATATTATTAACTCTAAGGCTCTGGTAAACCCGCAAACAATAATAAGCAATAGCCCCACGCCAGAATATATATAACAAAGTTATATGTAATCCAGACGTGGAGACTTTCACCTATTATTCGCGTTTTTAAAAATTTACCAGACTTTTAGAGTTACGAATAATAAAATGATCTCCAAATCGCAAAATACATCTCTTCACTATTGAAGAAATATGCAACAAAGATACATAAAATATCGAAAAATATAGATTTCAAAGTACAATAATTAGTATCTACCAGATTGTCATATAAAAATTACTTTTCAAGGTTGTAGAAAGAGAGTTATCAATTGATGTAACAAAAGTTCATTAATAATACGAATCAGTTGTTGAATTGCCTCCTTTCTGTAGGGTTATGAGTTAAATGATAAATAATCTTTTAGACGCGGATGACACGGATGACGCGGATCTTTTTTTATTTTTTATAGCGCAGCCTTTTAAATCCGCGTCATCCGCGTCTAAAAAATAACATACCGAATGGCGCTAATCACTTATCACTAAACACTAATCACTTTTGTTCTTTTCCTTTCCGTTATGGATTATCTTACTTCACCTTTATAAGTACATAGTCGTTTTCCTTTCATGAAAATTCTGTTTACCCCAAATGGTAACTTTGTTCACTCCACACGGTAACTCCATTTACATGCCGAGGTAAAGACCGTTACATGCCGAGGGAAAGGTCGTTACAATAAGGGGTAAAGACCGTTACATACGGCTGTAAACGCTTTTACATCTTACGATAAGCTTTCGGTAAATACTATTAACTGATTATCAACAAACTGACGGAAAATTATATGTTGTTTTCCAATATATGCCGGAGAAGACAGACATACAATTATATTACTCGCACGATAGACACGAAATTTATCTGCCAACTGCCCAAATATGCTTTTCACATCCTTGGGAAAAGATAGACCATTTATCGCAATTCGTAGATTTTCAGACAATATCAGACGGAAAAGCTTATACCTTCTCAGAAAACGAGCTATATTGTTACTCTTTTAAGGACATGACATTAGAAAAATATCAGCTTCCCTTCGACACGGAGTGGTATCCTTGGGATATGTGGACACAAGGCACGTGTATCAATCTAAAAACAAAGCAATGGGAGTTTTACGACAAGCTTCCCATATCACTTTCCAGTTCATTCAGCATAACCACATGTGAAGATTATCTGGTAATAAAAGAGAGATCCTCATACGCCAATCAAGTGATAATCTATCATCCGAATGAAAAAAACTGGAAGTCCTATTCAGACATGGCAGTATGGAATATCTCATGGATAGGAAGCAACAAAGGCTATTTTTACTATTTTGAAAATGCTACAGGTAGCTCAATTATCAAAAGAATAAAGATCAGAGAATGGAAGGAAACAGAAGAAGTATATCGTTTCCCCACAACCTATTCATGGCTTGCATGGATCAATCAAGCCTACATAGAAAATGATTATCTCTATATGCTTGGAGGGCATGCGATGCGCATGAAGTTATCTGCCGATCCTGCAATAGTCGAACCCTTAGGAAGCCCACTTAATGCTAATATACAATCTATACTACCTACCTCCGACAATCTCTATTGCATAGATAATAAAGGGAGTATTTATAGATATGCAAAAGGATTACAAGAATAAAAATACTAAAAAAACATCCATTTTTGTATATTATATCCCAGATTATTCCTACTTTTGCGCCATTCTTAGAATAATTATACAGAAAAATGAAGAAAAAAGCCAATCGGTTAGACGCCATCAAGATGATTATCTCAAGCAAAGATGTCAGTTCTCAGGAAGAACTGCTGCAAGCTTTGAGTAGGGAAGGCTTTGAGCTGACACAAGCCACGCTCTCCCGCGACTTGAAACAACTGAAAGTTGCCAAGGCGGCAAACATGAATGGGAAATACGTATATGTATTGCCCAATAACATCATGTACAAGCGTTCCAATGACCAGAGTGCCAGCGAAATGCTGATGACCAGCGGTTTCGTTTCCCTGCAATTCTCCGGTAACATTGCCGTTATTCGCACACGACCCGGCTACGCCAGCAGTATGGCCTATGACATTGACAACCGCGAATGTCCCGCTATCTTGGGCACCATCGCCGGTGACGACACCATCATGCTGGTAGTGCATGAAGCTGCTTCGCACAGCGAGGTACGCGAATTCTTGTCACAAATCATTCCGAACATTAAATAAATAAAGAACGAATCAATAAGAAATGGATACCAAAAAAGTGGACGTGATGGTGGCTGACGCCTCTCACGAAATTTATGTGGATAAGATTTTGGATACCATCAGAGAAGCGGCCAAAGTACGTGGAACGGGCATCGCAGAACGCACACACGAATATGTGGCGACAAAAATGAAAGAAGGAAAAGCTATCATCGCCTTATACGGAGACGTGTTTGCAGGTTTCAGCTACATCGAAAGCTGGGGAAACAAACAATACGTCGCTACTTCCGGTTTGATTGTACATCCCGACTTTCGCGGCATAGGATTGGCTAAGCGTATCAAAATGGCATCCTTCCGACTGGCACGCTTGCGATGGCCCAACGCCAAAGTATTCAGCCTCACCAGCGGAGCTGCCGTCATGAAAATGAATACGGAACTGGGATATGTACCTGTTACTTTCAATGAACTGACAGATGACGAATCCTTCTGGAAAGGTTGCGAAGGTTGCATCAACCACGATATATTAGTAGCCAAGAACCGCAAGTTCTGCATCTGCACCGCAATGCTCTACGACCCGGAACTGCATGAAGATGATAAAATTTAAAAAACAAAGGATATGGAAGATAAGAAAAAAGTAGTAGTCGCATTCAGCGGCGGTCTTGATACTTCATTTACGGTAATGTACCTTGCCAAAGAAAAAGGGTACGAAGTGTATGCAGCTTGTGCAAACACCGGTGGCTTCAGTCCTGAACAACTGAAAACGAACGAAGAAAACGCCTATAAACTGGGCGCAAAAGAATATGTTACTATCGACGTAACTCAGGAATATTACGAAAAGAGCTTGAAATACATGGTATTCGGTAACGTGCTGCGTAATGGCACCTATCCTATTTCCGTAAGTTCCGAGCGTATTTTCCAGGCACTTGCCATTGCACGTTATGCCAACGAAATTGGAGCAGACGCTATCGCTCATGGTTCTACAGGGGCAGGTAACGACCAAATTCGTTTCGACATGACATTCCTCGTACTGGCTCCGGGTGTAGAAATCATTACACTGACCCGTGACATGGCATTGAGCCGCCAGGAAGAAATCGATTATCTGAACAAACATGGTTTCTCAGCAGACTTCACCAAGCTGAAATATTCCTATAATGTAGGCTTGTGGGGTACTTCCATCTGCGGTGGTGAAATTCTGGATTCAGCACAAGGCTTGCCCGAAAGTGCTTATCTGAAACACTGTGTAAAAGAAGGCAGCGAACAACTGCGTCTTACTTTTGAGAAAGGTGAACTGAAAGCAGTAAACGACGAAAAATTCGACGATCCCATCAAAGCTATCCAGAAAGTGGAAGAAATTGGTGCTGCTTACGGCATTGGTCGTGATATGCATGTGGGTGATACCATTATCGGCATCAAAGGCCGCGTTGGTTTCGAAGCTGCTGCCCCGATGTTGATTATCGGTGCACATAAATTCCTGGAAAAATATACGCTGAGTAAATGGCAACAATACTGGAAAGACCAGGTTGCTAATTGGTACGGTATGTTCCTGCACGAAAGTCAGTATCTGGAACCCGTAATGCGTGACATCGAAGCAATGTTGCAGGAAAGCCAGCGCAACGTAAACGGTACAGCTATATTGGAACTCCGCCCGTTGTCATTCTCTACAGTAGGTGTAGAATCGGAAGACGACCTTGTAAAAACCAAGTTCGGTGAATACGGCGAAATGCAAAAGGGTTGGACGGCAGAAGATGCAAAAGGCTTTATCAAGGTTACTTCTACTCCGCTGAGAGTATATTATAACAACCATAAAGACGAGGAAATCTAAGCATGGATAATAATAACAAGAAACTCACTCGCTCACGCAGTGACAGAATGCTTGCTGGAGTTTGTGGAGGTTTAGCCGCCTATTTCGGACTCGATCCATCACTCGTACGCATCGGTTATGCATTATTGACGTTTTTCACCGTATTTGCCGGTATACCTGTATACCTTATAATGTGGCTTATCGTTCCCGAAGAAAGAAACTTATATAACAGATAAAGAACATAGTATAAACTAACATGATTAAAGTAGGAATCATCGGCGGAGCCGGATATACGGCAGGTGAGTTAATTCGTTTGCTGGTCAATCATCCGGAAGCGGAAATCGTATTCATCAACAGCTCAAGTAACGCCGGAAACAAAATTACCGACGTACACGAAGGATTGTACGGCGAAACGGATCTTGTCTTCACCGACGAGTTACCTTTGGATGAAATTGATGTATTATTCTTCTGTACCGCTCACGGCGATACGAAGAAATTCATAGAGAGTCACAACATTCCTGAGGAGCTGAAAATCATCGACCTCTCTATGGACTACCGTATTGCTTCTCCGGAACATGATTTTATTTACGGTCTGCCGGAGTTGAACCGTCGCGCTACTTGCAAAGCAAAGCACGTGGCCAATCCAGGCTGTTTTGCCACTTGTATCCAATTGGGCTTGCTGCCCCTTGCCAAGCACCTGATGTTGAACAACGACATCATGGTGAATGCTATCACCGGTTCTACAGGAGCTGGCGTGAAACCGGGATCAACCAGTCACTTCAGCTGGCGAAATAATAACCTGAGTGTTTATAAAGCATTCGATCACCAGCATGTTCCCGAAATCAAGCAATCCCTGAAGCAACTGCAAAATAGCTTTGATGTGGATATCGACTTTATCCCCTACCGTGGCGATTTCCCACGTGGTATTTTTGCTACCATCGTAGTAAAAACCAAAGTTGCACTGGATGAAATCGTCCGCATGTACGAAGAATATTATGCAAAAGACTCTTTCGTACACATTGTAGAGAAGAATATCGACCTGAAGCAAGTGGTAAACACCAATAAGTGTCTGCTACATCTGGAAAAGCATGGTGATAAGTTGCTTATCATCTCCTGCATCGACAACTTGCTGAAAGGTGCCAGTGGACAAGCAGTACATAACATGAACTTGATGTTCAATTTAGAAGAAACCGTCGGCTTGCGATTGAAGCCCAGCGCCTTCTAAGTAATTCGTATTTCGTAATTTATAATTAAAGAAATGAATTTATTCGACGTATATCCTCTTTTTGACATCAATATTGTCAAGGGAAAAGGTTGCCACGTATGGGACGAAAAGGGTACTGAGTACCTCGATCTCTACGGCGGACACGCTGTTATCTCCATCGGCCATGCGCATCCGCACTACGTGGAGATGATAAGCAAGCAAGTTGCCACGTTGGGATTTTATTCCAACTCTGTCATCAACAAGTTGCAGGAACAGGTTGCTGAACGCTTAGGAAAAGTTTGTGGTTATGATGACTACTCCTTATTCCTGATTAATAGCGGTGCAGAAGCCAACGAGAACGCCTTGAAACTCGCTTCGTTCTACAATGGACGTACACGTGTGGTTTCTTTTAACAAAGCATTCCACGGACGCACTTCACTGGCTGTAGAAGTAACCAACAACCCGAAAATCATAGCTCCCATCAACGATTGTGGACATGTCACTTATCTCCCGCTGAACGATATCGAAGTTATGAAAGCCGAACTGGCGAAGGGGGATGTTTGCGCAGTTATTATTGAAGGTATTCAGGGCGTAGGTGGTATCCAACTGCCAACGGATGAATTCATGCAAGCTCTGCGCGAAGCTTGTACCGCCCATAACACTGTACTGGTTTTAGATGAAATCCAAAGTGGTTATGGTCGTAGCGGTAAATTCTTTGCTCATCAATACAACGGTATCAAAGCAGATATTATCACTGTAGCCAAAGGCATCGGCAATGGTTTCCCGATGGCAGGTACACTCATCAGTCCGATGTTTACTCCGATTTACGGACAGCTGGGTACTACCTTTGGTGGTAATCATCTGGCATGTAGCGCAGCGTTGGCAGTACTGGATGTCATAAGTCAGGAAAATCTGGTTGAAAATGCAGCAAAAGTAGGTGAATACTTAATGACGGAACTGAAGAAATTCCCACAGATCAAGGAAGTTCGTGGACGTGGTCTGATGATCGGTCTTGAATTCGAAGAGCCAATAAAGGAACTTCGCCTGAAACTTCTGAAAGAACAACATGTATTTACAGGTGTCAGTGGTACAAACGTACTCCGTTTGCTTCCGCCTCTCTGTCTCAGCATGGAAGAAGCCGATCTCTTCCTCGAGCGTTTCAGAAAAGTACTTTAAAGTATATTTGACTATATAATCAGCAATAAACAGGCAGCCTTCGGACGTTTCAACGCGTCTTAAGGCTGTTTTTTGTTTTAGTGCACAAGTACTTTTTTACATCAATTAGCTTATAAAGGTGGAAAAAATATCTACCTTTGCCCATCGACAACCCTTTTAATAACAGAATGATATGAAAACAGCAATTATCGGAGCAGGAAACATGGGCGGTTCTATAGCCCGTGGATTGGCAAAGGGAAGTATTATCCCCGCCTCGGATATCATAGTCTCTAATCCCTCGCGAGGAAAGTTGGATGAACTGAAAGTAGAGTTTCCCGCTTTACAGATTACACATGACAATCAGGAAGCCATTATTGGTGCCGAATTTATCATACTTGCTGTGAAACCGTGGCTCATCAAAAGCGTGCTGCGTGAATTGAAACTGAAAAGCAAGCAAATCATTATTTCTGTCGCCGCAGGCATCAACTTCGAAGAACTGGCCCACTACGTACCGGAACCGGAAATGACCATGTTCCGCATCATTCCCAATACTGCCATCAGCCAAATGGAAAGTATGACTTTGATTGCCAGCCGCAATGCTACCAAAGAACAAGAACAACTGATGCTGGATATCTTCAATCAAATGGGAGTCGCCATGCTTATCCCTGAAGAAAAGTTCGCAGCTTGCACTTCCATGGCCTCCTGCGGCATTGCCTATGTACTAAAATATATTCAAGCTGCCATGCAAGCCGGCATAGAAATGGGAGTTTACCCCAAGGATGCTATGAGAATGGTGGCCCAATCCGTAAAAGGAGCAGCTGAACTGATACTGAACAATGACACACACCCCAGTGTAGAAATAGACAAAGTATGTACTCCTGGCGGTATCACCATCAAAGGCATTAATGAGTTGGAACATGACGGTTACTCTTCTGCCATCATCAATGCCATTAAAGCCAGCAAACAATAAGACAAACAATTAATTCATTAAATAAACAACCACATGGACGAACAAATTAAGCAAATAGCAGAACGCCTCCGCGGACTTCGCGATGTACTGGAGCTGACAGCTGAAGACATTGCACGCGAATGTGATATTTCTGCCGAAGAATACCGTCTCGCAGAGTCGGGAGAATTTGATATTTCCGTCAGTATGCTACAAAAGATAGCGCGCAGATACGGAGTTTCGTTGGATGCACTGATGTTTGGCGAAGAGCCGAAAATGAGTTCCTATTTCCTGACCCGTGCCGGAAAAGGAACCAGTATTGAACGTACTAAAGCCTACAAATACCAATCACTTGCCGCAGGCTTCATGAATCGTAGCGCCGATCCATTCGTCGTGACCGTAGAACCGAAACCGGATAGCGAACCAATACATTACAACAGTCATGCCGGACAAGAATTCACCCTTGTACTCGAAGGGCGTATGATGATAAGCATTGATGGCAAAGAACTTATACTAAACGAAGGAGACAGCCTGTATTTCAACTCCAAATTGCCACATGGCATGAAAGCACTGGATGGAAAGACGGTACGATTCTTGGCAATTATCATGTAACAACTAAATGAAGAACAGAGAACAATGAATGAAGAATTCCCTTGCACTGTCTATATAGAGCAATCCCTTCTTCATCCTTAGTTCTCAATTCTCAATTCCTATAATTATGGTAGAAAGATTTTTATCGCAAACCTCTTTCACTACACAAGAGGACTTTATCAAGAATTTTAAAATAAACGTACCGGAAAACTTCAACTTCGGCTACGACGTAGTAGATGCCTGGGCTGCCGAACAACCAGACAAACCTGCATTGTTATGGACTAATGATAAGGGTGAACACCAACAGTTTACATTTGCCGACATGAAACGCTATACGGACATGACAGCTTCGTATTTCCAAAGCCTCGGCATCGGTCATGGCGACATGGTAATGTTGATACTGAAACGTCGTTTTGAATTCTGGTTCAGCATCATAGCTTTACATAAACTTGGTGCTGTCGTTATTCCTGCCACTCACTTGCTGACCAAAAAAGACATTGTATATCGCTGCAATGCTGCGGATATCAAAATGATTGTTTGTGCTGGTGAATCGGTTATCACGGATCATATTGTTACTGCTATGCCAGATTCACCCAGCGTGAAGAAACTCGTCAGCGTAGGACCTGAAGTAGCTGAAGGATTTGATGATTTCCACAAAGGCATCGAAAATGCTGCACCTTTTGTGAAACCGGAACATCCGAATACGAATGAAGACATTTCGTTGATGTACTTCACCAGCGGAACAACAGGTGAACCGAAAATGGTTGCTCACGACTTCACATATCCACTGGGACACATTGTCACCGGTAGTTTCTGGCACAACCTAACGGAAAATAGTCTGCACCTTACTATTGCCGATACCGGTTGGGGAAAGGCAGTATGGGGCAAACTTTACGGACAGTGGATTGCCGGAGCAAATATTTTTGTATATGACCACGAGAAATTCACTCCTGCCGCCATTCTGGAGAAGATACAAGATTATCATGTAACATCTCTTTGTGCACCTCCCACTATCTTCCGTTTCCTCATTCACGAAGACCTGACGAAATACGATCTCTCGTCTCTGCAATATTGCACTATTGCCGGTGAAGCTCTGAACCCTGCCGTATTTGAAACCTTCAAGAAACTGACAGGTATCAAACTGATGGAAGGATTCGGACAGACAGAAACCACCCTGACCATTGCCACTATGCCTTGGATGGAACCGAAGCCGGGAAGCATGGGATTACCCAACCCACAATACGATGTAGACCTGATAGACAACGACGGTCGTTCTGTGGAAGCCGGTGAACAGGGACAAATCGTAATTCGTACGGATAAAGGTAAGCCGTTGGGATTATTTAAAGAGTACTACCGTGATCCGGAGCGTACACACGAAGCCTGGAATAATGGTATCTACTATACGGGAGACGTTGCCTGGAAAGATGAAGACGGTTATCTTTGGTTTGTAGGCCGTGCAGACGATGTGATCAAGAGCTCCGGTTATCGTATCGGTCCATTCGAAGTGGAAAGCGCCCTGATGACGCATCCCGCTGTAATAGAATGTGCCATCACAGGTGTACCCGACGAAATTCGTGGTCAAGTGGTTAAAGCTACCATCGTACTGGCTAAAGAATATAAGGGAAAAGAAGGTGAAGCACTTATCAAGGAATTGCAAAATCATGTGAAGAAAGTGACGGCTCCTTACAAATATCCACGTGTGATTGAATTTGTAGATGAACTACCGAAAACCATCAGCGGAAAGATCCGTCGTGTGGAAATCCGGAAGAACGATACAAAATAAAGGAAAAAATATAAGGAATAGGCTACTTCTAAATCGTTTGCACCTTTTATGTTACTTTTTGATCAATTTGAGTTATTCTGTTTCCCGCAAACCGCTTACTTTTGCGACCGGAAAGTACAACTAAAAGTTTTAAAGCACATGATTACAAGTAGAAAGATTTCTCAGATTAATGTTTTCGCAGGTAGCCCCTGGGAAGTGGAAAGTGTGAAGCAATTATTGAAGTCAGCTTATATCACTGCTTCAACAGAAGACAAAGGTTATGGCATTCACGTGTCTGTTCCTTGTCAGCAGTACACTGCCGCTATGCGGGTTATCAGCAACCGAAAGGTTTTATAAGACTTAAGAGAAGACGAAGTGAAAAAGACTGCCCCTTGGAAGCAATTCCTTCAGGGGCAGTTTTTTATATCAATATACCGCTTCTCCACCTTCGGGTTTCTCACGATATTTTATATCAAAACGCCCCTCTTTGATACTTCCACCACTAAATGTGCCACTGATGATGGTTCCATCCATACGAGTAATATGGGCTTCGCCATCTTCTAAATCTTCTCTGCCGAAAGCAGCATCCGTATAAGTGCAGTTAGCTCCCTGACGAGGATTCACAAGCACCAAATGCAAACTGTTGAAGACTCCAATTTCTGCATCAATTGTAACATAATGATTTTCTTCATCATTGAAAAAACTAACAGATGGAATGCTATACCGCCCACTGGAATATACCCAACCATCTATCAGGCAGCCTAACGTATTTTCACCGGTAGTTGTAGCTTTCGGCATCAATGTCGGGTCAACACTTTTATCCTCTTCACAGGCACAACAGCAAATCAGCAGGAATAGAAATAATAGTTTTTTCATAACGCTTAAAAATGATAGTTTAAACCGAAGAGTAAGGATAGTTGACCGAAATAACCAGTACCGGTTTTCGGATTCTCTACATCCCACTTCTCATTATGATACTTCACTGAATAAGATTCGGAACTGGATGCTAACCAATTCAATCGAGCAGAAGCTCCCCAATGACTCGTTAGGAAATACTCACCCGAAAGAGCCAGGTTACCGGCAAGCTTGCTCATAGATACTTTCCGCGGTTTGTCATATACCGTACTCTTATCGTGGTAGAGTTGGTAACCGACCCCACCGGAAAATTGAAGTTGATAATGTTTTTGTACCATGGTTAAGGCTACCTGAGGAGCTACATAATGCATCAGAATCTTGTCTGCCCCGGTTTCATGCGTATTCTTATACGAACTTCCCTGATACAGAGCTCCTATTCCAAACTTCAGTTCCCTACCTACAATTTGTCCAAGGTAGTTAACGTCCCAGGCTACGCCTTTTCGTAAGTCACTGCGATAGGCATCTGCCCCATCAGTAATTCCCATAAAGCGCCCCAGATACCATGACGGGCCGGCATGAACAGAAAATGATGATCTTTTATCACCTGTACTCTGGGCGTACAAAGAGGTCGTCAATAAGACCCCAACAAGGAAACAAAGTAAGTATCTCATAATAATTTGTATAGCGTCGTTTTCTTATAAATACCCCAAAATTGAAAGTACTGCATTCAGGTGATAACTATTTTTAATTAAGATAAAAATCATCGCATCCTTCTATCACCTCTTTCGCTCTATATCTTGTGTACGAAAGAATGCTTCAGAATATCGGGCTCCCCAAAGTTCGTAACGTTCAAATTGCATTTCTATCTTACGAGCAAAGTTTGTCCAATCTTTCTTTTCTAATGGCGACCATACGTTCTCCGCCAACGCTGACATACGTGGAAAAACAGCAAACTCAGCTTTCCAGGTGGTGGGAATATATTCCGTCCAGAGGCATCCCTGTGCCCCCCAAACTAATTCTTGTTGCTGCGTTGTCAACGAATCCGGAACAATCTGAAACTCATAAACTTTCTCCAGAGATAGCGGTCCACGTGGACCAATTTCCGGCTGTATACGACTCTCTTTCAGATTGAAATACGACCAGGCAGAGCAAGTGAATATCGTACGATGCCCTGTTCGTAATGCCTTCTTCCCAAACTCCGGACGTCGCCAATTCATCACAACACAATCTTCAGAAATACCTCCTTCAAGAATTTCATCCCAGCCAATCAAAGTCTTGCCTTTCGCATTCACCACTCCCTGTACGTAATGAATGAAATAGCTCTGCAATGCTTTTTCATCCCTCAAACTATGTTCCCGCATGAATTGTTGTGTCTCTTCGGACTCTTGCCACCAACGCTTGGCACATTCATCACCGCCTACATGGATATATTGTCCGGGAAAGAGATCGCACAATTCAGAAAAGACATCTTTCAAGAAATCAAAAACTTCCGGTTTAGGAGCCAGTACATTATTAAATTTATTGAAGATGCCCCATGTCAGCGCTGCCTTTTTCGCTTCATCGGGTGTAGTACTGAACTGAGGATAAGTAGCAAGCACTGCCATACAATGACCGGGAATATCTATTTCGGGGATCACTGTGATATGCCTATCAGCAGCATAATGTATCACTTCTTTCACTTCTTCATGAGTATAATATCCACCATAAGGTAGTGGTTGGTATTTCCCCGGATAGAGTCCAAAGATTTCTCCCTCACGAGCAGAACCTTTCTCCGTCAGCTCCGGGCGACATTTCATTTCAACACGCCAAGCCTGGTCATCCGTCAAGTGCCAATGGAAATAGTTGAGTTTATGCAGTGCGAGGTAATCGATATACTTTTTAATGAATGATACCGGAAAGAAATGGCGTACCACATCGAGATGCATGCCCCGATAGGCAAAGCGGGGATAATCGTTAATCTGCACAGCCGGAAGGATAGGTAACACACCAGCACGGGTAGGTAACAATTGTATCAGTGTCTGCACGCCGTAGAAAACGCCTGCTTCGTCATTACCCTCAATACGTATGCCTTCTCTTGAAGTTATCTCCAGTTGATAGCCACCAGAAACATCTCCGTTCTTCCGATTAATTAAAACGATACAAGGCGGTTCACCAGACTTCAGAGTGATAGGTTCTACCGCAGGAATACCTTTCTTCCGAGATTTACCCACCTTAGGAATTTCCGTTTGCAGCGGTATGCCGAGATAACGGTCCATATAATCCGCCAGATACGCAGCCGAAGATGCCAATGCAGGCTCCGACACACGAATCACCGTATTACGTTGGATTTGAAACTCTCCCTGTCCGGTCACGGTAGTTTCCACCGGCTCGGGAATGATGTTGAAAGGTTTCTCCTGTGCCTGCCCGGCAAGCGCAGTAAGGGCAAGGGTTGCAGTCATAATTTTCTTTAAGTACATAGATGATGATGATTTATACTGCAAATATAAGGCTTTTACGGAAAGCTGCTTAATAACTCACCCAGAATAAGGGAAAATTTTAAGTGATGCCTAAGGAAAAACATACTTTTACCTTAGGCATTTTACCTTTTTGGTACCGACAAATCTTCATCTTCCAATTGCGGGCCCGACAGTTTCCATATGGAGGCCCAGCAGCCAGCAGTTGGAAAACGGACAGCCAGCAATTAGAAAACGAAGTTTTGAACCGGTCATCCGGACATTTTCCTTTAAGCAAATCAACAAAAAGAATAGAGTAAATGCAAGTTTATCTACCTTCTACTTCCTACGCTGCTGCCTATAACACACAGAGCAGCTATCAATAAAGAGTTTAAAGCATAGCAGTATGAGATGTAGAGAGTAGAGAAGCAAGAAGATACCTAAAAGAATAAAGCTCCATGAACAGATAGTTCACAGAGCTTTAAGATTGATTTTTTTTATTTATTCTTCCACTATATTTTTGAAAGACCTCCATCCATCTGCAATGCTATAAGCATTTTTACAGCCTCTGGGTACATATAGAACACATACACTTGTATCTACATTTTCAAAAACAGATGGATTCATACCAGATACAGATTTATATCCAATATGAATTTCTCTCATACGTGAACATCCCCAAAATGCATAATCTCCAATACTAGTCACACTATTAGGGATTGTAATAGAAGTAAGACCGAAACAAGCCGAAAATGCACCTTTTCCAATACTTGTCACACTATTAGGAATAGTAACAGAAGTAAGACTTGAACATCCCCAGAATGCATTAATACCAATTTTTGTCACACCTTTAGAAATAGTAATAGAAGTAAGACCTGAGCACCAACTGAATGCTTCCATGCCAATACTAGTCACACCGCCAGGGATAGTAATTGAAGTAAGGCGTCTACAGCACGAGAATGCCTCTATCCCAATGCTTGTCACACTGTTAGGAATCGTAATAGAAGTTAGGCCTGAACAACCAGCAAATGTCTCATTTCCGATAGTCGTTACACTATTAGGGAGCGTAATTGAGGTAAGGTATGAACAGTTATCGAATGCTCCATTTCCAAGACTTGTCACGCTATTAGGGATTGTAATAGAAGTAAAGTTTGAACTAGATAATGCCCTATCTCCAATATTAATCACACTATTAGGAATTGTAATAGAAGTCAGATTTAAACGGGACAATGACTCATCGCCAATACTTGTCACACTGTTAGGAATTGTAATTGACGGAATGTCTTCAGGACATTTTATTAGTGTCGATGCATTTTTATCATATAAAGCTCCATCTATAGATAAATATTTAGCATTGTTTTCATCCACATTAATAGAAGTAAGACGTGAGCACAGATAGAAGGCTATATCACCAATATTTGCCATATTGCCAGGAATAGCAATTGATATTTTACCCTCAGGACACTTCAGCAGTGTCGACGCATTTTTATCATATAAAGCCCCATCTATAGATGAGTATTCAGTATTATCTTCACCCACATCAATAGAAGTAAGCTCTGTACAAAATTGGAATGCATTACTTGAAAGAGTTATTACCTTGTCAGGGATAGCAATAGAGGTAAGTCTTGAACAGCCCCCAAATGCATATTTTCCAATACTTGTCACACCGTCAGGCATAACAACAGAAGTAAGTCTTGAACATTCCCAAAATGCACCTTCGCCAATACTTGTCACACTACTAGGAATAATAATAGAAGTAAGATTATTACATAGTTGAAATGAGTAATACCCAAGTTTTGTCATATTCACTTCGGACAAATCCAAAACCTGTATTTTTTTCATTTTACGCAGGAATTCCGTATCAGTAGAGTTTAGATTTCCTGTAATCTTTAGTTTTGTGATTTCATCTTTCACAGAACTGTTAATCAACCTTGATAATGTACCTGCTGTTTCTACATGTATAACAGGAAGTGCTCCTTGCTGAATGATTTTAATATTCTGGCTAACTCCATTGCCAGAAGCAAAAGTAATATGGCTTGCTCTACTATCATCAGAAGTATTCTCTGCAATATTGAACTTAATTTTCTTAGTGGTCAAGGCTCTCGTATTCTCCACACATGAGATCCAATCCTTCCCATCATCAGCAATAGAAATCGTATAATCAATGTTAGAACTTAACTCCACTTCTATAGTTTTTCCCTTTGCATCAATTGTATATTCATTATTTCCAATAACGATAGCATCTTTTTGCACTTGTATGATGGTTAATGTATCGGCGCTTGCAGTATTATTCTTATCGAAATAGATAATTTGCGCAGAACGGCTGTCATAAGTCTCATTAGGATTGATAATATATTTCAGGGTATGGCTGGAAGCACCACGCACGGAAGCCTCATCATAAATCCAATCGACCTGTGGCATTTTTATTCCGTATTCTACATTGCTTTTTATTTCTACGGTAATAGTTTCTCCTTTATCGCTTACTTCATATTTTTCTTTTGTCAATACTATGACTGCACCACCTGCCTGATAAACCTTTACGGTTTCTACATGCTCTCCCTTTTTGAAGTAAATCTCACCTTCACGTTTCTCATATTCTTCATTTGCTGCAATAGAGAAAGTATGGTTATGAGTAGTTAAAGCACGTGTGTTAGTTTCAGTAATCCAACTTTTTGCCGTTTCTGAAATTTCCATTTGATAGTCAATATTTGACTTTACTTCTACATTAATAGAACCACCTTCTTGGACGATTTCAAATTTATCTGTGGTCACAAGTATCGCCTCTTTGCATTTTTGTATAATAGTGAAAGTTTGGCTTGCAGTTCCTGCCTTAATGGTTACAGACACACTTCGGTCGTCATAATCCGAATTATCAAGAGTAGTAAACTCAACTGACGCCTCACCTTTTTTACCGCTCACAACCGATGCCATGCACCATATTGAACCGCCCGTAGTGGAGGCTATATTCAGTGTCCAATCAGTATTAGTGGTGAAGCTAACAGATTTTATACTTCCTTCTGCTGCAAAAGCCAAGCCATTTGTGATAATACTTGAATCAATAGTAATTGTAGAATTTTTATCAGGATCAAGATCATCCTGCTCATTACCATCACTGCAAGCTGCAAAATTTATACTAACAAGCATAGTGATTAAAACCAGTCCCAATAACCTAAATGTTCTCATAGTATTCTAACTTTAAATGTATAGTAGCAAGGGTATCTGATTCGGACTTCTATCTGGTATAGAAAGCAAAGGAGATGCCTAAAAGAAAAAGCTCCATAAATCAATGACTCATGGAGCTTTAAACAAGTACTCGAAGCGGGACTTGAACCCGCACAGCCGCAATGGCCAAAGGATTTTAAGTCCTTCGTGTCTACCATTCCACCATTCGAGCATCCTATAAAGGAGAGCGGAAAACGAGACTCGAACTCGCGACCCTAACCTTGGCAAGGTTATGCTCTACCAACTGAGCTATTTCCGCAGGTCTTTTTTGTAGAACGGGTGCAAAGATAAGGAGTTTCCCCGTTACAGCCAAATTTTTTACATAGAAAAAGTTGCTATTTTATCAGTTACGAACTTGTAAAGTAGTACCGGATACAGAGACTTTATAATGTTTCAGGTATTCTGTACCTTCTCCTGTGGGGAATCCACCACTGCTTAAATTATATTTAGTGTGGCATTTAGGGCATTCAGCAGTACCCAATCCATCTTCTACCAACTCGACTGAAACGCTACGATTGGCCTCCACCGGACAGGCGGCATCATAAGCGACATAGGTATTGCCATCCGAATATACGCTTTGTCCTATTATTAATCCTGCATAGCCTACAGGTAATCCATTCACATTCTTATCTACCTTCAAGAATTGGCCGGGAGTCGTAATCTTATAATAAGGAGACTGTGAAAGACTGCATGAGAAATTAAAACTAATAGAAGGAATGCTTGACTCGTATGAATCACCGCAACCGGTAACACACAGCCAAAGCATCCCTATAATTATACAGAATTTCCGCATACAATATTATATTTATCGCCCAAGCAAGGCTTTTTCAGCCACTTCCATTCCATCAAAATTAAAACCATCTACCACTTCTTGCATCAGTGCAGAGATTTCATCGTTACAGAGATTACCAATACTTCCTTCATGCGTATGATGCACTTCCTTACTATGTGAGAAGTTTCCTGCTTCAATATCCAATCCTACTTTCTTATAAGCATCCCGGAAAGGCATACCTTCACGTGCCAGACGATTTACTTCCTCCACACTGAAAATAAGCAGATACTTGTCATCATCAAGAATATGTTCATTCACTTTGATTTCATTCATGATGTAAGTCGTCATCTGCAAACAATCTTTCAGTTCCTGGAAAGCAGGCAAGAATACTTCTTTAATAATCTGCAAATCACGGAAATATCCAGAAGGCAGATTATTAGCAATCATCATGATCTGCTGTGGCAGTGACTGCAACTTATTACATTTAGCACGTGTCAGTTCAAAAACATCAGGATTCTTCTTATGGGGCATAATGCTGGAACCGGTTGTACAATCATCAGGCAACTTCACGAAACCGAAGTTCTGGCTATTGAACATACAAGCATCAAAAGCCAGTTTAGAAATAGTACCGGCAATACTTGCCAAGGCAAAAGCTACATTACGCTCCATCTTGCCACGTCCCATCTGTGCATAAACAACATTATAGTTTAAGGAGTCAAATCCCAATAAACGTGTTGTCATTGTACGGTTCAGCGGGAATGAAGAACCATATCCGGCGGCCGATCCCAAAGGATTCCGATTACACATTTTAAATGCTGCCTGCAGGAAAAGCATATCATCTACCAGACTTTCAGCATAAGCACCAAACCACAAACCGAAAGAAGATGGCATTGCTATTTGCAAATGAGTATAGCCAGGCATAAGCACATTCTTGAAACGCTCACTCTGGCATATCAGCACATGGAATAGTTGCTCTACCGCCTCAGCAATATCCTTGATCTGTTCACGCGTGAAAAGTTTCAAGTCGAGCAGTACCTGATCATTCCGAGAACGTCCACTGTGTATCTTCTTACCGACATCACCTAATTTACGCGTCAGCATTAACTCCACTTGCGAGTGTACATCCTCTACTCCCTCTTCTATCACAAACTCACCTTTTTCAGCGGTTGCATAGATATTCTTCAATTCATCAAGCAGGAGACCCAATTCTTCGTTTGTCAACAGACCGATACTTTCGAGCATTGTAATATGGGCCATAGAGCCTATCACATCATGCTTTGCCAAGTAAAGATCCATTTCACGGTCACGCCCCACTGTAAAACGTTCTATATCCTTATTTACCTGAACGGATTTCTCCCAAAGTTTCTGAGCCATTTATTTAGTGATTAATGATTAGTGATTAATACGGTATAATCGAAAGCATATCCGCCATTTTCTCTAATCCTTCCTGCAAAGGTTTCTGAACCATACCTTTCATAAAAGGATTCAATTCCATGCCGATGGTTAGCTTCATTTTACATTCAGTCTCTGTTACCGGCACAATCTGTATCCACAGATTAAAGGGCAATGGCGAAGTGGTCGTGGCAAACTTGATACATTTACACGGGTCTTTCTCTACTATACTCAACGCAATCTTACCCACAGGAGCAACTTCTATCACCATACTCTCCGAATCAAAGCTCAAGTTCTTCACTTTATCCTCCGGTAAGCTGTCTTTAAACTTTTCCAGATTATTCAAATCAGATAATTTCTCATAAACAGCTTCCTGCGAGGCAGGTATTGTCTTCACACCACTTTCAAATTTTGTCATATTTTGAATCTCTTTAAAAGACAAAAAGAACTATCCGGACAGAATCTATCCGAATGGCCCTTTCGTCATATTATTTATTTTATAGAATAAAACGCTGTTACTTTCCAGCATCCCAATGTGCAGGGTCCTTACGCCATTCGTTCAGCGTTGCTATATCTTCTTCTTCTATATAACCCGTACGAAGTGCAACATCCAACACAGCCTCATAATTTGTCAGCGTTACCAAAGGAACCTTGGCATCTTTGAATGCTTTTTCCGCAACCGGGAAACCGTAAGTATATGCAGCTACCATACCGATAACTTCACATCCATCACGGCGTATAGCCTCTACAGCCTTCAGACTGCTTCCACCTGTAGAAATCAAATCTTCGACCACAACCACCTTCATACCCGGACGAAGTTCTCCTTCAATCAGGTTTTCCAGACCATGGTCTTTCGGGGTAGAACGTACGTACACAAACGGCAAGTTCAGCGCATCAGCAACCAAAGCTCCCTGAGGAATGGCACCTGTTGCTACACCGGCAATTGCATCCACCTGCCCGAAACGTTCCAATATCAAACGGGTAATTTCAATCTTTACAAAATTACGCAAGGAAGGATAGGAAAGAGTTTTGCGGTTATCACAGTAAAAAGGAGATTTCCATCCGGAAGCCCAAGTAAAGGGATTAGCCGGCTGTAGTTTAATCGCTTTTATCTTCAGCAACTTCTCTGCGAATAGTTTTTCTAAAGTTCTCATAACTAAATTAGCTATTTATAGTAAATATGGCACAAAAATACGGAAACTGAATGAGAATAAAAAAAAGAATAAAGAGATTTTTCACTCAAAGTCATCATTTTCGTCAGAAAGTTGTATACAATGACGAATATCTTTCATTTCGAACCCACGACTCAGAGCAAAACGCATTAACTTTCCATTCAACTCATATTCATTCTCCGCATGTACACTTTTACGTTTTGCAGCCAAAAGGCTATCTAAAATAGATAGGTATTCCTCCTCATCTATCTCATTCAAAAAACGCCGGCATACATTATAAGAAACCTTTTTCAGCTGGAGCGCCTGGGCTATTTTCACTTTTCCCCATTTCGCAAAGCGATACTTGTCATTGACAAAAGCCCGACAAAATCGTTCTTCATCAATATACTTTTCATCCTCCAGCCGTTTAAGGATACGATCAATGGCATCGTACGGTAATCCCCAACGTTGTAGTTTCTCAGAAATCTCGGCACGGCAATGCTCCGCTGTGGAGCAATAGCCTGCAACTTTACTTAAAGCCTCTGTTTCAGTAATATTTGTCATTTTTGCGCTATTACAAATCGATCATTATGGGAAATATCCTCTTGGAGACGAACAAAGCGATATCCTAATTCACGCATCATAAACACGATGTCTTCTCCAAAAGTACGGTTAATTTCAAAATAAAGTTTTCCGTCAGATTCAAGCATTTCAAGCCCAAGCACAGCTATACGACGATAGAAACGTAAAGGATCTGTATCAGGTACAAACAGTGCCAAGGAGGGTTCCCAGTCCAGCACATTCCGTTCCATATCTTGTTTCTCTGCTTCAGTAACATAAGGCGGATTACTCACTATCACATCATAACGCTCTGTTACACCGGGAGTATAAGCCAGTACATCACGCTGTTCAAAACAGACAGGTGCCTGTAAAGCCAGACTGTTAGCAGCAGCAATAGCCAAAGCTTCTTCAGACACATCCCAGGCAGTAACCTGTGTTCCGGGCAATTCCTTTGCCAATGTGACAGCAATACAACCACTGCCTGTCCCAATATCTAAAATACGAGAAGTAGAAGAAATCTCTTTCAACATTATTTCCACCAGTTCTTCCGTTTCAGGACGTGGAATAAGAACACCGGAAGCTACCTGAAATGCCCTCCCCAGGAAACGTGCTTCTCCTAAAATATATTGTATTGGTTCAAAATTCCGTAAACGCCTGAGAAGGCTTTGCAATTCCTGTTCTGCTTTTGCAGATAAAGTTATATCTTTGCCCAAATAATAATCCACAACCGGCTGCCCCAGAATCTCGCAGCAGATAAGTCTGGACAAATTTCCGGCTTCCTGCGGTGTATAATAATCCTGCAATTCACGGCGGATATAAGAGGCAGTAATATTCATAAATGGATATTTTGGGGATTCTTCGTCAGTTCTATTACCGAACCAAGATGAGACCCGGTCCGTATCAAGTCCGTACCAAGTCCGTGTCAAGTCCAAGCGCATAGATACGGAGATGGTACGGACTTGGTAGACACCGGACAGGTATCGGGTATATCACCGGGAAACCTGTATCCCAAACAACGAAGAATCCATTTTGGAGTGCAAAAGTAAGAATTATCGTAGAAAGATAACACACATGGAAGAAGAAAAATATATGCGTCGCTGTATACAGCTGGCACAGAACGGATTTTGCAATGCAGCCCCTAACCCAATGGTGGGGGCAGTCATCGTATGTGATAGGAAAATTATCGGAGAAGGGTATCATGTACGCTGCGGAGAAGCGCATGCTGAAGTAAACGCCATTCGTTCCGTAAAAGACACTTCATTATTGAAACATTCAACAATTTACGTCAGCCTTGAGCCTTGTTCTCATCATGGAAAAACACCGCCCTGTGCTGATTTGATTATTGAGAAACGAATTCCCCGTATTGTCATCGGTTGCCAGGATCCTTTTTCTAAAGTTGCCGGACGAGGTATACAAAAGCTAAAGGATGCCGGACGGGAAGTGACCGTAGGAGTGTTGGAGAATGAATGCAGATACCTCATCAGACGTTTCATCACTTTCCATACTTTACATCGCCCGTATATCACCCTAAAATGGGCGGAGTCCGCAGACGGCTTCATTGATTTATTCAGGAACGAAGGCAATCCTGTTATCCTATCCACCCCATTGACTTCCATGCTGGTACATAAAAAACGTGCAGAACATGCTGCCATACTTGTAGGTACACGTACAGCCGAACTGGACAATCCTTCCCTTAATGTACGCAACTGGTATGGACGTCCTCCTGTACGCCTTGTCATCGACCGGAGACTGAGTCTGTCACCGACACTCCATTTGTTTGATGGCAGCGTGCCGACACTCGTATTTACCGAGCATTTCCATAATTCCCTACCCAACGTAGAATATCTTCCAATAAACTTCGAACAAGATATATTGCCCCAAATCATGCAAGTTCTGTACGAGCGCAATCTCCAATCCCTTTTAGTAGAAGGCGGGAGTACCTTACTGCAATCTTTCATTGATGCCAATCTCTGGGATGAAGCATTTGTCGAAGAGAGCCCCATTCATCTGAGATCTGGTGTTAATGCACCTAAAATGAACGATAAAAATAGTTATGTCAACGAACAATATTTCGGTAGAAGTATACGGCATTACACTACGACAAAATAGTGCGAATCACCTCATTTTGATGCTTTTTTATCGAGAAAAACGGGCATATTATCTATAATTTTATATAAAACTTGCCTGTTATGCTGTTTATCGAGAAAAATGTTCCTATTTTTGCAACTTGTAAATAAACACTATCTTTAGAAATGAGAATAAAGTTTTTATCCGTAATCATGAGTTTTCTTCTTATGTCGATTGCCATAAGTTCGTGCCTTAACTCAGATGATAATTATGAATACAGTTCCGACGCAACGATACGTGCCTTTGGTCTTGACACCATAAAGAAAGGTATATATTATAAGTTTACGATTGATCAACTGAAAAGAGAAATTTATAATGTTGACTCGCTTCCTGTTGGATCGGACACTATCATAGACAAGATATTGATTGACACACTCAATGTTACGGGTTGGGTTACATCCGGTTTACAAGATACACTATTCAACAACCTTACTGACTCCGTTGATTTGAGAGAACCGATCACCCTGAAAGTACATGCAGCTGATGGAGTTACTACCCGTGAATATAAAATCACAGTAAATGTTCACAAGCAGGATCCGGATTCACTAATCTGGAGAGAAGCATTGTCATTACCTACTTCACCTGCCGCCAACAAGCAGAAATCAGTAATTCTTATAAATGATGCCGAAGAAGAAAATCTATATGTATATACTTCTACAACATCAGCATACCGCAGTTCATTAGGAAATCCAGCCCATTTATCTTGGAATTCCATCGAAGTTACGGGCATGCCTGCCAATGCAGATTTGGGATCTATTGTAAGCTTCAGAAACCAGCTTTTTGTAGCTACCCCAAGTGGAGAAGTATTCTGCTCAAACAATGGTAGTGTATGGGTAAATGCCGGTATACAGGAAGTTAAAGAGAGCAAAGAGGTGCAGTCCATGCAAATGAGCACACTGGTTGCTACACTTGAAGCTGATGAACTAACAGGCATATCAGAGGAAACGTTGATCGGTATTCTTCTGGATGGAGGCCAGAAATACTTCTGCATAAGTACCGACGGTAAAAACTGGACAAGAAGCAAAGAAACAGTGTCCAATGATTTCCCGATAAAAGACATATATGCTACTGTATTTACGAATGCAAGCGGCATCAAGCAGACAGTAGTAGTGGGTAAAACAGAAACATCAGCCAAAGCAGTAGTCCCTTGGTTCACAATGGATGGACTGACATGGGCTGACATGAGTACCCCAAGTGATTTCTATTGTCCGGCTATAGAGAATCCAGCCATCATGTATTATGGAGGCTTGTTCCACATGATGGGTGGAAAATTTGAAACGATTTACTCTTCACGTGTAGGTATCGCTTGGAATGAATCTGCCGATAAATTCAAGTATGCAATGAAAAAGATAGTAACTCCGGGAGAAGATGAAGACGATGAAGAAGAAGTTACATACGAAAGCCTCTTCAAGGACAAAGGAGATTATTCTTTGACTATCGATAAGAATCATTATATTTGGATTGTATGGAACGACGGTAGTGTATGGCGGGGTCGTCTAAACAAACTGGGTTTCAAGATACAATAATAAAATAGTCAATTTTCCGTTTCCTTAATAAATAAGGAGTAAAAAGAGAACGGTATGACTATTGCAAGGAATATAAAGATAGTGTTTTTTCTACTCATGTTTCCCTTCTGTTGCGCCATAGCGCAAGAGGAATATACTTGGGAACTGGGAGGAGCCATTGGAGGAAGTTTTTATATGGGAGATGCGAATAGCAGTACCCCGTTTAAGAATACAGGAATAGCGGGAGGTTTCATAGCCCGATACTTACTGAATCCACACATGGCAATAAAAGGCAACCTGACAGCCGGCAGGATTTCCGGCGACACGAGAGATTTCAAGAATGTATATCCAAATGAAGAATACGCCACTTTCAAACGGACGATATTCGATTTAGGAGTGCAATTTGAATATAACTTTTTGGGATATGGTATCGGTAACACGTACCGGGGTGACCGTCGGTTTACACCTTATATATTAGGTGGATTAGGTTTTACGTTTGCACCAAAACCTGTAAAAACGGTCTTCACTATGAACATTCCCATTGGAGTGGGAGTGAAATACAAAGCAACCCCGCGCATCAATATAGGATGTGAGTTTACGATGCGGTTCAGTCTTAGCGACCAGTTGGATGTTACCCAACGGGAAGGCTTGCAACTGGAAGACCCGTACCAAATAAAAGGAAAAGGTTGGAAGAATAAAGATAGTTACGCATTTACTGTTTTTTTCATCACTTACGACCTCTTCCCAAGATGCAAGGAATGTAACAACTAAAAAAAGATGCAATATAAAGAACAAATTGATTTGAGCCGGATACCCCAGCATGTGGCGATTATCATGGACGGCAACGGACGATGGGCGAAGCAGCGTGGACACGAACGCAGCTACGGACATCAGGTCGGTGCAGAAACCGTTCATGTGATAGCCGAAGAAGCCGCCAGGCTGGGCATCAGATATCTGACCCTATATACGTTCTCAACCGAAAACTGGAACCGTCCTACAGACGAAGTTGCTGCTCTGATGAGCCTTCTTTTCGATTCCATCGAAGAAGATACATTCATGAAGAACAACATTAGCTTCCGGATTATCGGAGATATAGAAAAGTTACCCGCAAATGTACAAACCCGTTTATACAATTGCGTGGAAAATACATCTAAGAATACAGGCATGTGCCTGGTACTTGCCCTTAGTTACTCTTCACGTTGGGAAATAACAGAAGCCAGCCGGCAAATAGCTGTCTTGGTACAGAAAGGAGAATTGACACCCGAACAAATCAACTGCGATTTAATGTCAAAGCACCTGACAACCAGCTTCATGCCTGACCCCGACTTGCTGATACGCACCGGTGGAGAAATCCGCCTGAGCAATTACCTACTTTGGCAATGCGCATATTCGGAACTTTACTTTTGCGAAACCTATTGGCCCGATTTTCGGGAAGAAGAACTTCGTAAAGCCATTTGCGACTACCAGAGACGGGAACGCAGATTCGGCAAAATCAGTGAACAAATCAGTTAAACTCAAACATATTTAATCCAAAACATAAATGCACTATCGTATTTTCTCTATACTCACAGCGTTTATCTGCCTCTTTGGTTGTGTATTGACAAGCGCGGCTCAAGATGCCAATGGCACCGATGACGATGCAGCAAAACCGGTTATTCTCTACTCGGGAGCACCCAAAAAGTATGAAATTGCAGAAATTAAAGTAGAAGGAGTAAAGAACTATGAGGACTATGTACTCATCGGACTATCCGGTTTGTCTGTAGGACAAACGATTACAATACCGGGTGAGGAAGTCACTCAGGCTTGTAAGCGTTACTGGAAGCATGGTTTATTCTCCAACGTCCAAATCACCGCAGATAAGATAGAAGGTGACAAGATTTGGTTAACAATCCATCTGACTCAACGCCCTCGTGTCTCTGAAATTCGCTATCACGGAGTGAAGAAATCAGAACGTGAAGATATCGAGAGCCGGATCGGTATGATCAAGGGCGGACAGGTGACACCCAATGTCATCGACCGTGCCAAGACTCTTATCAAACGTTACTTTGACGATAAGGGTTTTAAGAACGCAGAAGTTATCATCTCACAAAAAGACGATGTATCTAACGAAAACCAAGTGATCGTGGATATCAACATCGACAAAAAAGAGAAGGTAAAAGTGCATGAGATCACCATTGTTGGTAATGAAGCGATTGCAACCAAGAAGTTGAAACGCATCATGAAGAAGACCAACGAAAAGAATAAATTGCTCAATCTGTTCCGTACCAAGAAGTTCGTAGAAGAAAACTTCGAGGCAGACAAGCAGTTGATCATCGACAAGTACAACGAGTTGGGTTATCGCGATGCTATGATCGTAGAAGACAGCATCAAGCCGTATGATGACCGCACTGTGGATATCTTCATGAAGATTGATGAAGGAGATAAATATTATCTGCGTAATGTAACGTGGGTAGGTAATACTCTGTATCCTTCCGAACAGTTGAACTTTATGCTTCGTATGAAGAAAGGTGACGTATACAACCAGAAATTGCTGGAAGAACGTACCATGTCAGACGAAGATGCTATCGGTAACCTCTACTACAACAACGGTTATTTGTTCTACAGCCTTGAGCCCGTAGAAGTAAATATCGTAGGAGACTCTATCGACTTGGAAATGCGTATTTATGAAGGCCGTCAGGCTACTATCAATAAGGTTAGCATCAATGGTAACGACCGCTTGTACGAAAACGTTGTTCGTCGTGAACTCCGTACCCGTCCGGGTGACCTGTTCAGCCGTGAAGACCTGATGCGTTCTATGCGTGAAATCCAGCAGATGGGACATTTCGACCCGGAACAAATTAAACCGGATATCCAGCCAAGACCAGAAGACGGAACAGTGGATATAGGTTACGATCTGGTATCCAAAGCTAACGACCAGGTAGAATTCTCCGCTGGTTGGGGACAAACCGGTATCATCGGTAAGCTGAGTTTGAAGTTCACCAACTTCTCACTTGCAAACTTACTGCATCCGGGTGAAAACTATCGTGGTATCCTGCCGCAGGGTGATGGTCAGACCTTGACTGTCAGTGGACAAACCAATGCCAAGTATTATCAATCCTATAGCATTTCATTCTACGATCCATGGTTCGGTGGTAAACGTCCGAATGCATTCTCTCTGTCAGCATTCTATTCTGTACAGACAGACATCAGTAGCCGTTACTACAACTCAGCATACATGAACAGCTACTACAACAGTATGTATAGCGGTATGTATGGCTACGGTATGTACAACTATGGTAACTATAATAGTTATGAAAACTATTATGACCCTGATAAGTCTATCAAGATGTTCGGTGTAGCCGCTATGTTCGGTAAGCGTTTGAAATGGCCGGATGACTACTTCCAGTTCACCGCTGAGTTATCCTACCAACGCTATATCCTGAGCGACTGGCAATACTTCCCTGTAACAAATGGTAAGTGTAATAACCTCAGCATCAACCTGACATTGTCTCGTAGTTCTATTGATAACCCGATTTATCCTCGTTCAGGTTCTGAATTCTCATTGTCTGTACAATTGACTCCGCCGTACTCACTGTTCGATGGAACTGACTACAGCAAATACAGTACCAGCAATCAGGATGATATGAACAAGATGCACAAATGGATTGAATACCACAAATGGAAATTCAAATCCAAAGTATACATCCCGTTGATGGACCCAGTAGCAGTTAAACGTACTCCGGTATTGATGGGTCGTGTTGAGTTCGGTTTGTTAGGACATTACAACAAGTATAAGAAGTCTCCGTTCGAAACGTTCGACGTGGGTGGTGACGGTATGACTGGCTACTCCAGCTACGCAACGGAAAGTATTGCTCTTCGTGGTTATGAAAACAGTTCATTGACCCCTTACGGCTACGAAGGTTATGCTTATACCCGTCTCGGACTTGAGTTAAGATATCCGCTGATGCTGGAAACAAGTACCAGTATTTATGCGTTAGGTTTTGTAGAAGCCGGTAATGCATGGCACGATGTAAAGAACTTCAATCCGTTTGAATTGAAACGTTCTGCAGGTGTTGGTGTCCGTATCTTCCTGCCGATGATCGGTATGATGGGTATTGACTGGGCTTATGGTTTCGATAAAATACGTGGTTCGAAAGATTACGGTGGCAGTCAGTTCCACTTTATCTTAGGACAGGAATTCTAATTGTATCACAAAAACCAAACGTTATGAGAAAGTCTGTTTTATTAATGATCTTGCTGTTTGCCGTAGGTATGACAGCCAGTGCGCAAAAGTTTGCCTTGATTGACATGGAGTATATCCTGAAAAACATTCCGGCATACGAACGTGCTAACGAACAGTTGAACCAGGTTTCCAAGAAATGGCAAAGTGAAGTAGAAAAAGTTGCCGAGGAAGCCAAAACGTTGTACAAGAACTATCAATCGGAAGCCGTCTTCCTTTCTGAAGAACAAAAAGGAAAGAAAGAGGAAGCGATTGTCGCTAAGGAGAAAGAAGCCGCTGAACTTCGCCGCACTTATTTTGGACCTGAGGGGGAATTATTCAAGAAACGTGAAAGTCTGATGCAACCCATTCAGGATGAGATTTATAATGCGGTTAAAGAAATATCGGAGCAGAAAGGATATTCGGTAGTTGTAGACCGGGCATCCGCAACAAGCATTATTTTTGCTTCTCCGCGTATTGACATCAGTAATGAAGTGCTTGAGAAATTAGGATATTCAAATTAATTTCATACATTTGCTAGTCGAATATAGGCGCACATTTCAGTATTAAAAATAAGCTGGCTTATTTTGTTTTACATTTGCTTTGCACTATATTTGCACCAAACAACGACTAATTATTAAAATAAACAATAAACATTATGCTTAAAAAAATCGCACTACTCGTAGTACTATTCGCTCTTCCGTTAGGAGCGATGGCACAGAAATTTGCTCACATGAACTCTCAGGAGGTTATCGTTGCTATGCCGGAATATACTAAGGCACAAGCTGACCTCGACGCTATGTCAAAACAGTATCAGGAAGAAATGCAGCGTTCTCAAACTGAATTCAATAAGAAAGTTCAGGAATTCCAGCAACAAGCAGACTCCCTGCCGAAGAATATTGCAGAAAGACGCCAAAAAGAATTGCAGGACATGGCTCAAAGACAAGAAGAGTTCCAGCAAGATGCTTATCAAAACATGCAGAAAGCACAGCAAGATGCTTTAGTGCCTATCTATAAGAAATTGGATGAAGCTATTCAGGCTGTAGGTAAAGCAGAAGGCGTAATCTATATCTTCGACTTAGCTCGTACACCGATACCTTATGTAAGTTCAGAAAGTGTAGATGTTACAGCTAAAGTAAAAACTCAGTTGGGCATCAAATAAGAAGACTAATCGTTTAAAGATAGAAAAAAGGCGTGAACTGCATACAGTCCACGCCTTTTTTCTATCTTTAAAGAAGATAAGCTACATCTCAGCAGAACTTTTTCATGCAAGCATGAAAGTTCTGCATTCGATTTGCATTATCTTTGCAATGTGTACAAAGCTTTTCCAGTATGAAACAAGAATTACCTACTATTCCCGGCCCTATCGGTGTATTCGACTCCGGATATGGCGGACTTACTATCCTGAGTAAGATACGTGAAGTGTTGCCTCAATATGACTATATCTATTTAGGAGACAATGCACGTACTCCCTATGGCACACGGTCTTTCGAAATTGTATATGAATTCACACTACAGGCAGTCACTAAACTGTTTGAGATGGGATGTCATCTTGTTATCCTGGCTTGCAATACGGCGTCCGCCAAAGCATTACGCAGCATACAGATCAATGATTTACCAGAAATGGATCCGGCACGCCGTGTATTGGGTGTCATCCGCCCTACCGTTGAATGTATAGGGAATATTACACAGAGTCGCCATGTCGGTGTTCTTGCCACAGCGGGAACTATTAAATCAGAATCCTACCCGTTGGAAATTCATAAGCTTTTCCCGGATATTCAAGTAGCAGGTGAAGCCTGTCCGCTATGGGTATCTCTCGTAGAAAACAACGAAGCGGAAGGAGACGGGACAGATTACTTCGTTCGTAAATACATCAATGAACTGCTGGCAAAAGACACGCAGATTGATACCGTGATTCTTGGCTGCACTCATTATCCCTTACTACTACCTAAAATAAAGAAGCACATGCCGGAAGGTATCACTACAGTGACGCAAGGCGAACTGGTAGCCGACAGCTTGAAAGACTACTTCCGCCGACATCCGGAAATGGATGCCAAATGTACAAAAGGGGGAAACTGTACTTACTACACCACGGAAGCAGAAGAGAAGTTCATTGAGTCAGCATCCACTTTCCTGAACGAAGCGGTAACCGTACAGCGAATAGAGTTATAACCATTAATATTTGATGGTAAAACAAATCTTTTCTCCGAAATACTTGTTATATTTGTAATATATAAACCTATTAATACTTACCATTATGAAATCAACAGACTATAGCCGCACAGTTGAAGTGTTCAAAGGCTCACCGTGGGAAGCAGAACTTGTTAAAGGTCTACTCGAAAACAATGGTATAGCAACTATTATCAAAGACGGGCTTATGAGTACCATCGCACCTTATATAGCACCGGATGTAACCATTCTCGTCAGCGAAGAAACGTATGAAGATGCCATGGAGATAATCCGTGAACGTGATAAAGGGAAAGACGAAGAATAATCTTTTTCACTTTCCTTCTGAAACCACATAAGAACGATATACAACACATGGAACAACAATTTTCGAGAATAGCTGTAAAGGTAGGCAGCAATGTCCTGACGCGCCGTGATGGTACTCTGGACGTAACACGTATGTCTGCCTTAGTCGATCAGATAGCCGAACTGCATAAGACAGGAGTCGAAATTATACTTGTCTCATCCGGAGCCGTAGCTTCCGGACGTAGTGAAGTGCATTCTGCCAAGAAATTGGACAGTGTGGATCAGCGTCAGCTTTTCTCTGCCGTAGGACAGGCTAAACTTATCAACCGTTATTACGAACTCTTTCGGGAACATGGCATTGCTGTAGGACAAGTGCTGACTATGAAAGAGAATTTTGCTACGCGCAGGCATTATCTCAATCAAAAGAACTGTATGACGGTAATGTTAGAGAATGGAGTAATTCCTATCGTCAATGAAAACGATACAATCTCTGTAAGTGAACTGATGTTTACAGATAATGATGAGTTGTCCGGCTTGATAGCATCCATGATGGATGCGCAGGCATTGATTATTCTCAGTAACATCGACGGTATTTATAACGGTTCTCCTGCCGATCCCGCTTCTGAAGTCATCCGGGAAATCGGCCAGGGGAAAGATCTCTCTTCTTATATACAGACTTCCAAATCCAGCTTCGGCCGTGGCGGAATGCTTACCAAAACCAATATCGCCCGTAAAGTAGCCGATGAAGGCATTACCGTTATCATCGCCAATGGTAAACGGGATAACATTCTGGTCGATTTGATTCAGCATGCTGAAACAACATTGTGCACCCGCTTTATCCCTTCTCCAGAGCCCGTATCAAGTGTCAAGAAATGGATTGCCCATAGCGAAGGTTTTGCCAAAGGTGAACTGCACATCAATTACTGTGCTACGGAACTGCTTTTTTCGGATAAAGCAGTCAGTATTCTGCCTGTAGGCATCACCAACGTCATTGGCGAATTTGAGAAGGATGATATCGTGCGGATTGTTGACTTCGGAGGCAAACCCATCGGTGTGGGCAAAGCAAACTGTGACTCCACACAGGCCCGTGAAACAATGGGAAAGCATGGCAAGAAACCGGTAGTACATTACGATTATCTATATATAGAATAGAAAAAGGCACTATACACAATATTTTGTATAGTGCCATTGGTCAGTTGGTTATATAAATTATATCTTAAAGGTACGAAATTCAACCAACATATACAAATAACGCCTAATTATCAATTGGATAAAATCTCTCGACTGTCTATGATTGAAAGTTCTAACACTCGAAACAGCCGGATATGTTATCCGGCTGGACGGAAAGGAAACAGATACCTTATGTTAGGGGAAGACTCTTTTTCCAGTTATTCCAAAACCCTCCGAAAGAAATCCATATATTTATACTCAGAATAAACAGAATAGGAATATAGTACCAAATGTTTTGCTCAACTCTTGTTGAAAATAAATACAAAATACACACTCCCAATACTGAAAAAATGGAATATATAGATAGTAGCAAATATAATACAGCCCTTATTCTACAAGACCGAAATAAAAGCAGTAAACATGATACAAATATCAAGAATAAAGTTACTATTACAATACCTACTCCAAGTGACATAAAACAATAATAAAGCATACAAGCTTCCAGAATCCACCATAATGAAATAAATATTCGTTTTCTACTATCTTTCAAATTCATATTATCTCTTTTTTATGTAAATTCCATTTGGATTATTCGCGATAATTGCCCTATAGGCTACACTTGGCAAATATGGATTATATTGTGCACGAGAACTATACATAGCAGGAGCCCCCATAGGAGAATAACTATAATCAACTTGAGTCTTAACTCCTGCAGCATTTAAAGCCTTTTGTACAGCCATAGAACATTGATTATTCAGCAAAGAATATCCTTTGTCAATTGTTTCAAGGAATGCTTTTCTAATCATTTTATCCTGCTTTTTTGTCGTGGGAATCATATAACCTTCTTGATAACCATAGCCGTTTACTTCTCCATTCTCTAAATCTCTATTAGAACTTTGTCGATTATAATCATCATCAAGAAAATCCTGAGGGGCTGTCCAAGATTGTTCTCCTTTATTATCTTTAGGACCTCCACCCATACTCCCTTCAGTTGAATTATATATTTTATCTCCATTGAAAGAATAATATTGCCACTGCTCAGAATCATTTTGGATTAGCATACCTAAATGTTCACCAGTAGTAAGATGAAGAACGACAATACTATCTCCATTAATATCAATATTACCCACCGGATTATTCCCTGCATACTGATACGGTGACACCGAATAATACTTCTCCGCAAATCTATCCATCGTCGTAAACCTTCCCAGCGCAGCATCATAATGCCTCGCCCCGTAATCCATCCAGTTCAACCCGTTCTTACGTTCAAACTCCTTACCGTTATACTTGTAAGGCTGCTCGTTCTGCTTTCCGTCGCTAGTCTCCGCCATGGGAAGACCGAAAGGATAGTAGTGGTTAAACTGAATATTATGGTTGCCACCATCGATTACAGCACGGACATTGCCAAGATGATCGTTGAAGTAGAAGTAATACGTGCCGCCTTCAATATAGCCACCCTCAAACAGAATCCTTTTCAAAGAGCCATTCTCATAAATGACACTCCCGACATAGTCACGAGACGTGCTGCCTTGTGTCACTTTGAGCTTCCTGCCATCGGCAGCATAAGTGTATTTATGCGTTACACCATCAATGGTCAGCAACTCAGGCAAATGTAAGGAATTATAAGATATGGCGGTTATCTTTTTATTCAAATCTTTCGTAAGGTTGCCATTTTTATCATAAACATAGCCCGGATTGACAGTAGAGCCTTTCTTAAAGTCATTGGACTCAGGCAGTGTCACAGTTACGGCAGCATCCGAAACATTGGTCAGTTGGTTACCGTTGTAAGTCATTGTCAGGTTATCCGCAAGACCGTAAACACCCAGATCACTATTGGCAGTCTTGCCATAACGCTGCAAGGAAAGGATATTGCCATGTTTATCGTAAGAATAAGAAGTACTATACCGTTCAGCATCCTTACCACCCGAAAAAGTGGCGGAAACAAGACGGGACAAAGGATCATAGCTGTAAGCGTATTTACGGGTGGTACCGTCAAGACGCCACTGCATGGAAGAGATATTGCCGTTATAATCATAAGTCAGATTCTCCGTGTGTTGAGCGCCGGAAATCCCGGTAAGCCACGAACGGACATTATACTCATAAGTATCGGACAAAGAAGAAACACCATTACGGCTGTTTTTCTTCAGACGACCCAAATCGTCATACGTATTGTTCGCCAACGTAATGGTACTTCCGGCATTCAGTTTATGGGTAACGGTTTTCACACGGTCCGCATGATCGTAGGTATAAGTATATACTTGTGTTTGTTGGGTCTTGCCCATGGCAGTATGTACATGCGTCACTGTCTTGGGTTTACCTGTAAACGTATAAACAGTGGTGGTAGTATCATAACCGCCCAAGTGATTGGAAGAGACAGTCTTCTCCGGACGCCCTTTTTCATCGTAATAATAAGCGGTATAAAGTTTCTTGCCGCTGCCGTCGAGCAACGTAGTTACCGTACTCGTCAGCAGACCGCCCGCCGGATGGCTTTCCTTGGGGAAATATGACTCATTGTCGAAACCTGCCAGGCTGCGGAAACCATAATCGTCATAGTAGTTGATGGTATGCACTACAGGAGAATAAAGCGTCATATTAGGATTGTAGCCGCTATTTTCCAGACCTGAAGCTATGATTTTGCCATCATACGACCGTTTTAAAGAAGTCAGCATCGCCGTAGATCCCAAAGAAGCGATGGACCCCCTGAACTCACAAGTCCCCTGAATCACCGGACGGTTGTCAATGTCATACAGGTAGAAAGTGCAGAGCGCGGGACTTTTAGCAGCCTGTTCCCCATCCTGACTGGCAATCATGCGATCGGCACGGTCGTACTCGTATCTTATCCCGCCGGTACCGGGAAGCTTTTTCCAAATACAACGGTTACGGTCATCATACTTATACAGATATGCATATTGCGCCAGTACACCCGTACCATCTGTTGCAACCGTCCATGTGCCCGCAGCCGCAAGCGCATCGGCCGCCAGAGGAGGAAGCACGGCACGTAAGTTACTGTAAGAGTCATAGACATAATAGGTATCATGATAACTCGTACCATTCTTGCGCCGGGTAAGGAGCAAATGGCCCTGCTTGTCTTTAAATTCCAAGCTTATCCCCGTACCTTCCTCATCCGTAGTACGGGTAACATACAGTTCTCCTGCCGGGTAATACACTTTTCCGGATTGGATACTGATCTGTACATTGCCACGGGTATCCGTAGTCCGATACCACCTGCAAGACAATTCACCATCGGCTGTATTGCTGAGATACTCGGTCTTCACACGTTTACCGTTGTTATGCCACTCCTGTCCCGGACCATACTGTTCCAATACCCGGTCCAAAGGTGAAGCCTCATAAACAGGTTTTGAATACGCTTTGCCGTCACCATAATTGGATGACAATTGGGAACGGGATTGAACGGTGCTCAGTGATAGCGGTTTTCCGTTATTGCCTGAAGCAGCATTCACGGGAAGCCAAGAAGACGAATTACGGCCTGCGGCATCATATTCCTGATAAGCCACCAGATCGAGTTGACTGGGATTTATTCCTACCTGAACAGTCTGCCAGGAACGCCCCAGATCATCAAAATATTGGTAGGAGGTAATGCTGTTGGATACCGAAAGACCGGTTGTAGAGGTGGCAGCAACGGTAGGAGTGGTAGTCTTCACATAATTATTGTTTCCGGTCTGCGCCTTCGGGTGATGCAAGGAAACGCAAAGCAGCAACATGAATAATAAGTTTCGTTTCATAATCATTGCGTATTTATTGTTTGTAATTGTATTGATAACTCTCTATAATCTTTCCGTTCTGGTCTTTCACGCACGCCAGGCGTCCGAAAGAATCATATTCGTAACTGGTCTTAGTACCATTGGGCATTACGAGCTGTTTCAGATTCAGAGCAGAATCATAATAATAAGTCGTTATCCGGCTACCCTCAAGTGAAGGGTTGCTTCTAAGTGCTTCTATGATAGCCATATCAGCCGAGGAAGGAGAAACGGCACTTGTCACTCTGTCTGTCAATACGGGACCCAATGTATCGAAAGAACCACCCCGGATCTCGGCAATGACTCGCTGCCCCTGATGGCCCCAGATATAGGAGACCTCTTCAAATTCACCATCCTTAGAAATAACCGTAGGATTACCGTATTTATCATAGCTTTGATATTTTATGCGAGGCTCGTAATAATTAAGTTGCTTCACATTTTGCAGAGCAATAAAATCTCCCCAGTCCTTGTATTCATTGGTTGTCTTACCGACCAATGCCTCCCCCTTATACACAGATGTTTCCAGTGCCGGAGAATGTATATTTTTCCAATACATTTTATCGTATATGCTACCCGACATGGCATCTTTCCAAAAATCACAGGTATATTTCTTGCGAACAATCTGTTCGTTTCCTTCGGAATTCACCAAAGTCTCCTCAATGATCTGTCCCAATTCATTATACTTGTAGCGGACCGTTTTATACACTCCATCATTGAACTCCTTCGACTCCTTGACAACATACTCGCCGCTAGTGATATAATAATTATAATAGTCGTAAAGTGAACCCTCTGTAGCCGTAGAAAAATCAGTATGAGTACTGAAAATTTCCTTGATCCCGGAAGCCGGACCATAAATATTGCAATAGGACAATACACGCAGATTCAAGTAATCTCGACGGTTGATTTCTTCATAAGTATTACTCAAGGAATAAACTATTTTACCACTATTGTCCGTTACCGTCTTACCTACCAGTTTTCCGCATTTCCACGCGTTCGACCATTTTGGGATCTCAGTCCGGTTTCCGCGCATCGTTCCATAATACCACTCGTCCATAAAATCACTGAAACGATATTCGGTTTTCCCTTCGGGAGCAGCAGGTGTGCCCATGTACTCCGTCACGCATGAATAGACCACCGTGCTACCCTGCTGGAAGTAATCCGAAAGCGGAAAGGCATGGTATGCTTCTACGCGTGTCCGTTCACCCAGTAAAGTGATAGCACCTTCAAAACCCGGAGCCCAATATGCCTCCAGCAAATAAGACTGAGAGCAATAATCATTGGGATCAACTGTACGTATCGCCCTTCCATTACCGCTTTCATTCAGTCCGTATTTATACCATTTCTTCTCCTGTAGATTGCCGCTTTCATTGTAGACATTCATTTCTTTGATGCGCAATCCGCCGTAGAGCACACCATTCTGTCCACGATGGGGTTCATAAGTGAACGTCGTATATCCTTTGGTGGGATAGACTATTTTAGTCAACATCCCCTTCTGCATATACGCCTCATTTAGCGACCGGTTCAATCCCGGAATCGTACGGTTGTTGGGAAGTGTAAAGTTGGGCACATACAAGGCATGGGGAGAAGAGGCGCTGGGACCGTTGCAATATCCCCAATAGTCAATAGACATATATCCTTCCGGGCGTTTGCCATTGTACTCAAAGCCATAAGAGTATATCTCCTTGTTGTCACTGCCATAGAAACGCGCAGCATCCAGATAGGCATGGTCAGTCTTGGCTAGACGGACAGATTTCACCAAAGTTCCCTGCTGATAAATGCGAATCTGTTCCAATGAACGTATTTCAGTCGATGAATACTGAAATTCCACTCTATTCCCCTTATGGCTGATCTCCTTTAGGATAGGTGTGTTGAAACTCTTGCGAGTAATTCCCGTAACGCCGTCGATGCTGCTTTGAGTAGTACCCTGCATATTATCCTTGAATGAATAGGTGGCTTCTATAACGGGACGGTGAACCAATTTATCGGTCGCCCCCCAATTTATCTCCTGATAAGAGAAGTGAATGGTATCCCCCTTATCCGCCGAAATAACCTTAGTCAGATAATACGTGAAGTTCCTGGCAATGTCCCCGTCTGAGTCGCGCACACCAAATTGGTATTCGTTACCATGCTCATCACGTGCCACAGGCGTATAGCCGGAGCCGTATAAATAAGTAGTCGATACCGGAACGGTGAACTCCTTATTGTCTTCCAGCAGATAATACTGCCCGCTATGTTCCGGAAAAGAGAAATTATATACATCATACTCTGAGTCACGGTATTTGCCTTGAATTGTATAATCGGACTTACTGCCGTTGATGACGTAGTCCAGCTGCAGTTGGTCGGAATACAAAGATCCTGTTTTATCATTCTTTACGATATCCTTCACCTCCTTGATGAAAGGTTCTCCTTTTTCACCTTTGGTCAGGTAAGCACTGGCCGCCCGTGCACTGTAGCTCACCGTTCCTCCCGCCATCAGCGTCCAGCCGTATCCTACCTCCATCGGAAGATCGTCATACTTCAAACCCGAAGCGTGATACTTGAACTCGATAGGAATCTTGATCCCTTTCACCTCAATAGTATGAATAGGAATTGTAATATCCACCAGCCCCGTATACAGGTTAGTCGGATAATATCCGAAGCGGTCTACCATCGTTGCTTTGGGCGACGGAGTGGTCAGTTGGGGCAGAGAAGGGACATCGGACGACTGCCCATGCATGCCCGCAGTGCACAGTATGCCGAGGATAATGGTTAATATTCTTTTTTTCATATAATTCTACTTATTAAAAATGTTTGATTGATATTTTGTAAATTCAGACAGAAGATTTGTGAATGTGGAAAGAATGTGCCAAAAGAGATTTTCCGGCACACCCTCATTTTATCTTAATGCATCACATTCATTGCATTTGCTCCCACTACTCCTGCCACAGCCGAAACTACTGCGATGATCACTTTAAAGATCATACTCCATACAGATTTTTTAATTGCCATTATTTTCCACACCTCCTTTCCACCAGCCTTTAATTTTTAATTTATAATTTCTCAAAGCTCCTTCCTCACCTCGAAGCACGGACATTCCTTTATCCACTCCTCCGGCTCAATCACCCCATCCCCATTCAGGTCCGGACTGAGGTCACGATGTCCGCAAATGCAGACATTGTTTTTGAATCGTTTCAGTAATTGTGCCACCAGCAAATGCATGGCACTGCGCTGCTCCGGCGTGCGTGTATCCTTGGGACGCCCTTTCGCATCCAGACCGCCTTCATAGCATATCCCGATGCTATGGGCATTGTGTCCTTTACAATGTGCCCCCACAACCTCCAGTGGGCGGGTATTCGCCACCGTACCGTCACGACGGATGTAATAATGATAGCCAATGCCGCGAAACCCACGACGACGATGTACCGTTTCCAACTCCTCTACCGTAAGACTACAATCCTCTCGGGTAGCGGAACAATGAATTATGATATGATCAATTGTTCTCATGTGAAGATTTATGATTTATAATTTATGATTTATAAGCCGCGCAATGCACCCTCACCGCTTCGTATCCGGTTTCCCGCATCGCACCGCCTTTCATTCTTTAATTTTTAATTTCTAATTTTTAATTTTCAAAGCCTCCGGCTTTAGACCCTATCCCAGCGGATCATCTTCTATGCCGCCGTCTCCGGAACCGCCCTGGTTGCCGCCACCTTCCTCTTCATCGGCCCCCTGCATATTCAGCCGTTTAAGCTGCGTTTCAAGGTCGACAAAGTCGATGCGGTCCTCCGCACGGGTGGTAGCAGGGTCCAGATTGGGACGGATGGCACTCGAAGCACGGAAATTGATGCGGACCGACTTGATCTTCTCAGGCAGACAATCCTTCTTGACTGCCGAACCTATGGTAGTAGCAGAAAGGCTGAAGACACCAAAACCGTCGACATTGACGGAACGACCGTTGTAGAGTTCACTGCGCAAGGCTTTCACAAAATTGGTGAGTACACTCTGAATGTCGCCCAAAGTGAGCGAGCTGCTTTCTTTCATCTGGGTAGCAATACTGTTCAGGGTGGCCGACTTGCCCCAAACCAGAAGTTGGGGATAGTACTTACCCGAACCGTCCTTCAGGAACGGGTTCTTACGAAACTGTTTTTTGTACGTTACTGACATAATAATTGATTTTCTGAAGATTGATAATTTTCGTTTATCAATCGGTATGAATCGGTATCGAGCGAAGAAATGGCAGAGGCGACGTCTTATCTCCGGGAAATTCCTCACAGGGTCCCCGCATTGAGGACATCACAAAGGTACGGAGCAGAGAAAAAAGGGATGGTTGAAACGGGATGTACCGGTATGTACTTGTACGAACTTTGTCGTACTTTGTCATACAACTAGACTTCAAGCGGGCATGTTTGGTGCATTCTTGTAGGGTTATGAGCTAAATTGATACGCGGACAAGGCGGACGAACGCGGATTTTATAAGGCTGAAAGCCTGAGATTACATAGCGTAGGGCAACGCCCTACGTGATTATGTATATCTCTATTTAAGCCCTGAAAGGGCGCAATCAAGCATACACGCTTTATCTCGCCCTTTCAGGGCTCAAAAATGGGGATGTATATTACGTAGGGCGATGCCCTACGCTATATAATGCAAGCCTTTCAGGCTTAAAATTCAGCCCGATAAATTATCATTTAGCTCATTATTGTACCAAAAAGCACAAAAAGTGACCGTTTGAAGTTCAATCAGAAAGCAATGATATAATGAAAAACAAGCAATGCCGTGGCATGAAACATAGCTTGTTCCACGCCACAACATTGCTTGTTGACAGCCCAAGTGCGGGATGTATTACCTATGACGCGTCACCCCGTTCAGGGCGCATCCAGATATTTCACCAGTATCGCTACCTGACGCCGGCTGAAGAGCTGGTCATTCTTCCCCTCGGGGCCATTGTAAAGCTCACGATGCAGAGACGGATTGAAGTTTATCCAACGGCGGAGCTTCCTCAAAGCCGCTTCGGACGAAAGGCAGGGAAAATAAAGTTGTGCCAGGTCGGACTTCAGATATGCCCTGACCTCAAACCGGAGAGCCTCGGAACCGGATTCTTCAGGAAAAACCGTTTCGGTATTTGTGTACTTTTTTAGATTCATACTGTTTTTCTGTTTTCTATTATTCATGCTTTATTCAGGAAAAATCGGAACACCAGAAAGACCTCGGAAAGCGTTTCCGGTGCTTGTACAGGGGTCAATTTAGGGTCAGGGTCACTTATACCCCCGCCCGGAGCCCGTTTTACGTTTCTTCCGATAGCCATTCTCCTCTTTTACAAGACATTGAAGTTTCAACGCTTTACGTAAAAGCCGTTTACCCGTAGATTCGGACATACCGGTATTCTCCACTGTTTGAACAAACTCCGTATAGGTAAATTTCCTGGATAGAGATGACAAAATTTCATCCAACCGATGAAAACGGTGCATACTGACAGGGGGCTGAGTGGTATCAGGAAGCGAAGTGCTGAGCAGCAAGCTATGCTCAATCAGCGTGCGAATGATATCCATTGCCGTATGGAAATCTTCATCCGTACACCCATATTCCTTGGCATAACGGTAATCTTCCCACTTGCGGAAAACGGTGAGTACAGCGGCCAGTCGCATACCCAACAATCCGGCACGGCGGATGAGGCTGCCTGAAGAATCACGCCCCTCCACCAATGCACGACGCAGCAATTCGCTGAACATCTCCGTATGAAGCTGCCACTGTGAAAGACTGAAAGTGACCAGCGTAGGCGACTCCAAAAGTACCTTGTGCATCTCAAGCAACTCCTTTCCCAAACTCTGGAAGTAACGCCGAAGATCCACCTCTTCATCACCCGGAGCACACGATTCCCATTGTGGGTTTTGCTGCCGGGTGTAGAATGCGAAACGGGAAAAAAGCCCCACTTCGAGCGAACGGAAAAAGACGAGGAACTGCTCTTGAGTACCGGCGATATTGAGTGCCAGATGCGGATGCTGCACCACTATCGGATCGCCATCTATCTTGTACGATGAAGAGACTTCCTCATGATGGGCGGCCTTACACAGAATATCCTCATATTTGCCACAATCCTGCCCCAGCGAGGAAATCATCGTATTGATTTCTGTAGTAGTCATGCAGCATCCCACTTCACCGGCTGCTGCCAGATGTTCGATAAGACGGCTCTTGCTGGTGGTAGCCGATATTTTAAGGTACTGTGCTTTCGGCTCTTCCGGTTTCAGGTTGATGTCCGGCAGGCGTTTCTCGCGTCGTGCCTGCTGCTGTTCCGCATCCCATCCCAGCAAGGCTTGTTCATAAGCTTTCTTGTTCATGCGGCGTATCTGGTCGTAATACTCCTGCGTGGGATCCAGTAAAGCAGCAGTAAATCCCAGAATACCTTTACCCGCACCGGCAGGAGCCACACTGGCCAAATAGAAATGGGGTGAATACAACGATTTCTTATAGTAGAAACGGACGTATGGAAAGAGTGCGCTGCAACTGTTCAGGCACCCCAGCAATGCCATGTCACGCTCACGCTTGTCGCTTGTATAACGGCAGCAGCGTGTCAGCAAATCGGGCAGACGGGTAAAGACATCGTCGGGAATATAAGGTGCCTCGGCACGCAAATCGTCATTTTTTTCCAACACTACTTCCGGAGCATCTTCCTCATTGGAGCTGTAGCCGGGGTTATAAGTGACCCTGACCCCTTTTTGACCCCTATCCGGCTGTTTGTTTTCTTCCTGCAACTTCCCAACGAACTGATAACCAGCCAACACGCGTTGACGAATATCTTCAGCCGTGAAATCACCCGACGCATAACGTCCGGAGAAAAGGGAGACCAACTTTTCAAGTTCTTCAAGAGAAAAACCTTTACCTCCTGCCACACGCCCCAACTTCAGTGCAAGGTCGTTACGATTGCCGCGACGAAAGGGATTGTTCCGTTCAAATTCGTCGAGCAAACGGGAAATAAACCCGCATGCTACAGACGAAGTACCCGGATCGATAATCTGCAATGCCTTTGACTGCCCGTTTGCCGAAACCTTCGGCGGAATAGTTGCCGGGGTATCCGGTAACGCCGGACACTCCGGCATTTCAAATGCCACAGCCTCAGCATTCCAATATGCTTCCGGGTCATAACTGTAAAAACAAGGCTGAGTCAGAATCTTGCATTTCTCATCGTAAGGATGTCCTACATGGGTACTCACCATACTACCCACAGCAGCATAAAGGCGTGCATAATCTTTCTGCACATCCTCTTTCCGCACCCGAACCAGTACTTTGATTCCCTCGCCGGAAATACTGATAAACGAAATACAAGTAAAAGGTAAAGAGCGTGTCAGTTCCAACACCTCCTGTGTCCGTTCGCCGGTATGGTCCAAGTCAATGCACAGCAGTCCGCTATGCACCGACAAACACTGTACCGCATGCCCTCCCCGGCAAATGCCGGCGGGTACAATACAAGGCATTCTGTCCTTTACGGCTTGTGCTTCGGCTTCATGCCCCGGCAGAGCTTTCAACCGGCGATACTCCTGTACCTGCCGGCAATAGCCGTCGCTACGCACCGTATCTACAAATTCCCGAATAGTAATAGTACGTGATGTTTTACTCCGCACGCCCGGAAATTCAGAGACGGAACCGGGAAATTCCGAATCTACGATTTGTTTTTGATCTGTATCCTTCATCTTTTCAATGTTACAGCATCAGGCAACAGGCACTATTGTCGCTGCCACTGTAAAGGAAAACATAATAAAACAAATCGCCCTTGAGTTTTTGTACACTTTTATTTTTTAATCATCTCATACCCAATGATATAAAAATCGAAAGTGTACATTTTACGTATTTACATCTTTTAATGGTTTATCCTGCTTCTTACAATCCATATTTAATTTTCTCCCTTTCTCTTTTTCTTTTTTCGTCCTCTTCCTCATAGTCCGACTGAAGCTTGGTGAGGTTCTTCAGAACGCGCTTCACTATCCTGAACGCTTCCTCGCTTAATGACTTATTCTCTGCCAGATCAGCACAAAAAGTGTCCAAATTCCTCAACTTCCTTAACTCCTCAATATTAATTTTAAGTCGCTCTTCCAAAACTTTACCCGTCTATCCTGTTGCCACATTTTATTTCAGTTTGCATCAGGTTAAGCTCGGGATATCCACAAAGGATAGACAGGGGGAAGACCTGTAGTACACACAATGACTACTTATGCATAGAGAAAATATATTATCAATTATAACAATTCCAATGATTTTTGCATGAATCGTCATAGTCAAAAAAATTACTCTGCAAAAGTACTAAAGTTTAGTTTCCCAATACGCACACATGATCATTTTCTGCAGGTAATTTATAATAAAAACCTACACGGACGAAATCTTACCTTATCCTTATCAATCATTCATTCATTTTCTTTATTACGTTATGCCTATTTTACTTAATAAGTATGCTCGCACGTTGGTCATTGAGTATATACAAGTTTTCTAAATGCTTATTGATGATGGCTTCACCACCTCCTACTTGTATACGGTTGCCACCTTCGGCACCAAAGCCTCCCAATGCCGCCGAGCGCACATCGGCCACATAGCCGGGTGAGCGTCCTTTCACATATGTATAACCAAAGAAGAGAGGAGTCACATCGGCCAGTCTGGCTTTCTCCTTCCATTCCAATTGAAGTTGTACGAACATCTCACCGGGGCAAACGGCTATTGCAAAGTCATTAATAAGGAATGTAGCGATATGGACATCTACCTTACGATTTTTGTCCTCGCGAGTAGAGAATTGCAACGAGTCTGTACGCATTTTGAAAGAAGTGTTATCACTGGAGGCATGTAGTGCATTGGCAAGTTTAATCACTTCGATTCCGAGCAATTCTCCTGTGCGCTGAATGGGCTTGTAGTCTGTTTTGATAGGATCATCGGGTCCTGAGCGTCGCCGACTAATCATCAGCCCTTCTACATTACCGCCACCACCGGCTACAAAGAGGCAGATAGCTTTGTTATCGAACGCTTCTTCCACCTTCCTACAAGCATATCCGGGATAGTCGGCCGAAATTTCATAGCTGAAACAACCAAGGTCTGCATGCATGGCATAACTCATAACAATGGCACGGGCATTGCCTTGCATATCTTCTACCTTAATTACTCCTACTTCGGGGTCAACCGGACCGAAAGGTATCCGTTCGGGGTTTTCTACATTGTAGTGTTCATCGCCTATCCACGATTCGCGAGCCTTACCGTCTTTACGGATAATAAGGCGATTGAACCCCAATTGCGGGAACGTACGTGTGCCTGCTGAGATACGTGCGGGGAACATATTGCCGATTGCTTCGCCTACTACCTTAATGATGCGCTCTTCGAAGAACGGGGTATTATTAGGTTTCTTTTCACGGGGTCTGGCATCAGCCATGTTGGGGTCTTCGTGAGTATGCGAAGCACAGACCAGCAATTGCGTGATGCCATATTTCTCTTTGCAAACCTGTGCCACACGATCGCTGTGAAAACTGACCAGATCGACAGATACCTGCGCTACCCGCATATTACCTATCTCCATTACAAGTGCACGTGCATACACAGAGTCGTGTAGCGGGATGTTCTGCTTGGGAGTAATGTTGATTTTAGCCGTTCCGGCCATTAGCTGTCCTTCGGCAGCATTGAGTGTGCCCGATAGAGCGAAACATCCACAGAGCAGAATGAAAAGGAATACTTTTTTCATGATTAAAATATGATTATTCAGTTAATACTTTATGTAATTCTGTATAATGAGCATTAATTATACAAGCCGTTAATAACAAGATGTTACCAACGGCTTCCAAATATTTTCCAACATATAAGAGCCGGTTTAATTTTTGCTCGGCATTATTTAAACAAGCTCTTACAGGATACCGGATGAAAAGATTATTTCTTCCAACTTACCGTATGGAAAGAATGAGGAGGCAAAGTCAATGTAACTTTTTGTTTCCCCATCTCAAGACTCATCGTTTCTTCCATATCGGTCACATTGGCAACAATCACACTGACCGTACCATCGGGATTAACGAAAGCCAGCATATTCTTATCCGACGGTGTTTCCAGCCTATAAGCACCTGTCTGTACAAAATGCCCTAAGTGCTTCATCAGATAAAATTCCGGATTATACTTCACGTTTTGTTGCTTCTTGTCAATGGATACCATAGAATTCTGATTCCATCCCCAAGGACTAATGCCCGGAGTAGGAAGAATCATATTCCAATAGTGATAGGAATTGATACCATTATTGAAATAGTGCTTCATCAGGTTCCATGTATATTCAGCATAATCCCATGAGTTTGCTCCGTTGCCACATTCAGTCTCGGTTTGCATCAGGTTCAGATTAGGATATTCACGATGGATAGTCGGGATAGCCTTCTTACCATCCCACTGGAAACCAACGCCCTTAATGTACTTAGCTGCCTGTTCATCCCGCAAAGCAGTGCGCACATAATCCGGATTGGATGTATTGATAGTTCCAAAATAAATATCAGTTTTGATGTTCTCTCGCTCAAAAGTCGGCCCCAGATAATGCCCCAGGAAGAAAGTCAGATCTTCCGTGCGCCATTTACAACTGGGAAAAACCTGGTTGGAACAAGGTTCATTCTGAACATGAATACATTCCAGCGGCAATCCTTCAGCTTCATAAGCTTTGATAAAACGTGCAAAGTAATCGGCATACGTTTTCAGATAACCCTCTTCCATCCGGAAACCGGTACTGAATTCTGCTATAGCTTCACGCGGTAGCAATCCATTCACGTCTTTCTCTCCGGATGGACGGACCGCAGAAGCATAATGATTATTCGTCTTCATCCAAGCCGGAGGACACCAAGGAGAAGCCCAAATGCGCAAGTCAGGATTTATCTGGCGGGCAGCTTTGATATAAGGAATCAGAATATACCTGTCACGGTCGATATTAAAATTCACCAGATTAAAGTCTCCTGCAACATCCGCCGAAGAGTAAAAACTCATGGCAAAGTCATTGGCTCCCATCGGAAGACGACAATAGTCGAAACAAGCTCCATCTTTGCCAAAGATAGCTTGAAGAACAGTTTCACGATCTTCAGCCGACAAAGCATTCAGCGCATCCCAACCCATTTCATTGAAGCAGCCACCTATACCCGTAATCAATTGTAAGCGTTGAGTCGGGTCAAGCACAATCTCTGCTGCGGTAGTTGCACGTTCCGGCTTTACCTTCTGTTTCACCCACGGAGAAGTCTGAGTGGTAGCATACCACTCGACTTTCTGCGCTGAAACAGTTCCACTCAGCAGGAAGAGTAAAATCAGACTTATAAACCTCATAAACTATCTTATTTTCTTTGTTTCACCATTTGGATAGTTCCGTCTTCATTGTAGTAAAGTTTATCTACACATATAGAGCGCAACCAGTCATGATTAGATAAAGCACTATTGTGGTAGAATGCAAACCACTGCCCTTTATATTCTACGATAGAGCCATGATTGGTATAGCTGTCGGTAGGCTCCATATAGATACCCATAGATTTCCAAGGGCCGAGCGGGTTATCACTGATAGCATAACGCATACGGTTGTCACCTTTCACGCCGTCATTCCAGTTTTCATCGTGGTTATCGGAATAAGAGAGGTAGTATTTTCCATTATATTTATGAATCCATGTAGCTTCGTGGAAGTCTTCCAGGCCTTCCATTTCTTTCATTTCACCATCCAGTTCCACCATATTGTCTTTCAGTTTACCGCCTTTGCAGATCTGGCCGCCACCGTTATAGATATAAGCCTGACCGTCATCATCCACAAATACACAAGGGTCGATCAACGGGTCCATTCCTTCGATATATCCCTGCACAGTAAAGTTAGCAGCCGGTTCTTTGCTGGTAGCGACACCTATCTTCCAACTATCATTCCACTTCGTATCACTGGGATGCGGGAAGTAAAAATAGTACGTACCATCTTTGTAAGCACAGTCGGGAGCCCACATAAATCCACCTTCTTTACGTCCCCAGGGCACTTGTGACGAATTCAGAATTTCACCATGATCTTTCCAATTTACCATATCATCCGTAGAGAACACATGATAACGGTCCATCAAATCGCAACCACGCGGAGGATCTATATCATGCGAAGCATATACATACAAACGTCCGTCCGCCCATACATGTGCCGAAGGATCGGCTGTGTACATGTGCGTGATAAATGGATTGGGAGCCATACTGTCAATTCCGGCTGCCTCTTCTTTCGCCGAATTGCTTTTAGGCGACTGACAAGAAAACATAGCTCCCACCAGGAATAATGCAAAAATAGGATAAAAATGCTTTTTCATAAGTAATGTGTTTTATATTAGTAATTAATAGCAACCATTGCTATTGATAGTCTATTGTAGCTTTATAAGGTTTCCCTTGCTTCAACTGAATAGTACGATCATACAACTGACCTGCTTTCATTCTTATTTTCCGGTCTTTCGCTGAATACAAGGTTACAGACACCTTATTCTGCGAAAGATCCCACGAAAGATGTTCAATGGTAACTCCGCAACGAGTCTTTATTCCACTGATACTGCCTTGTCGGATACCCTCCACCAAAGCTGGTAATAATTCAAGCCCTTCTTCATTGGAGCCAACCAGCATTTCTATCAATACACCGGGCACGGCATGACAAACATCAGTACAGAAAGTCCCGTGGTTCGGATAATGTGCGGTAGACAAACTGTTATAATAGAAATCCTTCTGAGTAAGCGTCATCATTTTCTTCCTTAACGAAGAAGCATCATGTAGTCCGGCAGCAATCAAGGCAGCGTGAAGATAACCATGACCGGCATTCTCATAATTATATTGATCTCGCATTTGCAATGCCCTGTGAGCAGCCTTGTAAAGTTCCGGTGTCTTATCTTCCGAGAATTCCCGATAAGGCCATACCATCATCAAGTGACTGGAATGACGATGATTATAGCTCTCTTCAAGTCCCGGCCATCCCCATTCTTTGATGGCTCCATCCTTATTAATCCGGTAGGGAGGCAGTTCATTCAATAAGCATTGCCAACGGATTTTGCCACCATTTACGCCCTGCTCTTCTCCCAGTAAATCGCATACCTTAACCAAAGTAGACAACAGGAAGCGAGCTCCGGAAAGATCAAAAGCGGAATTATTAAGCAAAGATACCCGCAAATTGGACGGTTGGTTTTCCGGTGAAACAGATCCTGCAATAATGTAGTGTCCTTCATCATCCTTGTACTTCAGGAAGTCTTCATAGAAATCTCCCATACACTTCAGCAAAGGGAACAAACGATTTTTCAGGAACTCTTGATCTTCCGTTATCAAATAGTGTTCCCAGAAAGGATAAAGTAACCAGGCTTCTTCACCCGTTGCATAATGGTAAGGATAGAAATCATTGATAGAGGCCATCAATCCTGAAGAAAGTCCGGGCGTGTTTCCACAGGCCAACATACCCCGACAGCCCAATAGTTTGGCAGCATTGGTTTCAAAGTCTTCCCGCCACACCTCATTCAGATGGAAATAACCTTCCATCACTTCAGGCATGGCCCCCGTATTGCCACCACTGACTTGTAGATTCAGATTGGCATCCAAATGATAGTAACCGCCCCATCCGGCATTACAGTCGCCAGTCCAGATTCCTAACAAGTCAGGAGGAGTCAGTTCGTTTCCGGAAGATAGGAAATGATACCTTCCGGCATCAAAGATACGCTCCCATAAAGCCAGTACAGGCTGATCGGTATTCTTTTGCTTCTCCAACAGTTCTTCGTTAGATAGTGAGCGTTCCTGAGGAGTCGCACCCAAATCAATCCGCACCCGGTTATAGATAGAGGTGTGGAGAGCTTTATGAGCTTTCAATAATCCATTATAATTGGCACGAACCGCATCAAGCTCTTTTTTCAGAAATCCTTTACTCCATTCAGCCTCGCAATTCTCCGGATACTTTTGAGTTCGGGACAGCAAAAGGATTTCCGAGGCATCCTTTATGTATAAGGTATCGTTACGCAAAAAAGAAGAGCCCCCTTTCTGTTTCACGCGGATACCTCCTTCATAGCCTATAGTATCCATAGGTGCGGCATAGTTCACACGGATATTCAGATAATCTTTCGTATGCAGACATTTTGTTTTCAGTTCTTTCGGGAAATTCATCTCTGCGGGCATTTGCAAACTGATGGCACAATTCAGTTTACCAGCAGAAGGTGCCTGTAGTTCGAAGACTGCAACATCGGCCTCTCTTGAAACAAACGTCCGACGCTTCCATGCTCCACGTTCATCACTCCACCGGACAGTAATTTCACCGGTTTCATAATTACAAATACGGCGATAATCTCTTACCGCTCCGGAAGCATCCATATCTATTTTAAGTGCAAAGCCCGGATGTCTTCCACCCTCTCCCCCGTCTTGCCAATGCGAGGTACGGACAGCCAAATCATTCGCTTCTTTAAACTTCCCGGTTGCGCAGTATTTCTTTATCAAATCAAGCGTATCACGGGGAACCTCCGCAAACGTACGTGGGTTCTGCCGTGGAAAGTTGAAAGAGCGATCATTGAATACCACCGTTTCATGTAAAGGATTTCCAAAAACCATGATACCCATCTTACCGTTACCTGCCAGCAGAGCTTCCTGCCACTTCGTATAAGTATCAGGAAAATGAATGGAATATCCTTGACGTACAGCCGACTGGGCGCATACTCCCAGCGATGCTATACCGATTAATATGAAGTATAGTATCTTTTTGTTCCACATAATGACCTTATTTATTTCAGTGTGAGTAATCTGCTGCGCTTTAAATTATACCCTTCAGCAGAAATCGCAACTTTTCCCCGGGATACATATTCCACCGTTACCGTTCTCTTCTCTCCCGGTAACAAATTAAAATAGCCGTCGGAAGCATAAGCTGGCAAAATACGTTTATCTGTATCCGCCTCACGGACATTGAGTTTCAGAGCGAGGGCAGGCATTACTCCGGTGTTCTGTAATTCTATTTGTATCCGATTCTCCTTTTGCCAGATCAGTTTACAGTTTATGGAAGCTTCTTCCAAAGCATTGAATCCCTCGAAATTACCCTCACCGTTATCTTGCCAATAATCATTGATCGAAATAAGCTTGCCACGCTTATCCTGAAGTATCAAGCGTTCCATATATACTCCGGATACAGCAACCGGTTTATCTTGTACGAAGCATTCTGTCAATCCATTAGCCAGTACATTCAGCCTGGAAGTGCGCTTAAACAATGACTTACCTCCAAGGGAATAAACTTCATATATAACTTTAGCCCCCTTTATTTCTTTTAAAGAAGTATTTACAACAACAACTTTCTGATCATCCAGATTCTTTTGAATATGAATCGGCTCACACGCCTTACGGCATCCATAGAAAGAACCGAAAGTTTCATAATCCCAGGAATAAATCTGCCAAACCATGCTGGGCCAAGCAGGATGACTCATCCACAACAACAGCCCACTTGTGCTATTCCACATTTTACTGTTCCAAGCTTCCATCATGGCACGGTGACTGTCATAATTGACAATCTGTGCTTTCCGGCTAAAGTCTTTCAGGTCCATTGGTTTTCCATATTTCTGATCTATCGCCTCCATAAATTCCCTTTGGCCACCATGTAAGTCATGATAATACCACACATCACTGATGGGCCAGGCATCTTTCACATCCATCATAGCCAGGATGGATTCTTCCGTAGGAATGGAAGTTGAACCTTGTTCAGTATTGAACCCATGTGCCCGGTCGCGATAGTAATCCACGGGATTCTTATGATAGTTCCATGGACCGCTTGGTCTCAGGTTGCAATGGGTAGAATTCGGACTATAATAACGGGTACCGTCTTTCTCGGCAATCATCTTTGCCAGATGTTCTTCGATATATACAGGTGCAAACCCCTCATTCCGGGGATTCCAAACAGCAATGGAAGGATGATTACGGAAACGTACCACTACATCTTCTGCATTCCGCAAGAATAGGTTATCATCATTTACCGGCATATTGTAGCCTTGCGTACTCAACCAGAAGTCATTGAAAACCAGCATACCATATTCATCACACAACTCATAGAAGCTCTCTTCCGTACTCTCGCCTGTCCAGTTACGGATCATATTAAAGTTCGCTTCCTTGTGCAACCGGAAATAAGGTTCAAGATGTTCACGCGAAACGCGCTTCATGGCATCATCCATTCCCCAATTTCCTCCTTTACAGAAGATACGCCTGCCGTTGACTTTTATCACCATATAATGCTGCATGGCTTTATCGGGTGCCGGCACAAGAATATCAGAAGAAACATTCTTTTTCAGACGAGGCATACACATGCCGCCTTCTATATATTTGCGGTTTATATTATCAAAGATAGGTTCGCCCTGCCCCATAACCGTCGGGCGATATTCCACCCGGCGGATAGAATCATCGGGAAAACAGACTTCCAATTCATAAGAAAGCTCACGGACGCCGAAACGAACTTTCTTAGAATCAGAGGGTACACCTTGTTCCGCTACAACCACGTCCATCGTATAAAGTTCCTGACGGCCGTAATTATTCGGCCACCACAAACGGGGAGACTTCAGTTCCAATGCCTTGTGAGCATCCGGAGTAAAGACAACCGTTTTCCGCTCCTTCGGTGCAAGGTTTACTTCCTGAGTCACCTTTTTACCTTCAAGATTCAGGTCAACGGATACTCGTCTGGCTATCGGTTGCAGGTTCTCCACTTCCGTACGTACGGTAACTTCAGCGACCGTAGTATCCGGTAATGCCAGATGAGTAACTACCTGCGTATCATGCAGACGAATACCGTTCGTGAAACGTAAATGTACATCCTGCCAGATTCCTATATTCCGGTCACGGATACCCGGCACCCAGTCCCATCCCTCTGAAGAAATAAAGGTAGGCCCGTCCAGACATAATTGCCCGCCATTCATACCGTTTCCGGCGGATGGAGATTGTTCATGAGGAATTCCCGGGTTAGGCGGCGGAAGAATACGAACAACCAACGTATTCTTGCCATCCACCAAATGATCCGTTGCATTAAATTCACCCCGGATAAAAGCACCTTTCATTGCACCCAGGCATACATCGTTCAGCCATATCTCGGCTTGATAATTGATACCTTTGAAAACCAGCCAGGCTTCCCGACCTTCTGTAGGAACAGGTGAATTGAATTCCAAACGATACCACCAATCCATCCTGCAAAGAGTGTCGGGGATTGCCAGATTATTCAGTCCATAATAAGGATCGGGATACACACCCTGATCCACTAAAGTAGTCAATACAGTACCCGGAATGGTTGCATTATACCATCCATTTTTGCCATCCGTCAGTTTCCAGCCCCAGTTCAACAGGAAATCATTCTCACCAACCTTCTCTACCACCGCTTCCACCGGTGTTTGCGCTTTCGGGGTGGACATCATGATTTGCGCTTTCGACTTCGGTAACGTCTCTTTCGGCTGAGGATGAGTCAGTCCCCAATTTGCCACATTCTGTGCTACTAATGAAGTAGCACAACCCAATAAGAGACAAAATATCCACTGAAATTTGGCATTCCGTTCCATACTTATTTATTTTTCCGGGTGAGACATCAGATAATCATACATGGCCTTAGCCATCATTCCTGACCCTTCAGCATCAGGATGGATACCATCTTTCATCAACTCCGGATGCTTGTCAAGTATCGGATGCATATTAATTACTTCTACATTTTTCTTCTGCACAGCACTGATTGTGGCAGGAGTCACATCTTTCATTATTACCTCATCATAAATGCCATTTGAGTCCTTCACGAAAGAAACGATAGGAGTCAAAACTACGATGCGGGGCTTGGAAGGAAGCTGTGCAAAAGCATCGATCATATCACGGCAATCTTTCTCAAACTCATGCATATAAGGACGATTGACCGCTTTACTGTCATTACCACCCAAATCTATAAATACCACATCCGGGTTAGATTCCAGTGCTTTCTGATATTCTTTCGTTTTCCAATAAGGGAAATCACCGTGGCGAAGCATAGTGCAACTGCTTACTCCATAATTAGTTACTTTATAGTCATTTCCCAGCAACCGACCTAACTGAGCCGGATAAGAATCCGTAGCCGGGTTGGCTGTGGTTGCTCCGGCAGTAATGCTGGCACCCACACAAACCACTTTGACCTTCTGCAATACCGGAACCACTTTCTGTAAACGAATGTCAGCAGAAGAAGCACCTACCATGATTGTATAATCACCGGAAGGATATACAAACTTACCTTTCGCCTCATCCCAGTAACGCAACAGGTCCTTCCGCAATTTCAAAGTCACCTTCCTGCTTTCACCACTCTTCAATGTGACACGTTCAAAACCCTTCAATTCTTTGATAGGCATTGCTTCATCCCGTTCAGGCAATTTCACATACACTTGGGCAACTTCGTCACCTGCATACTTACCCGCATTCTTCAGTTGGAAGGAAACATGAATCTCCGCTTCACCATCTGCCACTTGCAGGTTGGAGTACTTGAATGTGGTATAACTTAAACCATAACCGAAAGGATACAGAACATCCCCCTTGAAGTATTTATAAGTACGTCCTTTAGTAATATCATAATCATCGAACGGAGGGAGTTCATCCAGACTTCTGTAATAGGTCAACGGCAGACGGCCACCCGGATTATAATCACCGAACAAGACTTCCGCTACAGCTTTACCTCCGCTTTCACCGGGATACCAGGCATTCACGATAGCCGGAATATGTTCGTCCATCCAGTTGATAGCCAACGAGCTACCTGCCACCAGTACAACTACGATATTCGGATTTACCTTGTAGATTTCCTGCAAGAACTCCTGTTGGTCCGCCGGAAGCTGGATATCATATCTGTCTTGTCCTTCACGTTCTATTGACTTATTAATGCCCAATACGGCAACCACTGTCTCACACTCACGCACTGCCTTTCCGGCTTCACCGTACAAATCCAGTCGTGTCATTTTCCCGACCTGTGGAACGCGCCATTGCAGTTTAGCAATAGCATAGTCACGATTATCATAATATTCAGCCTTCAACTGATAATCTTTTCCTGCTTCCAGATAAATAGCAGCGGTATCAGTCCGGACAGCATGTCCCGGCCAGGCATCAATCAGCATCTTGCCGTCAATGCTCAGGCGACAACCGTCGTCCGATGTGAAACTAAGTGTATATTGTCCGGTAACCGTAGGGCGCAATTTTCCGGTCCAGCGGACAGACAAAGGAGACTTAGGCAAAAAGGGATCCGGTGCCTGATTGGCAGGCTCAAAGTTGATCCATTCTTCTTTACGCACTTTCGGAGTTCCCTGCAACTTGGTATTGTCAAAATACTCGGCCTTCAATCCTTCCGGGAAACTGGCACCCTGTATAAGCTCCATTCCATCTACAGCTGACTTCCATGGGGCGTATACCACTTTTACATCATCGCCTACCCTATCTTTAATACCTTGCAATACAGAGATCGGAGCGATTACCGGCAATCCGCTATAATCTCCAAATTCACTGCTACCCGCATTGATGCCTACCACTGCTATAGATTTTACCTTCCTGGCGTTAAGCGGCAACATTTTCTTTTGATTCTTGAGCAATACGATACACTCACGTGCAGCATTCAAAGCCACTTCCTGATGTTTTGCCGATCCTATCACAGCAGGAGATATTTTCGTATAAGGATTCTGTTCTCCACTATCGAACAATCCTAATTCCATGCGTGCTCTCAACACGCGATAGGCCGCAGAGTCGATGTCCGCATCCGTAACCATATATTGACGGTATGCACTCAGCAAAGGCTGGTCATATACATCATCTCCACATTCCAGATCCAAACCTGCTTTTATGGATAAAGCAGCGGCCGCCTCTTTAGTCTTTACATATTTATGCGCATTCACTAACAAGGAAGGTCCACCGCAATCGGAAACCACATATCCTTTGAATCCCCAGTCCTTACGCAGTACTTTCGTCAATAACCAGGCGTTCAAGGTACAAGGCACATCATTCAGCGCATTATATGCTGACATGATGGAAGCCGATTTACCATCCTTCACACACGCTTCAAAAGCCGGAAGGTAATATTCACGTAATTGTTTCTCTGAAATCTGCGGATTACATACAAAACGATTGTGCTCTTCATTATTGGCTGCAAAATGTTTGGGAGTCGACACTATCTTCAGATAACGGTCATCATCGCCTTGCAGGCCTTTCACAAAAGCAGTCCCCATGACACCACTTAAATAGGGGTCTTCTCCGTAAGTTTCCGGCGTACGCCCCCAACGTGGGTCACGCGCCATATTCACTGTGGGAGACCAGAAGGTCAACAAGTCACTAAACTGGCTTTTTTGCTCCCGTCCCTGGTCCAGTTCATTCCAACGGGCACGGGCCTCATCAGAAATAACCGTGGCTACCTGCAATTGCAGCTCGGGATTCCAGGTTGCCGCCAGTCCGATAGCTTGCGGGAAAACGGTAAAGCGTCCCGGACGAACCACTCCGTGAAGCGCTTCGTTACCGTGGTAATATTTAGGAATATCCAGACGGGAAATTCCCGGAGAAGTGGCACGCAACAGGCTGATTTTCTCTTCAACCGTCAAGCGTGATAATAAATCCATGATGCGCTCATGCATCGGTGCTTTCTCATCCTTATATAGCTCTTGAGCCTGTGCCACTCCGGCACAGGCAATTAGAGCTAATAATCCTGTAAATACAATCTTTTTAAGTGTTTTCATGGTGTTTTCCTATTGACTTATACCTTATTGTTTTTCTGCGGATGGAGGCACTGCATCACCTGCACTCCCCCATGCCTTATTGGGTCTGCTTCCCATCACCAATACCAATTTGCCACCTTCTTTTATGTCGTCATGACTAAACCAAGGCTTATTCCATTCTTTTCCGTTCAATGTTGCAGACTGGATGTATTTATTTGCATCCGACGCACCTTGTGCTTCTATTTCAAATACCTTTCCATTGCTCAACATCACCTTTGCCTTAGTAAACAAAGGACTGCCGATATTATAAGCAGGGAATCCCGGCGTAACCGGATAGAAACCTAAAGAAGAAAATACAACAAATGCCGACATACCGCCACCGTCTTCATCTCCCGGTACCCCCATCAGGTCGTTACGGAACCAAGTCTTCAGCAACTGACGGATACGTTTCTGTGTCTTCCAGGGCTGACCTGCATAGTTATACAGATAAGGAATATGCAAAGAAGGTTCATTGGCCATTGAGAATTGCCCCACATTTCCGGTATGATCCGGTATCTGTGCATAGAAAGCATATTTGCCACGTCCCAACGGTTCACGGAAAGTCTGATCCAGATTTGCAATAAACTGTTTGTCACCACCCATCAGATCAATCAGATCGGCTACATTGTGAGGAACATCCCAACGATAAACCCAACCATTATTCTCACCATAATATTCACGGGCCCCCATACCTCCTGAGAAACGATAATCGAACGGTTCGATCCACTTGCCATTCTTATCCTTCGGATGGAAGAAAGCAGTTTCTGCATTATACACATTGCGATAATTATGGGCACATTGCAGATAGTAAGCAGCTTCTTCTTTCTTACCCAACATATCGGCTATACGAGACAGGCACCACTGGTCATAGGAAGTTCCTAATGTTACTGCAATCGGCTGACGCTTTTCGAAATGATGTACATTCGGGTCCGTTTCTTTTTCACCCGCCTGGAGTGCAGGAATATATCCGTTCTTCTTATAGAAATCGTCGATCCAACCGGCAGCAGCCCCCGACCACGGAGCCAATGTTTTTTCTTCAATGCCTTTACGGCAAGCTTCATAGGCTTTAGCCAAATCGAACTGCAAGCCTTTAGCAGCCGCATCAGCTACTGTTGCTACGGCATGATTGGAATTCATACGACGGGAGTCACCTGTAATTTCAGGGAAGGTCGGCATCCACATATTACCCATTTGTTCAGCCATGCGCAGATAAGAGTCAATCACATTCTTTTCCGTATCTTCGTCAATCAGGAGGCGCAGGGGATGAGCTGCACGATAAGTATCCCAAATCCAGTCGTCCGTATAGAAAGGTTCGCCATTATCCTCGTGTACTTTACCGTCGAACGCACTGAAATAACGACCGCCCTCACTGATGCAAACTGGACGTTCGAATATGCGATAAAGTGACGTATAAAGAATTTGCTTATCTGTATCACTGCCACCTTCTACTTGAATATCGCTCAATGCTTTATCCCAGATTTGACGTCCCTTTTCTGCCAAAGCCTGTAGATTATAGTCCGGCAATTCACGTTGTAGATTCTCTTTTGCCTGTTCCTCGCTTATAAACGAAATACCATAGCGCAGATTTACCGTTTTCGTTCCATCGGCAAAGTGCAGAACAGCACAGGCATTGCGACCTTCAGCTTCCTTTGTGCCTGCATTTATTTTACCATCAGCCAGAATACCCGTTTCTATAGGGGCAATGTCCGATTCTATATACAGGTACACACGCGTATTATTCTCCAGTTGCTGGTAACCGCTCACAAATCCGTCACCAGCTTTGATGGCACCGTTTCGTGAATTAATCATCATGTATACAGGTTTATCCTGCTGGCTATATTCTATCTGATAAAGAGCTGACTGATGAGAAGGAGCATACTTCACTTTAATTTCCTCGTCATCAAGAATCACCTCATAATAATAAGGTTTCAACTTCTCATCATCATAGCTATAAGCTACAACCGGACGAAGATTCTCTCCCTGGTACGGACTCAGGTTAAAAGCTGAACTTCCACGATGACTGGTTACAATCAAAGGAAGACCGTTCAACTGATCTGTTGTATAATCCGCCCGTTCGGGATAAACACGAAGCATACTATTCGGAAGATGAATAGTCGGGAAAGTGGGCACCAGCAAGTGGCTGATATTTCCCATGTAAGGATTTACATAGTCCACCGGACCTTTCACGGCAGCTACTTGATTTTGTACTCCACTACAAGCGCCCAACATGGAAACTAAAGCTACAGAAGCCAGGCAATGTGTAATTTTCATAATATAACAGTTTTAGTTTATATTTATTCGCGAAGGCAAATGTAAGACCTAAAGCTTTCCCTTTCGATTAAAAAAGACTTAATAGCCGATTAAAATTGAATAAAGCGGTTAAATTGCCTACTATTTAATCATCTTTTCAATCAATTCTACTAATTTCTCCGGATTTTCGGGAGTAATCGGATAATGTCCACGTCCTGCATCGATGATTACTGTCATCTTGCCTGCATAACGTTTTTTAGCTTCACCGGTCTGAGTCTTCAAATTAGGATCAAGACTTCCGCAAGCGTGCAGAATAGGCACCTTCGCCTCGGCAAGCGGTTTCAGGTTATCCAATGGCTGTGTCTTAGCCAAAGAAGAACGCAAAATAGGATTTTCCCCATAGATTCCGGCTATTTTATCAGGGTTCTCAATAGCCCAGGCATAAACTTCTCCTGTGGCACCTCCACGCCCGGCTACAACCGGATGTGCTGCAAACCCCTTACTCACAAGATAATTGTATGCAATGTTCCACTGGCCCAATAAAGGGCCATCGGCATTATAAGCAATGGGAGCAACCACTATATGAAAACCACGTGCAAGCAATCCCAAGTCTACAGCAGAATTACCTTCTGGCTGATCGCAACGGAAAATCCAGGGATTTCCGGCGGCAGGTTTCTCAGGAGCAATAACCGTAACCAGTCCTTCCACACCTTCCAATGAGAACATATATTTATTATAATTACCTGTAAAATAAGGTCCCCATGAGGTAATCCAGAGTTTATCGTATTCAGCATACGAATAAACAGGATCTGTACTATAAAAATTACTTTTTTTGTATTTATCGGGCAGAAATGCAGGCTTCTCTGCTGTTTTTTCCTTATAAGCCTGTTCGATAAAATCTGCTATAATACTCGGATCCCGTAAACTGTGCGGATGATGTGCCGTACCGTCTTTAATCAAAACCGACATACGTCCACCATTGCCATGATAAACACCTTGAATGGCATAAGTATTATTAAGTATAGGGTCGATGCTGCCACAGATATTCAGGATAGGGATATCCTGTCCGGCAAGTTTATCCATTCCCATCAGAGCCTTTTGTGAAAGTCCGGGATTGTCGGCACAAATGGCCAGAACCTTATCGGGATGCTCAGTTCCCCAAGTAAAAGAATTGGCTCCACCACGACTCATACCGATAAATGCAGGTTTAGGTGATAAACCATGTTCATGAACCAGAAAATCATACCATACTTCCCATGTCTGATCGGGATCGGTAGTGATGTAAGCAATATGAAAGCCACGCTTCAACAGTTCAATTTCAGCTTGTGGCTGATGGTCCCAATAGCAACCACGCCATGACCACGGGTTACCTTCAGCGGCCTGTTTCGGAACAACTACGATGCATCTACGCATTCCTTTTTCCGGACCTGCAACTCCTGCTCCTTCACGTTGTGTTGCCTTGATAGGCTTGATTTGGAGTGTTGCTTCACTCATTACGAAATCATAACGGTCGAAGCCGTGCCAATCCGTTTTTTCACCGGTAAAAGACTGAGCCCTTACGGACATAGCTACAAGAGAAAAAAGAAAGAGAAAAAATAAGTTCTTCATCGCATTATTTATTAAATTCAAGTTAATCAATTAAGTCTGACAGACTTTCATTATATAGCGTAGGGCATTACCCTATGCCAAAGTTTTCATACTACTAATCTAACTTCTATCTGTTTCCGCGGGTCTGCTTTACAAGTTGTATGGTTCCATCTGAATTATAGAACAACTTATCTACACAAACCGAACGTAAATTTCCTTGTCCTGAGAAATCAGAGGTGTGATAGAAAGCATACCATTGACCCTTATACTTTACAATAGATCCATGACTAGTGTCACAAGTGGTCGGTTCCAGATAAATGCCCTCATACTTCCATGGACCTAACGGGGAGTCGCTTGTTGCATACCTCAAACGATTGGCGCCTGGGTTATTATCTGCATACGATAGATAGTACTTGCCATTGTATTTATGTATCCAGGTCGCTTCATGGAAATCACTCAAGCCGGTCATCGGTTTAACCTCGCCGTCCAGTTTCGTCCAGTCATCTTTCCGCAACTTACCACCATAACATTTGCCTCCACCTCCATTATAAATGTAAGGTTGACCGTCATCATCTATAAATACACAAGGGTCTATTTCCGGGGGCATACCTTCGATATAACCTCTTACACGGAATTCCTTATTCGGATACTTACTGGTAGCGACTCCCACCCGCCAGGTACTATTCCAATCTGTAGCATTGGCAGGATGCGGGAAGTAGAAATAATAGGTCTGATTCTCCGGATTATAAGCACAATCTGGAGCCCACATGAAGCCATCACAACCCCAACCATTATGTTTCCGCACTGTGGCTGCATTCATTATCTCCCCATGATCGGTCCAGTTCACCATATCTTCCGTAGAAAAGACATGGTAACGATCCATACGGTCGCATCCAAGCGCAGGCTCCATATCATGCGAAGCATATACATAAAGTACTTCTTTTCCATCAATGTTCCATACATGTGCAGAAGCATCAGCCGTGTAGAGAGGTCCCTTTACCCAACTATTGTACATCGGTGACTCCCACTCTACAAACAGAGGGTTACTCATTGCTTTCGTAACAGGATAAATGAAAGAATTAGAAATATCTTCCAACTCACCTGTACGCGTTAAAACAAACTTATCGATGTTTCCCGGTGTATTGGCACAATACTTCAGTACATGCTTCCCTTTAGTCAGTTGGATTCCGTCAACTTTCACTTTATAGCTAAAATCCGTCCATCCCCCAAGAGGCATATCTATACTGCGGCTTGCACCCCGACCATCCACCTCAAAGTAAAAACTTCCTTCCGATCCGTCCCCTTTCACGCAGAACGTTTCAATGGAATAGGCACCATCTCCATCCACCTCAATCGTATAACACATCCATTCACCTGGCTGTACATCACCGATATAATAACCTCCGGAAGCCTTACTCTCAGCACGGACATCAACCGCATGCGAACCTCTGTACCCTGTATCAGCCGGTTTAGAGTCGCTCTCATAATAGGCCACATTCTGTGCCCCCTCATCAAAGTCTTCCGCCTCTAAAGTACCGGGTACCCGATGCGGACCTTTATAGGCCGTTCCTTTATAAGCTTTCAGATATTTTTCCGAATCATAGTCCATATCGTAATCGTACTCATACGGCCCGTCAGGAAGCGGGGGATCTACCTCCGGCACTTCAGGGGGAACTTCAGGAGGTATTTCTCCCGGTGTATCTTTATCGCTGCAAGCTGTAAAAGCGAGTGCAGCAATAAAGAAACCTAACTTCAGCAGATGAACAAATAGCCGCATACGATTTTATTTTGTTTGTTCTACAACTTTTATAGTTCCATCCGGATTATAGTATAACTTGTCTACACAAATAGAACGAAGATTTCCCCTGCCTGAAATAGAACAGTTATGATAGAAAGCATACCATTCACCGTTATATTCAGCTATAGACCCATGACTTGTATCGCAACCTGTCGGTTCCAAATAAACACCCTGATATGTCCACGGTCCTAGCGGTGAATTACTGGTTGCATAATTTAAACGGTTAGCCCCCTTGCCATTCTCCGCATGGTTATCAGCATAGGACAAGTAGTACACACCGTCTTTTTTATGTACCCAGGCAGCCTCATGAAAATCTTTCAGACCCTCCATAGCACGCAGCGGTTCTGCCAGTTCCATCATATTATCCTTCATTTTGGCACCCACACAACGACCTCCACCGCCATAGTAGAAATAAGCCTGATCATCATCATCCACAAAGACGCAAGGATCTATCATGGCAAAGCAATCGTCTTCCATTCCTATCATGTCAATATACTTGTCCTGTACAGTGAAGTCTTTGGCAGGATGTTTACTGGTAGCTATACCCACTCTCCAGGTATTGTTCCAGTCATCACCACTCGGGTGCGGAAAGTAAAAGTAATAAGTACCATTCCTATATGCACAATCGGGTGCCCACATGAAGCCACCATCTTTACGTCCCCAAGATACTTGCGAAGAGTTCAGTATTTCACCATGATCTGTCCAGTTCACCATGTCATCCGTAGAGAACACATGATAGCGGTCCATCAAATCGCACCCACGCGGAGGATCGACATCATGGGAAGCATAAACATACAGACGTCCGTCTTCCCATACATGGGCGGAAGGATCAGCTGTGTACATGTGAGTAATGAAAGGATTCGGGCCTAAAGTAACCGGTTTAACTGCTTTTTGGCTGTTGCAACTCATCAGTGTCAACGACAAGACAGCCAATGTGATTAAGAAATTTTTCATACGTAATTTATTGTTTTATGTTTAACATGAGCAAAAATAAAGTCACATGATTAATATCCCTCTTAATTTTGGCTTAACGCTTCACTTATTTTCATATCTCGCCGAGGCATTTCAAAACTTAACGGTTTCTCCCCACGAAGCATTCTTGCCGCTTCCCCTGTCAGCCACAAATAATGGTCAGAAGGCATCCCGTCCATACCTACAAACTTAACTTCTTTTCCTACCGGAGGATTATCCGTACATTTAAAAATGGCAGTACCTTCATTCACTTCATCGAACATAGCTACATACAACATCGTAGCCCCTGCATTGATTGCCGTAGAAATCTGTTGCCAATAAAAGCGTCCGCCCTGACGGGGAATAGAACCGGAAGGTTTCACATCATCCTTGAATGCATGACGACTTAGATTGTGCCAACTGAATCCAGGAGTTACACAAGGCACATAACCGATATTATTCTTTTTACACCAGGTAATATCATCCAGAATGACATCACGATAGCGGTCCATATCATTGTGAAGCAGTGGGGTAAAACGTTGTACCATCCATGGCAGAATGATATCAGCCTGTCTGATAAGCTCATGCAAATAGGGATCATGGATGCAGTCAGCATTCAAGTCTCTCCAGAAAGTAGGTACCCCCAGCATCACACTACATCCGCCGTACTCCGGATCATTCTTCAGGAAGTCAATAAAGCGCTCCAACCCAATATTACGAATATCATACGGACGGTCCGGGAAGCCGACTCCCCAAATAGTAACCAGCGGTTTACCATTATAAAAGACATAAGTCTGTTCACCCTCCTGATTGGTCACACGCAACGAATCAACCAGATATTTCCAATCATCCATCAACATGGAACAATCTTCATTCTTAGCCGCCAGACCGGACAAATCATACATCACACCAATAGCACGTCCATATTTGGAAGCCGCTCTCATGGCGTGCTTCAAAACAGTGCTCCGTTTGCGTGCTTCCGGACGGGCAGCTCCAAAGAAACGTTGCATAAACACTCCGTCCAGCCCATACTCCTGCATCCACTTAAAATGCAAGTCTACCGTACTTTCATCCGTTGAAGAAAAGAAACGGGCAGTAGAACCATCAGCCAGTTTCTGTCCAGTCGGATATGTCTTCTCATATTCACTGACATCCGGCCACATGTCAATACGGACACTATTTTCGTCAGGATACATCACACCTTTCCCCGGTTGATGAAACCATCCCTGATATCCCGCCATAACAAGGCCCTTGTACGATGGGTATTTAGTAGTTTTAGAATGCTTGGGTGCTGCACTCAGACTTCCGGATAAGAAAAAAACGAATAATAATAAAAGACATTTCCTCATGGTTGCAAAAATTTAAGTAGATATTAAAATAGGACTGTTACTGTCCGTTCCAAAGTTTCTTGATAGTTTCTTCTTGGGAATAACCGAAAGGACAAGCGATGCTATTCGTATTAGCCCGATAGTTACCCTCTGTCCGGTTGGGGCAGGTTATCATACGGCAACCTGGCATCTCCAGATGCCCATTTGGATCTGTACGGTGTATCCACTGATAAGCATATACCAGCCATTCATTCCGGTAATCTTCCGGTTGTAGAGATAACCAGGATATTTCATCCCATCCCCATACAAAATGCGAAGTCAGGTCTGCAACATTGGGCTCTTTCCCCCGACCGTAGTTGTCAAACTCTACCAAATACGGCAAATGCTCACATTTCCAACCGCTGGGTGACACACATCCCTTACTCTTTTTGTAAAGAGCATCCAGATGCCCCACAGCCAGTTCAGCTTTATAGGGCTGGTCAGGAATCTCTTTTATACGAAGCGGAAAAGAGTTAAAGTCGAGTAGACTCACTCCATTTCTTACCATACCCCCATAAGGAGTATGGGCATCCAGCAATACCCAGTGACGACGTGCATGAGTACTTGCATATTCACGTATCTTTCCGATGACATGAGCCCAGGATTCCCGTTCCGGGTCGTTCATTCCGATTAACTCAATCTGCCCGAGATGGAAAGCTTCACATCCGACACCTATATAAGCACATGCCAGATAATAAAACCAAAGCTGAGTTTCCAACCTGCTGATATCAGGCACACTACTGCCTTTACGCCAATGATCGACCAAACGTCCTTCTTTATTCAACATATCTGCATAAGAGAAAGTACGCGCCTCAACTGGCAAACCATATCCGGTGAATACCCAATCCGGAATCTTAACCTGATTTACTTCTTCCGTAACAATCTCGAACAGGCATCCTTGGAGGATTATATCGGGATCGTACGTATGTAGTTCATTGGCAAGAGTTTTCGCCTTATTCCAGAATTCAGGTTCATTCAGCAGGCTCTCGCCTCCCCAACGATAGATGGAGCGACCGATAAACTTTGCCCCGATATTCTTGACCATACGCATATCGTCCGCATGATAAGAATATACTCTCCTGCCTTCCGGCTTATCAGGCATCAGCAGATACACCATTGTAATGGAACGATCTAAATAATTTTCCAATACCTGCCGGGAAATGCCTCTCTCATCGAAATGATACCCTTTCCCTTGGCCTCGCAGGGAACAAGGGAAAGAGAAGAATAATAGAATAAAGAAATAAACAATATTTTTCATGATACTCTGCTTGTTAAATGTTACCAGGCACTGCGTTCCCGATAGAAAGGAACTGGCTCCGTAGTATACTCTATTTCCTTAGTCTGATAAGGCAGTACACGCATCTCTGTGACCGGTTTAATGTCATAATTCTGATTACCAGTCAGTGTAGCAGCAAACACCGCTATACCTGCATCTTTAGGCAGTACCAGCATACGGGCATCAGCAGGAATATCCAGGCAAAGCTTATATAAATAGGCAAAACTATACGAATCATTCCCCTTATGTTCACTATGTTTATGGTTAGCAATGTATCCTATGGAAGCATCCTTGATATAACCTTCACTCTCACCCTTCCAGCCCCATTGACCATAGAAACCCGAATAGTAGGGTACATTGAACTGATAAGACTTACCATCCACCAAAAAAGTAGCCTGACGGTCACCTTTAACGGAAGTTGCCAAGAGGAAAAGCTTATTCGCACCATGATGCTCAGGCAAAAGAATGGTGTCGCCATTAGCCCGGATATAATTGAATACAGCAGGATCATTCTGCATCTTGAACTCAACTCCATCCGAAAGAATCCTTTCAGGCATCAGTTCAGCCGCCAGTGAATTTCCCTGACGGTCAAAGTTACCTGTACGGTTAAATTCATCGGATGTCAGAGCCACCGCATTATATGCCAATTCTATAGACTGGCTGGTTGGAATGCTCAGCAAAGGCTTCTGTTTAAACGTAACCTTAAATGTACGAGGCTGGAAAGCTTTGCCACTGACCAAAAGCTTCTTACCGGAAAAAGCAGCATCTCCAATTTCCTCTTCAATGCCGTTCACTTCTTTGGCACTTTCAATATCAGATGCAAACTCCACACATCCTTGCTCATAAGAATTACCGTAAATTTCATTGATACGAATAATATATCCTTTTCCATCCTCCGCTTTCTTTATAGCTTTCAAAGCTATTTGAGGACGGTCCGCAGTAGCAAATGAATAAGAGCTTCCCAATTTACCAGCATGCTTGGCAGTAGCAAACGCCAGTAACGGTTGGTTAAAGTTCTCAGCCTTCCAGGCAATATCAGCTTTTGTTGCATCGGACTGATGCCCTACAATTGCATAGCGGAAAGCGTGATGCCCATGATCCTGATGATCCTGATAAGTATAATGTTTGCCAGGCTGGGGGGTATGAAGCAATGTCAGGCGAATGGTGTTATCGCCAGGCTTATCCCACCCATATTTTGATTCATTTAAAATAGAAATACCATAAGAAGAATCACTGGCAGTCAGATCAGCCCATTGATGTCCCAAAACTTCAAAAGAGTTTTCTACATTATTACCACGCTTCACATAACCTAAGCCCAAATCATAAGTTGCTTTTTCATTGGATACGGTAGTCGGAAATTCTGCTTTTAGTAAGGCTTTCTTTCCTTGCCAGTCAATCTCATTGTTGATTTCAATTCTGTCATCCTCTGCTCCGTCTGTTAAGGTGATATATTGTATAAACTTAGAGTCGTCGTATGTACGTTCTATGCGCAAGGATGCTCTTAAGGGACCATTCTCAGCTACAGAAATCTTCACATTATCCGTAATGGAAGTACTCGGTCCATCCAACACCTTTTTATAAATCTCCCAAGCCGGATAATCCGTAGAAAGATTTTCAGTAAACATCATCAGGCGAAACGGTTTGCCGGCTTGTACCAGTTCACGGTTGTTCTTTTTATCAAAAACAGAAGCCATGTCTCCATATGCATCCAATGTTATCTTATAGACAGCATTTTCAATAGTCTGATTCTTTACCTGTAAATTCTTAGAAGCAGCAGCGGCTCCCGGCTGAATGCTATATACCGAGAAACTAAGCGGATCAACCTGAGCAACAAAGAGAATTTCCGCCATTCCATCTTCCCAGGCAATCAATTGTGCAGGCATATTTTCGCCTTTCTGAGAGGTTACTTTAATTCCTGACGGTCGTTTATCCATCTTAACCGTAGCCTTCACCACATCTCTCCGCCCGGAAGCAACAGGATTATAAACCACAACCGGTATTCCTTTTACTTTAGTATTCAAAGCCCGGCTCACAGCTCCTACTGCCGTCGTAATGGCTTCGGCAAAACGTGTCTGAGCTATCAATTCATCATTCCAGGAGAAAGTATATGATTGCGGGATACTGGTTCCCGTCAGGTCATCATGGAATTGATGCCACAGAAAGCGTTGCCAATTTTCGCGTAAAGCATCCGAAGGATATTCCAATCCGCCCAGTATTTCTGCTACTGCAGATGCTCTCTCAGCAGCATCCGCCAGATGTTCGTTCCGACGGTTGAAGTGTTTCATCGCCGCCTGCGAAGTATAACAACCTACCCCATGCACGTCCATCAGTAACTCACCATCATAGACAGGAAGTTCGGGATGCTTTTCAAAAGGATAATAATCCTCATATATCTGTCCGGCTTTGGCACTGATAATTTCTAACGGGCCATCTGCCTTTAAACTTTTTTCCAATGAATAAACGGAAGGAAGTGTGGGCGATCCGCCTCGGTCTCCTACTCCGTAGTAGCTATAAGCTGTATTATCAGGACCTAACTTAGCTCTCTCCAGAATACGGCGATTGGTACTGATGTCATCGTAGTAGTACGACGTACCATATCCTCCAGCATCAAGTACAGCCATAATCCGGGCACCATCCAGACCTTGCCAAAGACCTATCTTAAATGGCATTTTTTCTTTTTTCCCAAAATACGGATTTTTCCGCCATTGGAGTTTCTGGGTAGAAAAACCTATCAGCCCGCAATGCGCGGCGATGGTGGGTAATGTGTAACCGAAACCGAAACAGTCCGGCAAATAAATATCGTTTGATTTTATACCAAACTCTTTTTTATAGAATTCCTGCCCTAACAGGACATTCCTGAAAAAAGATTCGGAGGAAGGAATATTAGGATCCGTCGCTTCCCATGCACTTCCCACTACATTCCAGCGTCCTGCCTTGATGTACTTCTTTACAAGTTCGTACTCGTGCGGATAATACTCTTTCATCCACGCATATTTCTGAGCACTCTCAAAGTTAAAGATATAATTGGGGAAACGCTCGAAGAGCCAAAAGTTCTGTACCATTGTACGGTGCAGATAATCGTCTATAGATTCACGTACATCCCAGTTCCACTGCGTATCAAAATGGGCTGTTGCTACCAGATACGCCTTATACTCTTTTTGTTGACTGTACAACAGATGTACCGAACAAAAGAGTGTAAACATGCAACATAGCAGTTTTTTCATCTTTCGCTTTTTTAGTTAGGGAAAGTTTTCATAATAGATTATGATATCTTTAAAAAGGAGGAAAAGCATACCTGCTACATACCAGAACCATACTTGCTCCGTACATTCTCCAGTCAGAAGTACCTCTGAGTGGAGAAACACTGGAGATGGTACGGAGCAAGTATGGTTCTGGTACGTAGCGGATAGATGCAAATCCTTGATTTATCTGGAAGGCCAGGAAGCTTTCAAGGGAATTTCTCCCCGTAGCATCTTCTTGCCTTGACCTACAAGCCATAGGTAGTGATCGGTAGGCAATCCGTCTTCAATACCCATAAAGGTTATATTCAAATCCTTGGCACGTTGGCACCAATCATTGCCAGTCAATCCTTCAACCATTTTGCTGCTAATCCGGTATCCTCCGTTTTGATAAACAACATAATAGTCAACGGCAGACTCATTACTCGGAACATCACTCTGATTTAAGCATTTATAGATAGCTGTACCTTCATCTATTTCATCGAACATAGCAATATAAAGCAATTGCGCACCCGACTTAATGCAATGATACATCTGATTCCAAAGGAATTTACCACCCACACGTGAATTTATACCATTATTGGGATGCATATTACGATCGGAAGAACCCGGGAAACAAAGCGGAGCATATTCTACCTTATTCTCTTTACACCATTTGATGTCATTTTCCACAAGACTGTGGAAATTTGAGTAGTTATCATTGCCAAAGCGACCGACAAACCATGGCATGATAACATCGGAAGCCTTTATCAAGTCATGTAATTTTGCATCCGGTAATGCATCATTCCTTCTTTCACGCCAATAAGTAGGAACACCTAACATAATACTGAATCCCTTTGCTTTCAAACCATTCATCAGTTCTTCAATATCATTAAGTGAATAAGGCCGGTTATCATTGAAGCCTACGCCCCACAGCACTATAAGTGGTTTTCCTCCCTGGTAGAGATAATACTTTTGTTTAGCATTCCTATTCAATAACTGGAATTTGTCCATAATAGCTTGTGCATCAGCCAGAACCGCATTGGTATTCCGGCTATTATCAGACATAAAGCCACCTAAATCGTACATGACACAAATGGCACGCTGGTAAGTATTAGAACCTTTCATGGCTGATTCCAAGACCTTATCAAAGTGATCTTTTCCATCCGGATTATTTATAACTTCACCAACAAAGCGTTGCATAAATACACCGTCAAGTCCATACTCCTTCATCCATTTGAAATGGAGTAATACACTGGACTCATCATAAGCACTATAGACTGTAGCAACTTCTCCATTCGGATATTTGAATTTTCCGGGGGTATATTGCTTCTCGTACTCCTTCATGTCGGGCCAGAAGTCAATAGAATTACGTAATACACCAGGTTCAAACATGTCATTTTCACGATAATGATACCATTGAGTATTCGTATGTTTACTATGAGAACAACCGTCGCCAGGAGCACCAAACCAACCTTGATAACCTGCCATCACTAAGCCACGATAAGTATCAAAAGGTTCACCATCTACGTGAGGAGTAAAATCGGGGGTATTGTATACTTCCTCAGGCGTAGGAGGATCCGGTTCATCAGGTTCTATAGCAGGTGGAATGAACGCATCATCTCCACCACCACAAGATGTAATACCTGCCAGAAGAGCACATAATACCAAATAATATATTTTATTCAATCTCATTTTTCTATTTTAAATAGTTAAGACAAAGGCCGGAAGAACAAACATTCGTCTCCCCTTCCGGCCAACTATCACAATCTTATTACCCTTAATGAAACTACTCGTTAGGAACTTCTATCTTTACAATCTCTGTATAATTGTATTTTTCAAATTTATCCTTTACTCTGGCTCCCATACGAGCGAAATAAATATATCCAGGCTTCACAGGTACTTCAACTGTATAAGTCAAACTTTTACCATCTTCCGCCTTTTCTATTTTATCCCAAGTCTTCATCACATTGATTTTAAATGTATTCGTATTGTAATAACCAATGCAATTGGAAGCGCCACAGAAATTATTTAAACTAAGAAATGGGCGAATTTCCGTAATCTGAGGAAGCCCTTCGGTTTTCGGAGCATCCAATCGACAAGACATGGTAAGTGTAGTTCCTACAAGTTCTGTTTTAAAATCAAACACTTTCAGATAAGGAGTTACCTCAAAATTCTGACTGGTTTTATTACCAATACCCATGCGGATGGTATCTGCAGGCCACCAAGATCCTTCCGGAACCATATCGTATGTACCGGCAAAGAGTTTAGTATTGTTGAATGTACCATCTTCCTTGACTACAAGATCCTGACTTCCGGGATTGACTTTATAGCTCACTTCCCATATACGAATGTGGCAATCTCCCCGGTCGGAAACGATACCCTCTCCAGTAGTAGAGTCTATAATCTTTCCATAGAAATGGCAATCGGGTGCATCGAAATTATCCACCTCCATGCATGATGCCATTAGCAATGCCGAAGTACCAAACAATAAACTATATATAAACTTTTTCATATCAATACTTTTTCTAAAATTATTCCATTTAATAACCATCATTACGAATCAACAACGGGTTCTTATTGATTTCGCCACCCGGAATCTGTTCATAATAATGACGTTTGTCAAATGTCACTCTACGACCTTCACGCTCTACCTCATTCAAGAATATCCACTTATTTTCATCGAGAACCAAATACGGAAGTAATGTATGAGTATACACGCCATTCTGGAACATGATGTCGGCTACTCTCCAACGACGAATATCGAACAAGCGATGGTTTTCGAAACAAAGTTCACGGGCGCGTTCATCACGGATATATTGCAAATTCTCATCGATTGCAAAGCCATAGGTTTCGGAACCTACATCTATCGGATTAGTAACCATCTCATGTTGATGGGCACCTGCACGGTCACGTATCTCATTTATATGTTCGAAAGCTTCTTTTTTCAAATCTTCGTTACCGGTAATCAGCCCCAATTCATAAGCAGCTTCTGCCCAATTCAGCAAAATCTCACCATAACGGAATACCTTCCATGGCTGATAGTTGGTGAAGAATACACGTGCATTGGTTCCCTCGGCCTGTACGTACTTACGAATGCAAGCACCCATACGAGAATAACCTTCATCACCTGTACCTTCTGCCAGACCATGAATACCACTAACTTTTACCTTCGTACCATTAATATCCTTGTATTCACCTGGCTGAGATGCTCTTACACGATACTGGTTGGTATAGTCATTGACACTTCCCTGTGTTTCTGCAGTACCATCAGCGGCAAGCCCCGGATAGCTTTTATATACACCACCCTGGAAATCCAATTCCGTACCAGACATAGATTCCTTCATACCACTGAAGTAGAAATTGGCACGGCATCTCGCTTCCATTTCACCATTATTCCAAAGCTCCCTGTAATCATTAAAACGTACTGGCTCACCTGTTTCTTCATCAATGATGGCAGGCATTTCATAAAGCCCCATGATTTCCCATGCCGGCTGAAGTGCAACGCCTACGTCACCTGAAAGACCTTCACCCTTCGGCAACACCATGCAGTCCCAACAATGGAACAAACTTGTGTTGGTAGGAGTACTGGTATTAGGACCATATTGCTTAACCATGATATCCTCTTCCGTATTCGGATTCAAAAAGACTTCAGTATAAGCTTTCTCTTTATCTGCACCTGTGTGCAGTTTAAATCCGGCATCCTTCAAAAATTTACATGCATCATAAGCATATTGGAAGAATTCTTGTGCCTTGTCTGCCGGCATACCCATCAGACCGGCAGAAACAGCCGGACCGGTAACAGCAGTATACTGATTATATTTGGCGATAGAACCCGCATATAGCATGGCACGAGACATCAATGCCGCGGCTGCATAACGGTTAGCACGCCCTACTTCATCTTTAGAAGCGGTGGCATTTTCCATGGCAAACTTCAAATCCTCATAGATGAACTTCCAGCATTCATATTCTGTATTACGCGGTTGCTGTAATTCCTCTAATGGTGCTTTAGGATCAAGCACTTTATCCACAATAGGTACACCGCCATAGCGTTTCACTATTCCGAAATAGTAAAATGCACGTAGGAAACGAGCTTCGCCCAAATAGGCATTATAATCATTCTCTTTATAATTGGAACGATAATCTGGTAGTTTTTCCAGCATATTGTTGATGTCACGGATACGGTCGTAATTCCAATATCCCCAACCATCGCCATAAGAAGTGCCACGGCCTGCTGCCTCAGCAGCACAAGACGCCGGACTACCTTTCTGGGCCTGCCATCTATTACCGCTATGCCAACCACTGGCATTTACTGTTGCATATCCCTTATCGTCACCATTCTGACTATAATTGAAATCTTCTATCGGAAGATCCTGGTACATCAGAGCAAGATACTTCTTGATACCATTGTCCGATTGAAACAGCACATTTTCATAAATAAGTCCTTTCGGCTCCAGATCTAAGTCATAGCAAGAAGTCGCCGTAAGCCCCAATGCAGCTGCTACAAATATATATTTTAATGTTTTCATATTCTATCCTTTTATCTTTAGAATTTGATTGTTGCACCAATGTTAAACGTACGGTTCACAGGATAATTGTAGAACAAAATACCAGAAGAATCACCATTATTAGCTCCACCCTGACGACCGGGACGTTCCGGGTCTATATTATCCAAACCAGTAAAGGTCAAAAGGTTATAAGCATTGAAATAAACGCGAAGATCTTTAATTCCTGCTTTGGCTACCCAAGTTTTAGGTAATGTATAACCTACTTCCAAAGTTTTCAGACGCAGATATGAGGTATTTTTAATACCCGTTCCTGCATTACTGAAACTGTGCCCCGTAGCTGGGTACAAACCTGATACCCACTGAGTATTCGGATTGAAAGGATCATCGCTTGGGTTAATTGTATGCCAGCGGTCAAGGTAAATATCCAACACTGCACCACCATTAAACGGACCAACTTCGGTAAATACCTCATCATAAGAATTGTATACGCCTGCTGCGCCCTGCCAGTTCAGAGAGATGTCTACACCTTTCCATTCGGCTCCCATCACAAAACCATAGTTAAATACCGGTAGGTTATAAGTTGCCATCGGGTGGTTATCATCACCGTTGATTACACCATCACCATTCCAGTCTTTATAGTAATAGTCACCAGGTAAAGTTCCTTGACCATATCCACCACCGGTAACATTGTGATAACGAATCTGCTCATAGCTGGTAAAACGTCCACCTTCTTCGTAAGAGAACCAGATATCTTTGTTACGTCCAGATACATCTCTACGACGCCAAGCATCCATAGAGTTACTAGCCTGACTGTCCAAACGATAATCCCAACGATTCTTTGTGGCAGAGATCTGTCCACCTACCCAATAGTTCACTCCAGCGACTCTATTACGGTGATTCAAACTGATTTCCCAACCGAAAGTCTGGTCACTGTTCAGGTTTTCCTGAGGCAAAGATGCACCGACTGTACCCGGAACAACAGTTGAAGAGGTGGCAAGCAGACCACTACGTTTACGCTTGAAGACTTCAAACGTACCGCTTAACTTTTGATTCCAAAGATCGAAATCTAAACCAAGGTTATAGGTTTCGGCAGTATACCATGTTAAATCAGGATTAGGAATAGCAGTCGCAGCAACACCGGCCATTAATGCACCATTATAGAACCAGCCAATCTTGTCTTTTTCAATATTATAAGCTATTACTGTCTGAGGATAAGTACTGGCACCACCATCATCACCCATCTTTCCGTAAGAACCACGAATCTTCAAGTTGGTGAGGAAAGGAATCCATTCTTTCATAAATGCTTCTTCACTTATACGCCAACCGGCAGAAACGGACGGGAAAAATCCCCAACGCGACCCTTTCGGGAAACTGGAAGAACCATCATAACGGAAAGAGAAATCTACCATATAGCGTCCTTTGTAGTCGTAGTTTACTTTACCTACAACTGACTGACGAGTCTTGTCACCAGCGCCTCCCATCGAACCTATCTGATCCTTCTCTTCACCATAAATCAAGTATTCACCATCCAACTGCATAACACGTTGTGCATAAAAGTTATCCCAATTGTTATACTGTTCTTCGAACAATACCATAGCCCCAACATTATGATCACCAAATTTATTGGCATAGTTCAAAGAAAGCTGCATCACTGTTCCGTAATTCGGGTCAGTATTACGTCGCAAATTGCTGTCAGCATTGCGATCGAAACTTTCCATTGTACCATCTTCACGCTTATTGTACAATTTATAAGCACGTTTATAACTCGTATTATTGGTAGTATAATAGTCGTAGCTATAAAAAGCCTTTGCACTCAAACCTTTCACACCCGGAATGTCATAGGTCAATGACAAAGCGCCATTGAAGTTATAACGTTTTTCACGGCGATAGCCGGTAAGATCACTGTTGATAGCAGCTACAGGATTTTCAGGTTCACCCATTTCGCTGTCCCAAGCAGGATAATTATGATCACCATCTACATAAGCCTCTGAAGTCGGCCTATAAGTCCAGGCTTTTTTATAAACAGACCAAATATCGGTAAACGGTTGATTCTTCTCATCCATATAACCACTGGTTTGTATAGTAGCCTTCAAACGGTCAGTAATCTTGGCATCGATATTGCTACGGAAGTTCCAACGATCGTAATTCAAAGAACCGCTTTTATATGATCCTTCCTGTTTCAAATAACCGAGGTTAAAGAAATAGTTTACCTTCTCAGAACCACCATTCACACTAACGTTATATTGTTGCTGTGGAACGTTATCATCAAACAATTCTTTTGTCCAGTTCGTACTTTTTTTCCTTCCAGTACTGTATTCCATCATTTGCTGCCAAGTGTATTTAGCAGGAGTGCGGTTCGGATAAGTGTTGTCACCAAAAGCATTATAATACTTTTCATTGATAAGCAACATGTGGTCTGCCGCACTTGCTGTTTGCGGTACATAAAGGAATTGCTGCCAACCATAATTAGCGGAGAACGTAATGTCGAACTTACCATTGGAAGCTTCACCATGCTTGGTAGTAACCAAGATTACACCATTAGCAGCACGCACACCATAAATAGCCGCAGAAGCATCTTTCAATACAGATACATTATCGATTTCATTGGCATCCATACGAGAGAAATAAGCCTTATCACGAGGAATACCATCAACTACAATCAACGGATCACCCATACCACGAATATCAATGGCATTATCAAACTCACCAGGCTGTGAACTCTTCTGTGAAATACGCACACCGGGAACTTTACCAGAAAGCATGTTCACCACATTTTCGTTCTTGGTAACGGCAATTTCCTTGTTATTGATGGCAGAAACCGCACCTGTCAGTGTAGCTTTCTTCTGTGTACCATAACCTACAACTACTACTTCTTCCAAAGTCTGGCTGTCTTCTTTTAGCGTAATCTTCAAATTGGTTTTATCTGCTGTAACTACAGCATCGATATAACCGATAAAAGAAATAGTCAGCTTTTCCTTTGCATCGGCAGCAATCTCAAACTCACCATTAATATCGGTAATGACACCCCGAGTGGTACCATTCACCCGAACATTGGCTCCAATGACGGTTTCACCGGTTTGGTCAACCACAGTACCGCGAACAATGCGGTTCTGTGCCGACATAGGTAATGCCGTCAGAAGGCATAAAAGCACAACCATCATCGTTTTCCATGAGGAGGATACGCTTCTATCATTATTATTTAAATTTATATTTTCCATGTTATTCTCTATCTATTTAGAAAAGATCTATAAGAAAGTCTCTATTTGCCTCAAAAGACTTTCTTATTATTGTTTTTAAATTACTCTTCTATCTTAGTAGGGTTATCTACTACACCCTCAGCACAATCACGACGATTGATCCAAAGGAAGCACAAACAACCGTCGCTAATGTCTCTAGAGCCATAAGCATATTCAAAGCGAACACCAAAGCCTACACGAAGAGCCCAGCCGCCATAAGCCTCTGTTGTTTCCAAATTACCCTTATTTGTGATTTTAAGGCCATTAGCCACCATAGTAGAACCATTAAGCCCATCAAATCCATTCAGAATTTCACCATTGCATTCAGCACCGGCAAACGCTTTCTTTTCATCGTCACTCATAGTCCAACTACGACGTTGAGAAGAAGCGATAGAAGTCTGGCGGTTATAATAGACAACATTACCTTGGAGTTGCTTACCAAAATCATCCACAACCAAAGACGAACCATCAGAATAAACAAGATTATCACCATCAACCTCAGCGATATACCCCTGAAGAGCCTCTACAATTTTGGCCCCCCCCTCACCATGTTTCAAAGACAATTTGCCATTGGCTATCACATCATATAAATTAAGACTGTTTACTCCAGGAGCAAAAACAACAGGAGCACCTTCATTCGTACCTTCTGCAGGCATCTCACCATATTCCACATGTGGTTCACCTAAGCCTTTCAAAGAGCCTTTAAACACGTCATCTGCAACAACAGCCAACGGGTCTGTTATTACTACATAAATTTTAGCCTTCACAATGTCATCTGCAAGCACGTTTATCAAGAACCCTGAACGATCTGCATTCTCATTGAAGCTTGTTCCCGGTCTTTCACTAAATTTCCACGTACCGTCAGCTTTCAAACTAGACTTCAGCATTTCAAATTTTTCCTGTGCTTTGCCCCCCGGTTGTTTACTTGCTGCTGCAACAGCAAACTCAACCCTTTCCGGAAGTTCTGAGAACAAATCTTTAAAGTTCAAATCTTTCAATAAATCCAAACCATTAATAGTCATTTCTTTAAAGCCATCAGCAAGGTCTTTCGGCGCATAATCAGCCTTAATCGTAACACTTCCTAAATCTTCAGCTATAGAAGAAAAGTCATCAGACACTTTCACAGTAAAGTAGTTAGAACCAATAATTGTTCCTTTTAAATTCATTTGAAGAGATACAGCATAGGTTTTTCCAGCTTCCGCTTCACCAAGTGCCTTAATAGGGACTTTAATAAAATCGCCTTCCAATGTTACATCTCCATTTACTTTAAACTGTTCACCATCCGCAGCACGAGTAAGCACATGGGATTCAGCAATTGTAAATTCGGCACCATCCAAACTTTTGAGAGCGGGTCTTGCCAAGAAACTCACCGTGGTAGCAGTATTACCGATTTCTACAATACCATCTATTGTCTCTGGACTATAGATCAACGAGTTTACTAATGAACCCAACGGAAGAACATACTTTTCACCTTCTATTGTAATAATAGCCTCCGTATCAGTAACTACTATAGAAATATTTCCTCCACCTGGCTTAATTACAATCTTTTGTCCATCACTCAACGTCAACGTATATGTACCGTTATTTTCATCTACTTTTGTGATACTTGCACCGGTCATCAATGCTTTGCCCAATTGTGTTTTGATGTCATCAATTGCCACTTCAATTACTGACACTCTTGATTTCAAATCATCAACATCATCATTATTACATGAAGTAAAAGTTCCTGTTGAAAGAACCACCGCTCCAAACAAGAGCGCATTTAAGAATCGTTTGTTCATAATAATTAAATTAAAAGTTGGTAAATATATTATTTGAGTCACTCAAAAAATTTCATCTTTTCAGTTTGTCCAAGAAGGACTATTCGCAAGAGGATACTTTACGTATACTTGTGCATTTTTCATATTTATTAAAATCATATTTAAAATTATATGGGCAAAATTATGAGGCTATCGTTAAAATAGTCCTTAAAAAGACATTAATCGAAGTAGGTTTTTTGAAGAAAAACAAGGGTTTCAGAGCTTTTTAACTCTTTCACATTAAAGAATCATATATAAATGGATTAATCGAAGAAAAATAGACTTCAAACAAAGGTTATTCTTAGATTATATATTATAATTAAACCTCTCATAAAAACAAAACTTGTGGCTATACAACCCATAAATAAGTTATATAACCACAAGCTTTAATTAAAGATTTCTGTATTGATCAGTTATTGGCTTACACCATTCTCATTAAAAGCACTAATAGAGAAGTAATATTCAGAATCTCTATTGAAATAACGGGCCTCATATTGATTTTCGTAAACTACCATAGAGTGAGTCAATTTCTCTTCTTGTGTTCCCCAGCGTAAAATATACCCTGTTACATTTTCCTGCGGATTCCATGTAAACCGATAGATACGTTTATCATTATTATCACGTGAAGCTTGGAATCCTGTAACTCCGGCAGGCGCCTTACCTCCACCTTGACCAAAGACACGCAAATCGAACAGAGAAAAACTTCCTTCCATATCTTTAGTATTACAGATTTTCAGATATTGCACTTTCGCAGGAACATTCAGAGTATGCAGTTTATGAGGAGCATCCTGCATATTCTTTTCTTCATCCACCAGACGAGTCCAGTCTTTGCCATTTGTAGAACCTGCTATATAATATTGATAAACCACAGGATCATGGGGCGCATGTACATTGAAATTATGATCTGCGAAATTCACCTGAATAGCATTCACTTCCATTGTTTTTCCAAGATCAATTTGCAGCCATTCACCGACATTGCCTGTTTGAGCAGCCCACCAGGTTTCCACCTGTTCATCATTAGCCAATTCTGGTTGATAGCCTTCAAGGTGTGAAGACGAGGATACTTTTTTCTTATATGAAAGCAAGTTCCACCCCATACTAATATCTTCCTTTCCAAAATCGACCTTCCGATCAGGAATACAGAAAGGATAATCAGCAAAAGTTGTCAACGCATACATACCATATTTCTCAGAAACAACTACCGGAAATAAACCTAAACGACGTTCAAACCAATGACGAACAGAAATAGTCATAGATGCTACATGCCAGTAATTACCATATTTATCTTTGAATGTATGTCCATGACCAGCACCACCGATGAAACCTCCGGGCTTAAAAGAGAATGGATTGTCTTCCACATATTCAAACGGGCCTAACGGATTATCACCAACATAATTACCATCACCATAAATACGGTATTGAGTACCGGGAGCTGCATATTGCAAATAATAGCGACCATTATGTTTCAGCACACATGGCCCTTCATTCCAACCTTGACGTGGTTCTTCATTGTTCTTACCAGGAACTTCCCAACCATATTTATCACAATTATGTTGAATCAAAGCTTTAGGCTCTCCAATGGCTCGGAAGCCATCTTTAGGATCCACTTCTACTCCCACGATCGGATCAACATCCGAACATCCCCAATAAAGATATACTCTTCCATCATCATCCCTAAAGAAAGCTGGATCATGTTGACGATAAGTCAATTTTGTATCTACTTCTTCCCAAGTGTCCTTTTCAGGGTGAGCGTTTTTATAAATACGGGTGTTTCCACTGGATGCCGTAAAATAAAGAGTATCACCATAAACAAGGATGGTCGGAGCATAATCTTCCATCGTTGGAATGGTTGTACAAGGGATATATTCCCATTTTGCCAAATCCTCAGAACGCCAGTATCCACCGGATTTAGAGGCGAACATATAATAATATCCTTTAAAATATTCCAGTACAGGATCGGCCGCTTCACGCCGTGACTCATCATTAGGTTGAAAACGATAGTTCAGATCAATGGGATTGGTTACAATTCTATCATTCTTAACCGGAGCCTGTTCCGAAGTACAACTACTTATCAGTCCTGAGACTAAAGCCATACTCACTAATTTCGCTAATTTCTTCATGGTAGTTTTATATTTATTTTTTTTCCTTGGTATTCCACATTTACAGTATATGACTCATTATCCAACCCTAATCCGTCTTGTCCATTTACAAGAACAATATGAAATTTACGTTCTTGCAACATACCATCATAGCTACCTTGACGAGAATGAATAATCAGTTTTCGCTCCTTATCATTCCACGTCATACGGATAGTGGAATATTTACCTTTTTCATAATTATAATTATCATCCTCATCTTCATACAGAGTAAATTCTCCATTAGCTCCCGGATAAATACGAAGCTGTAAATCGTCCCATGGTTTCTCTGTTGCAAACTGAACAGCAGGACCAACAGGAATGATAGAACCTGCTTTCACATACAATGGGATAATATCAACAGGTGTTTCACGGGTGATTTCACGTCCACCGTCTTGAACTTCTCCAGTCCAGAAATCAATCCACTGGGTTCCTGCCGGCAAATATAGAGAGCGGCTTCTGGTCTCACTGGTAACTGGAGCTACTAATATAGATTTTCCAAAAAGATATTCATCACCCAAATCCAGCACTTTCTTATCTTCAGGGAAATCAGAGAATAAAGCACGCATCAAGCTTCCACCTTCAGAAGTAATCTTCCATGAAGTTGAATAAATATAAGGCAACAGGCGATAACGGAGATTGATCATTTTCTCTTGTGCATCGAAAGCCCAATATCCACGTTCACCAAACATGAAGATTTCACGAGGCGTGTTTGTACCATGCGAACGCATCATTCCAGTAAAAGTAGCAAATTGCATCCAGCGTACATACAATTCATGGAATGCCGGCTCCTTTACACCTTCCGGAAATTTGTTGGCAGAGAAGAAACCACCAATATCCGAGTTCCAATAAGGAATACCTGTCAAAGAGATATTTAACGCTGCAGGTATCTGATTACGTAACACACCCCAATCAGAAACCACATCACCCGACCACGCTTGTGCAGCATAACGTTGTTGACCGGCAAAAGCAGAACGAGTCAGAATAAAAACACGCTTATCAGAAGTTTCCTGTCTTTGATGATCATATACACCTCCCACGCTCACAATCGGGAAAGCATTACGGACCTTGCGGAAAGAGCCCAGATAAGTCTGAAAGTCCAAATCACCCTCTTTTATCGGACCATGTTCCGGTTCGGTTGCATCCAGCCACCAGCCATCCATTCCGAGGCTGAACATATTCTTATTCATATATTTCCAGTAGATATCTCTTGCTACCGGATCATAGGTATCATATACTTTCACTCCATTATTCTGTGGAAAAGTCTCATGCGCCATCAACTTATTCTGTGCTTTCAATTCTGCATAAATCCCGCTTTCCGGACCAAAAGAAGGCCATACTGAAATAATGGCATGAGCATTCAAACGATGTACTTCTTCCATCATCTTTTTAGGATCAGAGAACTTCGGGTTACGGAACTCAACTGCATTCCAGTCTTTATGATCCTCACCCCAATAACGCCAATCCTGAATGATACCATCCAAAGGAATTTTTAAATCACGATACTTCCTGACCACGCCTACCAACTCATCCTGACTAACATAGCGTTCTCTTGATTGCCAAAAGCCATAAGTCCAAAGAGGGAACATAGGAGCTTGCCCAGTTAGTTCACGTAATCCAGCCACAACTCCATCCGCTCCACCACCATAAACAAAGTAATAATCACACAAATCACCCACTGCCGAATCAAAGGTCATACCCTCTGCATTATCAGTGAAAGTTGTGGGAGAATAATTATCCCAGAATAAAGCATAACCTTTGATAGAATGAACCAAAGGAATACAGATTTCGGTATTGGCTTGTTGCAAAAATAAAGTTTGGTTACGCTGATTCATCCGCCCCTGCTGGTGTTGTCCCAAACCATAAATAGCCTCATCACTATCCAACACGAAAGTCTGGCAAACCTGATAGGTAGAATTTCCCGCATCATTGAATGGAATAAAATCAATAGAAGAAGGCTTCTCAGTTAACAAGACTTTACCATCCTTATCAGTAAAACGAACTTGTTTTTGGGCAATATCCATAATTGCTACTAATTCGGAAGTAGAAAGAACCACTTCACCTTTTGTCTCTTGCAATTTGTATTTTACCTTTTCCGGTTGCATAGTGACAGACAATGATTGTTTATCAGGTGTCTTTCCGACTGGATATTTCTTCACGCGAATGATAGAAGAAGAAAAACATTCCAACTCTATACAAGTCGTTTCAGTCTCTACTTTTACCCCATTTGGAGTACGCAGCACAGATTGCCCCCATAACGGGACAATCTGTACACAGATACATAAGAATGCTAATAGTTTTCTCATAGTATCAAAATTATATAGATAACACTTTATATTTGGTAGTAAATACAACTGGAGCCGTATTCTCCTTATCCACACTGAAAGGTATCAGTTTCTCTTCTCCCGGAGCTAACTCATAATGAACGTTATCGCCTACTTTATTACCCCCGACATACATTTCAATTTTTCCTGTATCCATCAAAGTCCCATTGTTTTTGACAGACACCCAAATAGTCTTCTGATTCTTTACCAAGTTTTCTTCCACTTTGAACAAAGTCAAACCGAAATCTGCTGCAAATTCATGAGTATATTCAAGCATACCGGACAAACCTTTCTTGGAATCTGCATAACCCACACTATCCTTAATACGGTCTTTGGCCACATACTGAGGACTTACACCTCCAACTAAGATTTTAAAGGCACCTTTCTCTATAACCCGGTCCATATGATCGTTCAACAATGATAGTTCATAAGGTGTCAGTTCAAAAGAAACCGTTTTCGCTTCACCCGGTTTCAGATGAATACGGGTAAAGTCTTTCAACTCTGTAATACGTGTCTTCACACTGGCATACATATCCGTTACATACAGTTGTACCACCTCATCACCGGCCCGTTGACCTATGTTCTTCACAGTAACCTGCACTGAAATATTACCATTTTCTTTTTCCTGTACTTTCAGACCAGAATATTCAAATGAAGTATAACTCAAACCATATCCGAAATAGTAAAGAGGATAATATTCCATATCCGAATATTCATAACGACGACCGGAAGTTTTAAAGTTATAATAGAGAGGGAGCTGACCTACGTGACGTGGGAAAGTCATCGGCAAGCGACCGGCAGGATTATAATCACCAAACAGCACATCTGCTGTTGCCGGACCACCTTCTTGTCCCGGCAACCAATTCACGAGGATAGCTTTACACAGCTCTGACGCCTTAGACAGATTATAAGGACGCCCTGCCTGAAGAATCAATATAACAGGTTTTCCGGTTGCACAAACGGCTTCCAATAATTCCTGTTGTTTACCCGGCAAAATCAAGGTTGCGTAATCATGGTTCTCACCGGATGTCTTATATACATCTGTCGTAGCCTCACTGGTTGAACAATCTCCCAAAACCAATAGCACCACATCTGATTGTGAAGCTACTTTTACTGCCTTTGCAATATTGTTTTCACCCAAGCTTGTAAAATCACAACCTTGTTCATAAACCACTTTTGTCTGCTTTCCTACCGCTTGTTTGATACCAGTCAACACAGATTTCAACTGGCCAGGTAGAAGTTTAGGAGTATAATCACCGGGCTGAAGATCATCTGCACCGGGACCTAACACAGCAATCGTACGCATGTTTTTAGACAGAGGCAGAATATTATCCTTATTCTCTAACATTACGATCGATTCGCGGGCAGCCTGACGTGCCATTTCTTTATGACTATCCGAATTCCACCCCGGATAAATTTTATTCCAGTCCAACGGCTTGTTTGGTGCTTTTTCAAACAACTCATTGCGGAACATCATACGCAACATTGTGCGGCACACTTCTTCAAGATTCTCCATATTGATACGTCCATCTTTTGCGGCCTGTATCACCTCCTTATCATTATAAGTATCACCACAGTTCGTAGCGATACCAGCAGCCAAAGCTTGATTAGCAGCTTCTATTTTATCTTTAGCTGTATAATGTTTACGGGCAGTCAAGTTACCTATAGCACCACAGTCGCTAACGATAAAGCCGCTGAATCCCCATTCCTCACGCAAAATATTATGTAGTAATTCTCTACTTTTAGCTACCGGCACACCCAGGAAATCCGAATAAGCCATCATCAAAGATTGGCAATCATAGTTACGAATCACATGACGGAACGGAACCAGATGTACTTCGCGCATTTCACGTTCAGACAATCCTATATCATGAGAATCGCGCCCTCCCAACGGAGCACCATGACCACCAAAATGTTTCGGAGTAGTATACAACCCCATAGACTGGTAGCCTTTAATCCAAGCTCCACCAATTTGTGACACCAAAACCGGATCTTCTCCAAATGTTTCCTCACAACGTCCCCAACGGGCATCCTGAGCTACATCCAGTACCGGAGACCATGCCTGCATAGTACCTGCCGAAAGAGTTTCATTGCCAACTGCCATCGCCACTTCTTCCGTCAACTTCTTATTCCAAGTTGCTCCCATTCCCAGGGCTTGGGGGAAGATAGTAGCTCCACTACCATATGAGAAGCCATGTACAGCTTCCACCTTTGTAATGGGCGGTACATATAAGTGAGGAATACCAGGAATCCCCCAGCCTTCACGTATCAGTTCCATTTTATCTTCCGGTGTCATCACAGACAATAGACTTTCTACACGTTCTTCCACCGGAAGCGTAGGGTCCATATAGCGTAGCGAAGTCTTTTCTCCTTTCAGGTCTTTCAATTCCTTATCAGCTAAAAGAACAGATACTTCCTTTACCATAAAAGGTTTAACACGATCACCTCCCTTAAAAGCCAACCGGACATGTGCCCCATATTTAGGTGAGAACTTCAACCGCATCTCTTTAGCGCTACCCTGTATCTGATAATCGACAGGCACTCCCAAATTCATAGGATCATATGTAACAAAGATATTCATCAGTTGCTTTAAGTCTTCTTTAGAAACACCTTGCATCTGAACCCCAAGTTCACATACATCACCAGAGGTCTGGATAGTAAACATCAACCATTGGTCTGTTTTCAAGTCCTGCCCACTAACTTCCCACATTGTCTTTTGATCCTTATCAAAAGCTAACGAAGCTTTTTCCACATTAGTGGATGCTGAAACGGATAAAATATCACTTGGCTGCTGAGCCATTAGAAAAGAGCAGGATAATATTCCTGCAAATAAGAATAAGTGCCTTTTTAAATTCATATTATCAGATTTTAATCTATTTATACTGCAAAGTAAGCGGCAACCGCTTAATAAAATGATAAAACAATAATTAATGAAACATTAAAATCCACTTAATGAATCACTTTTGCAGAAAAAGCGAAGCCTGGCTGTAATAATTGCATAAATAAGTAATCGGTTTTCACTAAAAAGCATTACTTTTGTACGAGCTAATACTTCATTAAGAACATACAAAATGAAAAAGACACAATCTATTATCTTTCTTCTGTTGATGTGTATGCGTTCAGTCGCTCAGCTTCCTGAATATGGTTTGCATATTCAATCCTACCCGCTTCAGAATTCTGAGTTTACCAGTATGGTATTAGAAGATGGAAAGCCCATAGAGACTAAAGGAGACAAAATTACCCTGAGCTTTAACCTCTGGGTGAGACCCGATAATGTATTCGGAACCGTATTCCGCATCATTACTGAAAACAATAAGAATGTCGATCTGATGTACAGTGTCAGCGAAAACGACAGACGCTTCCCTATTCTGGTCACCGGAGATGCAGTATACCCCATTCAAAAAGAAGTGAGGCGTGAAACTTGGATTTCAGCCAGCCTGACCCTCGATGTTAAAGAGGGAAATATTACCGTATTATATGATAGTACGGAAATCAATGTGAATTACCCCGACTTAAAAGGTACGCAGAAACTACGCTTTGCTTTCGGTTATTGTCCCTATGAGGGTTTCTCTTTAGCCGATGTAGCTTCCGTTAATTTAAGAGATATCAGTATCAAGCGCGGATTGCAGGAAATACGTTTGTGGAAAATGGCACGCCACAATAAGGAAGTCTGTTATGACGAGATTTCCCACAGTCCGGCTTCCGGCAAGAATACCCGTTGGATTATAGACCAGTATATCACCTGGAAGAAGATTCATTCACAGCAATTCAAATCTTCTCCCTCTATAGCATTCGATCCTACTGTCGGAACTTTCTACATAGCCAACAATAAACAAAAGCTGTATGTTTTCCATACGGATGAAAGGATAACTGACACCATTCAGGTAAAAGGCGGCGAGTTCGTAGCCAACTATCCCAACCAGTTGATATATCTACCAGAGCAACATCAGTTGTTATCCTACAACCTGAATGAAAATCTATATTCGTTCTTTGATCCTGTTTCGCAAAGCTGGAAAGGAACACAGGCAGCCGTACAGGAACATGACTATTGGAATAATACACTCGTTTATAATCCGGCCAATTCTTCATTGATCAGCTTCGGTGGATATGGACATTATCACTATAATAATAAGCTATTAATCTGCTATCCTTATGAAGATACCCCGCAGCGTCACCTCAATCTGACAAATATTCATCCCAGATACTCTTCCAGTTCTGTCATAGTTGACAGCACACTTTATATCTTCGGAGGACGCGGTTGCCCATCCGGACGGCAAGAATTATCTCCCCGCAACTATTATGACTTGTATGCTGTCAATCTTTTGACCCAGCAAGCCAATAAACTATGGGAACTCACCCAGGTTCCGGATGGAGGAGACTTTCAGCCCAGTGAGAATATGGTTTATGATCCCGAAAAAAAATGTTTTTACTTCTTCAGTACCCAGCAAGGTGGTACGTTGATGAAAATTGATACTCAAACACCTCATTTCGAGCTCATGTCATTGCCTATAGGACTGAAATTAGAGGCTCAGTATATGTATACCAACATATACTATTCCCCTAAACAAAAGAAGTTATATACAGTGATTCACCGAGCTGAAGTAAGCGGAAAAGCTGATATAGATATCTATGAACTGAATTTCCCTCCGATTCCTATTTCATCCTTTAAGCAGCCGGATGTGGTTGCAGACAATGCCGGTCAAAACGATCAGTCATCTATATGGCTGTACATTATAGTCGGAATACTGGTTATTGCCGGAATGGGAATTCTCTATTATAGAAAGAAAAAGGCTGAAATAAATCGGGTCAAGACCGCTACCGGAAACAACAAGAAAGCGGAAACAAACAGTCTCCAATCAGAAACAGCGAATGGCTCTCTAATCAATGATAGATCTGAGATAAAAATAGAAATGCCCATACACACAGAGACAACAACATTCCACAACTATGATTTCTCCAAGGGATGTGTTTGTTTCTTTGGTGGTTTCCATGTTGTGGATAAAGAAGGCAATGATATTACAGCCTTATTTACTCCAACCCTTAAAGCCTTATTGATATTGCTTGTGCTCTATACCGGAAGAGACTCCAAAGGAATCATTGGTCATAAACTAATCCAACTATTATGGTATGACAAGACGGATGAATCTGCCAAGAACAACCGTAATGTATATATGAGTAAACTACGCGGTTTATTGGAAAAAGTAGGTGATATCAAAATATTGAATCAAAATGGCTTCTGGAGCATACAGTTTGAAGAAGGAACAATTTGCGACTATCTGGAAGCACTTTATTTATATAAAGAGAATAATAGTCAGAACTTAGAGAAGCTGCTCGAGTTATTGCTACGTGGTATGATGTTACCTAATATGGAAACCGATTGGATTGATACGTTTAAAAACGATTTTTCAAATAACACCATTGATCTGCTTTGCAGATTACTGAAGCGGGAAGACCTCTCGGAGACGTTAAAGCTAAAAATTGCAGATACACTATTCCAACATGACTATATCAACGAGGAAGCTCTTTGTGTAAAATGCCGTATTCTTTGTCAGCAAGGTAAGAAAGGGCTTGCCAAGACTGTCTATGATACTTTCTGCAAAGAATATGTTGCTTCACTGGGAACAGAATACAAGTTCTCTTTAATGGAAATTATCGACGAACAAAACTGAAACAAATAGATACTCCAAAAGAAATGTCTGACCTGGATACTCCCAAGTCAGACGTTTCTTATATTATAATCCGGATTCTACTTTGATTTATTTGCGTTCCGGTTGTTTCATTTCCAACGGTTTTTCTTTACGCAACATTTTACCGGCCTGACCTACCAACCATAAATAATGGTCACTTCCAATCCCTTCTTCAATGGGCACAAATGTACTGGCACCAACAGGAACTTTCTTAGCGCACTTAAAGATGGCTGTACCCTCGTCTATTTCATCAAACATGGCTACGTAAATCATCTCAGCCCCTTCTTTGATAGCACCGGATAACTGTTTCCAGAGGAACGAACCCTTATTGCGTGGTATTTGCACACTATTCTCATGACCTTTCATGTTACGCCAGGAGAAGCCCGGAAAAGCCAGAGGAGCATAGTCTACTTTATTTTTCTTAGCCCAGGCAATATCATCTTTAATCAGTTTCTGATAACGGGGATATGAATTCTCATTATAGCGTCCCACGAACCACGGCATCACAACATCACACCGTTTTATCAATTCATGTAAGCGAGGGTCCGACTCGGTATCACCATTCAGTTCACGCCAATGCGTAGGTACTCCCAGCATTACACTAAACCCCTGTGCTTTCAGACCATTAATAATCTTTTCTGCTTCGTTCAGACCATAACGGCGACGGTCATTGAACCCTACACCCCAGATTGTAACCAGTGGTTTCCCATTATGATACAGATAGGACGGGTTCTTAGCATGATCCTTTAAAGCATGGCGCTGAGATATGTCGGCAATATCCTTTAGCAGAACCTCTTCATCGCCGGGACGCATACCACTCAGATCATACATCACGCAAATGGCCCGTTCATACTTATTAGCAGCCTTCATAGCTGAATTCAGTACTACGTTGAAGTGATTCAATCCGCTCTTATTACGAATCTCGCCTACAAAGCGTTGCATAAAAACTCCATCCAGTCCGTACTCTTTCATCCATCTGAAGTGAGTATCCACCGTAGATTCATCATGCGAAGAGAAAGTATAAGCCGGAGTACCATCGGCAAACTTGAATTCCGTTTTATACAGTTTCTTGTACTCCGACACTTCGGGCCAGAAATCAATCGTACAAGAACCGGGACGAAAACCGTCGTGCCCGGTATAGTGATACCAACCACGGCCGGCGCCGTCATCAGGGGCATTGAACCACCCCTGATAACCGGCCATCACCAATCCTTTGTACGAATTATACTGCTTGCCAGCAGCTTGTGCTGTAACACCTATTGAAAACAGCAAACATACAATAAACCAATTTATTCTTTTTACCATAACCTATTTCATTTATATCGCCTTTTTAAAAAGCTCTTTGCAATGTGTACTTTTCTCCCGGTCGAGTCTGTATATCATACTCATATATCCTGTACAAGATGGGGTACTGTGCCTTTAGCCCTTCGGCCACCAAGGGTTCCTTGATATCTCCACGTTTCATCAACGGGTTCGGATTATCACCTTTAGCCTCTTTCAGACCAGCACCTTCCAATGGTACATACGAACGTATACGCAGATTTCCACCGATACGTGAAGTTACAGTAGCCGTCGTCAGCTCACTGCCATCCCAGTCCATATCAACTTCAAAAGCCCCACGTGCCACCAGACCTTTCACACTACCTTTGCTCCATGCCGTGGGCAGGGCAGGCAACAGGTGCAGAGCTTCATCATGGCTTTGAAGCAACATTTCGGCCACGCCTGCCGTAAAACCGAAGTTTCCGTCAATCTGGAAAGGCGGATGTGCATCGAACATATTCGGATAAGTACGTCCGTCAGGATTACCCTTCTCCACCAGCTTCAGCATATTTTTGATAATCGTATACGCATGATCCCCGTCGAGCAGGCGTGCCCAAAGATTGATTTTCCAACCGATGGACCATCCCGTAGCCATATCACCTCGATAGAGGAGCGAACGCTTGGCGGCCTGGAAAAGCTGCGGATGGGCATAAGGAGAAATTTGATTACTTGGGTAAAGTCCGTACAAATGAGAGACGTGACGGTGATCATTATTCGGATCATCGACATCGGCAAGCCATTCCTGCAACTGGTTATGTTTACCTATCTGCATAGGAGGCAAGCGCTTGATCATGCCTTGCAGGCTATCGCAATACGATGTATGGTCGGGATATAACAACTTCGTGGCGGACAGTACCGAAGTCAGTGCATCCAGTACAATCTGAGTGTCCATGGTACATCCGGCGGTCAGCATGGTTCCCGTTCCCGGAGGACCTTGCTCGGGAGACATGGACGGCACACAAACCATCCAACCGTACTTAGGATGCTCTACCAGGAAATCGAGGAAGAAATCGGCTGCCCCTTTCAAAGCCGGATAAGCAGTCTGCAAGAAAGCCTGGTCACCTGTATAAAGATAATGTTGCCACAAGTGCTGACTGAGCCACGCACCGCCCAAAGGCCAAACATACGAAGCACCATCCACCGGACCGGCCATGCGCCACAAGTCCGTATTATGATGCACCGTCCAACCCCGACAATCGTACAAGGTACGCGCAGTGCCTTGTGCCGACTCGGACAGTTCTTTCACCATCTGGAAAAGAGGTTGATGCATTTCGGACAAATTGGTTACTTCTGCCGGCCAGTAGTTCATCTCTGTATTGATATTGATGGTATATTTTCCATCCCACGGAGCCAGCAATTCATGATTCCAGATGCCTTGCAAACCGGCAGGTTGCCCACCGGGTTGTGAAGAAGAGATAAGCAAATAACGTCCGAACTGGAACATCAGGGCTACCAGTCCCAGGTCTTTTCCCTCGTTAAAGTGCTTAATGCGGTAAGAAGTTTCTTCCTTGCTGGAAGCACCTATATTCAGTGAAACACGTCCGAACAGCTTTTGATAAGTCTCCTCGTGAGCGGCAAGGGCCTGTGCATAGGGGCGTTTCATGGCCTGCGACAGGAATTCTGTTGCACGGCGGGTTTCATTAGCACTTACGTCTTTATAATTGACAAAGTTGGTGGCAGCGGTTACATAGATCACTGCTGCGTCTGCTCCTTTCACTTCGATACAGTCGTTGGTGACGTTGATTTTGCCTTTCTCGGCCTTTATCTGCGTACGGGTTTCAAAGCGGATGGCACCCGGAATGCCTTCGTGTGCAGAGCCATGTCCGGACAGCAGCAGGCTTTTACCGTTCTTTTTTATTTCGTATTCTTTATACGGAGTGCTATATCGAGTGGTAAAATTGACTGCTCCCGGTTTGTCGGCTTCGATACGCACAATCAGAGCATTATCTGCCAAGGATGTAAACACGGTACGGATATAGTTTACTTCACCTATTTTATAGCGTACGGAGGCTATTGCCTTCTCCAAATCCAGTTCCCTGCGATAATCGGAATAGTCGGCGTGTCCATCAAATTCCAGCATCAGGCTACCAATGGTTTGAAATGGCATGCCGTGTTGTCCGGTAAAAAAGTTGTCGGCAATCATTTTTTCAGCTTCCTTCTCACGTCCGGAGAAAAGCAACTCCCTAACTGTGGGCAATACACCGAGTGCTTTCGGACTATCATTCCGGTGCGGACCACCACCCCAAACGGTCTCTTCATTCAGCTGTATCTGCTCGTTAACTACTCCGCCATAGACCATGGCACCTAAACGCGAATTACCCAGAGGTAATGCTTCAGTCCATACTTTAGCCGGCTGCTTGTACCACAGCTTCAGATCGTCAGCTTTGGCCATCACACAGCAAGCACACAGCAAGCACAGACTTATTAAACGGTTTTTCATGATTCTTAAATTTACATTTTCCAGATGCAAAGAAAAGCGTATCTCATTAATAAATTCAATGAAAATGCATTAATATCGACTTAAAATTATATTAATGCATAATCGGACGATGAAATTTACTCAAAATGGAAAAGGAAGGAATAAAGGAGTGATAAGGTGGTAGGGTGATAGGGTGATAAAGTAGCTGCGTTATATATCGCAGGGATTTGTCAGAATTTATCAATAGCATTATGAACTTTTGTAACTTTCTGATTATCAACATCGTTAAACCATACTCTATTCAGTATACGACTGAACTCTATTAAGTATACGACTGAATGGCATTCACTATACGACTGAATTAGGTTCAGTATACGACTATTTTAGAAATATACATCATTTGTAAATAACATGCACCACTATCCTGTTTTTTTAGTTCATAACCCGATAAAAATGAGAAAATGATATATAGAGCCCTGTCATCCCCTCCTTTCTCTACACATTCTTTTTCAAAGAGATAAAGCAGGCATTCCCAATATAATTACTACATTTGCAGAATAATCAACTACAAAAAGTACAAAGAAGATGGACTTAAACAAAGTATTTGCCACCGTGCAGGAAGCCAGTCGGGAATTGCTGTCGTTAAGCGACCGGGAAATCAATCAGATACTGCTGGCTGTAGCGGATGCCGCCTTGGCAAAGTCAGACTTTATTCTTGCAGAAAACAAGAAAGACCTGGAAAGGATGGATCCTAAAGATCCGAAGTACGACCGACTGAAATTAACCGCCGAACGCCTTCAAGGCATCGCCGCGGATACACGCAACGTAGCTACCCTCCCCTCTCCCGTAGGACATATACTGAAGGAGAATACACACCCCAAAGGAATGAGACTTAAAAAAATAAGTGTTCCATTCGGTGTTATCGGCATCATATACGAGGCTCGTCCGAACGTTAGTTTCGACGTATTCGCACTTTGTCTGAAAAGCGGCAATGCCTGCGTATTGAAAGGCGGTAGCGATGCTGACTACTCCAACCGGGCTATTATTAGCGTAATACACGAAGTTTTGGAACGTTTCCAAGTCAACCCTCATATCGTAGAATTATTGCCTGCCGACAGGGAAGCAACAGCCGAACTGCTAAATGCAAGGGGCTATGTGGATTTGCTTATTCCCCGTGGCAGCAGTAGCCTCATCAACTTTGTGCGTCAGAATGCTACCATACCGGTTATTGAAACAGGTGCAGGTATTTGTCATACATTCTTCGACCGCTATGGTGATGTGGAAAAAGGTGCTTCCATTATCAATAATGCCAAAACCCGTCGCGTCAGTGTATGCAACGCTTTAGATTGCCTGCTGATTGATGAAGAGCGCCTCAGTGACCTGCCGGTACTTTGTGCTCCGTTGCCAGATAGCCATGTGATAATCTACGCAGATACACATGCATACAACGTCCTGAAAGGCAGCTATCCCACCGATTTACTGAAAGAAGCTACGGAAGAAGATTTTGGAACGGAATTTCTGGATTACAAAATGTCTATCAAAACAGTCCAGTCTATCCGCGAAGCCATAGCACATATCCAAAAATACGGCTCCAAGCATAGCGAATGTATCGTAACGAATGATAAAGCTCATGCCGAACAATTCTGCCGTGATGTGGATGCCGCCTGTGTGTATGTCAACGTACCAACGTCCTTCACGGACGGAGCGCAGTTTGGACTGGGTGCCGAAATCGGCATCAGTACACAGAAACTTCACGCCCGCGGTCCGATGGCGCTGGAAGAGCTCACCACATATAAATGGATTATCGAAGGCGAAGGACAGATAAGGGAGTGATAAGTGGTAGAGTGATAAGTGATCAGCCAAAGCCCCCACCATAAATCATAAATTATAAATCATATAATATATAAGATGAAGAAGTTTACTTGTGTGCAGGACATCGGAAATCTGAAAGCTGCACTGGATGAAGCATTTGAGATTAAGAAAGACCGTTTCAAATACGTAGAGTTAGGACGAAACAAGACGTTGATGATGATATTCTTCAACTCAAGCCTGCGTACCCGCCTCAGCACGCAGAAAGCTGCAACAAACCTGGGTATGAATGTTATCGTACTGGACATCAACCAGGGAGCATGGAAACTGGAAACGGAACGCGGAGTCATTATGGACGGCGACAAACCGGAGCACCTGCTGGAAGCTATCCCCGTAATGGGTTGCTATTGCGACATCATCGGTGTACGCTCTTTCGCACGATTCGAGAATAAAGAAGATGATTACAACGAAATCATCATAAACCAGTTCATCAAATATTCCGGACGCCCTGTATTTTCAATGGAAGCAGCTACACGCCATCCATTGCAAAGTTTCGCCGACCTCATCACTATTGAAGAATACAAGAAAACGGCACGTCCCAAAGTAGTAATGACCTGGGCACCGCATCCGCGTCCATTGCCACAAGCCGTGCCCAACTCATTTGCAGAGTGGATGAATGCTACAGATTACGATTTCGTCATCACTCATCCCGAAGGCTACGAACTCGACCCGCAATTTGTAGGACATGCCCGCGTAGAATACGATCAGATGAAAGCATTCGAAGGTGCAGACTTCATCTATGCCAAGAACTGGGCTGCCTATGCCGGCGATAATTACGGACAAATTCTAAGTAAGGACCGCGAATGGACAGTAAGTGATCGCCAAATGGCTGTAACCAACAACGCCTACTTCATGCACTGCCTGCCTGTACGCCGTAATATGATTGTAACGGATGATGTCATCGAAAGCCCTCAATCCATTGTAATCCCCGAAGCCGCCAACCGAGAAATATCGGCTACAGTAGTATTGAAAAGACTACTCGAGTCACTTTAAAAAGTTATCTGGACAGCGGACATTGAACTATTATATAAATTTCGCCTTAGTTTGTCTTACACTCTAAGGCGAAATTTGTATTTTTGCTCAAAAAGCAAAGATAAGCTGCACCTCAGCATCAAAAATAAGCAAGCTTATTTTGTACTGCTTTCGGTTTGCATTATCTTTGCCCCAAATAACGCTAAGGATTATGACAATAAAAGAGTTTTTTTCTTTCCGACAGAATAAATTTTTCTGGGTAAACCTGATCGCAATGATTGTTGTGGTTGCCCTTGTACTGTTTGGAGTTTTGAAGGGACTGGATATATATACCCGTCACGGCGAAGCGGTAGTAGTTCCCAATGTAAAAGGCATGGGAGTGACTGAAGCCGAGAAAATGTTCCGCAACCAGGGGCTGACCTGTATTGTTTCCGACTCCAGCTACGTAAAGAACTTACCCGCCGGATGCATCCTCGAACATAGTCCTGCTGCCGGACAGAAGGTAAAAGAAGGACGTACCATCTATCTGACAATAAATACACTGAATGTACCTTTACAAATCGTTCCCGATGTAGCAGATAATAGTTCCATGCGTCAAGCGCAGGCACGCTTATTAGCTACCGGTTTCAAGCTGGCCGAAAACCAATACATACCCGGTGAAAAAGATTGGGTATATGGTGTAAAGTACCAAGGACGTACACTGACCAATGGCGAAAAAGTTCCCGTAGGTTCCACACTTACCTTAATAGTAGGGGATGGCGGAGCCTTAGCTCAAGAGGCAGATTCTACGAATACGGAAACCACAGGTACTGTTTCTTCCGGTGATTCTGCCACTGATGACTCTTGGTTCTAAACATCATATTCGGGGAATAAGCTACTTTCAATCAATAACACATAGAAAAACGAGGAATGATAGAAGAATTGCCGGATGACATAACGATTGATGATGACTTGGACGACGTAGAGCCTGTCGGTGATGAGGCACAACTCTATGAGCACTTCCGTGTGGTAGTGGACAGGGGACAGGAAATGATGCGCGTAGACAAGTATCTCTTCGATCGTCTGACAAATGCTTCACGCAACCGCATTCAGAAATCAGCAGAAGCAGGTTTTGTAATGGCTAACAATAAGCCTGTCAAAAGCAGCTACAAGGTAAAACCTATGGACGTCATTACCATTATGATGGACCGTCCACGCTATGAAAATGAGGTCATTCCCGAAAACATTCCACTCAATATTGTTTATGAGGATAAACACCTCATGATAGTGAATAAACCTGCCGGACTTGTTGTGCATCCGGGGCACGGTAACTACCACGGAACTCTGGTGAACGCCATAGCCTGGCACATGAAAGATCATCCCGATTACGATGCCAACGATCCGCATGTCGGTCTGGTGCACCGCATCGACAAAGACACTTCGGGTTTACTCGTTATAGCAAAGACACCGGACGCCAAAACCAATCTCGGTATACAGTTCTTCAACAAAACCACCAAACGTCGTTATCGTGCATTGGTATGGGGAATCGTTGAACAGGACGAAGGAACCATTATAGGTAACATCGGCCGGAATCCCAAAGATCGTATGCAAATGACCGTGTTGCCCGACGACCAGGGTAAACATGCTGTTACCCATTACCGGGTACTGGAGCGTCTGGGTTACGTCACCCTTGTGGAATGTATTCTCGAAACGGGACGTACCCATCAGATACGTGTACATATGAAACACATCGGCCACGTACTCTTTAATGATGAGCGCTATGGCGGACACGAAATTCTGAAAGGTACTCATTTTAGTAAATACAAACAGTTTGTAAACAATTGCTTCGATACTTGTCCACGGCAGGCATTACACGCAATGACGCTGGGCTTTGTACATCCCGCCACCGGTGAGGAAATGTACTTCACTTCTGAAATGCCCGACGACATGACCCTGCTGATAGACAAATGGAGAGGCTATATCAGTAACAGAGATTTAGAATGAAACGCACGATTGCTATCGTTTGCGGAGGTGATACCTCCGAATTTCAGGTTTCCCTGCGCAGTGCGCAAGGAATCTATTCCTTTATCGATAAGGAGAAGTATACATTATATATCGTCGAAATGCACGGACTCGACTGGCACGTGCAACTTCCTGACGGCAACAAAGCTCCCATCGACCGGAACGACTTCAGTTTTCAGGTAGATGGCAAGAAGGTAACATTTGACTTTGCCTATATCACCATTCATGGAACTCCGGGTGAAGACGGACGTTTACAAGGCTATTTCGACCTTCTTCATATACCTTATTCCTGTTGTGGTGTGTTGGCAGCTGCACTTACTTACGATAAATTTGCGTGCAACCAATATCTCAAAGTATTCGGTGTGCGTATTGCAGAGTCTTTAGTACTCCGTCAGGGACAGTCTATTTCCGATGAAGATGTAATAGAAAAGATTGGTTTGCCTTGTTTCATCAAGCCCAGCCTAGGTGGTTCCAGCTTTGGCGTAACCAAAGTGAAGACCAAAGAACAAATACAGCCTGCCATTGTTAAGGCATTCGGTGAGGCACAGGAAGTCTTGGTGGAAGCCTTTATGGAAGGTACGGAAGTAACCTGTGGTTGCTATAAGACAAAAAAGAATTCAGTAGTATTCCCTATTACGGAAGTAGTAACAGAGAATGAATTCTTCGACTACGACGCCAAGTATAACGGACAGGTTTCAGAAATTACTCCCGCCCGTATCTCCGACGATTTAACTCACCGAATACAGACTTTGACTTCAGCCATCTATGATATCCTGGGAGCTTCCGGCATCATCCGCGTAGATTATATTATCACTGCCGGAGATAAAATCAACCTGCTGGAAGTGAACACTACACCCGGAATGACGGCCACCAGTTTTATACCTCAACAGGTACGTGCTGCAGGTTTAGACATTAAAGATGTAATGACTGATATAATTGAGAACCAGTTTTAGTGACTAAGGGTTAATGATTAGTGATTGGCACTCAGCAGCTTCACTATTCACAACCAACTAAACGTTAATCATTATGAATATGGAATTTGATGAAATCCGCCCTTATCATGACGAGGAACTCCCTCAGATTTACGAGGAATTGATTGCCGATCCGGCTTTCCAGCAGGTGGCGTCTGCTGTCTTTCCAGAAGTTCCTTTTGAGGCGCTTGCGCAGAAAATGCGTGCTTGCAAGACAAAATTAGAGTTTCAGAAAGCATTCTGTTACGTTATTCTGAGAAAGTTTTCCCGAGATACGACTCAGGGAGTGACTTTAGACCATACAGCACAGCCAGAGCATGAATCTGCTTACACTTACATCTCTAACCATCGCGACATTATTCTTGATTCAGGTTTCCTGTCAGTAGAATTGATAGACAAAGGCATGAACACAGTAGAAATCGCCATTGGTGATAATCTATTGATCTATCCCTGGATTAAGAAGTTCGTACGTGTCAACAAATCCTTCATTGTACAACGCGCCCTGACCATGCGCCAGATGTTGGAATCCTCCGGACGTATGTCACGCTATATGCACCACACCATTAAGGACAAGAATCAATCCATCTGGATTGCCCAGCGTGAAGGACGTGCCAAAGACTCCAATGACCGCACCCAGGAGAGTGTGCTCAAAATGCTTGCCATGGGCGGGGAAGGCGATATTATTGATCGTCTGACTGAAATGAATATTGTTCCATTGGCCATTTCATATGAATACGATCCCTGTGACTACCTGAAAGCACAGGAGTTTCAGTTGAAACGGGATATACCGGATTACAAAAAGACACAAGCTGATGACTTGAAGAATATGCAAACCGGACTGTTCGGCGCAAAGGGACATGTACACTTCCAAGTGGCTCCCTGCATCAATGGAGAACTGGCTAAATTAGACCGTTCTCTTCCCAAGCCGGAATTATTCTCAGAAATTGCTGCACTCATAGACCGGAATATTCATGCGAATTATCGTTTGTATCCCGGTAATTACATAGCCCATGATTCTTTATCGGGTACTGAAACTTTCACCGGTCAATACACGGCCGGAGAGAAGAAGCATTTCATGGATTACATTGACCAACAACTTGCCCGCATCGAATTGCCTAATAAAGATATGCCGTTCTTGCGTGAAAAGATATTGCTGATGTATGCCAATCCGTTGACGAATTATTTGGCTACCCAAACTGATAATCCGAAATAGAATAAACAATGAAAGGTAAGTTACAATTTCCGGTTTCTTTATCCTGGCTTTTGCCTATACTGTTATGTGTACTGGCTTCCTGTAGCGATGATGATGACTACTATTATCCATCTGTGAAACTGGACTTCCTGACTGCCCAAGCAGGTGCCGACGGTAGTTTGCAGTCCATATTGACAGATGAAGGTGAGACGCTTGCAGTAGTGGAAGATGCATCAAACACACGTATAGATGCCAATTCTTCCCTCCGTATTGTCAGCAACTATGGCAAGGCAGCAACTGCCAATGGAGAGTCCGGAGCGAAATTGTATGCAGTACTGAAAGCAATATCTCCTGTTCCACAACCCGAGGATAAATTTAAAGATGGAATAAAACGTGATCCAGTAAATGTATTAAGCATCTGGATGGGCATTGATTACCTGAATTTAATGTTGGAAATCAAATCACAAAATAAAAGCCATGCGTTCCACTTTATAGAAGATGAAATCATCACGGACATAGAAACAGGAACCCGGACAGTACGCCTATCCCTCTATCATGATGATGGCGGAGATGTACAAGCTTATACCAAACGTGCTTATGCATCCGTCCCATTACGGCAATATGCAGAGGATGGAATCAACAAGATAACGGTTTATTTCAGCATCAACACGTATTCTGGCAAAGAAGCAACTTACGAATTTGAATATAATCCTCAATAAGATGAAAATGAATTCTTTTATTGCAGGCATTTGCCTGTTTTTCTCATCACTTTTCTCCTGTCAGCAGAAAGGAGACTTTAAGTCCGTCTCTGTGGAAGATTTCTCCACACTGATTGCCGATCCTGAGATGCAACGTCTGGATGTACGCACCTTAGCCGAATATTCAGAATCTCACATTCCAAAAAGCATCAACATTAATGTGCTTGATAAGACTTTTGCCGAAATAGCAGATTCAACCCTGCAAAAAGATAGACCAGTAGCCTTGTATTGCCGTAGTGGCAAACGCAGTAAGAAAGCTGCCGCTATCCTCAGTGAGAAAGGTTATGTGGTTTACGACCTTGATAAAGGTTTCGAAGAATGGAAGAAGGCAGGAAAGGAAATAGAAGAATAATATAGAGCAAGAAACAAATTGGCTCAAATAGAAAAGCCGCAAAGCACTTTATCAGTCCTTCGCGGCTTTCTTATTCTTTATTACAAAGAGTTTGCTTATGCTTTTACTCCGTTGTATTCGTCAGAAACAGTCAGTTTCTTGCGGCCTTTAGCACGACGTGCAGCTAATACTCTGCGACCGTTAGCGGAAGCCATTCTCTCACGGAAACCGTGTTTGTTTTTTCTCTTTCTGTTAGAGGGTTGAAATGTTCTTTTCATTACTGTATATTGTTTTATGTTATTATTTCACGTAATCGGGCTGCAAAAATAGGGACTTTTTTCAAAATAACCAAGAGTTAAGTCTTTTTCTCTCAAAACTTTTTGCGATTTTTACTGATTTCCATTACTTTTGCACCCGCAAAGCTCACTGAAGACAATTATATAACATCTAAAATAAAAAATATTAGTATGATTAATGCCCAAGACATTAAAATCGGAACTTGCATCCGTATGGACAACAAGTTGTATTTCTGTATTGACTTCCTGCATGTAAAGCCGGGAAAAGGTAACACTTTCATGCGTGTTAAACTGAAAGACGTAGTGAATGGTTATGTGCTGGAACGTCGTTTTAATATCGGTGAAAAACTGGAAGACGTACGCGTAGAGCGTCGTCCTTATCAGTTCTTATATAAAGAAGGTGAAGATTATATCTTCATGAACCAGGAAACTTTCGACCAACACCCCATTGCCCACGACCTGATCAATGGTGTTGACTTCCTGTTGGAAGGTGCTGTGCTGGAAGTAGTATCTGATGCTTCTACTGAAACAGTTCTTTATGCTGATATGCCTATAAAGGTTCAGATGAAGATTACTTATACCGAACCGGGTGTGAAGGGTGATACAGCTACAAACACGTTGAAACCTGCCACTGTAGAGTCTGGTGCAACTGTGCGTGTTCCGCTGTTCATCAATGAAGGTGAAACAATTGAAATCGACACTCGTGACGGTTCTTATGTAAGCCGCGTGAAGGCATAAGCCGGTTCCCGACTACATAGTACGATTATACAAACTGCCTGTCAGAAGAATTAAACACTTCTGGCAGGCAGTTTTTTTCTATAGGGGAGCAAAAGAATATACGATTGGGAAGATTATCGGAAAAGAATGATTTATCTTTGTAAGCAATAAGCAATAGAATTGCACCATGAGTAAACTGATAAAGACAGACAACGAATATAAAGAGTGGATAGGCGAACTGAAACAGCATATCCGCCAAAGTCAGATTAAAGCAGCGGTAAAAGTAAATACGGAGTTATTGAAACTATACTGGAGTATAGGAGGTGATATAGTCCGGTTGAAAGCGGAAGCAAAATGGGGAACTAACATAATGTCCCAAATTAGCTTAGACCTCAAAGAAGAATTCTCTAACTTAGGAGGATTTTCTGAAACAAACCTACGCTACATAAAAAGGTTCTATTTATTTTATGGACAGAATCAGCCCCAAGTTGGGGCTAAAATAAAATCAAAAAAGCAAGAACAACATAGTGGCACGATATACGCTGGATACAGCCAGCCTGCCCATCGGTATTTCTGAATATGAATTAAGTCAGCTTTACCCAAAAGATTTCAAGAGTACCCTGCCCAGCATTGAAGAAATAGAAAACGAACTAAAAGATTAATACCTATGAGATATTCCGTCATTATTCCTGTATATAATCGTCCCGATGAAGTGGACGAACTCTTGCAAAGTCTGACCGAACAAAGTTTCAAAGACTTTGAAGTCGTGATTGTGGAAGACGGTTCCTCCATCCCCTGCAAGGAAGTAGCGGACAGGTACCAGAAGCAACTGGACATGCACTATTATAACAAACCCAATTCCGGTCCCGGACAAACCCGCAACTATGGTGCCGAACGGAGTACCGGAGAGTATCTGATCATTTTAGATTCTGACTGTATCCTGCCCAAAGGCTATCTTACCGCCATCGAGAAAGAATTGCAGATTAACCCTGCCGATGCCTTCGGCGGACCGGACCGGGCACATGAGTCTTTTACGGATATACAGAAAGCTATCAACTACTCCATGACTTCCTTCTTCACTACCGGAGGCATCCGGGGAGGAAAAAAGAAAATGGATAAATTCTATCCACGCAGCTTCAATATGGGTGTCAAACGAGATGTATATGCTGCATTGGGGGGATTCTCTAAAATGCGTTTCGGAGAAGATATAGACTTCAGTATCCGCATATTCAAAGGCGGTTATCGCTGCCGGCTGTTTCCTGACGCATGGGTGTATCATAAACGCCGCACGGACTTAAAGAAATTCTTCAAACAAGTACATAATTCAGGGATTGCACGTATCAATCTGTATAAGAAATATCCGGAGTCTTTGAAAGTTGTTCATCTCTTACCCGCTGCATTTACATTGGGAGTAGCTATACTATTGCTTGGTAGTCCTTTCTGCCTTTACAGCCTGACGCCCATCGCTTTATATGCGCTACTGGTATGTGCGGATTCTTCCATTCAGAACCGAAGCCTGCGCATCGGCATCTATTCCATTGCCGCCTCCTTTATCCAACTTATCGGATATGGCACGGGATTCTGGAGAGCCTGGTGGAACCGCTGCATACTCGGCAAAGATGAATTCGAAGCCTTCAAAAAGAACTTTTATAAGTGATTAGCAATTCACAATTAACATGGAAAAACTAACTATCAACCAATGGGCGGAAGAAGACCGCCCGCGGGAAAAGATGATGCTGAAAGGTGCAGAAGCCCTGAGCGATGCCGAATTGCTTGCCATCCTTATCGGTTCGGGAAACACAGAAGAAAGCGCAGTATCACTTATGCAACGGGTACTTTCCACCTGCAATAACGACCTGAGTCAATTGGGTAAATGGGAAGTACAGGACTTCTCCCGCTTCAAAGGCTTCGGTCCTGCCAAAAGTATCACCATCATGGCAGCACTGGAACTGGGCAAACGTCGCAAACTACAAGAGCGTCCGGAACGCACCACCATCCGCTCTTCCAAAGACATCTACGAAATCTTCCACCCGCTTCTCTGCGACTTGGCACACGAAGAGTTCTGGGTTTTACTCCTCAACCAAGCCTCCCGCGTCATCGACAAATCCCGCATCAGCCGAGGTGGTATCGACCAGACTACTGCTGATGTACGCAGCATCCTGCGTGAAGCTTTAATGCAGCGTGCCACACAAATAGCCCTGATACACAACCATCCTTCGGGCAGTCCACGACCTAGTACAGACGACCAGTGCCTGACGCAACTTGTCCAGAAAGGAGCCCAAACCATGAACATCCGCCTCATCGACCATGTTATTGTAACAGACGGAGTATATTATAGTTTTAACGATGAAAGAATGATTTGAAATAAAGGGTTAAAAGGAGTCGCCCGCATCTCCCTTAGCGCCATTGCAAAAGATGGTATCTTTTACATCAGAGCAATAAAGGATGCAAATGAAAGGGAGTAATGTTTGATGGGAAAGGCTTTAATTATCTGTTTGCCGAGTATCTATAACAGGCTTTTTCAAAACCCGTTCTTTTGTAGTTTCAATTTATTTCTTTAGCTTTGCTTTAAGAAGATAGTCTGTGCTCGGCATAATGCAAATAAATTTGCTTCTGTTTTCAGTTTCAACTATCTTTGCCTAACTAAAATAATACGAATATGACCAAGTTTGAAATAGAAGAAAAAATAGTGGCGATGCTCAAAACCGTATTCGACCCGGAAATTCCGGTAAACGTGTACGATTTGGGACTTATCTATAAAATAGATGTCTCCGACAGCGGAGAAGTTAACATTGACATGACCCTGACAGCTCCCAACTGCCCGGCAGCCGACTTCATCATGGAAGACGTGCGCCAGAAAGTGGAATCAGTGGACGGTGTCGCTGCTGCCACCATCAATCTGGTATTCGAACCGGAATGGGACAAGGATATGATGAGTGAAGAAGCCAAATTGGAATTGGGTTTCTTATAAGTACCCAAGTAGTAAGCAGTTAGTAACAAGCAGAATAGCACGGTTATGAAGAACGTATATTTTATTTCGGATGCACACCTCGGCTCACGTGCCATCGAACACGGGCGCACACAAGAACGACGCCTCGTCAACTTCCTCGACAGTATCAAGTACAAAGCATCTGCCGTGTATTTGCTGGGCGATATGTTCGACTTTTGGTATGAATTCAAGACCGTTGTGCCGAAAGGCTATACCCGTTTCCTGGGCAAACTGTCCGAACTGACGGATATAGGAGTGGAAGTACACTTCTTCACAGGAAACCATGACATTTGGTGCAGAGACTATCTGACTGAAGAGTGCGGTGTCATCATGCATCGCGAACCGCTTACAACGGAAATATACGGCAAGGAGTTCTACCTTGCCCACGGTGATGGTTTGGGTGATCCTGACAAGAAATTCAAGTTCCTGCGTTCCATGTTTCACAACGAGTTTCTACAAGTTCTTTTTTCTGCCATACATCCCCGTTGGAGTATGGAATTGGGACTGAACTGGGCCAAGCAGAGCCGCTTGAAACGCATTGACGGTAAAGAGCCCGACTATATGGGTGAAGACAAAGAATTCCTGATACTCTACACCAAAGAGTATCTGAAAAGCCATCCGAATATCAATTACTTTATCTACGGACACCGTCACATCGAACTGGATTTGATGCTGAGCACTACTGCCCGTATCACCATACTGGGAGACTGGATTAATTATTTCTCTTATGCCGTTTTCGATGGTGAGAACCTTTTCCTTGAGAACTTTATCGAAGGAGAAACCAAACTATAATCCTCCCCCGGCAACCTTAAAGTGCCAACCAACCGTTTGATCTGATATGAACCTTTTAAGTCCCAAATATTTCTTTGCCGGATGTTTGCTTATTGCAGGCACTCTTTCGGCAGGGGGACAGTCCGCTCCTGCCCTTGCTATCCGCATTGATGACCTCGGAGCATTCCATTCTGTCAATGAAGCCTGTATTGAGACCTACCAATCTGGTATTGCCCGTTCTGTAGAAGTAATGCCCGTAGCCGCCTGGTATCCGGAAGCAGTCCGTCTGCTAAAAGAGAACCCGGGATTGGATGCCGGTTTACATTTAGTGATTACCAGTGAATGGGAAAATGTAAAATGGCGTCCCTTAACCCATTGCCCCAGCCTGACGGATGAGAACGGATACTTCTATCCGATGATGGGACCCAATCCCGCCTATCCGGGACAATCGGTTATGGAAAATAAATGGAATATAAAAGAGGTAGAACAGGAGTTTCGCGCACAGATTGAGATGGCACTGAGAAACATTCCCCAACTCAGCCATATGACGGGGCACATGCTGTCCACCGGATTCACTAAAGAAGTGAATGAACTGGTGCTACGCCTGGCAAAAGAATACAATCTTCCTTCCATTGATCGTATGGATTCACCACAAGATTATCAATTCACCTACATTGGCTATGACGGTCCGAGCCGGACATCTGCCGAAAAGGAAGAAAGCTTCATACGTTCCCTGAATAAGCTGGAAGCAGGCAAACGATATCTGTTCCTCGATCATCCGGCACTGGACAATGAGGAGATGAAAACAGTCTTTCATATCGGCTACGAACAGGTAGCACTCGATCGGCAAGGTGTCACAGACTTACTTACCAGTCCGCGTGTAAAACAAGTTATCGAGGAGAAAGGCATCAAGCTGATTTCTATCAATCAACTCACCAAAGGACTTCCCCGCAGCACTCCCTCCAAGAAACTGGAGAAAGCAATGGGAAAATACTTGGAAGCGGTGAAGAATGCCGACCAGGACCTGCATAGCATCATGATTGTACAGCATGGCAATGTACTTGCAGAAAAATGGATGAGCGAAGGAAAAGAAGACGAACCCCATGTACTAAACTCTGTCAGCAAGACTTTCACAGCCTCAGCCATAGGATTTGCAATAGCTGAAGGTAAACTAAAACTAACGGATAAAGTAATTTCCTTCTTTCCGGATCAGTTACCTGCAAATATAAGTGAGAACCTGGAAGCCATGACTATCCGCGACTTACTAACTATGACTTACGGACATGACGGTGATCTCAGGAGTAATGAACAAGCAGCAAAAAATGCAGATAAAGGTTGGGTGGAACAATTTCTTGCCTATTCCGTAGATCATAAACCGGGAACATTCTTTGCATACAACAGTCCTGGTAGCTATATGCTTTCGGCCATCGTACAGAAAGTAACCGGAGACAAGTTAGTGGATTACCTATACCCTCGCCTGTTCCGTCCACTGGGGATTGTCAATGTGAAATGGCAGGAAAGTCCGGAGGGCATCAATTGCGGTGGCTGGGGATTGTACCTCAAAACTGAGGACCTTGCCAAGATGGGGCAACTCTTCCTGCAAAAAGGAAAATGGAATGGACAGCAAGTGTTATCGGAGGAATGGATTGCAGAGGCATCTGCCAAACAGGTTGCTTCTTTCCCGGCAGGGATGGATCCCGAAGCAGCCAAGAAATCAAAGAATGCCTACCGCGCCGATGGAGCAGACGGACAATATCTCGTAATCCCAGAAAAAGATGCCGTTATTGCCGTAACAGCGCATATCGGAGATATGCAGGCGGAACTGGATTTAATCTGGAAATACCTGCTCCCGGCACTGTAAACAGATGCTTCGTCTATTTAATCTTCTGTAAATGTCCCCGAGAAAAAGGGAATAAACGAAACCTTTTTACTGTAATCTTGTAATATATCCATAAACCATTAAAAATATACAGTTATGGATGATTTGATTTATAGGAATAATGCAATTGCCGAAGAGAATATCGACCCGCATGGTCGTCCGGCAAAGGATGAATTCGAAGAATTCAGTGAAGAAGTTTCTGAGCATACAGATCTTGGGTACAAGGATCAGAAAGTAAAGTCTGCAAAAGAGCGGAAGAAACGTCTCAAAGAAATGGACGAAATAGTCAAGGAAGACTTAAAGTAATAATAGCTAATATGAATGTAGAAGTAGCAGCACGTTATTATACAACAAGCGCGGATTAAGCGGATACGGATTGTGTAGTCCGTATTATCCGCTTAATCCGCGCCTGAAACAAATCAATATCTGATTATTTATATCCCGCAACCTTTGCTATACGCTTCGGGATTTCCGTATTATCATATTTGCCAGCAAATTCCTTAGAGCCTGCACCCACCGCATATACAGGTACATATCCTGCTGTATGGCTGCCGCTTGTCCAACCTACCATAGCAATCTGGCTCATTACTTTTCTTGCAGAAGCAGCCAACGGTTCAGTCTTTGAGTAAAGAGTTTCTTCGAACACGACCTTGTTCTTTACAAACGACTGTTCAAACTCATCACGCAACATCTTTTCCTGTTCCCAAGTCAAAGGCAATTCTTTCCAAAAGCCCATCTTTTCTGTCAACAGTGCTTTGGCATCTTCCCAAGTCACATCATGTCCTTTTGCCTTACGCAAATCAGTGATAGCAACAGAAAGTAAATCCTGAGATTGTTTTTGATTTTTCAAGGCTTTCAGATGCAATTCATACTTGCCGGTGCCCAATCCTAAACCACCAGTTTCATGGTCTGCCGTTACCACAATCAAAGTTTCTTTGGGATGCTTCTTATAAAACTCATACGCAACCTTGATAGCATTGTCCATATCTATCACTTCTTCGAAAGTAGTAGCAGGGTCATTTGAATGGCAAGACCAGTCTATCTTTCCACCTTCTACCATCAGGAAGAAACCTTTATTCTTACCTTTAGTCAAAAAAGAAATAGCGCTTTCAGTAATCTCAGCAAGAGTCAAGTCACCATCTTTACGGTCAATAGAATAAGGCAGGCAAGAAGGGTTGGCATCATCTTTCTGAATCAGCACCATCTTATCAGCCTGAGCAGCTTTAGCTTTAAAATCGTCTACACCTTTTGCAATCGTATAACCGGCTTCCTCAATGATGGGGAAAATGCTTGGAGCTTCTTTCTTGTCAGCCGTAGTAGTTGGCTTCAGGAAACCACCACCTGCATAGAAATCAAAGTTAGCCTTCGGCAAGTCAAGAGCAATCTCGTAATACATATTACGATTAGGCTGATGCGCATAGAAAGCAGCAGGAGTAGCATGATCCACACTGACACTGGTAGTTACACCAACTTTCTTTCCGGCTTTCTTTGCTCTCTCGGCAACAGTCTGAATCACATTCTTCTGGTCATCCATACCGATAGCACCGTTATACGTCTTCACTCCGGTAGCCAAAGCTGTTCCGGCAGCAGAAGAGTCCGTTACAGAGTTGGTTGCAGAGAAAGTTGTGGCAACACCCACAGCCGGGAACTGAGTAAACAACAACGGTGTCACACCAATGCGTCCTTCCTGTTCAGCCAGATACATTTCCGTACCGTTCACTTGGTTCACTCCCATTCCATCACCGATGAAATAAAATACATACTTTGCCTGTTGGGCATACGTCACACCTGCCAACAGGACAAAGAACAATAAATACATGAATCTTTTCATAAATTGGTATATTTAAAGTAGTTTGAATAAATGTCGCTTTCTCTTAAGAGACAAGCAAAGATAAGGATTTTAAGCCAGTTCTTGGAGCAGATACTGTAAAAAAATAAAGCCGGAAGGCAATCCGCATTGCTTCCGGCTTTATTGTTACATCGCGATTGCGAGATTATTAACTTTTCAAGGATTATTTCTTATTTAAGATAGCCATAGTATCCGAAGCAATCATCAACTCTTCGTCAGTTGGGATAACTACAACTTTCACCTTAGAGTCTTCAGCAGAAATCACTGCCTCTTCTCCACGAATCTTATTCTTTTCCAGATCCAGTTTCACACCCATATATTCCAAACCTTCACATGCTCCTGAACGGCAAGAAGCCTGATTTTCGCCTACACCACCTGTAAATACAATGATGTCCACGCCACCCAAAGCAGCAGCATAAGCACCGATATACTTCTTAATACGGTAGAAATACATCTTTTCAGTCAGGTCGGCCATTTTATTGTTACCAGCAGCAACAGCAGCTTCCAACTCGCGCATATCACTGGATACACCAAAGACACCCATTACACCGCTCTTCTTATTCAGCAAGTCAGATACACCGGCAGCATTCAGATTCTCTTTTTCCATAATGAAAGTTACGGCACCGGCGTCAATGTCACCACTACGTGTACCCATCATCAAGCCTTCCAGCGGAGTCAAACCCATGCTGGTATCAATACTCTTACCATCTTTTACAGCAGTGATAGAACCACCGTTACCAATGTGACAAGTAATAATCTTCTTTCCTTCAGGATTCACACCCAGAAATTCGCACACACGTTGTGAAACGTAACGGTGAGAAGTTCCGTGGAAACCATAACGACGTACGCCATACTTTTTATACAATTCGTAAGGAATAGCATACAAATAAGCATAGTCAGGCATAGTCTGATGGAATGCAGTATCGAATACACCAATTTGTGGTACATTAGGCAATATAGCAGAGATAGCGTTTACACCTTTCAGGTTAGCAGGATTGTGAAGCGGAGCCAGATCGTTGCAAGCAGTAAAAGCATCCAGAACTTCCTGTGTCAGTAATACAGATTCACTGAATTTCTCACCACCATGCACCATACGGTGACCTACTGCGTTAATTTCATTTAAAGATTTAATAGCACCATATTCAGGGCTGGTCAATGTATCCAGAATAAATTCTACCCCTACGGTATGTTCAGGAATATCTTTCTCCAAAATTTTCTTTTCACCGCTAGGCAAAGTAAATTTCAGGAAAGAGCCTTGCAGGCCAATTTTTTCGATACCACCCTGTGCGATCACTTCTTTATGATCCATATCAAACAATTTGTATTTGATGGACGAACTACCGCAGTTTAATACTAAGACTTTCATTTTATATATTCAGATTTAATAGTTATTTATGATCCTTTGCTGCAATAGCCTGATTAGCAGTAATCGCAATCATGCGATAAATATCTTCAATGGAGCAACCGCGTGAAAGATCGTTCACCGGACGGGCAATACCCTGCAAAATGGGACCTACTGCATCTGCATGACCTAAACGTTGTACCAATTTATAAGAAATATTACCTACTTCAAGACTCGGTACAATCAACACATTTGCGCTTCCGGCAATCGGAGAACCCGGAGCTTTGCTGGCACCTACTTCTGGAACCAATGCAGCATCAGCCTGCAACTCACCGTCGAGAGCTAAGTCGGGAGCCATTTCATGGGCAATTCTCACAGCTTCAATTACTTTATCCACAACCTCATGTTTAGCAGAACCTTTAGTTGAAAAGCTCAGCATCGCTACCTTAGGTTCCATACCTACCACTGACTTAGCAGTGCGAGCGGTACAAACCGCAATCTGCGCCAGTTGTTCTGCATCGGGAACCGGTGTAACAGCTACATCACCCATCACCAAAATACCGTTCTTTCCATATTCGGGAGCGTGTGTCAACAACAACATTGCACCGGATACACAAGTGATGCCCGGAGTTGTCTTAATGATTTGCAATGCCGGACGCAATACATCACCCGTCGTATTGCGTGCACCTGCCAATTGACCGTCAGCATCACCATTCTTAATAATCAGACAGCCCAGATAGAGCGGGTTAAGTACCAACTTACGAGCTTCTTCGATAGTCATACCTTTTTTCTTGCGAAGTTCACACAACAATTGTGCATACTCTTCTTTCTTCGGATGATTCTCCGGATCAATAATAGTAGCCTTACTGATGTTTCCAAGTCCCCATTCTGTTGCACAAGCGTTAATTTCGTCCGGATTACCCAGAAGAATCAAGTCAGCAACTCCATCTGTCAAAATTTGATTGGCAGCTTTCAAAGTACGTTCTTCCGTTCCTTCAGGAAGAACAATACGTTGGCGGTCGGCTTTCGCACGCTCAACGATTTCATTAATTAATCTCTGCATATATATAAATTGTGTATAAAAATTCGGTAGATGTGTTATTCACGCCGCAAAAGTACACAATTTTGCAATATCAACATTGCAATTCGGGGCATTTTTGTGTTCCAAACCGCAATTATTATAATATTTAACACTAAGCTGGCACAAAACGTACAAATAGAAAGAAATATCGCAAGAAACTGTGACAGCCAATCTACAAAACACCTAACTTTGCAGCGTTTTCAGTAAACAATTCAACTTTCGGTCAGTTATTAAGAAAGTTATTGCCCAAAGAGAGTTGAATTTAATAATAATAAATAGGTAATATAGTATGATTCGTCAATGCGCCATCCTTTTCGGATGCCTGGCTTTGGGTGAATTGGTTGTTTTTCTTACGGATATCAAGCTTCCGTCCAGCATCATAGGTATGCTGTTGCTCACCCTTTTCCTGAAATTGGGTTGGATTAAACTGCAATGGGTGCAGGGATTGTCCGACTTTCTGGTTGCTAATTTGGGATTCTTCTTTGTTCCTCCCGGTGTAGCTCTCATGCTTTATTTTGATATTATCGCTGCTCAATTCTGGCCGATAGTGATTGCTTCTTTAGTTAGTACCCTGTTGGTTTTAATCGTTACAGGGTGGGTTCATCAATTAGCACGCAAAATCAAATGAGTTACTTAGACAACGAATTCTTCTTGTTAGCCGTTACTTTCGGCGTGTTTTTCTTTTCAAAGCTGTTGCAAAAGAAAACTGGTATTTTATTGCTTAACCCCATTTTGTTGACTATCGCCATCCTGATTATCTTTCTGAAACTGGCACATATCAACTACGAAACCTACAACAAAGGCGGATACCTCATTGAGTTCTGGCTGAAACCGGCAGTAGTAGCCCTTGGCGTACCTCTATATCTACAATTGGAGGCCATAAAGAAGCAATTGGCCCCGATCCTGCTTTCACAATTGGCAGGTTGTATCATCGGGGTAGTTTCCGTAGTGGTGATTGCCAAACTGATGGGAGCACCGCAGGAGATTATTTATTCATTGGCACCTAAATCTGTTACTACCCCTATTGCCATGGAAGTAGCAGATACATTAGGCGGCATTCCTGCACTGACGGCTGCCGTAGTGGTTTGCGTCGGTTTACTGGGTAGTATTGTCGGAATAAAAACCCTGAAACTTACGCGTATTAAGAGTCCTATAGCCCAAGGATTATCCCTGGGAGCTGCTGCCCATGCTGTGGGAACTTCCACCGCCATGGATATCAGTAGCAAATACGGAGCTTACGCCAGTCTTGGACTTACACTGAATGGTATTTTCACCGCCCTACTTACGCCAACTATTTTGCGATTATTAGGGTTGCTATAACAATTTCTCCTTATCTTTGTTATTCTTTATATTGAAACTAACGAAAACGACGATATGATATCATTTAAAGACATCGAACTTAAAGATAAAGAACTCATTACATCTTATACACAGCATAGTCCCCGACGCAACTGTGACCTTTCATTTTCCAATCTCTGTAGTTGGCGTTTCCTTTATGACACCAAGTTTGCAGTACAGGACGGCTTCCTGATACTGAAATTCTGGGCAGGAGAAGAATTGGTATACATGATGCCAGTCGGGAATGGAGATTTAAAGAAAGTGCTGGAGGATATGATAGAAGATGCCAACCATGAAGGTGAACGCTTCTGTATGCTCGGAGTATGCGCAGGCATGCGGGCTGACTTGGAAGCCATAATGCCTGATAAGTTTCATTTCGAAGCGGACAGGGATTATGCCGATTACCTGTATCTTCGAACCGACCTTGCCACATTGGCCGGCAAGAAGTTCCAGGCCAAACGGAACCACCTCAATAAATTCCGCCGGACCTATACTAATTATGAATATGTTCCTCTCACTTCCGACCGTATACAGGAATGTCTCGATCTGGAAGCCGAATGGTGCAAAGTGAACAATTGCGACCAGCACGAAGGTACGGGTAACGAACGTCGTGCCCTCATATATGCACTGCATAACTTCGATGCCCTTGGCCTGACAGGAGGTATTCTTCATGTAGATGGTAAAATTGTAGCTTTCACTTTCGGTATGCCCATCAACCAGGATACTTTCGGCGTACATGTAGAAAAAGCAGACACCACGATTGATGGTGCCTACACCATGATAAATTATGAATTTGCCAATCATATTCCCGAACAATATACTTATATCAACCGGGAAGAAGATTTGGGTATCGAAGGACTACGCAAAGCCAAATTATCCTACCAGCCAGTGATTATTCTGGAGAAATATATGGCTTGCCTAAAAGATACCCCTGTAGATCCGGTGAAATGGTAAGATTCTTTTAAGTAAGTTAATAGCAAGTAATAAATAAGTAAAAGATAGTAAGCATTTGAATAGGAGATAGAAATAATGCGTGAAAAGGTAAAGAAGTTGTGGAAGCTTTGTTTTAACGATAATGACGAATTTGTAGATATGTACTTCAGCCTTCGTTACAACAGCGAAGTGAATGTTGCCATCGAAAGTGGCGATGAAGTCATTGCCGCCTTGCAAATGCTTCCCTATCCAATAACTTTCCATGGTAATAACGTACCGACTGCATACATTTCGGGCGCTTGTACTCACCCCGACTACCGTAGCCGGGGCGTTATGCGAGAATTGTTGTCCCAGGCATTCGGACGCATGTATCGTAATGATATCGCATTTACGACCCTTATTCCTGCCGAGTCTTGGTTATTTGATTATTATGCACGCGTAGGTTACGCAACGGCTTTCCGTTACGGTAAACGCACTTTTCATTTACCAACAGATGAAACGGATGCTCCTTCTCTCACTTCATCTGCCGAGACTGGTTGGTGCTTTCAGGCTTACACAGACTATGATGAAGATGTCTACCAATATCTGAATCGCAAAATGCAGGAACGCCCTTGCTGCCTGCAACATACAAAGACAGACTTCTACGTCATACTGGCCGACCTCAATCTGAGTTGTGGGTGCATTTTCACTCTTTCGAATGAATCTGGAATTGCCGCTCTTGCCATTGTCTATCCCGATGAAGAAGCTTCCAAACTATTTATAAATGAACTATTTGCAAATACTCTCGAAGCAGAGCGTTTGCTGCTCACCCACATCTGCCAAGACATGCAGACCGAAAGTCTTGATATCATCATACCTCCCGTAAAAGACCAAACCTCTTTCGATTTGGGTATGATACGCATCATTCAGGCCAAACCTGTACTGCAACTTTATGCAGCCACACATCCCGAGGAAGAAATGAACATTGATCTCATTGACAACGAACTTTCAGCCAACAATGGTTATTATTACCTGAATAAAGGGAAATGTATGTATAGTCACAGACGCCTTCCAGGCGCACATGAGCAACTAACCATCGGGCAATTAACAGAAAAAGTATTTGCTTCGGAACAAGCATACATGAGTCTGATGCTGAACTAACAAAAGTACATCAGTAATCTTTAATTCATTCCCATCCCGATATAAGCTAAATCAGGTCTTGGAATTCCGTATTTTATATCTATATGGGTTGTAAGACATTATTCGAGGTAGTCTCAGTCGTTATTCAAGGCTACCCCAGTCGTCATGTTAAGTATCCTCTTCTTTTAAAATTACTCTCGCCAACTGACAAAAACAGTAATTCAGTTACTTTTATCTGTAATCTGTATACAACGTTTATGGAACATCTTCGGTAATTTTGCATTGTGAATGAAGCAGATATAAATCTTAATTTAATAAAGAAGTAATATGAAAAAGCTATTCTTATTTCCAGTAATGTTATTGTTTGCCCTTACAATAACGGCATGCAGCAATTCTCCCAATGGTTTTGAGGAACCGGAAACTGAACAACCGGAAACTCCCGGAAATGATGGTGATGAAGATAATAAACCAGAAGATAATAGTATGAAAATAAAGATAACCGTAGGTAACCGTGAAGTTACCGCAACGATGAAAGACAATGTTACAACTCGTGATTTCCTATCACGTCTGCCTATAGAAGTTACTATGAATGATTATGCCGGAGCAGAAAAGATATTTTATCCGGAACCTGCATTCAATACCGAAGGTGCACCCAAGGGGCATACTCCATCGCGTGGAGATATTGATTTGTACGCTCCCTGGGGAAACGTCGCTCTCTTTTATAAAAGTGGAAGCCACAGCAGCGAACTGATACATCTGGGGCAGATCGACGGAAACGGAATAGAAGCTTTCGACGTAGCAGGCAATGTCGTCGTAAAGATTGAAAGACAATAGAATCTATCACCATAAAACAAGATATTATGAATCTGAAAAGAATAATCATTGCCATGACGGTTGCTTTAATCGGTACAGGCAATATAAACGCACAAGATATGAAAACAGAAGTTCCTAAAATCAGTGACTTCCCGGTAGGGGAAGAGAATACTGGCTACGCACAGTATTTCACAGGTAAATCCTGGCTGGCACCTTTGACAACCAGCAAAGAATTAAATGTACCGATGTCCAACGTTACGTTTGAGCCCGGTTGCCGCAACAACTGGCACAGTCACACAGGCGGACAACTACTAATTGCCGTAGGTGGTATAGGCTATTATCAGGAACGCGGAAAGACTGCACGCCGCCTATTGCCCGGCGATATAGTAGAAATCGCTCCCAACGTAGAACATTGGCACGGCGCCGCACCCGATAGTTGGTTCTCACACCTTGCCATAGCATGCAATCCGCAAACGAATCAGAATACCTGGCTTGAGGTGGTGAATGATGAAGAATATGCGGAAGCTGTAAAAGACCAAAGAAGCGAGAATAAAAAGGATATGAACAGAGTTGATTTGTGCAAAGAAAACTTCACCCAACTATTTGGAGGAGAAGCTCTGACCGGAGAAGGCACAGATCCGGAAATGATGGATATACTTCAGAAATATATCTTTGGAGAAGTGTTCCGCACAGGTGATCTGGATATGAAAACCCGTGAGATGATTACTTGCGTATCATTAGCCGCCATGCAGCAACTGCCACAGCTCAAGAGTCATGCCGGAGCTACATTAAATGTAGGGGTGACTCCGATTGAATTGCGCGAAGCTATCTATCAACTTGCTCCTTTCATTGGTTTTCCCAAAGTACTGAATGCATTAGGTGCAATAAACTCCACATTTACAGAAAGAGGTATCAAGCTGCCTTTGGAAAAACAGGAGAAAGTGACAGAAGAAAATCGTTTGGAGAAAGGCCTTGCCATTCAGGAACCGCTTTACGGAGAGGCTATGAAGGAATTTCTGAAAGATGTTCCGGGCGGCATGGGAGCCGACGTAGCACGTTTCCTGACTGAAGTTCATTTCGGAGATTTCCAAACCCGAAGCGGACTGAATGCCCAAATGCGTGAATTATTAACCTTCTGCGTGTTGACTGTAATTGGTGCGGAATCTCAACTCCCATTACATCTTCAGGCCAATCTGAAAGTAGGGAACAGTAAGGAAACGCTGACTGCCGCCGTCATACAATGTATGCCTTATATCGGTTTTCCGGCTGCAATAAAGGTACTGGATATTATCAAAGAAGCATGATACTTCTTACCATAAATCCTTTATTGACACAACCGTTTTAGCAAATCTTCATGATCCGGGTAAAGTTTCGATAAACGATCGAACGTACCCAATTCAAAATCATCGAAGGTAAAACCGGGAGCAACAGCACAACTGACCAATGCATATCCGAAATGCGAAGGCAACTCAGCAGCAAACCAACATCCGGGTTCAATGGCAACCTGCTGTTCGCCCGAAAAGTCAGCAGTCATCAAGTGAGTAACTAATCTACCATCGGGATGGATCACATGTAGCATCAGGGGATATCCCGCATGGTAGTACCATACTTCGGGGGAAGTCAGTCTGTGGAAAGCTGATTTATCTTCATTTTCCAACAGATAATAAATGGAGGTCATGGCTGATTTATCGTTATCAACCAGTTTTTCGGAACGGAATATTTCTTTGTAATATCCACCCTCAGGATGGCGACTCATATTAAGATGATTTATCCAGTCAATTGCTTTCATACCTATATTATTAATTAATCCCGCTTTTCCGTGATAAACACCATAGAAAAGCGGGATTTCTTTTATTTAGAATCTTTAAAGTCCACTGAAATCAACTCCTTCAAACACTAATGAAGGAACTAACCAGCTACGATCCGTACGGGCATCATTACCGATAGCCGCCAACGAATTCCACAGCGTCAGGAAGTTTCCGGTAACATTCATTTCATTGACAGGCTGCGTCAACTTACCATTCTCTATGAGGAATCCTTCAATACCGTAAGAAAAGTCACCTGTGTTGCTATTGCTGTTACCACCATTCAGGCCGGTAACAAGGATACCATTCGCTACATCAGCAATTAAGCCATTAAGATCTTTGTCACCCGGAGTAAGTACCAGACGTGACGGACCGCTAATAGTAGGAGCTACACCCATCTTCTTGGCATTATAAGTATCAAAGAAGTAAGTCTTCAACACACCATTTTCAAAAATCGGACGGTGTTCCGTTGCCACACCTTCATTGTCGAAGTAACGTGAACCGTTGGCACCTATCACGTGCGGATCATCCATTACGGTCAGCTTATCCGAGAATACTTTCTGATCCAGTTTATCAATCAGGAAAGAGTTCTTTTGCTGCAAAGAGGAGCCATAAAGAGCGCTCAACACAGGGCTCAGCATACGTCCCGAATTTATAGGATCAACCACCATTGTATATTTACCGGACTTAGCTTTCTTCTGTCCCAATTTACGCAATACACGTTCCAATGCTACTGAACCGATATCTGTTTTAGGCAATTTATCATAGAACAGAGAGCTTCCATACCAATAATCAGACGGGCGGGCTTCACCCTCACCTCTGATGGCTACACTGGCAGAAACTGAATACCAAGTTGATTTGGATTCACCCTCAAAACCATTACTCATCAGACGGTAAGAAGCATTCTCACCATCACTGTATGAGGTCTCTACTGAAATGATGCGGTCATTCTTGCCCATAGCCTCCTCAGCGGCAGCACGGGCCAAAGCTACTTTATCATCCGGATTAACACCGAAGATCTTATCATCGAACATCTGCAAATCGGGTTTCCCACCTGTATAGTAGCGGGCAGGATCTGCCAATACACGGAATTCATCCGGAGCCAAATAACGGGTAGACTCGATACCATTCTTGATAAACGTTTCAAGTTCTTTCTTATCCAGACGGTTGGTAGAATAATTACCGTAACGTCCGTCTACGTATACATTGATTCCCATACCACTTTCAGAAGCTTGTTGCAGACGATCCATCTTAGCGTCACGCAATTCGAAAGAAGTGTTTGAATTGGCATACAATACAACTTTGGCTGCCTGACAACCATTCTTCAGAGCGAAATCCATCGCCCATTGAGCCAGTTTTTTATTATTATCTGTTATCATCAGTTTTCTCCTCCTACAGTTAATTTACTTACTAAAGCCGAAGGCATACCGCAAGTCACCGGACAAGATTGTCCGTCCTTACCGCATGTCCACGTACCGTTATCGATCTGGTCATTGCTTGCCACCATCGTGATGTCTGCCAATGCTTTCGGTCCGTTACCGATAATATTGATATCTTTGACAGGCTGCGTCAGCTTACCGTCTTCAATCATATAACCGAATTTCACGAAGAACGTAAAGTCACCAGCACCAATCTGTACCTGTCCATTGGTGAACTGCTGTGCATAGATACCGTTCTTTACAGTAGAAATGATATCTTCTTCCTTCATATCTCCGGCTTCCATATACGTGGCACGCATACGAGGAATAGGTACATTACGGAAAGTATCGCGACGTCCGTTTCCGGTAGGAGCCACACCGTAATGTTTTGAGCTGATACGGTCGTGCAGATAGCTGGTCAATACGCCATCCTTCACGATATAAGTCTTTTGTCCTTCTATACCCTCATCATCGAAGTTTACAGAACCACGATTGAAAGGAATCGTACCGTCATCTACCACACTGATATGTTCATTACATACTTTCTTGTTCAACTGATCGGCAAAGATAGAAACATTCTTACGGTTGAAATCAGCTTCAAACGCATGTCCGATAGCTTCGTGCAACAAAATGCCCGAACCGCCAGATGCCATCACCACAGGGAGTTCGCCACCTTTAGGCTTAATGGCTTTAAACATGATTGCTGTATTATCTACCACTTCGCGGGCTATCACTTCGATGATATCATCCGTCATAAACTCAAAGCCTTTACGATAGGAACGGGTAGCGTAGTTATTTTCCATACGTCCGTTCTCTTCCATAATACAGAAAGCCATATAGGATACCATCGGACGGTAATCATAGTAAGTCACACCTTCTGAATTACAGAACAGCACATGTGTTGTGTTGTCGCTCAAAGAAGCCTGTACCTTACGTACACGATTATCCAACGCAAATACTTTATCATTCAGTTTTTGCAGATAAGGCATTTTCTCCTTCAGGCTCACTTCTTCCCAAGGAGTAACTACAGAATAACGGTCTCTTTCAATCGTCTTCTCCTTAAATGCAACAGGCTTTCCGGCCTTACCGGAAGAAGCAATACGGGCAGCCGTACGTGCGGCACGCAACATTTCTTCCAACGTTACACCTTCTACATAAGCATAACCGCTTTGATCACCGGCTAATACACGCACACCCATACCGAAGTCAATATTTGAACTACAATTGTTCACTTTGCCATCCATCAGGGCTACAGCATTGTTAAAAGAGTGTTCAAAATAAAGATCCGCATAATCTCCACCTTTTTCAAGTGCAGCAGTCAGCACCTTCTTCAGGTCTGCCTCTGTCACACCAAAATGGTTCATAGCCGCAGCTACGGCAGATTTGTTATCCGTTCCTCCCAAAGCTCCCCGTACCGTATCAGGCAAGGCAAGCGACGGAGCAGCCAGCGAACCTAATACTGCCAGACTCCCCATCCGTAAGAAATTCCGTCTATCCATCTTTCTGTTTTTTAAGATTGCTAATAATATGTTCTTTATATAAGTTCTGTTTTTCAGTATATAAGACGCTACTTAGTATCATTTTGTCACACCTGAAACTAATTTTCTTTTGTCAACAGGCTTTCCAGCTCTTCCGCATTCAAACGTAAGTGGAATTGCCCCTTATAGGCTACAGAAATGGATCCGGTTTCTTCGGAAACAATAATGGCAAGTGCATCAGATTCCTGAGAAATTCCCATCGCTGCACGATGGCGTAATCCCAGTTCCTTCGGTATATCCAGATTATGCGATACCGGTAAAATACATCCCGCTGCCTTTATACGACCTTTACTGATAACCATTGCGCCGTCATGCAAAGGGCTGTTCTTAAAAAATATATTCTCTATCAGACGCTGGTTAATATCAGCATTGATAATTTCACCCGTACGCACCACATCATCCAAAGGGAAGTTATGTTCAATCACAATCAAGGCTCCCACTTTCTGTTTGCCCATACTGATACATGCCATGACCACCGGCATGATTTCATCGTGCTGCATATTTTCTTTTTTATTCCCGGTAAAGAAACGTACCAAAGCACTGGCATGCTGGTGTGAACCAAGCGTCAACAAAAAGCGCCGTATCTCATCCTGGAAGAGGATAATAAGTGCTACTACTCCTACACTCACCAATTTATCAAAGATGGAACCGAGCAGTTTCATCTCCAATACCTGTGACACTACCAACCAGATCAATATGAATATCAGGATACCTGTAAACACATTGATAGAACCGGAAGCTTTCATCAACTTATACGTATAGTAAAGCAGAAATGCAACCAGAAGAACGTCAATAATATCTTTTACTCCAATATCAAAAAACATAAGAATTATGATTTATGAATTATGTTTTATGAGCTAAGTGACTTTCCTTATATCACTTATCACTCTATCACCTTATCACTATTTTTCCGCATTGCCTCCACAATCTTCACTGTTTCTACGGCTTCGCGTACATCATGTACCCGGAGGATATCAGCTCCTTTCAACAGGCAAATAGTATCAAGTACCGTTGTTCCGTTCAATGCATCCTGCGGAGTGTTACCCAATAAGCGATAAATCATGGACTTACGGGAAACGCCTACCAACAAAGGCAATTCAAAAACACGAAACTCTTCGAGATGTGCAAGGAGTTCATAGTTATGCTCCACAGTTTTGCCGAATCCAAACCCCGGATCAAGAATGATATCCTTCATACCCAGGTCACGTAACTGCTGCACCTTTTGCGCAAAATACAAAAACACCTCTTTCAGAAGATCATCGTAGTGTGGATGTTGCTGCATATTCTGCGGAGTTCCCTGCATATGCATCATAATGTAAGGTACATTCAGTTCGGCCACTGTACGAAACATATCCGTATCCATCTCTCCGGCAGCAATATCGTTGATAATTGCTACTCCATACTCCTCCACACACATCCGTGCCACATCTGCCCTGAAGGTATCAACAGAAATAACAGCTCCGGGGTGTGTTTTACGCAAGATTTCCAATCCCATGCGTAAACGTTCCATTTCTTCACGGGGAGAAACGTTTTCTGCATTCGGGCGGGAAGAATATGCACCGATATCTATAATCCCGGCACCTTCATCCAATATCTGTTGCGCCCGTGCAGCTATTTCAGCTTCAGTTTGCATACGTGAACCAGCATAGAAAGAATCAGGGGTAATATTCAATATTCCCATAACGCAGGGTACAGAAAGGTCGAGTAAAGAACCGTTGACATTGATATATTTAGAAGATAATGTTTCCATGGATAGTCCTTTTTCGTTTATACTTTGCAAATGTAAACAAAAAAGGTCAGCATAATCCTATAAAATATAAAAAAACAAATTAACTTTGCTCAGGATTGTCAACTAACAGATAAAAGTAGTAAACTATGAAAATATACAAGATAGGCAGATTGACCTCTCCTTTCGTACTCTTTTTCTGGTTGCTTATTCCGTGGCGACTTTACGGACAAGAAACAAGCGAACAAGAAAAGTATCATGTAGACAGTACATTGTTTGTATACTATCAACATTGCAAGGCAGAAATCAAATCTCCCTCTGTCATGCAAATGCTTGATACCCTCTTTCTTATGGCCAAAGAAAAAGGAGATATACGAATGCAGGCAGTCGCCATCTCCAGCAAAACGGACCATTTTTATTTCAGCCCGTTCTTTGAAGGTCAAGAAGACAGTCTGATATTATATACCAATATGATTAAAGACTTTGCCCGGAAAACCAATCAGCCCCAATATTATTATTTTGCCTGGGGCAACCGCCTCATAACTTACTATACAAGACAAAAGAAATTAAACCTGGCTCTCTATGAAGCCAACAAGATGCAACAAGAGTCGGAAAGCCGAAAAGAAATCGATGGCATGCAGAATTGTTATCAGGCACTATTACGTATCTATCAGAGTAAAGAACTCTATAAGCAAGCCACTGTATATGCACAAAAACTGATAGATCTCACATTAAAATATAATCTAAATAAGTATAATCTGACAAATAAATATCTTGAATTAAGTAACTGCTACCTCCGTACCAATGAACCGAAAAAGGCTTGGGAAGCTCTTGAAGAAAGTAAATTGTATATAGGTAATGAACTAAACCAGGGAGCTTATCTATGCGGACTACTCCGTTATTACATTCATACCAAAGATATGGTCAAAGCTCGGGAAACATTAAAAGAAACCACACAACTTTTCAACAAGAATACAGAATTACGCATTAAGCGTGCCACTAATCTACTGGAAATTGAAACCAATTATTACATAGAAACCGGTGAATACGATAAAGCCCTGGATGTATTCCAGCAAGCCTTTGAAAAGCTTAGCCAGAGTGGATTTATCACCCCTACACTATATCGCACACGCGGGTCTATTTATACTGCTAAAAAAGACTACCAGAAAGCTATTGAGAGTTATGAAAAAGCTTTTGAACTCAGTGATTCACTGAATAGCGCCCAGGAAGACATAGCTGTAGGAGAGTTCGCAACCATTTTGGGAATGGAACATCTGAATTTGGAGAATAAGGAGTTAATACAGAAAAATCAGGAAATACAATTAGAAACACGCTGGCGTATCATCATTCTATTATGCATCATAGTAGTAATTGTCGGCATTATGTTTTTTCGCGAAACCCGGCTGAATAAAGTTCTACGCCGTGCTAAAGATGCAGAACAGAGTGCCAGCCGTATGAAAACTGAATTCATACAGAATATGAGCCATGAGATACGTACACCACTCAATTCCATAGTTGGTTTCTCGCAAATACTCAGTAGCAAGATCTCTGAAGAAGACGAAGAATCGAAAGAATATACAACTATCATCGAGCAAGGCAGTAATCATCTGCTTCAATTAGTAGACGACGTATTGGAATTATCCAGTCTTGATAGTGGCACTACCATCCCTATCGACACAAAGAGTGAGCTAAATGAACTTTGTCTACAATGGATGGAACGTGCAAAAGGTTTGGTTAAACCCGGAGTCGTTCTTTCTTATCAACCGGAACAGAGCGAACTCTATCTGCATACAAATCCGACACGTCTTGGACAGGTAGTATTACATTTGCTTCACAATGCGGCAAGATTTACAGAGGAAGGCAGCATTGCACTTAGCTGGCGCATTCTTTCCAAACAAAAGCAAATCATGATTTGCATCACCGACACCGGCATTGGCATTCCCCAAGACAAACAAGATTTTGTGTTCGAACGATTTGCCAAGTTAGATACATTTTCAAAGGGTACCGGATTAGGGCTTGCCCTCAGCCGCCTAATTGCGAAGAAAATGGGGGGTAGCCTGACTATTGATTCAACCTACACCACAGGTTCCCGTTTTATTCTGATTTTACCTTTGAAAGAATAAAAACATTTTCATTGCAAATGTATCACTGTAGCGGAGAATATCTATCTTTGCAACGTTTTAGAGAACAGAAAATAACAACGTTTTAAAAAGGAGATAGTTATGAATATCACCACCCTATACAAGATATTTCTGGAATGTACCAGTGTGACTACGGACAGCCGCAACTGCCCTGAAGGTTCTTTATTCATAGCACTAAAAGGTGACAATTTCAATGGAAACGCTTTTGCTGTCAAAGCATTGGAATCGGGAAGTAGTTACGTTATAGTAGATGAAGCCGAATATGTACCTGTAGAAGACCCACATTATATACTGGTAGATAGTTGCCTGCACACTCTGCAAGAACTCGCCAATTATCACCGCCGTCAAATAGGTACACGTATTATCGGCATCACAGGAACCAACGGAAAGACCACTACCAAAGAATTGATTGCAGCTGTTCTTTCAAAGACATATAACGTACTTTATACGCAAGGTAATCTGAACAATCATATAGGGGTCCCTCTCACTCTGTTACGTCTGAAAGCGGAACATGACCTCGGCATCATAGAAATGGGCGCCAGCCATCCGGGCGACATCAAGGAATTAGTAGAGATCGCCGAACCGGATTATGGAATTATCACGAATGTGGGTAAAGCACATCTGGAAGGTTTCGGTTCTTTCGAAGGAGTTATCAAAACCAAAGGAGAACTGTATGACTACCTTCGTGAGCGTAAAAACTCTACTATCTTCATCCACCATGATAATTTATATCTGAGAAATATGGCTTGGGGATTGAAGCTGATTCCTTATGGAAGTGCAGATGAATTATACATCAACGGACATGTTACAGGCAACTCGCCTTATCTGACTTTTGAATGGAAAGCAGGCAAAGACGGTGAGCATCATGAAGTGAAAACACAGCTAATCGGTGAATATAATTTCGCCAATGCACTTGCTGCTGTTACTATCGGGCACTTCTTTAATGTAGAATCAGAAAAAATAGATGCCGCTTTAAAAGAATATACTCCGCAAAACAATCGTTCGCAACTAAAACAGACAGCAGACAATACATTGATTATTGATGCATACAATGCTAACCCTACCAGTATGCAGGCCTCAATCAGCAACTTCCACAACATGGAGGTCGACAATAAAATGCTGATATTAGGAGATATGAGGGAATTGGGGAAGGACGGTCCGGAAGAACATCAGAAGATTGCAGACTTCCTGACAGAATGTGGTTTTAAAGAAGTAATGCTGGTAGGCGATCAGTTCGCTGCTGCAAAGCATAACTTCCCGACCTATCCGGATGCCTCGGCAGTTATCGAAGCTTTACAAAAGAATAAACCTCATGGAAAAACCATCCTGATCAAAGGATCCAACGGAATTAAACTGAGTACAGTGATTGATTACTTATAATCGACACTACTTATTGTTTTTTCGCCATCCACGGACGCAGTACAAAATAACCTATCATTGAGGCTATAAACGCTCCTGTTGTATTCGCTGCAAAGTCCAGCCAATCGCCGCCACGGTAAGTAGTGCAATATTCCTGCAGCAATTCCACCATTCCACTAAATAATACGGGGCACACAAATGCCCCCATCCATGCATGCCATAAAGGGGAATCATTTCTGCGGTGAGCACGCAGAAACTCCAGCCACAACATGCCTGACATGCCTAAATACATACAAATATGTACAACTTTATCAATATTCGGTATTCGGCTTAATTCCGTTGTTGGCGGTTTAAAGAACGACAAATAAATCACTGTCAATATAATCAGCAACGATACCGGATATTTTTTAATATAGTATAGCATATCTCAATTTATGAACGATTTGTGCACAAAAGTACAGAACATTTTCTATATTTGCATGTTCTAGTAGAGAATAATAACGAAATGAAAGAAAAATCTACTTTTTTATGACTAAAAATGACAGAGCCAATTTCGGGAGCAAATTAGGCGTCATACTTGCTTCGGCAGGTTCCGCAGTCGGTCTGGGTAACATCTGGCGGTTTCCCTACGAGACTGGCAATCATGGCGGTGCTGCGTTTATTCTCATTTACTTAGCATGTGTACTTATTTTAGGAATCCCTATCATGGTATCCGAATTCCTCATCGGGCGACATTCACGCGCCAATACAGCAGGAGCTTACCAAAAACTGGCACCCGGTACACAATGGCGCTGGGTAGGCCGCATGGGTGTATTAGCAGGGTTTCTGATTTTGAGTTATTACTCTGTAGTAGCCGGTTGGACTCTGGAATTCATTGGTGAAGCTGTTACCGATAACTTTGCCGGAAAAACGGCAGCCGATTACATCAATACATTCAATTCATTTTCTTCTAATCCCTGGCGTCCGGTCATCTGGCTGGTACTCTTTCTTCTTGCCACTCATTTTATCATCGTAAAAGGGGTGGAAAAAGGGATCGAAAAGTCTGCTAAAATTATGATGCCAATGCTATTTATCCTGCTGATTATATTGGCTGGCTGTTCTATTGCATTGCCGGGTTCAGGTGCTGGTCTCGAGTTTCTCTTGAAACCCGAATGGGATAAGGTGAATGCGAATGTATTCCTGAGTGCCATGGGACAGGCATTTTTCTCATTAAGTTTGGGAATGGGATGTCTCTGTACCTATGCATCCTATTTCAAAAAAGATACGAATCTGACTAAAACAGCTTTTAGTGTTAGTATCATCGATACATTTGTCGCTATATTGGCAGGGCTGATCATCTTCCCCGCTGCATTCTCGGTAGGTATCCAACCGGATGCCGGTCCAAGTCTCATCTTTATTACACTGCCCAATGTTTTCCAACAAGCGTTTAGCGGAGTACCTTTATTGGCCTATATATTCTCAGTCATGTTCTATATTCTTCTGGCAGTTGCCGCACTTACTTCTACCATTTCCATGCATGAAGTAGTGACAGCCTACCTTCACGAAGAATTCCATCTGAGCCGGAAACGTGCAGCAAGTTTTGTAACAGGCGGTTGTATGTTCTTAGGCATTTTGTGTTCACTTTCGCTCGGTGCAGGTAAGGGATACACTATATTCGGTTTGAACTTATTCAACCTGTTCGACTTTGTCACAGCTAAAATTATGTTGCCATTAGGTGGTCTGTGCATTTCCATCTTTACCGGTTGGTACCTGAATAAGAAGATTGTCTGGGAAGAAGTAAGTAACAATGGAATGCTGAAAGTAACGTTCTACAAATTACTGATATTCATATTGAAGTTTATAGCTCCGATAGCAATTTCACTTATCTTCATCAAAGAACTGGGCTTCTTGAAATTGTAGGAGATGCAAAATCCATTTAAAGATTACTTTTACTTTTCCCGGGGAGAAAAACGAGGTATCCTGATGCTCATAGCAGTTATTTGTATCGTTTTTCTCTCCGGGCATCTTATATCCGCCTGGCAACGAAGGAATCCTATCTCCCCGAATGATATGGCTATACAAGCTAATGCCCAACAAGAATATGAAGAATTCATAGCCTCATTGGAAGAGAAAGAGCAACCCAGTGAAAGGCAATATACGACTTATAAGAGAAAAGAAGAGAACATTCCTGTAGTCCTGACTTCTTTCAATCCAAATACAGCAGACTCCATCACATTCCGACATTTAGGATTGCCGGCTTGGATGGCAAAAAATATCCTGCATTATCGGACAAAAGGTGGTAAATTCCGTAAACCGGAAGATTTTAAGAAAGTATATGGAATGACGGAAGAACAATATTCCATCCTTTCTTCTTACATACATATCCCACCGGAAGATACTGTATATCATACCACACAATTGTACATTGCACAAACCGCATCGGTGGAGAATATCAAATATGAAGCCGGAACCATTCTTGATTTGAATCGCGCCGACACCACCGAATTAAAGAAGATTCCGGGTATCGGAAGTGGCATTGCTCGGCTGATAGTTGGTTATCGGCAGAGATTAGGCGGATTCTACCAAATAGAGCAGCTAAAGGATATCAACCTGAATACTCAGCAACTGCAAGCCTGGTTCAGCATTGACCCGACGATTGTTCGCCGCATTAACCTAAACCGTATCAGTGTGGACAAATTGCGCTCCCATCCCTATATCAACTTCTACCAAGCCAAAGCCATTGTGGAATACCGCAAGAAAAAAGGCTCGCTAACGAGCCTTAAGCCTTTCTCCCTCTATGAGGAATTTACAGAAACGGACCTGGAAAGAATCGGTCATTATGTTTGTTTTGAATGATTCAATCACTTTTCCAAAACTCCTGATTTTATTGCAGTATCACGTTCATTCTTCAATCGCTCTTTTTCTTGTTTATATTCATTTTTAAGTGCTTTTACCTTGGCTTTCTTTGCGTCTTTAGATAAAGAGCTATTCTCAATTGCCTCCTTATCCTTTTCAAAATTGGTTTCCAATTGACCCAATCGATGATCATAATCACCTTTCATGATGCCACGCAGACCTTTCCTGTTATCCATACTTCCGTAATGCTCTTCCCATAACTTAACCTGCTTCTCTGACAAGATAGCTTTAATGGCAGCTTTGTGTTCAAGAGCCAATGCTCTTTTCCTCTGCCCTTTTTCGTACCCAGGAAGATTACTCTGTCCGATAGCTTTAAACTTGGGGCCAACTTCTCTATTTAGTTTTTTGATTTTTGCAATTTGATCGGCTGACAGGTTCAACACCTTATCCGATTCGATTCGTTTGAAAGAATCGAAAGCTACATCCTGCGCATATGTAAATGACACAAATGCTAATGTAACTAAAGTAAGAACTACTTTTCTCATAATGTAATCTATATAAATTATAAAAATCGGGGTAAAGGTATAACAAAATGTCATAGATACTAGCTGCCCATTATAGAAACGAACTTAAAAGTAGTTTGTTTTTCTAAATAAAAAAATAGATTAGTACTTTCCAGCATCATACTCTAACAACGAATACCGGAACGGGCATAATTACGATACCCGTATGAATCAAGGGAATAGCCATATATTCAGTGGAGTGCTATAGAACAAACTATAGACTCTTTCCAGATACGTCGTGGAAATCCGAATCTGAAATCGTACATATGCTATCGTACGGAACTGACTTATGAGTGGAAGAAAGGTATTTTCTACAGTAACCTATGGGATGCATACAATTATCTCCCAATGCCATTATGGATGAAAAGTTACAGGAAGGCAATAAAATAGTACAAACGTGGGATAACCAGAAAGACTGGCAAAAGTTATCCGGACGTCTGATGCTCCGGGTAGGCCCACTATGGGATATGCTGCAACTTTCATTCACAGGAGGAGTGAACCATTATATAAGTCATGGAAACAATTACTCTCACACTTATACCAACTGGTATTACGAAGGACAAGCTTCATTCAATTACAAACGATTCTCCTTGTTCTGGCAAATCAATACCAATTGGAACAACTTCTGGGGAGAGACCCTCTCAGGAGGAGAAAATATCCAGATATTAGTTCTATATTATAAATATAAAGATCTCCGTTTAGGTGTAGGCGCTTTCAACCCATTCACTGATAATTATAAAGTAGAGAATGAGAATTGGAATCAATTTGCCTCGTACAAGACTAAAAGCTATATTAAGGAAAGCTCACATATGTTTCTGGTCAGCTTATCCTACAATTTCTCTTTCGGACGTAAATTCAAAGCAATACAAAGAAAAGTAAACAATAGCGATAATGATTCAGTAGTAATGAGTACGGGAAAATAAGATTAAACTATTTCCCCGTCAACCATGTGCACCGTACGGTCCGTAATCTGTGCCAATCCTTCATCGTGAGTAACAATAACAAATGTTTGTCCGAAACGATTGCGAAGGTCGAAGAAAAGCTGATGCAATTCTTCCTTATTATGAGTATCCAGGCTACCCGAAGGTTCGTCAGCCAGTATCACAGCCGGATGATTAATGAGAGCACGGGCTACGGCCACACGTTGTTTCTCCCCACCAGAAAGTTCATTAGGCTTATGCCCGGCGCGATCTGTCAGTCCCATAAACTCCAACAGTTCCAATGCAGATGCAGTAGCTTCTTTCTGCCCCACACCGGCAATAAATGCAGGTATCATCACGTTTTCCAATGCCGTAAATTCCGGTAAAAGCTGGTGAAACTGAAAGACAAACCCTATATGTTTGTTACGGAAAGCCGACAGTTCCTTCTCCTTCATACGGCTGACCAAAGTACCGTCGATAGTTACCGTACCGCTATCAGGGGCATCCAAGGTTCCCATAATTTGAAGTAAAGTAGTCTTTCCCGCTCCACTCGGGCCAACGATACTAACGATCTCGCCTTTATCTATATTCAAGTCAATCCCCCGCAAAACTTGCAGGCTACCGAAACTCTTGGTTATTCCTTGTAATTGTATCATATATACTTCATCTTTATCTAATGTTAAGTACTGATTCTTTGCCAATAAGGTGGCAAAAGATGCGCTTGCTGATCATAATCTCTTCAACACATACTCCGCCAGATAGCATCCAAATACCGCCGGCATATAGCTGACTGTTCCGCATGTTGATTTCTTATTCATTTCATCCTCTGTCAGCAGTACAGCTTTCGGATCCGCTTGTTCCGTACTGAATACCACCGGCAGTTTACGCTTGATTCCCATTTTCTGAAGTCGTTTTCTGACTGCCTTGCTCAGTCCGCAATGATAGGTATCCCATATATCGGCAAAGCGGACCTGGGTTATATCACTCTTTGCTCCGGCTCCCATACTGGAAACAATCTTAATATGTCGCTTTAAAGTTTCTGCAATCAAATGACATTTCGGAGCCAGCGTATCAATGGCATCCACTACAAAATCATAGGATGCTGCATCCAGCAGTTCGGGAATATTCTCATCTTTCAGGAATACCGGCAACACCGTCAATTCAATTTCCGGATTAATATCCCGGAAACGTTTCTCCAAGATTTCCGCCTTGCTCATTCCCAATGTAGAATGTAAGGCCGGAAGCTGACGGTTGATATTCGTAGGTTGCACTGTATCCGCATCCGCAATCGTCATGCGTCCCACTCCGGCACGACAAATCATCTCCGCTGCATACGCTCCTACTCCACCAAGACCCACTACAAGCACGTGTGCCTGCTGCAAACGTTCCATCTTCTCCTCACCCAATAAGAGCCGTGTCCTCTGTCTCCAATCTTCCATCCTCACTAATCACTTATCACTTTGTTGCTAATCACTAATTACTCTTCTTGAACCATTTATAGAACCATTTGCCTACCTTTTCATAATGCTGATCTTCATTATTACCACGTGGATTAGAGAAAGACAACATATCTTGCGGTTCACCCAACTGATCCGGATAGAGCACTATCAAACTATTGTTGGCAAAATACTTTCCTAACTGGGCAGGAAGTCTTTCGAATGCAGGATCATAAGAAATAGAACCACGGCGGGCACTGATAATCACCAGTAAGTGATCATAATTCACTTGTCCGGTCAACAACAGTAAATCCCCCCAATCATCCAAACGGGAGAAATCAGTCATTGTCGAGCTAAACCTCTTCTTTACCAGTATTTGTAAGAGCGTAGTAGTTTCTTCATTAGCGAAGAAGTGTACCCGGCATCCCAATGTACTTCCCATACGGCAGAAATGTTCTACCCACTTCTGGAAACCCGCTTCATATTCTGCTTTCGGCGGAACAGCAATATTAATTCTCCGTATAGTATTAATCGGCATCAGGAATTTTGCAATTATCACTTCCCGGTGCAAACCTTTCAACAGATTCTCCGCCAACATACCAAAGAAGGAATCCACAATATTAACTTTACGGTGCAAACCTATTACCACATCCGTCACTCCATGCTCTTTTGCCGTATGAATAATGCCGGAAGCAATATTCAAGTCATAACGGCTGATTTGTTTCAGCGGCACATCCACCGATGCCGTTATCATGGCTGCTTTCTCAAGATAACGTTTTCCGCGAAGTTCCAGAGCTTCCGATGCATTATTATCATTAATCACATTCAATGCCACCAGATTATCTCTCTGTTTAGGATCACGTATCAACAAGGACAGACTCACCAAATCTTCAATCGTATCCGGATTGGCAACCGGTATTAAAATCTTTTCCAGCTCTACCGGACGTTTTTCATCCTCCAGATGGGCCTCATCGATAGCGATCTTACGAGCAGCGCGTTCAGTAATAAATGAACTTACCACACAGGTCACGAGGATTAACAATACAGTGCCATTCAGGACATCGTCATTCAGCAGTCTTTCACCATTAGGCAGAATTATATTATATCCAACCAGTACAGCAGCCAATGTAGCCGCAGCCTGGGCATTGCTCAAGCCGTACATTAGTTCCCGCTCAATAGCTGCCATTTTATATATCTTCTGCGTCAGCCAGCAAGCAATCCATTTACCAGTCAAAGCAACAGCAATCATTACCCCAGCCACCTTCAACGCATCACCATGGCCAAAAATCACATGTATATCAATCAGCATTCCCACACCGATCAGGAAGTAAGGAATGAAAAGTGCATTGCCCACAAACTCCAGGTGATTCATCAATGGAGAAACATGCGGAATAAGCCGATTCAGTACCAAGCCGGCAAGGAAAGCTCCGAGAATGCCTTCCATCCCCACAAATTCCATTAAGCCTGCCCCCAGAAATACCATGGCAAGCACGAAAATGAATTGCATTACATTATCATCGTATCTGCGGAAGAACCAACGCCCAATGCGAGGGAAAAAGTACATAATCAATCCACCCAAGAAAACCACTTTGACAACCAGCCATACCCAGAACAGTCCACCGGATTCCCCCTTAAACATACCACCTACCACAGCTAAAACCAACAGCGTAAGGGTATCAGTCACCGCCGTACCTCCCACTGCAATACTTACACTGCGATGTCGGGAGACGCCATATCGAATCACGATAGGATATGCCACCAGCGTATGCGAAGCATACATACTTGCCAACAGAACTGAAGTGATCAAACTATATTTCAGGAAGGTCATGTTCACCACAAGACCGATCATAATTGGAATGATAAAAGCCAGTAACCCCAACATTACGGCCTTTCCCCTATTTTGCTTAAAGTCTGACATATTCATTTCCAGACCAGCCAGAAACATGATATAGTATAAACCTACCTTGCCAAACAACTCGAAACTACTATCCCGTGCTAAAATATTAAACCCATGCTCGCCAATTACCAATCCTGCCAATATCATACCGATGATATGTGGGATACGAAGTCTGTTCAACAAAATAGGAGCAAACAATATAATAAGAAGTACAAGGAGAAATATCCATGTAGGGTCGGTAATGGGAAGTTTTAGACTGAAGTCAAATAAGTCCATGGGCTTCAAGTTTTAGGTTTACGTTGCAAAATAACAAAAAACTTTTCATTTTATACGTTGTCATACAGCAAATTGTTATAAATTTGCAGCCAATTCTATCGTTTTTAAGCATAGAAGAACATTTTTATAAACTTAATTAAAAAACAAAAGAAAATGAAAGTAGCTATTGTTGGAGCAAGCGGAGCCGTGGGACAGGAGTTCCTGCGTGTGCTCGATGAAAGGAATTTCCCGTTGGATGAGTTAGTGTTGTTCGGTTCTAAACGCAGTGCCGGAACAAAATACACATTCCGCGGTAAACAGATCGAGGTAAAACTCTTGCAACACAACGATGACTTTAAAGGGGTTGATATCGCTTTCACTTCCGCAGGCGCTGGTACCTCTAAAGAGTATGCCGAGACCATCACCAAACATGGTGCCGTGATGATCGATAACTCCAGTGCTTTCCGTATGGATAATGACATACCTTTGGTAGTTCCCGAGGTAAATGCTGCCGACGCAAAAGATCGTCCACGCAGCATCATCGCCAACCCTAACTGTACCACTATACAGATGGTAGTGGCACTGAAAGCCATCGAACAGCTTTCTCACATAAAAACTGTACACGTTTCTACGTATCAGGCTGCCAGCGGTGCAGGTGCTGCCGCTATGGATGAATTGTACACACAATACCGCCAGGTGTTAGCAGGTGAATCTGTTACTGTTGAAAAGTTTGCATACCAGTTGGCATTCAACCTCATTCCTCAGATTGACGTATTCACTGATAACGGATACACTAAAGAAGAAATGAAGATGTTCCACGAGACCCGTAAGATTATGCACTCCGACATTAAAGTAAGTGCAACTTGCGTACGCGTTCCTGCTCTTCGTTCTCACTCTGAAAGCATTTGGGTAGAAACAGAACGTCCTATTTCAGTGGAAGAAGCTCGTGAAGCTTTTGCAAAAGGCGACGGCTTGGTATTGCAGGATAACCCTGCCGAAAAGGAATATCCAATGCCTCTGTTCCTTGCAGGCAAAGATCCCGTTTATGTAGGTCGTATCCGTAAGGATCTGGCTAATGAAAACGGTCTGACTTTCTGGATTGTGGGCGACCAGATCAAGAAAGGTGCTGCACTGAATGCAGTACAAATTGCAGAATATTTGGTAAAAGAGAATGCTCTCTAAGCATTACCAATAAAATAGAACCATTGGAGAAATGGTTGCAAACGAAAAAAGAGGTTATCCCGGAAACGAGATAACCTCTTTTTCATACTAACCCATTGGCGGGAATTCATTCATCTCGGCATGAAAATGAATTAAAGGTTAGTGATAAGATTTTGTTAGTTTACTGATAATCAATCAATAGTATTTACCAATTGGTTACTACAAGATGTAAAAGCATTTACTGCCGTATGTAACGACCTTTACCCCTTACTGTAACGACCTTTACCTCGGCATGTAACGCCCTTTACTTCGGTGTGTAAATGGAGTTACCGTGTGGGGTTAACAAAGTTACCATTTGGCGTAAACTGAATTTCCATACGAGGAATCAACTTTCATGAAACAACAAGCATTCTTTTATAGCTTTTTCGACAAGCTTCTTTGCGGCAGGCCTGCATCCAGGGAAAAAAGATGTATCAAAAGCCCCTCTCTTCGAAGTCTTACGCCAGTTTCCCGTGATACGGCCTTGATGAAGAATAACAGGTTGAAATATACCAAAATTATTATAGGCATACTGCGCGTGCGATTCCTTTATACAGTCAAAGCGGTTTTTATAACTTACCAGATATTCATCAAACGGCGGGAGAAACTGGAGAATACTTTTTTCATCAACTTCTACCTCCCCGGTAAGTCCGGGTGAAGAGATATGTATCATCATCTCCCTGTCATTATATCGTTCTGTTATAATTTCCTGACCAAGTGACGCTATAGCGCTACGTACTTCACGTATGTTCAATGCAGACCACCACACAAAATCTTCCAGTGTTGCCGGTCCATGACTTCTGAAATACCTCCGGGTAAGCTCAGCAAGAGCCTCTTCACGAGATAGCTTTATGGCATCCGGAACCCTTTCACCGGTCAGTGCATATGTATGTTTTCCATTTTTCTCAATGCCGCTACATACCGTTCCATCCACTTCTGCAAAACTCAGACACATTTTAGTTATAGGCTCGCTAATGTTTATCCCCTTCAAGTTTAGTTGTTCAAAAGCTTCTTGGCACGTCAGATGCTGTCCAGTCAAGATTTCTTCTATTTTAGGTTTGTATTGCAAACAATCCTTCTCCGTCAAACCATGATGCTTTGCATAAAAGCTGAACCTTGACAACATACCCTTAGCAGACAACTCAGTCATCCATTTTATATCCTTCCCCGGAATATAATGCCACGTAGGACGCATCACGTGAGTACGCAAAATCCGCCCTGAATCCAATGCCTCCTGAACAGCCGTCAACGAAGGTTTCGCTACACGCAACCCCACTGCCCACTTAACCGCCCTGATCTCTTGCGCCTGCATAGCACCCATCCATTCAACAACCTCCTCCGGCTTTTCAAACCGTGGCCCTGCAATTCCCTGTGATAACATTCTTAATTTAAGCATACTTCTAATGACAAAATTATTATTTTACTAACGGACAGCTTTTTACAAAGATAGAAAATATTTATGATATCCAATCATCCCTCTATATCGCAGCAAAAAAGAGGTTGAACTCTAAGTAAATAGAATTCAACCCCTTTCAGTTACACCATTAACAATCTCACCTTATTTCCAGAACGGATTCTGTTCCATATTCGAGTTCAAAGTCAGCTGAGTTGTAGGTATCGGATAGAAATAATGCTTGGCTTCGTAAGTACGTGGCTGGTTAAGAGTATTAGAACCAATCATATATCCATCACTATTCACATCGACTTCCGGATTCTCCACATTCTTCATGTTAGCTCCAAGATAGATCGTAGGATTCTTGGAAGAATCAAGTAAATCAAGTTTATGCCAACGAATTAAATCCCAATAACGAGTCCAGTTATCACACATCAACTCACAACGACGGCAACGGCGGATCTCCCAAATCAAATTGCTAACGCCCATATTGTTGGCTGGATCAGCTTCCGGTTGAGTGGTCATACCGGGTAGTCCGGCACGTTCCTGTAACTTATTAATGGACTTATCAAGATCAGCCTGTGTCAATGTTCCAAGCTCTGCCTTAGCCTCAGCGAAGTTCAGATAGACAACAGACAGCCAGAAAAGCGGACAGTCTGTATATTGCTTGTTGATACTGTTACGATCGCCTACTGCCAATTCCTCCGGATTATCATATTTAGCTATACCGTAACCAGTAGTAGAAGTAAATCCTGCAACTCCGGCACGGCTATAAGCACTACCCTTGAAACATAACACAGGATCGAGAGTAACCGCTAATCGCTTATCGCGAACAGCAAGAACAGACTCAAGATTGTATTTACCATCTGCATCTTTCACCGCGGCATCATTGGTATCCATTGTAGTGGTTGCTTTGGGTTTACCGTCAAGGAACAAGTAATTATCAAAAGCATTTTTGGTCATACCGCTGGTACCACTTGTATTAACAGTATAGTCGATGGTGGAATGCATGAAAACATTCTGAGAATAAGGCTTGAAGAAAATCATTTCAGGATTAGAGCTAAGCGAAATTGAATTATAGTTTCCCTTATAGCTCGGATTCAATGAATATCCCTTAGTCATCAATGCTTCACAAGCAGCCACGCATTCACGCAGATACTTTTCAGCACGAGTGTTGTCAGCAGCCTTACCGGCATTGTCACTTGCATTGCGATATTTACAGTAAGTACCTTCATACAACGTGATGTCAGCTTTCATAGCCAATGCCATGTCAGCACTGAAGCGTTGCTTGTTAGTGCCCGTAATTGTATTCGCAGCATAGTTTAAATCTTCAAGGACATTGTCCATTACCACATCTCGATCCGTACGTGGTCCGTAAACCACATCTTTGTCTGCCGGATCTACAACTGTAGTTATCCACTGTACGTCACCATACATGCGAACCAGTTGATAATACTCCCATGCCCTGTTTAAGCGAGCCAGGCCTTCATAATTAGCTTTAACAGCTTCATCGAGAGAGGATGTTTGCAAACCTTCGATAATATAATTGGCACGACGGATTTCAGTGAAAGGATCTGACCAATTTGTAGAAGTAGCCACCACACTTGTGTAAGTCCAGACTGTTGACTGATAGTCTACCTGGTCATCACTCAGTGTTTTGAAATAGAACCAGCCACCACCACTGCCATTTCCATAACCCGAATAGTTGTTATAGAATGTATTGCATTGGTTGTCAAGATTACTCGTATTACTCCAATATGCAGGAGTATTGGTAAAGGCATCCAAAGGTGCTTTGTCGAGAAAGTCATTACAACTTGTCAAGGCCATCAGTGCCATTGTTCCGTATATGAATAGCTTTTTCATCATTCTTATTGTTTAATAGTTATTATAAGGTTACCTGAATACCGAATGAGAAGGTACGAGTGATAGGAGTTGTACGTCCCCAGCCTCCATAGGTAAGGCCATCACCAGTACTGATTTCCGGATCAACTGGAAGATCACTGCCCTTGTAGAGCAAGAAGAGGTTACTACCACTAAAGTAGATACGTGCCTTTTCGATGAAAGCTTTGCGGGTCCACTCCTTCGGTAAAGTATAACCAACAGTTACGTTCTTTAAACGAAGATAAGACATATCAGTTAAGTAACGAGATTGCGGATAATAGTTATTGGAACCGTTTGCAATACCTGATACAGTACCTTTGGCTTCATTTCCCGGATATAAACGAGGATAAGTGTTACCTTGGTTGATATCATAACCGGTAATCGTTTTCCAATCATCAGTATAGAATACTCTATTGAAACTTTTTTGATTATCGTAGATAGCCAAGTCAGCTGCGCGCATCATCGGGAAATTCAAAGAAGAAATAGTCCAATCAGAACGTTTTCCCACACCTTGGAAGAATAAATCCAAGTCAATACCTTTCCAGTTACCCCCCAAATGGAAACCATATTCATAACGGGGGAGTGAATTACCGATAACCTTCAAGTCACCATGATCATCAGCGGTTCCTTTTCCACCGTCAATTTCGCCACTGCCATCCAAATCTTTGAACTTAATATCACCAGGACCATAATGGAACGGGGCACGTTCAAGTGCGGACTGACCGGCAATACCCGGCTTGTAGTTCCATGAACCGTCTGCATTCTGGCCGGTAAAATCAGATTCCTCAAAATAACGATCTGTTTCGAAGCCCCAGATATCACCATAATTCTTGCCCGAATAGTAAGAACTGAGCAACTTAGTGTCATTATTCCACTTCGTTACTTTTGTCTTTGAATCACTAAGATTGAAGTTAGCATACACATTAAATTCACCGAATTTATGATGCCAATCGAGGTTTAATTCCCATCCACGGGTGCGCAGTGTACCTGCATTATCATAAGGAGCAGTAGCACCTACACTGTTCGGAAGAACCTGAGCAGGAGCAAGCATATCACGGTTTTCACGTTGGTACCAGTCAAATCCTACAGTTAATTCATTATTCAGGAAACCTAAATCCAAACCAATATCAGTAGTGCGGATGCGTTCCCAAGTAAGAGACTTCGACACCAGTTTAGGCATATTGTACTGAGTCAATCTATTAGCATTAGCTCCATTACCATCCACCCAGTAAATATATCCTGAAGCCAACGTGTTTTCGCGTTGGCTGATCAATGCCTCAAACATATAGTCTCCGATGGCTTCATTTCCAATTTCACCATAAGATGCACGCAACTTAGCATTGTTAACCACTCTCTTCAAAGGTGCAAAGAAGGCTTCTTCTGAGAACCGGTATCCGATAGATGCAGAAGGGAAGAATGCCCATTTATCATTATGTGGGAATCTGGAAGAACCATCATAACGTCCATTCACCTCTAACAGGTAAATGCCCTTATAATCATAATTAATACGTCCGAAGTAACCGGCTGAAGCACGGGAAGTGTGCGACCAATTTATTTGTTGTCCATCTTGGCTTGCCAGATTCAATTCAGGATATGCTTCATCATACAATCCTTTGCGGTATCCATATAAATAAGTATAATCCACTTCTTCAGCATTGGCTCCGACCATTACATTCAAATTATGGCTCTTTGCAAAAGTCTTGGCATAGTTGGCATACGCATTCAAAGTCCAAGTATTCTGCTTGGAATTATCCCGCCAGATTGCCGAGTTACTTTTGGTAACAATATATTTAGGAGTAGGCATTCCCGACCAGTCAATACCATAGACCGAGAAGTCTTCAGAACCACTGTTCAAGTTCTGAATTGCATAAGTGAAATCAGCATTCAAAGTAAGTCCTTTTACTATTTCTGCTTTCAAGAATCCATTCAGACGGGTAAGGTCAGTTATTTCCTTACGGTCGGATGCTTGCTTACGCATAGCCATGAGGCGAGTGTCATAACCATCAATAGTACCTGAAGGAATAAAGAAAGAACCCCAACGCCAAAGGGTCTGATAAGTACTACTGTAAATGTCAGGACGCTGATAAGCCTTACGAGAGTAATTGACACGTGCACCTACTTGCAACCAATCATACAAATTGGTCGTTACATTCACTGAAACATTGTATTTCTTCAATTCATCGGGACGTACTTTCATTATACCTTCCTTCTCATCATAACCAAAAGAAAGATAATAATTAGTCTTACCAGAACTTCCCTGAACAGATATATTATGGCTTTGTGAAGGGGCTGCTTTGCTATAATAAATATCTTGTACATCCCAGTCAGCATAATAATAAGGAGTTCCGTCAACGATGCTATAATCACCCACATTGCTATCGCTCTGATATGGTCTCATTTCACCGTACTTCAGTTTTCTTCCGCCATTCTGTTGCGCCCATTTCTCGGCATAGGGCAACAGCTTGTCAAAGTACATACCGAAGAGCTCAACTTCATATTGGTTAGCATTAGCCTTAGCCTCTAATGCAGCTCTAAGCTGTGTGGGTACATCCGGGAAATTCGGAAGGTAAGTTGCTTGATCCCAAGCGAAATTATTACTATAGTTTATAGTAACCTTTTCCGTCGGTTTAGCACTCTTCGTATTAATTAAAATAACACCAAAAGCTGCACGTGTACCATAAATAGAGGTAGAAGCAGCGTCTTTCAGCACAGAGATACTCTCAATATCCTGTGTATTCAAGAAAGAAATGTCATCCATCGGGACTCCATCCACAACAATCAACGGATTACTCTTTTCAGAATTACTTAACGTACCGACACCACGAATACGCATTGCAGCACTTCCGTTGATATCACCATTTTCAGTTGTGATACTCAAACCAGGAACCGCACCTTGCAATGCTTTGGTTACATCTTGCTGAGGACGGCCTGACATCGTTTTATTCAAGTCTACAGTAGTAACTGCACCTGTTAAATTGGCTTTCTTTTGTGTACCGTAACCAACTACTACTACTTCATCCAATAATTCCGTATCTTCCTTCAACACGATTTTCATAGTAGGTGTAGCCTTTACTTCCTGAGGCTGATAACCTACGAATGATATTTTTAATATTGCTCCTGATTTTACACTCAATGCAAACTTTCCATTAACGTCAGTAACAATACCATTAGTTGTCCCTTTTTCTACCACACTGGCACCGATAACCGGCTCGCCTGTCGCATCTACAACCAAACCTGTAACATTGATAGATTGTAACTGCTCTGTTACTTCTGAAACATGATCAGAAGCAACCTGGTTAGCCATCGCATTACCGCTTCCTAAAAACAGTGCACTGATGGCTACTGCTGTGAAGAATTTGCTATTTGCTAATCCTCGTTTTTTGCGATCTTCATTCATAAATGATTGATAATTTTGTTGTTAAATAAAATAGTTCTCTCAAAAATTAGGGTAAGGATAATCAGATAGAAATAGTTAGTCAGATCTATTTCTTCTGTCAGACAAGTTTTTCTTCCATAGGCGTTTTTTCTTATTTATAGGTTTAACTTATATTTTATCTCTCTTGTTATTTTTAGAGGTTTACCAAGTTCCAAGAGAACTTAGTAATTCTACTGTCGGTCGAAAATTAAAATTCACTAAATACTGTTACAATTTAGCTGGTCATTTTAAGAGATAAACTCGTTATTAACAAAGGTGATGAAACGTAATTTCTTCGTTTCTTCTTAGCAAAGATATATTATAATTTAATATCAAGAACATTCCTTTGCATTTATTTAACTTTATATTTATATATTTGCAAATAAGGGATTATTATACCCCTGTCAATATACTTTATATACAGATTTTAAGATTCTTCAATATTTAATGAATGGAAGTCAATTAAACCATTCATTGGAGTTTCTTCAATAATATCCAGCTCAATATCAAACTCATTGGCAACTTCTCTCAAAATTTTTGCATAACTATAAGCCAATGATCCAACAAAACGGATTGGATAGTTCTTATAATCATATTGGCAAACATTCCTTATGAAGAAATTGCGTAAATTAGTAGTTATTAGATCATATACATAATCATCGCTTGTATAATCTGCCAGAAAATACGAAATAGTAGAGAGGAAACGATTAGGAAATGGACGATTATAAACAGATTCCATTACTTCATTCGGGCTAATACGAAACTTTTCAAAGAAATCGGCCATAATATCTTTGGGTGCTAAACCTTTTAATACATCTGAAAGAAAATGCTTGCCCAGCACTGCCCCACTGCCTTCATCGCCCAATATATACCCACCAGCTCTGACATTTTTTACTATAATTTTTCCATTGTAAAAACAAGAATTGGAACCTGTACCTAAAATACACGCAATTCCTGCTTCACATTTAAATAGACCACGGGCAGCCGCAAGTAAATCGCTTTCTACTTGAATCGGAGTTTTGAACTGTGCTACTAATGAGGCCCCCAATACATTCTTTTTTTCATAAGAAGTACAACCAGCACCATAATAATATACTTGCTCAAGCTTTCTTTTGAAAAAAGTCTCGGGTAAACCTAAACGCACACTTCGGCTGATCTCTCTTCGGGTTTGGAAGAAAGGATTAAGTCCCTCAGTAAAAACACGTTGTATCAGGTGATTGTCTTCAACTAAGGCCCACTCAGTTCTTGTTGAACCACTTTCTGCAATCAGTTTCATACGCAGTTAGATTTAGAATTGGATACAAATATATAGTTTTTTTTAATATACCAGCACAAAAACTTCCAAAACTTCATTTTATCATCCTGTTCTTGGAGAGTGTACTACTCAATAAAATGAGTATTTGATGGATATAGGGTAGAAACGAGGAAAAATATGTGTTACCGGATAGTTCCACAAGCCTATATTGAATAAATGTAAGCCGTTTTCTAATATGCAAAACATCCCTTATGCAGGGCTACACCTTTTGCTATAAAGGGTGTAGCCATTGCAGCCAAAGGGTGTAGCCATCCGAAAGAAAGGGTGTAACCCTGTGAAGCTATGCTTACAACGACTTCACGAGGGGGATAAAAGACCTTTCTTTAAAAAGGAAACTAACCTAAGATCTATATCTATTAACTGGAATAAAAATCGCTTTTTATAGCCTACGCCACACCATAGCCATACCACAGCCATACCTGAGACGTACTTGCTCCGTACATTCTCCACTCAGAGGTACTTCTGACTGGAGAAAGTATGGAGATGGTACGGAGCAAGTATGTTTTAGATATAGTTGAAGACAACATATCTTATAGAATATTATTTATTCAACACAAGCATACTAAGTTCTCTTGGAACGGTAAATAGAAACAAATAGAGATACTATATAAGTCAAACCTAATAAATAGAAGAAACGCCTATGGAACAGAAACTTACCTAATAGAAGAAATAATTCCGTTTTATTTCTAATTCACTACCCTTACCCTAAATTTTGAGAAAATTATTTTGATTAACAACAAAATCATCAATCTTTTATGAATGAAGATCGCAAAAAACGAGGATTAACGCATAGTAAACTCCTCATGGCAGTAGCTATCGGTACGCTGTTTTTGAACAGTGGAAATGTACTAGCTACTCAGATTGCCTCCGACAGCTCTTTGGAAGTGACAGAGCAACTACAAACTCAAACGATTAACGGCTTGGTTGTAGATGCCAACGGTGAACCGGTTATTGGAGCCAGTATTATAGAGAAAGGAACTACAAATGGTGGTATTACGGATATTAATGGTAAATTTACACTGACTGTAAAGCCAGGTGCTACCTTAAAGATTTCATACATAGGCTACCAGACTCAAGAAGTGAAAGCTGCAAGAACTATGAAAATTATTCTGAAAGAAGATAGTGAATTGCTGCAAGAAGTAGTAGTGGTAGGTTACGGTACACAAAAGAAAGCTAACCTGACAGGAGCAGTAGCAACAGTCGATGTAAATAAGACATTAGACAGCCGTCCTATCGCTGATATTGGTCGTGGATTACAAGGTGCGGTAGCGGGAGTTAATATCACAATCCCAACTGGTGAAGTAGGCTCAGACCCTTTGATTAAAATTCGTGGTCAAGTTGGCTCTATTTCAGGAAACAATACACCACTCATCTTATTGGACAACGTGGAAATCCCAAGTATCCAGATGGTAAATCCTAATGATGTTCAATCTATTTCTGTTTTGAAAGATGCAGCTTCATCTTCTATCTATGGTTCTAAAGCTGCATTTGGTGTAATCCTAATAACCACAAAATCAGGAGCACAAAGTGATAAATTTGAAATAAGTTATTCGAATAACTTTTCTTGGCAAGACCCTGCTAAGAAAATTGAGATTGGCGGTATAGAAGCCTTACAATATACACTGGATGCGCAAACAAACAGAAGAGAGCCAATGCCAGCCGGCGGTTTCTGGCGTATTAGTCCTGAAAGCCTGGAAAAGGCCATTGAATGGCAAAACCTGTATGGTGGAAAAGTAAAATGGAATGACCCGGTAGTGTATGGTCGCGATTGGTACTATGACGGAAAAGACAAATATGGATATAGACTTTATGACGGTGCTAAAGCCATGATTAAAAATTGGACACCGACAATGACCCATAACTTGTCTGTTAATGGTAAGAGTGGCAAGACCAGCTACAATATCGGATTAGGTTATCTGGATCAGAGCGGTATGTCAAAAACGGCTAAGAAAGATGACTTCAAGCGATACAATGCTTCGGTGAGTGTTACTTCAGAAATCAATAAGTATATTACCGTAAGAGCAAGTTCAATCTATTCAGATCGCAACAAACGCTATCCGGGAATTGGAAATACAACCGCTGACCCATGGTTATATCTTTATCGCTGGAGTCCGCTAATGCCTATGGGGGTAACTGAAAATGGCAATCCGTTAAAAGAACCCACTTACGAAATGGCAGCTGCCAATACGGATAATCTGCAAAATAAATACTACAATATCAATTTAGGTTTCACACTGAATTTAACCAAAAATTGGGATGTCAAGTTTGACTATACATATGACAGACAAACTACTGAAACGAATTCATCCGTAATGCAATATGAGGCTGGTGAAATGTGGTATGCTCCCACTGCCTGGATGGAAAACGGCAGTCAGGTATTTGTTAACGAACAAGGAGAGAGAGTAGACACCGGTGGTATGCCTGCATATCGCTTCCCCGTGAACAAATACTATAACAGTTCCGGTCCAAGTGCCAGTCAGGTAGGCAATAACAGTAAATCTATTGATAACAATACTTTCAACATTTATACCACTTACAACTTATTACTGGGCTCAGAAAAGCAACATGCATTCAAGTTTATGGCAGGTATGAACAGGGTTACCAATAAATGGAGTTCATATAAAGGTTGGAAAACAAATCTGATTGATTTGACAAATCCGCAATTCCCATTGGCATCCGGAGATCAATTTATTGAAGGAAACCGGAACTGGGAAGCACAGTTAGGCTTTTTTGGCCGTCTTAACTATTCTTTTGAAGATAGATATTTTGTTGAAGCAAATATACGTAGGGATGGTTCATCCAAGTTCCCAAAGCATCTGCGTTGGAAGTGGTTCCCTTCTTTCTCTGCCGGCTGGGTATTTACCAATGAAAAGTTTATGGCACCTATTAATAATATCTTAAGCTTCGGTAAATTCAGAGCTTCATGGGGTAGTATTGGTGACCAATCTGTTTCAAACACTCTGTATAAATCCATATTGTCAGATGGTCAATCATCATGGCTGGATGGAAGTGGAAATAAAACACCTATGTTCGGTACTCCATCATTGGTGGACAGCGATATTAGCTGGCAGCAAATCGAAACACTGGATTTCGGTGTCGACCTCAGGTTCTTTAACAACAAGTTCGGAGTAACTTTCGACTGGTTCCAACGTGATACGAAGAACATGATTATTCCTGGTGAAAGCTTACCGGTGACTCTTGGTGCAGCTGCCCCCAGTGGCAACTATGGCAGTTTGAGAACCAAGGGTTGGGAATTGTCAGCTGACTTCAACCATCGTTTTGCCAACGGATTGGGCATTAATGCAACAGCTTCTATTTCAGACGCTTCTACTTTTATCACAAGAGGTGCCGACTACTTGACTCCGTGGGAAGATCGTAGTTTGGGAACTACCTACTCGACCGGAAGACGCTATGGTGATATTTATGGTTTTGTAACTGACAGATTATTCCAAAAAGAAGATTTTATATATGGAGCAGACGGCCAGATTGAAAAGATTATCGTTATTTATAACGGAACAGCCCGTACCACCTATAAACAATCTTCAGAGTATCCGGTTTATCAGGTGCATTATGAAGATGGAAATAAGCTAATATTCTCTCCTGGTGATACCAAATTTGTAGATCTTGATGGTGATGGTTACATCACTCCGGGAACCAGTACAAATGGTAATCCGGGTGACCAAACTGTTATCGGTAATACCACTCCTCGTTATGAATACAGTTTCAGATTGGGTGCTGACTATAAAGGTTTTGACTTTTCTATCTACTTCCAAGGTATTGGAAAACGCAAGATTTGGGGTAACGGTCAGTTAGCAATTCCTGGGTATAATGCTAAGGAAGGTGCACTGCCTAAAACTTTTACAACAGACTATTGGACAGAAGAACGCACCAACGCTTTCTATCCCAGAGCATGGGACTTAGGTGGCAGCAATACTGGATTTGCTATGCAGAAACAATCCCGCTATCTACTGGATATGTCTTATTTAAGAATCAAGAATATAACATTGGGATATACCGTTCCGACAAATATCTTATCTAAGATATACATCAGCAAAGCGAGAGTCTATATGTCATTGGAGAACTTCTTTACATTTGATAACCTGAGAGGATTACCTATTGATCCGGAAGCTATATCAGGATATTCTATGTTCTCCACCAACTATAATCTTGGACGTACAGGTACCGGTACACCGGTATTCAAAAGTTTGTCATGTGGTGTTCAATTAACCTTCTAAAATAGAATCATTATGAAATTAAAAATATTTATAATTTTAGCCGGTGTCGTTTTATTGTTTACGAACTGTAATGATGTGCTCGACCGCCCGTCATTGACTACGGCTGAGGATGATGCATATTGGACCAACGAAGATAGAGTACGTCTATATGCTAATGCTTTTTACACAAACTTCTTTGTGGGGTATGGATTAAAGTATACAACGACTTATGCTCCTAACGCCAATTATACATTTAATGACGATGCAGTGAGGATGTCCACTCAAACACAGTTTGGGCGTACAGTTCCTACATCTAAAGGAAGTACAAGCCTGGACATGATGTGGCAAAGTGAATTTACCGGTCCTACATGGAATTTTGCCTGGGTTAGAAAAGCAAATGTTATGATTGACCGCATCACTAATCTGATGCCTGAAATATTGACAGACGAACAATATAACCATTGGACAGGTGTTGGACGCTTCTTCAGAGCACTGGAATATGCTCGTCTGGTAAATGTTTTTGGCGATGTTCCTTATTACGACACAGAAGTTCAGAATACGGATAAGGATGGCTTATACAAAGACCGCACTCCGAGAAACGAGGTTATGGATGCAGTTTACAACGATTTTGAGTATGCATTACAGAACGTTCGTTTGAATGATGGAGGTCAATATGTGAATCGTTACGTAGTAGCCGCCATGGTTTCAAGATGGGCTCTGTTTGAGGCAAGCTGGCAGAAATATTATTATAAAAATAACGAACGGGCTAAAAAGTTCTTCGACCAAGCTGTTGCTGCGGCAGAGATGGTTATGAATAGTGGTAAATATGGTATTGTTGAAGATTTCCGCAAATTATTCGGTTCTACTGACTTAACCAACAGCAAGGATTGCATTTTATATAGAAAATATGACGCAGGTCAAAACGTTACGCATTCCATTGCATCGACTTGTAATATGAATGACCCTACTGATGTTGGTCCAAACCTGGATTTGATTAAAGCGTTCATCTGTACAGATGGTAAGGATTGGCAGACTTCTTCTTTGGAGAATGTAGATGATTTCACTCTTAGCAATCTGATTAAAACAAGAGATTCTCGTTTTGAAGCCAGCTTCTATACTAAACCCACCCCAAGATCCAAGAGTAGCTATTTATATGTAACGAAGTTTATTCCACGAAGTGGACTGAGTTATATTGAAAGTGGTGGTTCTCCGGCTGCAGAATTCCAAAGCGAGAAAAACGTAACCGGGTATCCGGTATTGCGTTATGCTGAAGTCCTGTTAAACTGGATTGAAGCGAAAGCTGAACTTGCAACATTGGGTGGTGCAGAGGTCTCTCAGTCTGATATAGATATATCTATCAATCTGATTCGCAAAAGACCGGTGGCAGATGAAGCCAAAGCTTTAGGAGTAACAATGACAGCTGAAATGAAGCTGGACGCACTTCCACAAGATCCTCATAGAGATCCTACTGTGCCGGCATTACTTTGGGAGATCAGACGGGAAAGAAGAATGGAATTTGCTTTTGAATTCTCACGTATCATTGACTTGAGACGTTGGAAAAAGCTGGAATACATGGATACCGATAAGAATGAAGATTTGCTGATTGGTACCTGGGTTAATTTCAACAATGAAGTAAAAAGTGAATTGAAGGATGAGAATAAAGGAAAGCTCAGAGTAATGGCCAAAGACGGCAGCTTTATAGTATATGATGGAACTAATGCCGCTAAAATGAATGGTTTCTTCTATCCTACACAAAATCAGGGTAGACTGCCGTTCCTGAACGTTCCTAATGTTAATCCGTATCTTTCTCCTATTGGTACGAATCAAATTTCAGATTATAAAAATAAGGGATATACTTTGACTCAGACTGAAGGTTGGCCAACAGGCATCAATTGACAACATGAATCAATGAAATCATGGAAATTATTTTAAACTAAAACATGAGATTATGTATAAATTAATAAGAAATATAGGATTTTTGGCTGTATTGCTGGGACTTAGTCTGGTATCCTGCGATGAGGATTATCCGAAAAGCCATATAGCACCTTATGATACCGAACTTCTTTCTATCAAAATAACCAATGCAGGTGCAGATGGCAATACAGTTGTAGAAGGAACTATTGATGAAGACAATAAAATCATCAATTTCCCCCGCTTGGATATGACAACGAACTTCTCTGCTCTTAATCTGGACGCGAAGCTTTCTGATGGAGCTACTCTTCAAAATTCGGTATTGGATTTTTCTATGGATGAAGAAACAGCTTCTAAGACTTTGGTTCTTCGGATAGTAAATCAAAAGAGATACAAAGAATATTTTATAAGAGTCAGAAAAAGAATTCCGGTATACGGAGCTGATTTTGAGAAGCCTACAGTATATGATTTCTCCGGAGATAATATTTATTCTGATTATGGGAGCCAACTGACAAGATGTGCTTCTTATGATGGCGAGCATGTATTGATTGTCAGCAGAAAGACCGCTCCTCATCTTCTTAAGGTATCTGACCTAAAGAAAGGAGAAACTAAACCTATAATGTTAGATCTTACAGGTGTAACGGGGGGGACTTTCTCTTACAATATGGGAGCATTGGCAAACGGACATGTATATATTGCATCGCTATCAGGTTCTCAAGCATCACCATTGAAGATTTATTATTGGGATACACCGACTTCTAAGCCTGAAGTTATTGCCGATATCAAAGTATCGGATATTCCTGGAGCTGGAAACAGGCATGGGGATAACATATCAGTCAACATTGATAAAAACGGCAATGGATTTATTTTCTTTGGAGATAATGCATCTACTAAATTTTTGAGACTGACCGTTAGCAATCATAAGACAATAGGCGAACCGAAAGTACTGACTTCAAGCGCTGATGCAACTATGGTCACCAATGTATATAGGATAGAAGATACAGACCAGTATGTATGGGCAGGAGTAAGATTGCCTGTTACATTGGTTGATGAATCTCTTGGAAGTAAATATGCAATGAACAAATCGAACTTGGAAACAGAAGCGGTTGCCCCCAGGATATTTACCTTTAATGAGGAACGTTATCTGATAGTTTGTAGTGCCGGACAAGGAAGCGCGTCCAAAGCAACTCCTTCCTTAGTTGTTTACAATCTGACCAAGGGAAGTACAGTGGCTGAAGCAATGCAGAAGTTTGATGAAGGAGATAATCATAATCCTGATTATAAATTCATCTTGGGTGGAAGCGGTAATGGAGCAGCTCTTGCACAAACAGATTATCTTATAGAGAAAGATGAAAATGGAAAGGATGCTAAACTCTGCATTTTCGGCTCGCGTACAGATTCTGGATTTGTAATCTGTGAATTTCCTATCAAACAAGAGGAAGAAGATTAATAACTATCTTCGTTTTTTAATCAAATAAATTATAGTATTAACATAGGAGCCGTCTAATGAGTGAGAATTAGGCGGCTTCATTATTCTGAATTTAGAAATGAAATATTTGAAATATCTAACCTTGATTATTTTCATTGCATTTGTCGCATCTTGTAGTAAGGACAATGACGATGATATTATACCGCCACCGGAAGAAAATACACCTTCGACTTTACCTCAAAAAGAGTTACGTGGAGTATGGGTAACTACAGCCTGGGGTATCGACTGGCCCATGGAGGAGTACAATGCTACAGCTCAGAAACAAAAGTATATTGACTATCTGAACTTATTAGTCGAAAACAAAATGAATGCGATCTTCTTCCAGATTCGGGGAATGGCAGATGCATTTTATGATTCGCAATACGAGTCTTGGAGTAAGTATATCACAGGAACTGCCGGAGTTAAGCCAAGTTATGACGTTCTGGGATTCCTTATTGAAGAAGCTCATAAACGAGATATCCAATTCCATGCCTGGTTGAATCCTTATCGTATTTCTACCCGGGCCAATAAAGGTTCGGCATTTCCTCAGTTGGATCCAAAGATTCCAACTGAACTGACTAAGGATTACGAAAAGATTCGGATTTATAATCCGGCTTTACCTGAGGTGCAAACCCGCATCACACAAATCGTCAAGGAGATTATTACTAAATATGATGTTGATGGTATTCACATGGATGATTATTTCTATCCTGCATTAGAAGCATCTGAGAACATGAATGATAATGCAGAATATGAAAAATATGGTAAGGCGCAATTTGATAATATTGCTGATTTCAGACGAAATAACGTAAATGTAGTAATCCAGAATATTCAAAAGACTATTATCGAGACTCGTCCTGATGTGATCTTCTCAATCAGTCCTGCGGCCAATATGGATAATAACTACAATACTTTGTTTGCAGATGTGAAAAAGTGGTCGAAAGAAGGCTGGGTGGATGTTGTAATTCCACAATTGTATTTTGCTACGGGTACGGAAGAAAGTAGTTTTAACCAGAGACTAAATTTATGGTCACAATATATCTATGAGAATCATCTTTTAGTAGGATATGGAGTTTATAAATTTGGTGACCCGGCATATGGTAGTAAATTCCAGTCGTCCGAGGATCTGCAGAAACAGTTCGACTTTGCAAAAACAAAACCAAAAGTAAAAGGAAGTGTTTTGTATAGCGTTAAATATCTGGTAGAAAATAAAGTCAGGATTATGGATGTAATCAGGAATGTATATAAAAGTCCTGTTTTACTTCCTTACTTAGGCAGAACCATAACTGAAAAGCCAAATGCTCCTACCAATGTTCGCATAAATGGAAGTAATTTATCATGGAATGGAGTACAAGCTGCTTACTATGCAGTGTATAAAGATAATGGTGTCAACCAAATAGCCAGCTTAATAGGGACCACTAAAGATACCACATTCAAACTGAATGAAAAAGGAACTTATTTCGTAACAGCACTTGATAAGAAAAATGCAGAAAGTGATTTATCGGAATCTGTGAACTATTAAAATAGGTTCATCCTGCAAAATATTCCTTGAAAATCAGAACATAAGCAGATACTTTTTGACCTTGCACTAATTAAATAGCCATTAAATTAATGATCATTTAATTAGCACAAGGTCAAAAAATTAACAATCTTCTTTGTCCAATCTGCCAGATATAAAGGTATATTAATCAGCGTGCCATCTTGTTTTAGATTATTCAATGAATAGCGTAACTTACATGCCGGATGATAATTTGCATCATAAACAGACAAGCTTTTACCTCCTAATCGGGTTTGAGCTTTCACCTCAACAGGGATAATTTCACTACCAGACTGAATGACAAAATCAACTTCAGCTTTCCCTATAGAAGTCCAATATCGTGGAAGAATATTATATTGAGGAACTAAACTCTGCAAAACATAATTTTCAGCAATAGCTCCTTTAAATTCCGTATATACATCGTTACCCAAAAATATAATTTCAGATGGAAGCCCGGATAATTCACGCAACAGTCCGACATCGGATAGATAGACTTTGAATGCTGACAAATCATCATAGGCTTTCAAAGGAAGAAACGGTTTTGTTGTACAAAATACCCGATAAATCAAACCGGCACTTTCCAACCAAAGCAAAGCGTCTTCATAATCACGGGCACGTGCACCGGGCTTAACCAATTTATATAGGAACTTTCTGTTCTCTTTAGCCAACTGGCTGGGAATGGAATTCCAAATATGGGTAATACGGGGAATATCTTTATTCTCTGCATGTTTTGAAAAATCCAGAGTATAGGCATTCAGTATTGTTTGCTGTTCCTTTTTCACTTTTTCCATACCTTTGTTTTCGAGGAAATAGTTTATTACGGCGGGCATTCCACCAATGACCAAGTATTGCTGATACAGTTCACTAAGCCTGTCAGTAACGAATTGTGGTAAAGGAGCTATTTCTGTAAGTTCTTCAATATAACTGTATAGTTTTTCATTGATCGTCTTCAGGAACTCCTTAAATGTAAGAGGATATAAATTCAAGAACTCAACTTTGCCTACCGGGAATGAATCTCCCTTCGACAAAGCCACACCTAACAAAGAACCTGCCGCTACAACAGCATACTCAGACGCATCTTCGTAGAAATACTTCAATGCGTTCAGGGCAGGATTGCATTCTTGAATTTCATCGAAAATAAGTAAGGTTTCGCCCGGCAGAATAGGACTATCAGTGAGCAATGACAATTGTGAGATAATTCGGGAGGGTTCTTTAGTTGTTTCAAATATCTCATGGATAGAATGATCCTTGTCAAAATTAAATTTGACCGTGTACTTAAACTCTGTTCTCCCAAAATATTCAAGAATCCAGGTTTTTCCGGTTTGACGTGCTCCTTTTAATATAAGGGGCTTTCTTTCAGAATTGCGTTTCCACGCTTTCAAATCTTCTATTATACTCCGATACAATTCCATAGCTACAGTCTTATGTTCCGATTATTGGCATTATCACACAAAACAGGTTTCTGTTTTTGGCAAAGCTACCAATAATCGGAACATAAACAAATAATAATCGGATAATTATTCTCTCAACATATTCTATATGGCATTTTTTAACCTTATCAGCTATTACTATAGGTGATATTCAGGACCAACACGTTTTTTGCTCATCTTTATTACTACATATCTTTTAGCAATGTTCTCTTGGAACTTGGAGTATGCCTAAAAAGAATAAGAGAGATGAAATATAAGTTAAACCTGTAAATAGAGGAAATGCCTATGGAGAAGAAAATATATGATCAAAGGGAATAATCGTCGGTTATTCTTGAACTAACTATCCCTATTTTAATTTCAAAGAAAACATTTAATTACTATTAAAATCATCAATCTTTTATGAATGAAGATCGCAAAAAAAGAGGATTAACACACAGCAAATTCCTCACGGCAGTGGCTATTAGTTCACTGTTATTAAGTAGCGGTAATGTTATGGCTTCTGCAACAGTACCAAGTGCTGTTGCAGGAGTGACAGAGCAATCACAAGTTGTCACTGTTACGGGTTTGGTAGTGGACAGCACCGGAGAACCTATTATCGGTGTCAATGTTGTGGTAAAAGGCAGTACAAATAAAGGCACCATTACAGATGTTAACGGAAAATTCACATTATCTGTTTCACCGGGAGACAAGTTGAACATATCTTATATTGGATACAAAACAAAAACGGTAGAAATAGGGAAACAAAGATCGTTAACCATCACACTGGAAGAAGATGCCAATGTATTGGGCGAAGTAGAGATTACAGCAGAATTTGGTATGAAACGTGTGGCACGCTCCGTAGGTTCATCCGTACAGAACGTTAAGGCGGCCGATATCATTGAGTCCGGACGCGACAACTTCATTTCAGCACTGCAAGGACGTGTATCGGGCATGAACGTATCGTCCAGTGGTGGAGCACCAGGTTCTTCAACCACAGTCACACTGAGAAGCATCACTTCCATTTCGGGCAGCAACCAGCCGCTATATGTAGTGGACGGTATCCCCATGAACAACTCAACTTTCGACCCGACCGCATTTGCCGATGCCGGTGAAAGTTTCAGCAGCCGTAACTTGGACTTTGCATCACGCGGAAATGACTTCAACCCCGAGGACATAGAATCCATGACCGTACTGAAAGGCGCTGCCGCCGCCGCGCTTTACGGATCGGACGCTTCCAACGGTGCCATCATCATCACCACCAAGAAAGGGACTTCCGGCAAGGGACGGGTGACTTATAGCAACAGTTTCCGCTGGGACAAATCGTATGGTTACCCTGAAATGCAAGACAAATATGCACAGGGCGCATACGGCACCACCAACTATTACTATACCAACCGATACGGTGGGCTCTATCCGGAAGGAACAGCCCTATACGACAACATCGATGCCGTGCTGCAAACCGGATTCACCAGCAAGCACAACATTGCCGTGGAAGCAGGAAGCGAAAAATCAACGCTCCGTGCAGCCGCTTCTTTCCTCGACCAGACCGGTATCATAAAAACCACTGACTACGGTCGCACCAACCTTTCTCTATCGGGTAAAGCGGATATTACAAAGTGGCTGAAGTTTGAGGCTTCCATGCAGTATACTTCCACTACCAACACAAAGGCATTGCGTGGAACATCCGGCCCGCTATATCTGGCCATGAGATGGCCCATGGTGGATAATATGGCAAACTATCTCGACACAGACCAGTCGCACATGCGCCTGCCGGACTACTATACCGACACGGACTTACTGAATCCTCTCTTCGGACTTTACAGAAACAAATATTATGATGAGTCCGACCGCTTTCTCTCCAATGCCGCTATCACCATCAATCCCATCAAGCAGGTATTTATCCGTGCACAAGTGGGTTGGGACGTGGGCACCCAGACATTTGAGACTTCAAACCATCCTTATTACTCGAACAATAATGCAGGTTCCGGTTCCTACAACCTGTCAAAGTCCAACTTCTCCGACCCTACCCTCAACATCCTGGCAGGGTATAACAACGAATTCTTCAACAAGAAAATGACTTTCAATGCCCAAGTCGGTTATCACCAGATAGAAAATGGCGTCACCCGCCTGTCCACTTATGGTTCGAACTTTGCAGTCCCCGACTTCCAGTCCATCAATAACTGCGATGCCACCACCATCAGTGCTAAGAAGCGCACTACCAAGCGCCGTGTACAGGCCATCTCCGCACAAGCCGAGTTTGGTTACAACAACATGGCATTCCTTACGCTGCGTGCCCGTAACGACTGGTCGTCTACCCTGCCCAAGGAGAACAACTCTTACTTCTATCCGGCAGCAGAACTGGCATTCGTGGCCACAGAACTCCCATTCCTGAAAGACAATAAAGCCATCAGCTACCTGAAACTCCGAGGCTCCATAGCACAGGTCGGCAAAGATGCAGGACCACTGGAGATTGACCCGGAGCTGGAACCGACCGGAATGCAGGGAGGAGGTTACAATTACGGCTATACCGGCCCCAACAAGAACCTGAAACCTGAAATGACGACCTCCTGGGAAGCAGGATTTGAAGGCCGCTTCCTCAACGACCGCATAGTGGCAGACTTTACATACTTCCATACACACTGTGCCGACCAAATCGTAAAGGGCTTCCGACTGAGCTATGCCACCGGATTCATCCTGAACAACATGAATGTAGGCACATTCAACACCTGGGGTTGGGAAGCACACATCGACGGAGACATCATCAACCGGAACGGACTGCGCTGGAATGTAGGAGTCAATTTATCGCAAACTGACTCGGAAGTCGTATATCTGCCCGAAAACGTGAGTGAATACTACAATGCCTATACGTGGAACTCAGGAAACATCAGAAATGGCATCATGGTGGGTAACCCTGTTACGACCCTTACCGGACGTGCCTATACACGCAACGAAAACGGCGACATCCTCATTGACCCCACCACCGGACTTCCGCTGGTCGACGAGACCTGGAGCGTCATCGGCAACCGTGAGCCGAAACTGCGCTATGGACTTACCACTGCCTTGACGTGGAAAGGATTCCGCCTCTCCGCTATGTTTGCCGGCCGCTACAAAGCAACCGTAGTGAACGGCACGAAACGCTCCATGATGACCACCGGCACCAGCTGGGAATCCGTGAAACTGCGCGAAAGCGGCCCGGTCGTATTCAACGGCGTACTGAAGGATGGAAACGAAAACAGTGCCAATCCCACTAAAAATACGATAGCTGTGGATTACAAGACCTATGGAAGTTCCATTTATGGTGGAGGCGATGAGGACTGGCTTGAGAAAGACGTCAATTATCTGCGTCTGCAAGAGCTGCGCTTGTCTTACACAGTACCCGGCAAGTATCTGAAGAGAATGTTCAGCGGCCTAATCAGCAATGCTAATATTTATCTGTGCGGCAATGATCTCTGTACATGGACCAACTACTCGGGCATCGATGCAGTGGGCAACACCGTATCGGCCGCAGCAGGCGGCACCGGTGGAGAAGGATACGATGTATGGTCGCTTCCTAACCCGCGCAGCATATCATTCGGCATCAGCCTGACTTTCAACTAAACAATCCGGTTATCAAACTAAAGTATACAAATTATGAAGAAACTTTCAATCATAGCAATACTGGCAACAGTGCTGTCGTTCAACACTAGTTGCGACGACTATCTGGATGTCAACAACAATGTGGATGCTCCCGACTATATAGAAGGATATCTGTATCTGTCCGGTATCATCCAGAATTACCAGAGTATCTACTACGACATACGTGCCGTAGGACCGTTGACACAGATGATGGGAACCAGCTCCTATACAAATTTCGCCAACAACTATTATACCAGTGGCTCCGATGCAGGCGGTGAACTTTGGCGGATGGTATACTGGCTGCAAGGCATGAATCTGGAGAACCTCATCAACCAGTCCGTTGCCAATGAAGAATGGAGACTGGCCGGCATAGGCCTTGCCATCAAAGCGTTCAGTTGGGACAAGCTCACAAAATATCATGGGGAACTTCCCATGAAAGAAGCCTTTACCCCCGACCAGCTTTCTCACCACTATGACAGCCAAGAGGATATTTATGCACAAGTAAGGGAATGGGCATACAAGGCCATTGAATACCTTGAACGGGAAGATATCCATAGCTATGGCTCCAAAATCAGTAGCAACGACTGGATTTACAAAGGAGACAAAGACAAATGGATTAAGTTTGCCTATTCTGTCATCGTGCGCAATCTGGCTTCCCTCTCCAACAAGAGTGACTTTGTGAACAAATATGCCCTGGAACTGATAGAATGTGCCGGAAAAGCTTTCCAAAGCCCGGCAGATGATGCTACCGTATCCGTGGAAGGAAAAGGGGAAAGTTCGGCAGAATCTACGTACAACAATTTCTGGGGAACTTACAGAGGCAACTTGTCACGCTCTTATTTTCAGCACGAATATGCCGTGCAGGTAATGACGGGCAGCATACCCAAGTACGATGAAACAACGGGCGAGAAATACCGTGTAGAGAACCAAGACTATTATCCGTATGAACTGGCAGAAGGACAGATTGTCTGCGATACACTGAAAGACGTTGCAGGCCACTATGACCCACGTATGGCCGTGAAATTGGCCACCACCGATAACGCCGACTACGAGGACATCAACGATGCAGACAGTGTGAAATCCTACCACTACTACGGAAGTACCTTTACCAGCACAAGCGGTCCTATTGGAACCACGCCCTCCTTCTACGGACGAAATGCCACTTCACAGTATCAGGGAGACGTAAACGACGGAAAGGGCAAATGGATTTACCGTGATGACGCCCCTTACATCCTGATGACTTATGCGGAAATAAAATTCTGCGCAGCGGAAACATACTACAAAATGGGAGAGAAGACCTTCGCATTACAAGCTTTCAAAGAAGGCGTGAAAGCTGACTTGGAATTCACGGCAACCTATATCTATCCAGGCACACCGGGACAAACCTCCGGAGGAGATAAGATTACAAAAGAGTTATTCAGCGCTCTGGCCAGCGAATATGCCAACGGTCCTTATGTAGAAGGAATGACGGCGGATGAACTGACCTTGTCGCACATCATGATGCAGAAATGGGTAGCCCTATATCCTTGGGGAGCACATGAAGCTTGGGTAGACATGCGCAAATACCACTATGACATCCAATATAGTGGAGAGTACCCCAAACTGGGTAACGGATGGTCCGAAACAATGGTTGACCAGAAATGGGACACTGACGACTCCAAAGTCTATAAAGGATTCTATCTGGCACCGGCACAAGTGCAGGGACGCAAGGGACAATACAACACCCGCAATTACGGTTCACCTTGTTTCAGAGTACGTCCGCGTTATAACTCGGAATACATGTGGAATGTTCCCTCACTCGAATCGTTGACACCAATCAGCGGAACGGCAGACAATTACCAATGCTCCATCCCTTGGTTCGCATTCCCCGGAGAAATGCCCGAAAACTTATAAACATCAGTATGAATAACAATCATTAATAGTACTACAATTATGAAGATAACAAAATTTATAGGTCTATGCTTGATTGCAGTGAGTGCGGTTTCGTGTGAAAAACATGAAATAGAGTATATGACCACTCCAATAAGCAATGATATGGCAGAAATCCAGCTGCACTATTTCGTTCCCGTAACCGCTACTGCTACAAACAACATTTACAAGATGGAAATCGGTAGGCAAGAATACGTGAACAACGGTGCCGCTGTCGTCAGCACATATAATGCTGTACCCTCGGGCAGCGTGGGACGTTTCTACACAACAGCAGCCGGAGATGTCAACATCAAACTGTACAAAGGAACCGACCTTGAACTGGTCTATGACAAGAACGCGAAACTTACTTCCGGTAAGCAGAACGTGTTTGTCTACGACTTTGACAAAGACCCCATCGTATTCGACAACGGATACCCTTACGAAACCAATACTACAATGGACACAGACAGCACCTGCTGGGTAAAGTTCTACAATTTTCTCTACGAAAAGGAAGGAGAATACAGCACTCTGAAGCTGCAATACCAGTATCAGTACACCACCAAAGAAGGCAGCAAAAGCGAGTGGAAAAATATAGGTTCTCCTATAGCTTTCGGTGAAAGCACTGGTTGGCAGCCCATCACAGTAATAAAGAGTATATTCAACTCCAGCGGCTATGCCCGCATCGACTATAAAATAAAAGTACAAGATGAGAACGGTGAATACACCCAGGACTTGCAAGTATGGAACTCAAACGGCAAGTACGTATCATATTCCGACTATTGGAATGGTTACATCGGACGCCGCTACCATCATATTCTGAAGGGGATGCGTTCGGCCAAGCCAATCAGTTCGGTAAGCCAGTTCACAGCACTATAAATACGCTCGTGATTTCACTTCGCAAAGGGGTGAGAGCTGTATTGGCTCTCACCCCTTTTATATTACTAATCTAATTAAATGATCATTAATTTAATGGCCATTTAATTTATGCAAAGATAAGAGGTAAAGGGTAATAAGCAAATAAACACTTCCTCCATATAAATTAAGGTGAGCAACCTGTTATTTGCAAATTAATAATTATAATACTAAAAATAATAAAATAAGTGTTTTTGATATTAAAATAAAGTCTATCTTTGTTGCTACGAACATCCTCCTTAACAATAATACTATTATGAAGAAACTTCTGCTACTGACTCTTTTATTGTGCAGTGCCTTCTTGTGTCAAGCGCAAAAAGATCGAATCATTTTGGGTGACGAACAGACTTCCGAGTATTTTCCCATCCTAAAAGATAAGAAAATCGCTATATTCTCCAATCATACAGGAATGATAGGAGACAAACATTTATTGGATGTCCTTTTGGAAAATAAGTTCAATGTAGTTGCCATTTTTTCACCGGAACATGGATTCCGTGGAAATGCAGATGCAGGTGAACACGTATCCAGTTCAGTAGACTCAAAAACGGGTGTACCTATACTTTCACTTTATGAAGGCAAAGATAAGAAGCCAAGTAAGGCCTCAATGCAAAAGTTCGATATTTTAATAATAGATATACAAGATGTAGGGCTACGATTCTATACCTATTATATAACAATGTGCAGGCTAATGGATGTTTGTGCAGAATATAATAAAAAAGTCTTATTGTTAGACCGCCCCAATCCAAACGGACACTATGTAGACGGTCCTATTCTGGATATGAAATATAAATCAGGTGTGGGATGGTTGCCGATTCCTATTGTACACGGAATGACATTAGGGGAACTTGCATTAATGATTAATGGAGAAGGCTGGTTACCCGATTCACGCAAATGTGATTTAGCTGTTATCAAGTGTAAGAACTATACACACCAGACAAGGTATCAGTTGCCAATTCCTCCATCTCCTAATCTGCCAAATATGAAGTCGATATATTTATATCCGTCCACTTGTTTCTTTGAAGCAACACCTGTCAGCCTAGGCAGAGGGACTTCACTGCCATTTCAGGTGTATGGACACCCCAATATGACCGGATATAATTATAGCTTCACTCCAAGAAGCATTCCCGGAGCAAAGAATCCGCCTCAGTTGAATAAACTATGCTATGGAGTAGATCTGAGCAATATGAGTGATGAGGAAATCTGGAAGCGAGGAATAGATTTAACCTATGTCATTGACGCCTACCGTAACTTGAATCTTGATGACCATTTCTTCCGTCCGTTCTTTGAGCTGTTAGTGGGAAGAGATTATGTACGAAAAATGATTAAAGAAGGAAAAAGTGCTGATGAAATTAAAGCCATGTGGAAAGGTGATGTTGAAAAGTTCAAGACACAACGTAAACCATATCTGCTTTATGAAGAGTAAGTTTATTACCGATATAAATCATTCAATCGTAAATTAATAGTATGAGCCCGATATCCGTTATTATCACCATTGCCGCTTATTTTGTGATATTGTTCACTATATCCTATATAGCTGGCAGAAAAGCCGACAATGCAGGTTTCTTCGTCGGTAACCGTAAATCGGCCTGGCATGTTGTGGCATTTGCCATGATTGGGTCCAGCATCTCCGGAGTGACGTATGTATCAGTGCCGGGCATGGTAGCTGCCAGTAGTTTCGGTTACTTGCAAATGGTATTGGGATTTGTTGCGGGGCAACTAATCATTGCATTCGTATTGACGCCACTGTTCTACCGGATGAACCTGGTATCCATCTATGAATATCTGGAAAACCGTTTTGGTATGTCTTCCTACCGGACAGGCGCATGGTTCTTCTTCATTTCTAAGATGCTGGGAGCTGCAGTACGTTTGTTTCTCGTATGCTTGACACTGCAACTGCTGGTATTCGAACCGTTTGGATTACCTTTCATTTTGAATGTAGCTATTACCGTAGCATTAGTATGGCTCTATACTTTCCGGGGTGGAGTAAAATCCCTGATCTGGACAGATTCACTCAAAACATTCTGTCTGGTGGTATCCGTAGTTCTCTGCATCAGTTATATTGCTTCCGATCTCAATCTGTCGCTCAGTAGTATGATCAGCACCATTGCAGATAGTGACATGTCACGTATCTTCTTCTTTGACGATGTAAACAGTAAACAGTATTTCTTCAAACAATTCTTTGCCGGGGCATTCACAATGATTGCCATGACAGGACTGGATCAGGACATGATGCAACGTAACCTCAGCTGCAAGAACTTCAAAGATTCACAGAAAAACATGATTACGAGTGTTATATCACAGTTCTTCGTAATTCTGTTGTTCCTGATGCTGGGGGTATTGCTTTACATCTTTGCTGGTAACCAGGGCATTCAGGTAGAAAAGAGCGATGAACTCTTCCCATTGATAGCCACCGGTAACTACTTTCCTGCAATTGTAGGCATCTTGTTTATCATCGGACTTATTTCTTCAGCTTATTCCGCTGCCGGATCAGCACTGACAGCTTTAACAACTTCTTTTACAGTGGATATCCTCGGGACAAAAGGCAGGACAGAAGAAAAAATCGTAAAGATACGCAAGCAGGTACATATTGGTATGGCTGTAATTATGGGTATCACGATATTCGTATTCAACCTATTGAATAACACAAGTGTAATCGATGCCGTATATATACTGGCAAGTTACACATACGGTCCCATTCTCGGATTATTCGCATTCGGTATATTCATGAAACAACAGGTTCGCGATAAATATATCCCATTGGTAGCTATCCTCTCCCCTATCCTTTGCTTTATCCTGCAAAAGAATTCGGAAGCCTGGTTCAATGGGTATCAGTTCAGCTACGAACTGTTGATATTCAACGCTTTGTTCACGTTTATCGGACTCTGCCTGTTGATCAGAAAAGATAAGAACTAATAATTAACTTAATACATCATCCATGAATGTAAGACTTCATTTTTTGTTCACTTTGCTCACCGCCTCCCTGATCCCCCAGACGGGAGGCGCGCAAGAGCTTCCAACGGATGTCCGCCAGGAAATCGGTAAGTTTCTGGACGCAACCGCACGGAAAGAGGTTTCCGTAGGACGCATCCGGATTGACTCTGTCGCCACTGAAGGAAATACGTTGCAATTATTCGCTAACATGAACTGTGCATATATTCCTTTCCGAGAAGATAATGTGACAGAGATTTATCAAGGTGTGCAGGCACTGCTTCCGGCAGAGTTTTCAAAATACAACCTGCAAATCCGCACGAATAAGCGTAGCATCGAAGAATTAATACCCCAGGCCCTACGCAGCAAAAAGGATAAAAAAGCCAAAACATTCAATCCTGCCGGAACAAAACCTTTAGTAACGGCCCTTTCTACCCCCTATACCCCTACAAATGGCCTAAAGAACCGTCACATTGCCTTGTGGCAGAGTCACGGCTTCTATTATGAGCCCAAACTGACACGCTGGGAATGGCAACGCGCCCGCATCTTCCAGACGGTGGAGGATTTATATACGCAAAGTTATGTACTGCCTTTCCTGGTTCCCATGTTGGAGAATGCAGGAGCTAATGTGCTGATGCCCCGTGAACGGGATAGCCAAATAGCAGAAGTTGTTGTAGACAATGACGGTTGCCTTCACTCCCGTTCCGTTTATACAGAAAAGATAGGCGATAAGAACTGGATGCAAGGTACTGGTGAAGGTTTCGCCCATCTGCGCGATCAATATATCAATTTTGAGAACCCATTCCGTGAAGGAACCTTTCGCACTGTTGAGACGGTGAAAGGTAAGAAGGAGAGAGAAAGTACAGCCGAATGGATTCCTGAACTTCCGTCAACCGGACAGTATGCCGTTTATGTATCCTATAAATCATTGCCAAACAGTACGGATGATGCCCTTTACACTGTTTATCACAAAGGAGGAGTCTCCCAATTCAAAGTGAACCAACAGATGGGTGGCGGCACCTGGATTTATCTGGGTACATTTGGTTTTGATGCCGGAAAAAGCGATGCCGGAAAAGTTGTTTTAAGCAATCGTTCTGATAAAGCCGGACGTATCGTTACCGCTGATGCCGTAAAAATCGGAGGTGGTATGGGAAATATGGCACGCCGTATCTCTGATGCAGGTGCCACAGAGAATATTAAAAGTTCGGACGGCAATGCTGCCATAGTGCATAAAGAAATGCCGAAGATAGATTACTCGTATGAGATAAGCGGTTATCCCCGTTTCTGCGAGGCAGCACGCTACTGGCTTCAATGGGCAGGTATTCCGGACAGTGTCTATTCCGACAGTCAGGGTAAGAATGACTATACGGACGATTACAAATGTCGTGGTATCTGGGTGAATTACCTTGCCGGTGGTTCTACGGTTAACCCGACAGAACAAGGACTGAATATCCCGGTAGATATGGCTTTCGCCTTCCATTCAGATGCAGGAACTACGCTAAACGATTCTATCATCGGAACACTGGGTATCTACTATACCAACGTTTACAATGAAGAATACGCTAACGGAGCATCCCGCTATCTGGCACACGACATGACAGACCTGATTCAGTCAAATATAGTACGGGATATCCGCAGCCTATACGAACCGGATTGGACACGCCGCGGTATGTGGAACCAATCCTACTACGAAGCACGTGTGCCCCGTGTCCCCACTATGTTGCTGGAATTACTTTCTCACCAGAACTTTGCAGACATGCGTTATGGTTTAGATCCACGCTTCCGTTTTACGGTAAGCCGTGCAATCTATAAAGGTATGCTGCAATTCATTTGCTCGCAATACCACATGGACTATATCGTTCAGCCGTTGCCTGTCGACAATATGGCATTGAAAATGGTAGGCGAGAATGAAATAGAACTGACCTGGCAACCCGTAGCCGACCCACTGGAGCCAACGGCAAATGCTGAAAAATATATCGTTTATACCCGTATCGGAGATGGCGATTTCGATAATGGCGTATTGGTAGATAAGAATACCTATCGCACTGCCCTCCCTGCCGGCATGGTATGCAGTTATAAAGTAACTGCCGTCAACAAGGGCGGAGAAAGTTTCCCGTCCGAAATACTCTCTGCAGGACGTGCGTTTAACAGTTATAAGCGATTAGCGATGAGTGATAAGCAGACAAACGCTAATCACTCATCACTAAACGCTAATCACTCAGATATCGTGCTGATAGTAAACGGCTTCGACCGCATCAGTGCTCCGGCAGATTTTGTTGCACCTGCTCCCGGAGATACTTTACTTGCCGGTTTCTTAGATGAACTGGACCACGGCGTACCTTATCTGAAAGATATCAGCTACATTGGTAAGATGAAAGAATACCGCCGTTCCATTCCATGGATGGACGACGATGCTTCCGGCTTTGGCGACAGCTATGGTAATTACGAAGATAAAGTAATCGCCGGAAACACATTCGATTATCCCGCTATTCATGGAGCCGCCATTTTGAAAGCCGGATATTCTTTCATATCTTGCAGCGATGAAAGTGTGGAAAATAAAACAATGAACCTGAACGACTATAAGTATGTAGACCTGATATTAGGTAAAGAATGTCAGACTAAAATGGGACGTGGCGGTATAAAGCCGTTAGAGTTCAAAACATTCAGCCAACCTATGCAGGAAGCTATCACCGCATATTGCGGACAAGGCGGAAACATCTTCGTCTCGGGTGCCTATGTAGGAACCGACCTTTGGGACAATCGCCTTGCCCCGGTTCAGGAGTCCGATAAGAAATTTGCAACAGAAGTCCTGAAATATAAATGGCGCGTGGGGCAGGCAGCTACAGAGGGTAAGGTGAAATGTGTAGCTTCACCGTTCCCCGCCCTTTCAGGCAACTATACATACCATAATGAACTGAATGCAGACAGCTATGTGGTAGAATCACCGGATGCCATCGAACCGGCAACAAAAGATGCATACACCGTAATGCGCTATTCGGAAAACAACCTGAGCGCCGGAATTGCTTACAAAGGCGACTACAAAACCTGCATACTGGGCTTCCCGTTCGAAGCATTGCGCACTGCCTCTGAAAGAGAAGCGTTGATGAATGCCATCCTGACATTCTTCAGTGAAAAAACTAATTCATTCAAGCAATAATATACTAAAATCAATCATCATCTATGAAGCGAAGACTTTTAATAATGTTCCTGTTGGGCTGCCTGCTACCGTTCGCGATACAGGCACAACATGGCACATTCCGTTTTGCGCAAATAACGGACATCCATTTCAGCCCTAACAATCCCAACCCGACGGAAGACTTACTACGTTCCGTCGCGCAAATAAATGCGACAGACAGTATCGACTTTGTTTTGGTTACGGGCGATATCACCGAAGAGGGCGACCGTGCCACCATGCTGAAAGTAAAAGAGACATTGGATTTACTGAAAGCAAAGTATTACATGATTCTCGGTAACCATGAAACCAAATGGAGCGACTCCGGCTGTACTGCCTTCGGTGAGATTTTCGGCGGCGAACGCTTTGAATTCGAGCATAAAGGCATCCTGTTTCTGGGTTTCAATTCCGGACCGTTAATGCGTATGGCTTACGGACATGTTGTTCCGCAGGACATCCGCTGGATGACGGAAGAGATGGATAAGTTTGGAAAAGACAAGCCGGTTATACTCGTTACACACTACCCGTTACTGGATGGAGATGTGGATAACTGGTATGAAGTAACAGACGCAGTACGCCCCTATAACATTCGTTTGTTCATCGGCGGGCACTATCACCGTAACCGGGATTTGCGTTATGATGGCATTCCGGGTATCCTGATGCGCAGTAACCTGCGTGATAAAGATAGAAAGCCGGGATATGGCATCTATGATATAACCAAAGATTCTATCCTTGTCTACACTCAGCGCATCGGAGAACCGAAAAAGCAATGGGCTGCTTTCTCACTGACCCAACCCTATTATGACCGCAATGGAAAGGCAGAGAAATACCCAGACTTTTCAGTCAACACAGAATACCCGAATGTGAAAGAACAGTGGGTAGTGCAAACCGGTGCAGGTATCTATTGTTCGCCTGCAGTAGAAAAAGACAAAGTGTTCGTGGGAGACGATATGGGTTACCTGACTTGCTATGCCTTGAAGAATGGAAAGAAACTGTGGAATTTCCAATCCGGTAAGCGCATTGTAGGCACTCCGGCTACGGCAGATGGTGTAGTCGTATTCGGTTCTGCCGACCGTAACATCTACGGTCTGAACAGCAAGGACGGGAAACTACTGTGGACTGTAAAAGCAAAAGACCCGGTACTGGGTGCGGTAACCATTGAAAATGGAATTGCCTACATTGGTGCCAGCGATTCTACTTTCCGTGCTATTGATATCCATACAGGTAAAGTGATCTGGGCATATACCGGTGTGAAAGGATACATTGAAACCAAACCACTGGTAACAGCCAACAAAGTGATCTTCGGTGCCTGGGACAATACCCTCTATGCATTGAATAAAGCAGACGGTAAGGTATTATGGAAGTGGACAGGCGGTTTAACGCGCATGCACTTCTCACCCGCAGCCGTATGGCCGGTAGCCGCAGAAGGCAAAGTATTTATCACCGATCCGCAGCGAGCCATGACAGCTATCAATATAGAAAACGGAGAAACAGTGTGGCGCACTTTCCAGTCTATGGTACGTGAAACGATTGGCCTGTCGGAAGACGGAACGCGCGTATTCAGTAAGACCATGAACGACAGTATTGTCTGCTATGCCACACAGGGAGATCAACCCCGCGAATTATGGGCAAGCAATGTCGGCTTCGGATACGAACATGCACCCTCCATGCAAGTGGAAAAGGGAGGTGTCATGTTCGGCAGTACCAAGGAAGGACTGATTTTTGCTTTGGAAGCCCAAACCGGTAAAGTATTGTGGAAACATAAGATAGGTAACTCGCTGATCAGTACCGTAGTGCCGCTGAACGGGCGACAGGTATTGTTCACAGCTACCAGTGGTGAAGTGGGACTGCTACGAGTTAAGAATTAAAGAATTAATAATTAAAAGCAATATAGGACATTATGAATAAAATCAATTGCTTCGTTCCTTTTTCGGGAGCTGCACAAGCGGAAAAGACAGTAAAAGGCCTGCAAGAAACCGGCTTAGTGAATAACATTTATCTGCTCACCCTGCCAGACGTTACAGAAAACCTGCCCGGATGCAGTACCCTGCACATGCAATCTATCCAGTCCAGTACCGCCATGAGGGATATTGCCGGACATAGCGATGCAGAATACACACTGATCTATACGAAATATACGACGCTCGAACTGGGTTTATTCGCCCTGGAGCGTATGATACACATTGCTGAAGACAGCGGTGCAGGTATGGTATATGCTGACCGCTACCAGGTAAAGGAAGGCAAGCAAACCAATGCCCCGGTGATCGATTATCAATTCGGCTCATTGCGCGATGATTTCGACTTCGGTTCCGTACTGTTATTCCGTACGGATGCATTCAAGGAAGCCGCTGCCCGCATGAATGAAGACGAGTATAAATTTGCCGGGCTTTATGACCTTCGTCTGAAAGTAAGCCAAAAAGAAAGTTTGGTACACATCAATGAGTATCTGTACAGTGAAATCGAAGACGATACCCGCAAGAGTGGTGAAAAGATATTCGATTACGTGGATCCCAGAAACCGTGACCGCCAGATTGAAATGGAACAGGCTTGTACCGAGCATCTGAAAGAAATCGGCGGCTATCTGGTACCTGAATTCAAACAAATAGAATTCTCAGCAGGCAACTTCGAATATGAAGCTTCGGTTATCATCCCCGTACGCAATCGTATCCGCACCATCCGCGATGCCATTCATTCGGTATTGAAGCAGAAGACCGACTTTAAGTTCAACCTGATTATCATCGACAACCACTCTACGGACGGGACCACAGAAGCTATTGACGAATTCAAGAACGACGAACGCCTCATCCACATCATCCCCGAACGCTATGACCTGGGCATCGGCGGTTGCTGGAACATGGGTGTGCATCATCCCAAATGTGGTAAGTTCGCCGTGCAACTGGACAGCGACGATGTATACAAGGATGAAAATACACTGACTACTATGGTTCGCGCTTTCTATGAACAGAATTGCGCCATGGTGGTAGGCACCTATATGATGACGGACTTCAATATGAATATGATTGCTCCGGGTATTATCGACCACAAAGAATGGACACCCGAAAACGGACGCAACAATGCACTCCGCATCAATGGTCTGGGTGCTCCGCGTGCTTTCTATACTCCGGTGCTGCGTGAAGTGAAAGTTCCGAATACCAGCTATGGTGAAGACTATGCACTGGGATTGAACTTCTCCCGCCAATACCAGATCGGCCGTGTGTATGATGTAGTTTACCTGTGCCGCCGCTGGGACGACAACTCGGACGCTTCGCTGGATATTGTGAAAATGAATAGTCATAATCTATATAAAGACCGCATCCGTACCTGGGAACTACAGGCACGTGTGGCTATGAACAAGAAAGGATAAATACCTAGTGTGTTCCGTACTTATACCACACAAGTGTTTCTCAAATGAAATGCTTGTGTGCCACAAATGTAACACAAGTGTCCCTCAAATGAAACACAAGCGTTACGCAACACATTAATAAGTAACCAGTTACAGCAATTAATATGAACCAAACCATAAACAATCTGCTTACCGAGCAACTTGCCTCTTGGGAAACGGCTCGTAACAACTACGCCGCCCTTTCGGGTGTGCAGGTGAAGGAGCTCGATGTAAACGGTATTCCGTATAAGGTACAATTCAATCCTGCACGTATCGTTTCTTCGGGAGCTAAAGTAGATGCCCAGTCCATCAAGGAACGCAAATGTTTTCTCTGCCCAGCCAATTTACCGCCGGTGCAGAAAGGAATTCCGTTCGAAGGACATTATAATATCCTGGTCAATCCGTTCCCTATCTTTCCCCGCCACCTGACGATACCGGAAGTGGCACACGTGGACCAGCGCATAGCCGTCCGTTTCAAGGATATGCTGGCATTGGCACAGGCGTTGACGGATTACACGATATTCTATAATGGTCCCAAGTGCGGTGCATCCGCCCCCGACCATGCTCACTTCCAGGCAGGCAACAAAGGCTTCATGCCTATTGAAAAGGACTGGCGCAGACAGGTAGCAGGCAAAGTGGCAGATTACGGTGAAGCTACCCTCTGGTACTTGAATGATGCTCCCCGTGCAACATTGGTCATCGAAGCAGCCAATAAGAAACATGCTGCCGCCCTGTTCGATATCATTTACCACTCACTGGACATCAAACCGGGAGATGACGAACCAATGATGAATGTATTGGCATGGTACGAAGATGAGAAATGGATCGTATGCGTATTTCCACGTGAGAAGCACCGTCCGGCTTGCTATACAGCCGAAGGAGATGCCAATTTATTGAGCAGTCCTGCATCTGTAGACCTCGGCGGAGTGTTTATCACACCGGTCGAAAAAGACTTTCTCAAGATCACAGCCGAAGATATAGCCCAGATCCTGAGTGAGGTATCGCTTTCTGCCAAAGACTTCCATCGGGTGCGTCAGCGTATTAAAGAACAAATATAAACGATTATGAAAGAGCCCAAAGTACACGTAGGCATATTGTTCGAGCCGCAAATAGAGTTTATCCTGCTGAATCCATACCGCATCAACGGCATGGAAATCAGTGGTAAGCAGGTTGTGACCTACAACGAAGGCAGGATACTGTGGAACGGACGCCTTTATGACGAGCTTCTATTTGAACCTGTAAACGAAGCCACCGACGCTTTCGAGCTGCTCGATGTCACCATCGGCATCAACTTCCACTGGGAGCGCAAAGAAGACCAGCGTTTCCTGGGTTCTCTGAAGATTATTGTGGAGAACAAGAAGCTGACAGGCATCAACGTCATTCACGTAGAAGATTACCTGACCAGCGTAATCTCCAGTGAAATGAGCGCAACAGCTTCGTTAGAGTTGTTGGAGGCACATGCAGTAATTTCACGAAGCTGGCTTTTGGCTCAGATTCATAAGAACAAGGAGATTACGGAAACCCAGACTGAGTATTCCGCTTTCACCCAAACAGATGAAGAGTTAATCCGTTGGTACGACCGTGAAGACCACACCCGTTTCGACGTCTGTGCAGACGACCATTGTCAGCGTTACCAAGGCATTACCCGTGCCTCCACTGAAATCGTAAAGCAAGCCATCGCTGCCACCCGCGGACAAGTATTGACGTCTGACGGTAAGATATGCGATGCCCGATTCTCTAAATGCTGCGGCGGTGCATTCGAAGAATTCCAGTATTGCTGGGAAGATGTGAAGTATCCCTATCTCACCAAACAGCGCGACTGGAGTAAGTCAACTACGAGCTACAAGCTACCAGCTACAAATGCTATGCAGAATGACAGCGCAGCACCCGTAGCTGGTAGCTCGTCGCTCGTAGCTGATTCCCCCCTTCCCGACCTGACCCAGGAAGCCAAAGCGGAGCATTGGATACGCACCTCCCCGGAAGCTTTCTGCAACACCACAGACAAGAAAGTCCTCTCACAGGTATTGAATAACTACGACCAGGAAACCACCGACTTCTATCGCTGGAAAGTAGTTTACACCCAGGAAGAACTTTCCGCACTGATCCTGAAACGCTCCGGCATCGATTACGGGCAAATCATTGATCTTGTTCCTATCGCCCGTGGAACTTCAGGTCGCCTCTGGAAACTGAAAATCGTAGGAACCAAGAAGACGCTCACCATCGGTAAAGAGCTGGAAATACGTCGCACGCTGTCTACTTCCCATCTGTACAGTTCCGCATTCGTAGTAGATAAGGAAGATATCTCTCCCGAAGGCATCCCCGCCCGTTTCATCCTCACCGGAGCCGGCTGGGGACACGGTGTAGGACTATGCCAGATCGGTGCTGCCGTTATGGGCGAACAAGGCTATAAGTATGACGCGATATTGCTGCACTATTACATAGGTGCAAGTATCGAGAAGCTATATGAATAATTTAACAAAACAATAAACAATATCATGAACAGTACAAAAAGCATATCACCGTGGGCATGGGTACCTACCTTATACTTTGCACAAGGCATCCCCTACTTCATAGTCAACAACATCTCGGTACTGATGTTTGCCAAGATGGGTGTTCCCAATGGAGAGATGGCTTTGTTTACGAGTCTGCTGTATCTCCCCTGGACCATCAAGCCCTTCTGGAGCCCATTCATCGACATCATCAAGACCAAACGATGGTGGATCATCTCTATGCAAATCCTGATGTCGATAGCATTCATTTTGTTAACACTGTCCATTCCGAAACCGGATGAAGCAACAATAGCTGCCGGAACAACTCCCATCAGCATGTTCACCATCACACTGATTCTCTTCATCATTACAGCATTTGCTTCGGCCACACATGATATTGCCGCCGATGGCTTCTACATGCTGGCATTAAAGCAAAGCGACCAAGCCGCATTCGTCGGTATCCGAAGTACCTTCTACCGCCTTGCATCCATCTTCGGACAAGGAGTACTCGTAGCCATTGCCGGTGCCATTGAACTGAGGTACAAAGACATTCCACTGTCGTGGACCATCACAATGCTGGTTACAGCCGTCATGTTCAGTTTGGTAACTTTCTATCACCTCTTTGCAATACCCAAGCCTACCTCCGACAAGTCTGTACTGACACCGGGAACAGCCAATGCAAAAGCCATATTCCAAGAGTTCGGGCGCACGTTTGCCACTTACTTCACCAAACCTGGAGTATGGTTGGCCATCGCGTTCATGCTGCTTTATCGTCTGCCCGAAGCATTCCTCATCAAGATGTGTATGCCTTTCCTAGTAGCTTCTAAAGAGGCAGGAGGCCTGGAACTTTCCACAGCAGAAGTAGGCATTGTATATGGCACTATCGGAGTGATATTCCTCACAGTAGGTGGTATCCTGGGCGGATTATTCGCATCGCGCATCGGACTGAAGAAATCCATTTGGTGGATGGCAGCGTGCATGACGCTCCCTTGTCTGACTTTTGTCTATCTCGCCATCGGACAACCCGATAATCTGTTTGCCATTTCAACGGCCATTGCCATCGAGCAGTTCGGCTACGGATTTGGATTCACAGCCTATATGCTTTATATGATGTACTTCTCCGAAGGAGAGTTCAAGACGTCGCACTACGCCATCTGTACCGCTTTCATGGCACTGAGCATGATGATTCCAGGCATGTTTGCAGGTTACCTTCAGGAAGCAGTCGGCTATGTCAACTTCTTCTGGATCGTAATACTCTGCTGTGCCGCCACTATTGTGGTCACGGTGTTTGCCGACAGGAAGATTGACCCAACATACGGAAAGAAGTGATTAACAATTAATAATAAGTAACTAGTTATGAAGAAGATAATTACAATATCCTTGTTCTGCCTCCTTTTCGGAAGCGTGGTGCAGGCACAAAAGATAAGAATAAAAACAGGTATCGAAGTCCTGAAAGACCAGAATTTCAAGTGCCTGGAAGGCAAACGCGTAGGTCTGATTACCAACCCCACCGGAGTAGATAATCAGATGAAATCCACCATTGACATTCTACATGAAGCACCGAACGTAAATCTGGTTGCCCTCTTCGGTCCGGAGCACGGGGTTCGTGGCGACGTACATGCCGGCGACCACGTGACGGACATCAAAGATGCCACCACCGGATTGCCCGTATATTCCCTTTACGGCAAAACCCGCAAGGCTACGCCGGAGATGTTGAAAGACATTGACGTATTGGTCTACGATATCCAAGACATCGGTTGCCGCTCATTCACCTATATCAGTACAATGGGACTGGCTATGGAAGCAGCAGCCGAAAACAGTAAAGAATTTATCGTATTGGATCGCCCCAACCCGGTAGGCGGACTCAAGATAGAAGGCAACCTGGTAGAAGATGATTGCATTTCTTTTGTCAGTCAGTTCAAGATTCCGTACCTTTACGGGCTGACTTGCGGTGAACTGGCATTGATGCTGAACGGAGAGAAAATGATGGCAGCACAATGCAACCTGCATGTTGTGAAGATGAAAGGCTGGAAACGCAAGATGGACTATGTACAGACGGGGTTGCAATGGGTACCCTCTTCTCCGCATATTCCCCATCCGCACTCGGCTATATTCTATCCGGTAAGCGGTATTCTGGGTGAACTGGGATACATGTCCATCGGGGTAGGCTATACGATACCGTTCCAGATGTTCGCCGCACAGTGGGTAGAAGCAGAAAAACTGGCGGGAAACCTGAACGCATTGAATGTGCCGGGTGTTGTATTCAGACCGATGTATCTGAAACCTTTCTACTCCGTGGGCAAGGGTGAATTGCTGCAAGGCGTACAGGTACACATCATGGATGTACAGAAAGCCCCGCTGAGCGACATCCAGTTCCTGGTGATGCAGGAGATCGCAGCGCTCTATCCTGACCGTGCCGTATTTGAGCATGCCGACAAGGGACGTTTTCGTATGTTCGACATGGTAAGCGGCTCGGAAGAGATACGCAAGCGGTTCTCACAGCGTAACCGCTGGGAAGACGTGCGAGACTATTGGTATAAGGATGTTGAAGACTTCCGACGGTTGTCGAAGAAATACTACCTGTACAAGTAGGGAACAATAAACGCTTCTTACACCGAAAAGAGCCATTAAGGAACCGGGATGTCATAAGGGGTGACGAGTGCTTGTCATCACAGGCAGGTGAAAGAAGAAAAGAATGATAAGGAAAAGAAAGGCGAAAGCACTATGGTAAAAAGTAGCTACACTTCGTTTTTGCAGGAAATAAGGGGACTTATTCCGCAAGATAGGATATACACCGACGAACTGCGCCGGTTAGCATGGGGAACAGATGCGGGTTTCTACCGCCTTATTCCACAAATCGTGATTCGTTCCAACAGCGAAGAGGAAATTTCCGACCTGTTGAAACTTGCCGACCGTTACGGTCTGCCAGTAACGTTTCGTGCCGCAGGAACCAGTTTGTCGGGACAAGCCATCAGTGACTCTATCCTGATAGTAGCCGGAAAACATTGGGAGAAGTACAGCATTTCTCCCGATCATGAACAGATTACCTTGCAACCGGGCATCATCGGTCAGCGGGTCAACGAGATTCTCGCCCCCTACGGACGTAAGTTTGCTCCGGACCCGGCAAGCGTGAAAAGTGCCATGGTAGGCGGCATCGTCATGAACAACGCCTCGGGTATGAATTGCGGTACACACGCCAATAGTGACAAGGTACTTCTCTCCGCCCGCATCGTATTGGCGGACGGCACCGTGCTAGACACAGGGGACGACATTTCGCGTGCTTCCTTCGAAGCCACCCACCCCGATTTCTACAATCGCATCTGCGAATTGCGTGACCAGATACGTGCCAATAAAGAACTCGCTGCACGCATCCGCTACAAATACTCCATCAAGAACGTAACCGGACTGAACCTTCTGCCATTCGTCCGTTTCGATGACCCGTTTGATATTATTGCCCACCTGATGGTAGGCTCGGAAGGCACGCTTGCATTCCTTTCCCAAATTACCATGCGCACAGAGTACGACTATCCGTACAAGGCTAGCGCCATGCTCTATTTTACCAGCATCAAGGATGCTTGCCGGGCGGTGGTGGCGATGAAAGAACTCTCAAATGATAGTACTTCCGCATCAGAAGCAGACAGAAAGATAGTAAAAGGCGCCGAACTGCTGGACTACAAGAGTCTCTCTTCGGTAGAAGACCCTGTCTACTTAAAGTATAAGCAAGAAGTTGCCGATGCCTCCGGCCTTACAGCCGTGCTGACCGAGACCAAAGCCCGCACCCGCGAGGAACTGGAACAGAACATCTCAGCAATCGAGGAATGTCTGAAAACTTTCAGCACCTACATCCCCGTGCACTTCACCGACCGGCCGGAAGAATATTCCAAGTATTGGGCTATTCGCTCAGGCATATTCCCATCCGTAGGCGGTACACGCCAACCCGGCACTACCTGCCTCATCGAGGACGTAGCCTTCCACATCGAAGACCTGCCCGAAGCCACTGCCGACCTGCAACAGCTCATCGCCCGCCACGGCTACGATGATGCCTGCATCTACGGTCATGCCTTGGAAGGCAACTACCACTTTATCCTGAACCAGTCTTTCAGTACCGACGCCGAAGTAAAGCGCTACGAGGACCTGATGAATGACGTAAAGACTCTGGTAGTCGATAAATACGACGGTTCGCTGAAAGCAGAACATGGCACTGGACGTAACATGGCCCCCTTCGTGAAATATGAATGGGGAGAGGCAGCTTTTGAAGCCATGAAGGCAGTCAAGCAGTTGTTCGACCCGAAAGGGCTGCTCAATCCGGGAGTTATCTTCAATGATGACCCACAATGTCACATCAAGAACTTCAAACCGTTACCGTTGATTCCTATCGACGAAGCCAGTCCTGCCGAAAAAGTAAACAAGTGCATCGAATGTGGCTTCTGCGAAGTGAACTGCCTGTCGTGCGGCTTTACCCTTTCTTCGCGCCAACGCATTGTATTGCAACGGGAAATATCACGTCTGAAACAAAGCGGCACAGACCAGGAACGTCTGTCTTTACTCGAAAAACAATACCGCTACCCGGGCAATCAAACTTGCGCAGGAGACGGACTGTGCTCCATGTCCTGCCCGATGAATATCAATACAGGCGACCTGACCCACATCATCCGCCAGGAATCACTGCCGAAAGGTAGCCTCGGATATAAAGCAGGAGATTTCGTAGCCAATCACTTCGCCGGTGTCAAGAGCGCCCTGCGCCCCGTTTTATCATTAGCCAATTTCGGACACTCCGTATTGGGAACCAAAGCCATGAGCAGCATTACGAAAGGGATGCACAATGTATTGGGCGTGCCTTTGTGGACGCCTGCCATGCCAAAGAGCTATAAAGCTACAAGCTACAAGCTACAAGCTACGAGTAGCATGCGGCATGATAGCGCAGCACTCGTAGCTCGTAGCCCGTCACTCGTAGCTGATAAAGTAGTTTATTTCCCCAGCTGCATCAACCAAACCATGGGGCTCCCGAAAAAATCCCCTGTGGAGCAACCTTTGGTAAATAAGATGATCTCCCTCCTACAAAAAGGCGGTTACGAAGTCATCTTCCCCAAGAACATGGATAAGCTCTGCTGCGGCACCATTTGGGAAAGTAAAGGTATGCTCGACATTGCCGACCGCAAAGCCACTGAACTCGAAGCCGCCCTTTGGGAAGCCAGCGAGCAAGGCAAATACCCAGTTCTCTGTGATCAAAGCCCCTGCCTGCACCGCATGCGCGAAACCATTCAGAAGATGAAACTCTACGAACCTGCAGAATTCATCTACACCTTCCTGCGAGACAAACTAGTCTTCACGCAGACCGACCGCCCCGTAGCTGTACACATCACCTGCTCCATGCGCAAAATGGGTCTGGCAGATACAATTATCTCCCTGGCAAAACTCTGTTCTACGCATGTCTTCGTACCCGAAGAAGTAGGCTGCTGTGGTTTTGCCGGAGACCGTGGATTCACCTATCCCGAACTGAATTCCTATGCCTTGCGCAAACTCCGTCCGCAGATAGAAGCATCGGGTATCACTATCGGCTACTCAAACAGTCGTACTTGCGAAATAGGACTGACTACCAACTCAGGTATCCCCTACGTCTCTATCGCCTATCTCGTAGACCAATGCACAAAGAGCGTGAAAGCCGAAACAACTGATAACTTATAACTAATAACTTAACACACTTATTACAATGAACAGTCAGACCAAGACAAACAAGCGCATTCTTGCCCTCGACATCCTTCGCGGTGTCACCATTGCGGGCATGATTATGGTGAACAACCCCGGCACTTGGGGACATATATATGCCCCCCTGCGCCACGCTGAGTGGAATGGCCTCACCCCCACCGATCTCGTCTTCCCTTTCTTCATGTTCATCATGGGTATCTCTACCTATATCTCCCTGAAGAAGTACAATTTCGAGTTCAGTCATGCAGCCGCCATGAAGATATTGAAGCGTACCATTATCATCTTCCTGATCGGACTTGCCATCGGCTGGTTCTCCAAATTCTGTTACTACTGGGCAGGCTCCCATGAAGGACTCAGTTTTGGCGAACAACTCTGGGCATCCGTCTGGACTTTCGACCGCATCCGTATCCTGGGTGTCATGCAGCGTCTGGCCCTTTGTTACGGTGCTACCGCTATCATTGCACTGACCATGAAACACCGTCATATCCCTTACCTCATTGCCATATTACTGGTTGGCTACTTCATCCTGCTGATGTGTGGCAACGGATTTGCTTACAACGAAACCAATATCCTTTCCATAGTGGACCGTGCCATCCTCACCCCCGCACACATGTACAAGGACAACGGCATTGATCCCGAAGGTCTTTTAAGCACCATACCCTCCATTGCCCATGTATTGCTGGGCTTCTGCGTAGGCCGTATGATGCTGGACAGCAATAAAGCCGAGAGCCGCGAGGCATTACTGAACTCTCACCTGATCAAATTATTCCTGGTTGGTGCCGTCCTTACTTTTGCAGGCTTCCTGCTGAGCTACGGTTGCCCTATCAACAAGAAAATCTGGTCTCCCACCTTCGTCCTCACCACTTGCGGACTGGCCTCCAGTTTCCTGGCACTGCTCATCTGGATCATCGACGTAAAAGGATACAAGAAATGGTGTACTTTCTTCGAGGCTTTCGGTGTCAACCCCCTGTTCATGTACGTTCTGGGTGGAGTACTCAGCATCCTGTTCGGCAGCATCAGCTTCCCCTGGGGCGATGGCAGCATCAGCATACACGGATTCTTATATAAGATCGTTCTCATGCCGATATTCGGTGAGACAGGCGGTTCACTGGCCTATGCATTGCTCTTTGTAGCCATCAACTGGTGCATCGGCTATCAATTGTATAAGCGGAAGATATATATCAAGATATAGTAGCAAGCAGATAAATCGGCAAAAGACTATAACACCGATGAAATATAAACGATGAATAATTAAAATTAAACGATATGATATTAATAGCAGACAGTGGCTCTACAAAAACCGATTGGTGTGTTGTAGAGAAAGGTAAACTCATCCAGCAGGTTTCTACGAAAGGTACCAACCCTTTCTTTCAGTCGGAAGAGGAGATCAGTAATGAAATCGCGACAGCGCTGCTGCCCCAGTTAACGACCAATGCCTTCGACGCTGTGTACTTTTATGGTGCTGGCTGTGGCTTCCCCGACAAAATTGCCATGGTGCACCGTGCCATTATCCAGCATCTCCAGGTTTCGGGCGACGAAGTGGAAGTAAATACTGACATGCTTGCCGCCGCCCGCGGACTTTGCGGACACGAACCGGGCATAGCCTGCATCATGGGCACAGGTTCCAACTCGTGTTATTACGACGGCAAACACATTGGTGCCAACGTCTCTCCCCTGGGTTTCATTCTTGGCGACGAAGGTAGTGGTGCTTGCCTGGGTAAGTTGCTGGTAGGTGATATTCTGAAAAATCAAATGACTCCAGAGTTAAAAGAAAAGTTCCTCAAGCAGTTCAATCTGGAACCGGCAGACATCATCGACCGTGTATACCGTAAACCATTCCCGAACCGCTTCCTGGCAAGCCTGTCTCCATTCCTCGCTCAGAATCTGGACGAGCCTTGTGTGCGCACGCTGGTGCTGAACAGTTTCAAGGCTTTCCTGAAAAGGAACGTCATGCAATACGATTATCAGCATAGCAAGGTACATTTCATCGGCTCCGTAGCATTCCATTATAAGGAGGTACTTACCGAAGCTGCACAGGAAATGGGCGTTCAAGTAGGTATCATCCTCCAGAGCCCTATGGAAGGCCTGATTAGCTACCATAGCTAACCCACCCAACAACGCATAAATCATAAATTATAAATCATAAATCATCATCATGGCATTCGTAAAGATATCAGAGCAACCCTCGCTCTACAACGACTTAGAAAAGAAATCTGTCCGCGAAATATTGGAGGACATCAACACAGAAGACCAGAAAGTGGCATTGGCTGTTCAAAAAGCCATTCCACAAATTGAGAAACTGGTGACACAAATCGTTCCGCGCATGAAGCAAGGCGGACGCATCTTTTATATGGGAGCAGGCACCAGCGGTCGCCTGGGTGTGCTGGATGCATCAGAAATTCCTCCAACATTCGGTATGCCTCCTACGCTCGTCATCGGACTGATAGCAGGTGGTGATACAGCCCTGCGCAATCCGGTGGAAAATGCGGAGGACGATATGCGTCGCGGTTGGGAAGAGTTAGTTGAACGTAACATTACGGATAAAGATACCGTCATCGGCATTGCTGCTTCCGGCACGACTCCTTACGTGATCGGTGCCATGCAGAAAGCACGCGAGCACGGCATTCTTACAGGCTGCATCACCAGCAACCCCGACTCTCCGATGGCAGCAGAAGCAGATGTTCCCATCGAAATGATTGTAGGACCGGAGTATGTAACAGGCAGCTCACGCATGAAATCGGGTACGGGACAGAAGATGATACTGAACATGATTACCACTTCTGTCATGATACAACTGGGCCGTGTGAAAGGCAACAAGATGGTGAACATGCAGCTGAGTAACCAGAAATTGGTAGACCGTGGCACCCGCATGATTGTAGAAGAGCTGGGATTAGATTATGGCAAAGCGAAAGCGCTGCTACTAATGCACGGTTCAGTGAAGAAGGCGGTAGATGCTTACAGAGGAAAATAATCGCCTTTCCGATCATTTCCCATTATTAATCATCTAATCATTAATAACACCCCCTTATGAAACTTTTCCCTTCCTTTTTTTTCTTTGTGCTGCTTGTCCTGCAAGCCAACGCACAATCCTTGCAACGTGTTGCCCCCGAACAAGTCGGCATGGATTCCCGTCATTTGTTGTACGCTGATGAAGCGATAGAAACCGCCATCGCTAATAAAGACATTCCCGGTGCCGTGCTCGCTGTAGTACGTAACGGGAAGATGGCCTACCTCAAAGCATACGGCAACAAGCGTGTGTACCCTAACACCGAGCCTATGACCGTAAACACTATTTTCGATATGGCCTCATGCAGCAAACCCATGTCCACTGCCATCTGTACCCATATCCTGGCAGAACGTGGCAAGCTCCGCCTCTTGGACCCCGTCAGCCTCTACATCCCCGATTTTAAATCCTGGATAAGCGAAGACGGAAAAGATAAGAAAATCATCCGCATCGCCGACCTGTTGACACATACTTCCGGCCTCCCCCCTTATGCCCCAACCACTGAACTGGAAAAACAATATGGCTCCCCCAGCCCCGACGGAATGATAGAGTACATAGCCAACTGCCGCCGCGACTTCAAGCCACAAACCGACTTCCAATACAGTTGCCTTAACTACATCACCCTGCAACGCATCATCGAAACCGTCAGCGGACAATCTTTACGCGACTTCGCCCGCGAAAATCTATTTGATGTATTAGGTATGGCCCATACCGATTATCTCCCCTGCAAGCGCGACAAGGATGGAAAATGGATCAATACAGCAGATGCCCACTGGGCAACCTCTACCGAAGGTGACTGGCATAGACTCATCGCTCCTACCGAGAAGCAATCCGATGGCAGCGTCCTCTGCGGACAAGTACACGATCCACTCGCCCGCATCATGAATGGCGGTATTTCCGGCAATGCCGGCGTATTCTCCTGTGCCGAAGACATAGCTGTCCTTTGCGCCGCCCTGCAAAACGGCGGAGAATGGAACGGACACCGCATCCTCAGCCCATTGGGAGTAAAAGCTATGTGTACCGTCCCTCGTGCCACCGCTACATTAGGACGCACTTTAGGATGGGATAATTTCACCGCCTACGCTTCCAATAACGGAGATTATTTCGGTCCGAATACCTACGGGCACACCGGATACACCGGTACTTCCATCATCATAGATCCGGACAACAATACTTCCGTCATCCTGCTCGTCAATGCCGTGCATCCCGAAGACGGTCACAGCATGGTTCGTCTACGCTCTCTGATAGCCAATGTTGTTGCAGCTTCTATCTATCCCACCCCACGTATTTATACGGATCATTACTATAAGCGCTTCCTTCAATTCATGGATGAACCTGCCATTACTTCCAAAGACATCGTCATGGTAGGCAACAGCCTTACAGAAGGTGGCGGCGACTGGAATGCCCGCCTCAACAAGAAAAACATCCGTAACCGTGGTATCATCGGTGATGAAGTTATGGGTATTTACGACCGCCTGCACCAGATACTTCCGGGACACCCAGAGAAATTATTCCTCCTTGCCGGTGTCAACGACATCTCACACGACCTCACTGCGGACAGCATCGTCAGTATGATACGCATGACCGTAGAGCGCATTCAGCGCGAATCTCCCGATACGAAACTCTACCTGCAAAGTCTCCTGCCTTTCGATGAGAGCTTCGGACGTTACAAAAAGCTAACCGGAAAAACCGACATGGTTCCCGAAATCAATGCACAACTGGAAGTGTTAGCCAAAGATCATAAGATTACATTCATCAACCTCTTCCCGTTATTTACAGAGAAAGGCACGAATGTACTGCGCAAAGAGCTGACCAGTGATGGCTTGCACCTGAATGAGGAAGGATATAAAATTTGGGTGAAAGCATTGAAAAAGAAGATGTAATGAGTGATTAGTGGTTAGTGATAGCTCCATGCGGAATAATAGCGCAGCCTACTAATCACTAACCACTCCCAACAACGCTTTCGTCTTATCCGCCAGGAACAAAGGTATATTCAGCAAATTTCCATCCCGCTTCAGATTCAACATTGAATACCGAATTCGACAAATAGGTTGAAAGAGTTTCTCATACTGAATCAGACTTTTGCCCTGTATATTTTGGTCTGCTTTTACTTCTATCGGATAGATCTGATTGGCATACTGAAGCAAAAAGTCCACCTCTGCCTTATTGCCTGAAGCCCAATAACGGAAAGGCATTTGAAACTGTGCTGTAAGGCTTTGTAATATATAGTTCTCAGCTAACGCCCCTTTATATTCTGTATAGGCAGGAGTAGGCAGCAATAATATACTGGCATCCAATTCAGACAGCCTCCGCAACAAACCCAAATCCAATGTATAAAGTTTAAATGTACCTAAATCATCATAAGCTTTCAATGGCAACTTGGGAGCTTTGCTAAGTAACACTTTATTTATAAGCCCTGCCTGCTCCAACCACAAAATGGCATCTTCATATTCCCTGGCACGTGCTCCCGGCCGGACCAACTGATAAACAAACTTACGATTCTCTTTCGCCAACTGCGAAGGCAACGAGTTCCAGACATAATTGATACGAGGAGCCAAAGTCGGAGTAGTATGTTTCACGAAATCCAAAGCATAATCATTCAATATATCTTGAAGTGCAGAATCCACTCTCTCCATATCATTAAAATCAACCATCAAGGTGGCAGGTTCGGGCATACCTCCACAAATAGAATAAGCAGTAAAAGACTCCCGCAACTTATCAAAAAAAATCTGTGGCAGTGGTTCTACCTTATCAATAGAATGCATATACTCATGCATAGCCGGGTCTTTTGTCCTCAGGAACTCCGTAAAAGTGAGCGGATACATATAAAGATGATTCACTTTCCCTACCGGAAATGATTTACCCACATGATTCAGATAAATGCCTAACAAAGAGCCCGCACACGCCACAGCATACTCAGGAGCTTCCTCACAGAAGTATTTCAATGCATTCAATGCCTCGTTGCACTCTTGAATTTCATCCAGAATCAATAAGGTTGTTTGAGGTTCTATCTTCTTTCCATGCAAAAAAGATAAGTGTTGAATAATTCGTTGAGGGTCCTTCGTTGTTCTAAAGACATCGCAAAGACCACTTTCATCCTTATCCAAGCTAAAATAAGCAACATCGTCAAAATACTCTCTGCCAAAGTACTTCAAAGCCCACGTCTTACCTACCTGTCGTGCACCATGAATTACCAGCGGCTTTCTGTTCGTATCCGTTTTCCATGCTGCCAATTGCGAGATAATGTCTCTTTCAAACATAGCAAATCACATTTTTGATATCACAAATGTGGAAATTCACACATTTTCGATATGAGTTTTGTGCAAATATACACATTTTCAATAGAAAACCCCGTAATAGCAAAATATAAAACAAAAGAAGGAGGCATATCTAATCGAAAGAAATAGATATGCCTCCTTTATTGTTTCATGAAGAAGTTAGTTTACTGAACCACCTCTGTCATTATCACATCAAAAGCTAATACTGAATAACCGGGAATCGATCCACTACCATCAGTTCCATATGCAGAACCCCATGGAACATAAACCATCCAGCGTTCTCCAACGCGCATATATTGCAGGAAAGTTCTCCATCCACTTGTCAGTGAAGATGAGTTAATAGTAAACTTAACAGTCCAGTCGAAATCTGTCGGCTCATTCTTTGGAGGATTAGGGATAGCCTGATCTATTGCACTATATCCCGTAAAACTTCCATCAAACTTAATACCAGTAATCAGTGTACCATAATAATAAGTATAAGCTGCTTCTGTAGCCATCGGACGCTGTCCATCCAGATTCTTCACAAGCTTTTTACAATATATATATTCCGGAGTCTGAAGAGTACTGACAAATTCATTCTTAATATAGAACATTTCGCCTACCTCTACTTTATCCAACTTTTCCAAGTCCATAGGAACATAATTATCCCCCGCAACGACTTTGATAGAATCCAGAAACGCTTGGTTACGCTCCTGCCAGTTCGCATATTTCCCTTCCTCTTCCACTTCTTCGCAAGAGACAAACGCACCTGCCAAGATCAGCAGGAAAGGCAAAAATACTAAGAGTTTTTTATTCATTCAATTATTTTTTATTCTGTATTCTAACTTTCGAATTCCAGTACTTATTGCAACCCTTTCAGCAATGAAGTGATGCTGACACGGTCTGCAATAATGTTATTCAATTCAGCAATAGCCACGCGTTCCTGTTGCATCGTATCACGATTACGCAGTGTCACGCAGTTATCTTCCAGAGTTTGGTGGTCAACAGTCACACAGTACGGAGTACCGATGGCATCCTGACGACGGTAACGTTTACCGATACTATCTTTTTCATCATACTGGCAGTGGAAGTGGAACTTCAATGAGTCGATGATCTCACGAGCCTTTTCAGGTAGACCGTCTTTCTTCACCAACGGCATTACAGCCAACTTCACAGGAGCAAGTGCGGCAGGCAATCTCAGCACTACGCGGCTTTCTCCGCTCTCCAGTTGTTCTTCGCAATAAGAAGCAGACATGATGCTGAGGAACATACGGTCCACACCAATAGAAGTCTCGATAACATACGGAGTATAACTTTCGTTCGTCTCAGGATCGAAGTACTTAATATTCTTACCAGAGAACTTCTCATGCTGAGACAAGTCAAAATTCGTACGGCTATGGATACCTTCCACTTCCTTGAAGCCAAACGGCATCAGGAACTCGATATCTGTAGCTGCATTTGCATAGTGAGCCAACTTATCATGATCATGATAACGGTAGTGGTCGTCACCGAATCCCAATGCCTTATGCCATTTCAGGCGAATTTCTTTCCACTTCTTAAACCAGTCTAATTCAGTACCCGGCTTCACGAAGAACTGCATTTCCATCTGTTCGAACTCACGCATACGGAAAATGAACTGACGGGCAACAATCTCGTTACGGAATGCCTTACCAATCTGTGCAATACCGAAAGGTATCTTCATGCGGCCAGTCTTCTGTACATTCAGGTAGTTCACAAAGATACCCTGAGCTGTTTCAGGACGCAGGTAAATCTTCATGGCACCATCCGAAGTAGAACCCATCTCTGTAGAGAACATCAGGTTGAACTGACGAACTTCCGTCCAGTTCTTTGTACCGCTGATGGGGCAAACGATTTCTTCATCCACGATAATCTGGCGAAGCTCGTCAAGGTTATTATCATTCAGTGCCTTTGCAAAACGTTCGTGCAATGCGTCACGTTTAGCCTGGTGTTCCAGTACGCGACCGTTTGTGCTACGGAACTGCGCTTCATCAAAAGCCTCTCCGAAACGCTTGGCAGCTTTGGCAACTTCTTTATTGATTTTATCGTCGTACTTTGCAAGTTGGTCTTCAATCAATACATCGGCACGATAACGCTTCTTGGAATCACGGTTGTCAATCAAAGGATCATTGAATGCGTCTACGTGTCCGGAAGCCTTCCAGATGGTGGGGTGCATAAAGATAGCGGAGTCGATGCCGACAATATTTTCGTGCAGCAACACCATGCTCTGCCACCAGTATTGCTTAATGTTGTTTTTCAGTTCCACACCCATCTGACCGTAGTCATACACTGCTCCCAATCCATCGTAGATGTCGCTGGAGGGGAATACGAAACCGTATTCCTTACAGTGTGATACGAGTTTCTTAAAAACGTCTTCTTGTGCCATTTTTTTGTTATATCTATTAATTTTAATCCTGTTCTTTATTAAAAAGCGCCACAAAGATAGGGATTTATATCATAAGTCGGGCAGGTGGGGTATTAATTTATCTTATCGTAACAAACTCTCACTTTGCACTTCCGACACAATCTGTCCGTCAAACAAATTGATGATACGGTGGATATACGAGCCCAAAATCCGTCTCATGGGATGATTCTTACCGCCCCACGAAGCAAGGTTGTCCCATCTCACGAGACGGATTTCGTCGCATCACGGGACGAATTTGGTCATCTCGCGAGGCAGTTTTACCCGAAGTTGGAGAAGAATCCATTGCCTCGTGAGATTGTTCCAGATAGCATTGCCTGCCGGGTGGAGAAGCGCCTCGCTGGCGATAGGGCAGCTCACAGAACGGCTGCCTGAGACAGATGGCAGGAAAGAAACTACTGCCGGAAAAGGGAAAAATGGCAGTATCGGCAGCAACATAGATACCACTGTGATTAACAGTAGCAGCAACAGCAGATATTTCTTTTTCTTTTGCTGCTGTTGTTATTATATCTCTTATATTCTCTTTATGCTGTATGGAACTATCGGATAAACCACTGTTATTCTGACTATTGCAATTTATTCCAGATTCATTTCCATCGCGATTTTTGTCCATTGTCTGCCTGTTTTTCGTCGAAAATCCGTCATTTTTGCCCGATTTTACATCATTGTCTGGGTACTTTTTGCCATTTTGCCCACTGTTTTTTGCTGTGTTTTTTGCCGGTTTCACCTCCACATCCTCTTCTTTTTTTTGCGGCTCTTCAACGTATTTCGTATTTAGCTGCACGGGTGAAAAATGATCGCCGACAATAGTGAACAACTGGAAATCCGTGACGATCTTCATCATATAAGGATAAGTAAAATTACGGGTGGCAAAAGGTTTCAGGTATTTCATGTCCGCTTCCATATCGGGCAGAAAGCTCAGTTTCTCCATAATATACCAATAAGTACCGTAGGCCTTACCGCCCTCACGGGAAATCATATTCTGAATACGGGGATCATTGAAAGACATAATCTCATGCTTAAGGTAAAAGTGCTTGTTCATATTCTGCTTAATTCTGTTTCAAATAATTTATCTTTTTGCTTTTACAAAGATCCGATTATTATTCCACTACACCAAAAACCGTTTTTCACGAAAAGGGCCGTTTTCTTACTATTTGAAATGCAAGAAATGAGATAGGAAACGGCTTGTTAACTGAACAAAAAACCATAAGCCACCACACTAATAATCAGCATTTTACAACCAAGAACCTTCTTATTTCCATTCTCATTCATAAATTCTACAAGTAGATTCGGAAAGTTGACAAAAAAACGAAATGCCGCCCACAAGCAGCCAAACGCCACATATTAGAGAAAAAAACTCACATTTCAAATAGTGCGTTTTCGGCCATAAATGTCTTATTTGAAAAGCATTTATTTATGATATAATAACACATTGAATACAAAAGAGAAAATCACACATACAACATCTGATAAATGATAATTTATTATTCATCTGCAGATTGTAGCTTATGTACATCCAAGATGTACCTTTCTTTTCCAGATAATTAAAAAGTCTTCATTTGCAGATTTTCCCAAGAAATTTCGTATTTTTGCGTTCGACTGAAAAATTCAGTGATTATTCAGAATAGATATTCCCGAAATAGATATGAGCGAAGACTTTGAAGCACCGAAAGACGACTTGGAAAAGAACCTCCCGGAAGGGAACGAAGGACATTCGGATTATAAACCCGCTGACACGAAAGACGTAAAAGCAAAATACCAACTTAGCGGTATGTACCAGAATTGGTTTCTGGATTATGCTTCATACGTTATTCTGGAACGTGCCGTACCCCACATCAATGATGGTTTAAAGCCTGTGCAGCGACGCATATTGCACTCCATGAGGCGTATGGAAGATGGGCGCTACAACAAAGTGGCAAACATCGTAGGGCATACCATGCAGTTTCACCCGCACGGTGATGCTTCCATCGGTGATGCATTGGTGCAATTGGGACAGAAAGATTTGCTCGTAGATTGCCAGGGGAACTGGGGTAATATACTCACCGGCGACGGTGCGGCTGCTCCCCGTTACATCGAGGCACGTCTGTCTAAGTTCGCCCTCGATGTGGTCTTCAACCCTAAAACAACCGAATGGAAACTCTCCTATGACGGACGAAACAAGGAACCGGTAACTCTACCAGTGAAGTTCCCTTTGCTCCTGGCACAAGGGGTAGAAGGTATTGCCGTAGGTCTTTCTTCCAAAATACTTCCCCATAACTTCAATGAACTTTGCGATGCATCCATCCGCTATCTGCACAAGGAAGAGTTCAAACTCTATCCGGACTTTCAGACTGGCGGTAGTATCGACGTTTCTAAATACAACGACGGTGAGCGCGGAGGTGCAGTGCGTGTACGTGCTAAAATCGAGAAGATCGACAACAAGACACTTGCCATCAAAGAAATTCCTTACGGTAAGACGGTAGCCAGTGTTTGCGATTCCATTGTGAAAGCAAGCGAAAAAGGCAAGATTAAGATAAAGAAAGTAGAAGACCTCACGTCCGGGAACGTGGAGATACTTGTTCATCTTGCCCCCGGCGTTTCTTCGGACAAAACAATCGATGCCCTGTATGCCTTCACGGACTGTGAGGTTAGCATATCACCTAACTGTTGCGTCATCGACGACCAGAAACCTCACTTCCTCACTGTAAGCGATGTACTGAAGAAATCAGTGGATAACACTCTGTCTTTGCTACGCCAGGAACTGGAAATACGCAAAGACGAAATACAGAAAAGCCTGCACTTCGCTTCACTGGAAAAGATTTTCATTGAAGAACGCATCTATAAGGACAAGGAATTTGAACAGGCCAAGAATATGGATGCCGCTTGCGAGCATATCGATGAACGCCTGACACCTTACTATCCACGATTCATCCGCGAAGTCACGAAGGAGGACATCCTGAAGCTGATGGAAATCAAGATGGGACGTATCCTTAAATTCAACTCCGACAAGGCAGAAGAACTCATTGCCCGTATGAGGACGGACATCGAGGAGATAAATCACCATCTGGCCAATATCGTGGAATATACGGTAAACTGGTACCTGATACTGAAAGACAAGTACGGCAAGAATTTCCCACGCCGCACGGAATTGCGGAACTTCGACACCATCGAAGCAAGCAAAGTAGTAGAAGCCAACGAAAAACTATATATCAACCGTGAAGAAGGCTTCATCGGCACAGGTCTGAAGAAGGATGAATTCCTGTGTAACTGCTCAAGTCTTGATGATGTCATCATCTTCTTCCGGGACGGACGGTATCTGGTTACTCCCGTATCCGACAAGAAGTTCGTAGGCAAGAATATTCTCTATGCCAACGTTTTCAAGAAGAACGACAAGCGTACAATCTACAACGTTGTTTATCGCGACGGAAAAGAAGGTACACAGTATATCAAGCGGTTTGCCGTAACAAGCATTATCCGCGACCGTGAATATGACGTAACTCAAGGTACACCCGATTCACGCATCATGTACTTCACAGCCAATCCTAACGGTGAAGCGGAAGTCATCAAAGTAACCCTGAAGCCCAATCCGCGTGTACGCCGCATTATCTTCGAAGAAGATTTCAGCAATATCAACATCAAGGGACGCCAGGCAAGAGGTAATATACTAACCAAGCTTCCGGTGCACAAAATTGCTCTGAAACAGCGTGGAGGATCAACACTGGGCGGACGGAAAGTATGGTTCGACCGCGACGTGCTTCGCCTCAACTATGATGGACGAGGTGAATATCTGGGAGAATTCCAGAGTGACGACAGCATCCTGGTAGTACATGATAACGGAGATTTCTACATCACCAACTTCGACCTTAGCAATCACTACGAAGCTAACATCCGGATATTGGAGAAATTTGACCCGAATAAGATATGGACCGCTGTGCTCTACGATGCAGACCAGCAGAATTTCCCGTATATCAAACGTTTCTGCATGGAGGCAACCAACCGCAAGCAGAACTATATGGGAGAGAACAAGAATAATCGCCTTATCCTGTTGACGGACGAATGTTATCCCCGCTTGGAAATTATATTCGGCGGACATGACAGTTTCCGCGAACCGATGATTATAGAAGCGGATGAATTTATTGCCGTAAAAGGTTTCAAGGCAAAAGGTAAACGTATCACTACGTTCACAATGGAAACCGTCAACGAACTGGAACCTACACGGCAACCCGAAGTTCCCCAGGAAATGGAAGACCAGAATGAAGAAGAACCGGAAATACTGGACCCGGATCACGGCAAAAGTGAAGACGATATCCGGGACGAGATAACAGGACAGATGAAACTGTTTTAAGTGATTAACGGCTAATGATTAGTGATAAGCAACTCTATCAATGAAGCTAAATAAGATTGGTGTAATACTAATGGGATGTCTGCTTCTGACAAGCGGAAGTATACAGGCGCAAAGTGTGGAAGACAGGGCGCTACAGGAATTAAGAGCGGACTCTTCGGCCCGGACACGTTTTATAACCCGTGCTACCATGTATGGCATCGGTTACACCAATGTGTACGACACTTACCTGTCACCGCAGGAATACAAAGGTATAGACTTCCGCATTTCACGCGAGAGCATGCGCATGACCAAGTGGATGAATGGCAACGTATCCCTGCAAAGCTTTTTCCAGGCTGATTTCGGTTATACCCACAACCGTGTGGATAACAACAATACATTCTCCGGGCTTGCCAACTGGAATTACGGGTTACATTACAACTTCCCGATTACTTCCAACTTCAAGTTGCTTGCCGGAGGATTGATCGACCTCAACGGTGGCTTTGTCTACAATCTGCGCAATGGCAATAATCCGGCACAAGCACGCGCTTACATCAATCTGGATGCATCCGGAATGGCTATATGGGATTTACGGATCAAAAACTATCCCATCAGCCTGCGCTATCAGGTTAATCTTCCTTTTGCAGGCGTTATGTTCTGCCCGAATTACGGACAATCGTACTACGAGATATTTACGCTGGGCAACTGGGGCGGAGTGATAAACTTCACCTCCCTGCACAATCAGCCATCTTTGCGGCAAATGCTGACTGTTGATTTTCCGGTAGGAAGGGCAAAAATGCGCTTGGCTTATCTCTGGGATGCACAACAGGCAAAAGTAAATGACATAAGGATGCATACCTACTCGCACGTATTTATGGTAGGTTTCGTAAAAGAGTTGTTTCTCATTCGTGATAAGAAAAGAAAATAGAGTGATAAAGCGACAGCGTGTTAAGGTGATAGAATAATGAAAATAAAAGGAATATATCATATTAAATTAAGGTGGCTTGGAATACTTTTCATGTTGCTGCCATTGTTTTCAAGTTGCATTCGGGAAGAAGAGTTCAACAACTCTCCGCAAGGCAATTTTGAAGCCTTGTGGAAGATTATCGACGAACAATATTGTTTCCTCGACTATAAACAGATAGACTGGAAAGCCATTCATGACGAGTACCAGCCTCTCATTACTTCGAATATGCCCAACGATGGGTTATTCCAAGTGCTTGACAGTATGCTGGCAGAACTGAAGGATGGTCACGTCAATCTGTACAGTTCTTCGAATATGGCCCGATACTGGGACTGGTACCTGGATTATCCACGCAATTTCAACGAGGGTATCATTGAACGGCAGTATCTTGGAAAGAGTTACCGTATCGCCGGTGGCCTCAAATATAAAATTCTTGAAGACAACATAGGGTATATCTATTACGAATCATTCTCCAATGGCGTCGGTAACGGTAATCTGGACGAAGTTCTCTCCTACCTTGCTCCATGTAGCGGACTGATTTTCGATGTACGAAATAACGGCGGAGGTAATCTTACTTACTCTGAGCGTATTGCCTCCCGCTTCACTAATGAAAAGGTATTGACGGGATACATCCAGCACAAGACAGGAAAGGGACACAGCGATTTCTCTGATCCTGAACCTATTTATCTGGAACCATCCAACAGCATTCGTTGGCAGAAGAAGGTAATGCTTCTCACCAATCGCCACTCTTACAGTGCGACGAATGATTTCGTGAACGCTATGCGCTACTTTCCTAATGTCACTTTAGTAGGTGACAAAACCGGTGGTGGTTCAGGTTTGCCTTTTTCTTCGGAACTTCCTAACGGTTGGGGAGTACGTTTTTCTGCCAGTCCACATTTGGATGCCGAAAAGCAACATATAGAATTCGGCATTGATCCGGATGAGAAAGTAGATATGGCAAAAGAGGATGAAGACAAGGGGATAGATACGATCATTGAAAGGGCACGGGAACTCTTAAAAGTGGTCCAATAAATACTTTCTGCACCAAACTATTTGCTGAAAAGAAAAATCTTTCTATCTTTGCCGTCGCTTAACAAGAAAGCCACTGCGGGTGTGGCGTAATTGGCAGCCGCGCCAGACTTAGGATCTGGTGCCGAGAGGCGTGTAGGTTCGAGTCCTATCACCCGCACAAATATTTAGATACAGTTAAAAATGTAAGAAGAAAAAGCCTTCGGAATTAGTTTCCCGGAGGCTTTTCTTTATTTACAATTCAATATTTCAAGAAATACAGATATTAATTCGCACGGATATTCTCTAATAATTCTTGTTCTTCTTCACAATTATAAAACTTCATAATATACTATCCTTTAGTAAATAGGCACACACTCATTGATATTATTATTGTAACAGGCATTACGGTAATAGTCATTACGATAATACAAAGATGTTACGCTTACTACCAAAGAAATGCCAGCATCTTTCCAAACCCTGTTTTACGAAAGGAATTGTGTTAAAAAACCGGGATTTGAATGACCTCAAAATCTTTTTTTCATTTGCATTGTTCTGATGCAATATATCATTCACATAAAAATTTAATGCAATGAAGAGAAACCTGAACCCTCCTATGAAGAGAGCCCTAAGGCTTAAAAATCTATTCTTGACGGCATGTTTCCTGTTGATAGGCACTGCCGCATTCTCTCAGGAACACACTGTAACAGGTGTTGTTACCGATTCATTTAAAGAACCGTTGATTGGTGTATCCATAGTGGTACAAGGAACCAACACCGGTGTAGTGACCGGACTGGATGGCGATTACTCGATCCAAGTTCCTGCAGATGCTACCCTCGAATTCTCATACGTAGGTATGGAGAAGCAAAGCATCAAGGTAGGCAACCGCAATGTCATCAATGTACAGTTGAAAGAAGACTCACAAATGCTTGCCGAAACAGTAGTCATCGGTTATGGTAGCGCAAAAAAACGCGACCTGACGGGATCTATCACCAATATCAAAGGGGATGAGATTGCCAACAAACCGGTTGCCAACCCACTGTCTGCCCTGCAAGGAAAAGTGGCCGGTGTACAAATCATCAACTCCGGTAAGGCTGGTGCCGACCCGGAAATCCGTGTACGCGGTACAAACTCTATCAACGGTTACAAACCATTGTACGTAGTAGACGGCCTGTTCAATGACAACATCAACTTCCTGAATCCACAGGACATTGAGTCTATGGAAATTCTGAAAGACCCATCTTCACTTGCCATCTTCGGTGTACGTGGTGCCAATGGTGTTATCATCATCACCACCAAGAAAGCTAAAGAAGGACAGACCCGCGTAAACATCAACGGTTCGTTTGGCTTCAAGGCCATTACCAACAAGATTGCGATGGTGGACGCAGATGGCTTCAAGTTGCTGTATAACGAACAGTTAAGAAATGAAGGTAATCCGGAATATAATTTCTCGGACTGGACAGGCAACACCAACTGGCAGGACGAAATCTTCCAGACCGGATTCATCACTAACAATAACATCAGTATCACAGGTGCTTCCGATAAACATAGCTTCTACCTCGGTGCGGGCTATGCCTACGAACAAGGAAACATCAAACATGAAAAGTATAGCAAAATCACACTGAACATCAGCAATGATTATAAAGTGACGGATAACTTCAAAGTAGGTTTCCAATTCAACGGCGCACGTATGTTGCCGGCCGATTCAAAGAGTGTTGCCACTGCCTTGCGTGCAGCTCCGGTGGCCGAGGTATATAATAAGGAATATGGTTTATATACTTCCCTTCCCGGATTCCAGAAAGCACAGATGAATAACCCGATGGTAGACGTTGACCTGAAAGCGAACACTACAAAAGCAGAGAACTACCGTGGTTCGGGCAATATATACGGGCAATGGGACTTCCTGAAACATTTCCAGTTCAAAGCCATGTTCTCACTAGATTATGCTTCAAACAGCACACGGACTTATACACCGATTATTCAGGTATATGACGCCAGTGCGGAAGGAGATATAGCCACATTGGGTAACGGCAAGACCGGAGTCACCCAGGCTAAAGAAACGGAAATGAAAGTGCAGAGTGACTATCTGTTGACCTATACCAATTCATGGGGTGATCACAGCCTGACAGCCACCGCCGGTTTCACAACCTATTACAATAAACTCGAAAACCTGAATGCCGGACGCACACAAGGTGTAGGGCTGGTCATACCGGATAACTCTGACAAATGGTATGTAAGCATTGGTGATGCAGCTACTGCTACCAATGGTAGTACACAGTGGGAGCGTTCTACGGTATCTGTACTGGCACGTATCCTCTATAATTATAAAGGTAAATACCTGTTCAACGGTTCTTACCGTCGCGACGGCTCTTCCGCCTTTTCGTATACAGGCAATCAATGGCAGAATTTCTATTCCGTAGGTCTTGGCTGGCTGATGAGTGAAGAAGAATGGATGAAAGACATTGAATGGCTGGATATGTTGAAACTGAAAGGATCATGGGGTACATTGGGTAACCAGAACCTGGATAAAGCCTATCCGGCAGAACCTTTGCTAAGCAATGCCTATTCTGCAGTATTCGGTGTTCCATCCGCCATCTACCCGGGTTATCAGCTTGCCTATCTGCCCAACCCGAATCTGCGTTGGGAGAAAGTAGAAGCATGGGAAGTAGGTGCTGAAGCCAACTTCTTCCGCAACCGTCTGCACTTTGAAGGTGTATATTACAAGAAGAAAACGAAAGATCTGTTGGCAGAAGTTCCCGGCATCTCAGGAACCGTGCCGGGTATCGGTAACCTGGGATCTATTGAGAATCTGGGTGTAGAACTGGCATTGAACTGGCGCGACGAAATTGGCGACTGGAACTATAACATCGGAGCTAATCTGACTACCATTAAAAATAAGGTGTTGAGCCTTGTACAGGAAGGATATTCCATCATTGCCGGAGACAAGAGTCAAAGTTATACAATGGCAGGTTACCCTATCGGTTACTTTTATGGCTATAAAGTAGAAGGTGTTTATCAGAGTCAGGAAGAGATTGATAATTCACCGAAAAACAAGCTGGCTACCGTCACTCCGGGTGACTTGAAGTTCAAGGACGTGAACGGTGACGGCGAAATCACTACAGCCGACCGTACCATGATCGGCGATCCGACACCGGATATTACTTATGGTATTACACTCGGAGTAGGTTATAAAAATTGGGAGTTGGCAGTAGATATGATGGGACAAGGCGGCAATCAGATTTACCGTACCTGGGACAACTACAACTGGAGTCAGTTCAACTTCATGGCGCAACGCATGGATCGTTGGCATGGTGAGGGCACCAGTAATACCCAACCGTTGCTGAATACAAAGCATACCATCAATAACATGAACTCCGAATATTATATAGAAGATGGTAGCTTCTTCCGCATCCGTAACGTATCATTGGCTTACAACTTTGATAAGGCACTGATTTCTAAGATCGGCATGCAGGCACTAAAGCTCTATGTGAACATTCAGAACCTGAAAACGTGGAAGCATAACACGGGATATACCCCTGAGTTGGGCGGTTCGGCCATTGCTTTCGGAGTAGATGACGGAAGTTATCCGATGCCGGCGATTTATACATTCGGGTTTAATTTAACTTTCTAAGGGATAGTATTATAATAACCATAACAACAAAGATTATGAAGATAAAGAAATATATTCTATCACTGTTGATTGGCGCAGCCGCCTTCTCATTCAGTTCTTGTAATGACTTCCTGGACCGCGATCCGCTGGGACAGTTCACGGAAGACGACGCCCCTAACGCCCTTGTAGGCGGAAAGATGTACAACGTCTACTACCTGATGCGTGGTTATGACATCACGGCGGGTATTCCTGCTTTCATGATACACATGGTACGTAGTGAAGATTCCGAAAAAGGAAGTGATGCCGGCGACGGTGGTGAACAGGCAGCCATGTACGATGATTTCGAGTACACAGCCTCCAACGGCCCTTTAGGTGCATATTGGAGTCAAAACTATAAAATCATCTACCAGTGTAATGAAATTCTGGATGACATCGAGAAAAGCGCAAACAAAGACGATACTGAGAATATCCGCACAAAAGGTGAAGCTCTGTTTTTCCGCGCTTATTGCTACTTCAACCTGGTACGTGCTTTCGGCGAAGTCCCCTTGGTAACCATCAAAGTAGTGGAAGCATCCGATGCCAATGTACCTAAAACAACTGCCGAGAAGATATATGAACAGATTGACAAGGACCTGACCACAGCTGAAGATTGTCTGCCTTTGCGATGGGACAGCGACTACACAGGACGTATCACTTGGGGGGCCGCACGCTCACTGCACGCACGCACTTACATGATGCGTAACGACTGGGAAAATATGTACACCGCTTCTACGGACGTCGTTAATTCCGGAATTTATAACCTGAATACTCCGGTAGATAAAGTCTTCACCGTAGAAGGTGAGAATTGTGGTGAAAGTATCTTCGAACTGCAATGCGAATCCACCGACGCTATGAAGGAAGACGGTAGCATTGGTAGCCAATTCTGCCAAGTACAGGGCGTACGTGGAGCAGGCGATTGGGACCTGGGATGGGGTTGGCACATGGCCACCACCTTATTGGGTAAAGCTTATGAAGAAGGCGACCCGCGTAAAGATGCTACACTGCTTTACTTCCGTCGCAGCAATGAAGACCCCATCACACCGGAGAACACAAATAAGCCTTATGGAGAATCACCCGTGTCCACCGCCATGGGCGCTTACTTCAATAAGAAGGCTTACACCGACCCAACCTTGCGCCGCAAATATACGCGCATGGGATTTTGGGTAAATATTCGTCTGATCCGTTATCCGGATGTCTTGTTGATGGCTGCTGAATCTGCCAATGAGAAAGGTTTGATGGGTGAAGCAAGCGGTTATCTGGAACAGGTACGTGCACACGCTCGCGGCACGCTGACCAATGTACTGCCGAAAGTGGAATCTCTGGATCAAAGTGTATTGCGTGAGGCTATCCGTCATGAACGCCGCGTAGAACTGGGCTTGGAACCCGACCGTTTCTATGACCTCGTACGTTGGGGTATCGCACAAGAAGTGCTTCAGGCTGCCGGTAAGAACTATCAGCCCAAGAATGCACTGTTACCATTGCCGCAGACGGAGATAGATAAATCAAACGGTGTATTGGTACAAAACCCCGATTATTAATCAAATCGAACTCCACAAGTATCGGTAAGCCGTGCAACCGCAGAGTTTATCAGAAAATCTTGCGGAGGCTAAGGGACCATGGGGGAAAGAATAAGCAAATACTACCGCGCGGCTTAGTAATAGGCAAGAAATTTCTTAAATATCGCAGTCAGATTGCTTATGACAACCCATGCTCATTTTATTATCTTAAAATATAGAAATATATGAAAGCAATATTCAAAAAAACAAGCTTGTTGTTGATGGGCGCCCTGATAGGTATATCAACCGTACAGGCGCAAAAGTCTCCCCAAGACATGGACCGCTTCATCGATGCGCTGATGAAAAAGATGACTGTGGAAGAGAAAATCGGACAGTTGAACCTACCCGTCACAGGAGATATTACCACAGGACAGGCTAAGAGCAGTGATGTGGCACAAAAGATTGAAAAAGGATTGGTAGGCGGACTCTTCAACCTGAAAGGGGTAGACCGCATTCTTGAAGTGCAAAAGCTGGCAGTAGAGAAATCACGTCTCGGTATTCCCCTGTTGTTCGGCATGGACGTGATACACGGATACGAAACCATCTTCCCCATTCCGTTGGGATTGTCTTGTACCTGGGATATGGCAGCCATTGAGAAGTCTGCCCGTATTGCAGCCATCGAAGCAAGTGCCGACGGTATCTCATGGACATTCAGTCCGATGGTAGATATCAGTCGTGATCCACGTTGGGGACGTGTCAGTGAAGGTTCGGGCGAAGACCCGTTCCTGGGTGGAGCTATTGCACAAGCAATGGTATACGGATATCAAGGTGCCAACCTGCAGGACCAACTACACCGCAATGATGAAATCATGGCTTGCGTAAAGCACTTTGCCCTGTATGGAGCCGGAGAGGCCGGGCGCGATTATAACACAGTGGATATGAGCCGCAACCGGATGTTCAATGAGTTTATGTATCCGTACGAAGCTGCCGTAGAAGCTGGTGTAGGTAGCGTAATGGCTTCATTCAATGAAATAGACGGGATACCGGCTACTGGAAACAAATGGCTATTGAGCGACCTGTTGCGTGGTCAATGGGGGTTTGAAGGGTTTGTGGTAACAGACTTTACAGGTATTTCGGAGATGATAGAACATGGTGTCGGCGACTTACAAACCGTCAGTGCGCTTGCCCTGAATGCAGGTGTGGACATGGATATGGTAAGTGAAGGTTTTGTCGGCACACTGATGAAATCCATTAAAGAAGGAAAAGTGAGAATGGGTACGCTGAATACCGCTTGCCGCCGGATATTGGAAGCAAAATATAAATTGGGCCTGTTCGACAATCCTTATAAATATTGTGATGTGAACCGTCCGAAGCGGGACATCTTTACAAAGGAACATCGGGATGCTGCCCGCCGGATTGCCGCCGAGAGCTTTGTGCTCTTAAAGAATGCCCCCCTCACCGCACAGCCCCTCGTCACTCGTAGCTCGTCACCCGTAGCTGACTCCCCCGTGCTTCCATTAAAGAAGCAAGGCACCGTTGCAGTCATCGGTCCTCTCGGCAACACCCGTAGTAATATGCCGGGCACTTGGAGTGTAGCTGCACGCCTCAACGATTATCCTTCTTTATACGAAGGACTGAAAGAGATGATGGCAGGCAAAGTCAACATCACCTACGCCAAAGGTAGCAACCTTATCGGTGATGCAGCTTACGAAGAACGTGCCACCATGTTCGGTCGTTCACTGAACCGTGACAATCGTACGGACCAGGAATTATTGGACGAAGCATTGAAAGTAGCAGCCGGAGCCGATGTTATCGTAGCTGCACTGGGAGAATCTTCTGAAATGAGTGGTGAAAGTTCAAGCCGCACAGAACTCGGCTTACCCGATGTGCAGCATACTTTGCTGGAAGCCTTACTGAAAACGGGCAAGCCTGTAGTACTTACTTTGTTTACGGGTCGCCCGTTGACACTGAATTGGGAACAGGAACATGTACCTGCTATCCTCAATGTATGGTTCGGAGGTAGCGAGGCAGCTTATGCCATTGGCGATGTGTTGTTCGGTGATGTAAATCCAAGTGGAAAACTGACGATGACGTTTCCGAAGAATGTAGGCCAGATACCTTTGTTCTACAATCATAAAAATACCGGTCGCCCGTTGGCAGAAGGTAAATGGTTCGAGAAGTTCCGTTCAAATTATCTGGATGTGGATAATGAACCCTTATATCCCTTCGGTTATGGATTATCATATACCAACTTCCAGTATAGTGACATTGCACTGAGCACGCCTACACTGGGAAAAGATAGTTCTGTTACCGCCGTAGTTACTGTAACCAATACGGGTAAATACGATGGTGCGGAAGTAGTGCAACTCTATATCCGTGATCTTGTAGGAAGCATCACCCGTCCGGTGCGCGAACTAAAGGGTTTCAATAAGATCTTCCTTCGTGCCGGAGAAAGTAAAACAGTATCATTCACCATCACGCGTGATCTGCTCCGGTTCTATGATTATGATATGAATTACGTAGCCGAACCCGGTGACTTCAATATTATGATCGGTGGAAACAGCCAGACGGTGAAGACGGCAAAGTTGACACTTAAATAAAGTGATTAGTGTTTAGTGATAAGTGATTAATGCCATGCGGAATAATAGCGCAGCCCACTAATCACTTATCACTAAACCCTAATCACTAAACTTCCCCTCTATATTAATTATGAAACAACTAACAACCTATTTTCCTCTCCTCTTCCTGCTCCTCCTCGGAGCTTGTAAGAATTCGAAGACCGGAAGCACTGCCCAACTTACGGACGATGCACTGATGGACACTGTTCAACGGCGAACCTTCAATTACTTCTGGAAAGGTGCAGAACCTAACAGTGGTCTTGCCCCCGAACGTATCCACATGGACGGCATCTATCCCGAGAAAGACCAGAACGTTATCACTTCCGGTGGCAGTGGCTTCGGTATCATGGCCATACTTTCTGGCATCGACCGCGGCTACGTCACCCGTGAAGAAGGTCTGGCACGTATGGAAAAGATTGTCTCTTTCCTTGAGAAAGCTGACCGCTTTCATGGAGCCTACCCACATTGGTGGTATGGAGATACCGGTAAAGTGAAACCTTTCGGACAAAAAGACAATGGTGGAGACCTTGTGGAAACAGCCTTCCTGATACAAGGATTACTGGCCGTACACCAATATTACATCAATGGTTCGCCGGAAGAGCAGGCACTTGCCAAACGTATCGATACCCTCTGGCGCGATGTCGATTGGAATTTCTATCGCCAGGGCGATCAGAATGTACTCTACTGGCATTGGAGTCCCGAATATGGCTGGGCAATGGATTTCCCTGTACATGGTTATAATGAATGTCTCATCATGTACTTGCTTGCTGCAGCCTCTCCTACACATGGTGTTCCCGCTTCTGTCTATCATGACGGTTGGGCACAGAACGGTGCCATCGTCGATCCCCATAAAGTAGAAGGCATCGAACTTCACTTGCGCTATCAGGGTTGTGAAGCCGGCCCTCTCTTTTGGGCACATTATTCTTTCCTCGGATTGGATCCGACAAACCTGAAAGATGAATATTGCGCCAGCTACTTCGGTGAAATGCGCAACTTGACGCTTGTGAACCGTACTTATTGCATCCGCAATCCGAAGCACTACAAAGGTTTCGGCCCGGACTGCTGGGGACTGACAGCCAGCTACTCCGTCAACGGATATGCCGCCCACATGCCGAACGAACGGGACGACCAGGGAGTTATCTCTCCTACTGCCGCCCTTTCATCCATAGTCTATACACCGGATTATTCGCTGGCTGTGATGCGACACCTCTACGGAATGGGCGATAAGTTATTCGGTCCTTACGGTTTCTATGATGCCTTTAGCGAAACTGATAACTGGTATCCCAAGCGATATCTCGCCATTGACCAAGGCCCGATAGCCGTCATGATAGAGAACTATCGCACCGGATTGCTATGGAAACTCTTTATGAGCCATCCGGATGTACAAAACGGATTGCAGAAACTGGGATTCTCAATAAATAAATAGATAGAAAAGCCGGAAGCAGTACACAATACTTGTTTCCGGCTTTTGTTTTTGTTAGATAAGTTTCATTATACACTTTCCTTATTTCATTAATAAACAACGCATTAAATTAATTTGAGTAGTAAATGAGTAGTCTTTGAATTGTTAAAAATCAGAGATATGTATTGGTGGTGAATATGTTTTTTGTACCCGGCTTATTTCTATTCATACTTTTGCCCCAGACTTAATTCCCGCCAAAAACAGAAGAAGCGAGAAATGAAGTCCAACCTAGTTATCCACTAAAAAATTTAATGCAATGAAGAAAAAAACACTTCTTCCCTTGGAGAAAGCCTCATGGCTTAAAAGTTTATTTCTATTAGTGTGCCTCGTACTTTCCGGCACCACTGTATTCGCCCAGGAAAAAACAGTAACCGGTGTAATAACCGATTCATTTAATGAGCCGCTGATTGGCGCATCTATCGTAGTGCAAGGTACCACTAACGGCGTAATAACCGATCTTGATGGTAAGTATTCCATTAAAGTTACTCCGGGTGCCACCCTCCAGTTCTCATACGTAGGTATGGAGAAACAAAGTGTCAAAGTAGGCAATCAAAGTGTTATCAACGTTCAGTTGAAAGATGATTCCCAAATGCTTGCCGAAACTGTAGTTATCGGTTATGGTAGTGCAAAGAAACGAGATCTGACAGGTTCTATCACCAATATCAAAGGTGACGAGATTGCCAACAAACCGGTTGCCAATCCATTATCGGCCCTGCAAGGTAAAGTGCCCGGTGTACAGGTTATCAACTCCGGTAGGGCAGGTGAAGACCCAGAAATCCGCGTACGCGGTACCAACTCTATCAATGGTTACAAACCTTTGTATGTAGTTGACGGATTGTTTAACGACAACATCAACTTCCTGAATCCGCAGGATATTGAATCTATGGAAATCCTGAAAGACCCCTCCTCGCTCGCCATCTTCGGTGTACGTGGTGCCAACGGTGTTATCATCATCACTACAAAGAAAGCTAAAGTAGGCCAGACTCGCGTAAACATTAACGGTTCTTTTGGTTTTAAGAGCGTACCCAATCAGATTGAAATGGTAGATGCAGCCGGATTCAAAGAACTATATAACGAACAGCTAAGAAATGAAGGTAATCCCGAATTCGACTTCACGGGTTGGAACGGTAACACTAACTGGCAGGACGAAATCTTCCAGACCGGTTTCATCACCAATAACAATGTCAGCATCACAGGAGCTTCCGAAAAGCATAGTTTCTATCTTGGTGCCGGTTATGCTTATGAACAAGGTAACATCAAGAACGAAAAGTACAGCAAAATAACGCTGAGTGTCAGCAATGAGTATAAACTGACAGATAACTTCAGAGTAGGTTTCCAGTTCAACGGTGCACGCATTTTACCAGCCGACACTAAGACTGTAACCACTGCTGTTCGCGCTACCCCGGTAGCTACAGTATTCAATGACCAATACGGCCTTTATACAACTTTGCCTGAATTCCAGAAGGCACAGATGAATAATCCAATGGTAGACGTTGACTTGAAAGCTAACACAACACGTGCCGAGAACTATCGTGGTTCGGGTAACGTATATGCCGAATGGGATTTCCTGAAACATTTCCAGTTCAAGGCTATGTTCTCTATGGATTATGCTTCTAACAATAGCCGCAAGTTCACTCCTGTCATCCAGGTATATGATGCCAGTGCTGAAGGAAGTATAGTTACACTGGGCGACGGTAAGACAGGTGTCAGCCAAGCCAAACAGACAGAGATGAAAACACAGAGTGACTATCTGTTGACTTACACGAATACATGGGGTGATCATAGCCTGACAGCTACTGCCGGTTTCACCACTTATTACAACAAACTGGAGAATCTGGGAGCTGCCCGTGCACAAGGTGTAGGTCTGGTGATTCCTGATAATCCTGACAAATGGTACGTAAGCATCGGTGATGCCGGTACTTCCACCAATGAAAGTACACAATGGGAACGCGCTACCGTATCAATGCTGGGACGTATCCTTTATAACTACAAAGGCAGATATTTATTCAACGGGTCATTCCGTCGTGACGGTTCTTCCGCTTTCTCGTACACAGGAAACCAATGGCAGAATTTCTACTCTGTAGGTGCAGGCTGGCTGATCAGCGAAGAAGAATTTATGAAAGATATCACTTGGCTGGATATGTTAAAACTGAAAGGTTCATGGGGTACACTGGGTAACCAGAATCTGGACAGAGCTTATCCGGCAGAACCTTTGCTGAGCAACGCATACTCTGCCGTATTCGGTACACCGTCCGCCGTCTATCCGGGCTATCAGCTATCTTACCTGCCTAATGCTACCCTGAGATGGGAAAAGGTAGAAGCATGGGAAGTCGGTGCAGAAGCTAACTTCTTCCGCAACCGCTTGCACCTGGAAGGGGTATATTACAAGAAGACTACGAAGGATCTGCTTGCCGAAGTACCGGGCATTTCAGGAACAGTACCGGGTATTGGTAACCTGGGATCTATCGAAAACAAAGGTATCGAACTTGCCATTAACTGGCGCGACCAGATCGGTGACTGGAACTATAGCATCGGCGGTAACTTGACTACTATCAAGAATAAAGTGCTGAATCTTGTACAAGAAGGTTATTCTATCATCTCAGGTGACAAGAGCCAAAGTTATACAATGGCCGGATTCCCTATCGGTTACTTCTATGGTTACAAAGTGGAAGGTGTTTATCAAAACCAGGCTGATATAGACAACTCACCCAAGAATACACTGGCAACCGTTACACCGGGTGACCTGAAGTTCGTAGACGTGGATGGCAACGGTGAAATCACTCCTGCCGACCGTACCATGATCGGCGACCCGACTCCGGATGTGACTTACGGCATCAACTTCAGTATAGGTTACAAAAACTGGGAACTGGGTGTTGACATGATGGGACAAGCCGGTAACGAAATCTACCGCACATGGGACAACTACAACTGGAGCCAATTCAACTTCATGAAACAGCGTCTGAACCGCTGGCATGGTGAAGGTACCAGCAACAGTCAGCCGTTGCTCAACATGAAGCATACGATCAATAACCTGAACTCTGAATATTACATTGAAGACGGTAGTTTCTTCCGTATCCGTAACGTACAGTTGGCTTACAACTTTGATAAGACATTACTCTCCAGGATCGGAGTACAGGCGCTCAAGCTCTATGCCAATATTCAGAACCTGAAGACCTGGAAGCATAACACCGGTTACACACCCGAATTGGGCGGTACAGCCATTGCATTCGGTGTGGACAACGGTAGCTATCCGATGCCGGTAGTTTATACATTCGGTTTCAACCTTACTTTCTAAAATGAAGAATGAAATACTAAACATTAATCATTAAACATTGAAAACATGAAGATACAAAAATATATCCTGTCACTGTTGATTGGCTCTGCAGCCATCTCATTCAGTTCCTGTAATGACTTCCTGGACCGCGACCCGCTGGGACAATTCACGGAAGACGATGCCCCCAATGCCCTTTTGGGTGGAAAAATTTATAATGTATATTACCTGATGCGCAGCTATAACATTACTGCCGGTATTCCCTCTTTCATGATAGAAATGGCACGCAGCGAAGACTCCGAGAAGGGTAGTTCGGCAGGCGACGGCGCCGATGTGGCAGCCATGTACGACGATTTCGAATACACGGCCTCCAATGGAACTATGGGAGCTTACTGGACTCAGAACTATAAGATTATCTTTCAGTGTAATGAAGTGCTGGATGACATCGAAAAAGAAGGAAAGACAGATACGGAAACCATGCGCAATAAGGGAGAAGCCCTTTTCTTCCGCGCCTACTGTTACTTCAACCTGGTACGTGCCTGGGGAGAAGTGCCTCTGATCACTTTCAAGGTTGTGGACTCTGCCGACGCAAATGTAGCTAAAAGCGGTGTCGATAAAATCTACACACAGATTGATAACGACCTGACCGAAGCAGAAAAGCTTCTGCCCTTGCAATGGGATTCAAACTATACAGGCCGCATTACCTGGGGTGCCGTACGCTCACTGCATGCACGTACCTATATGATGCGTAACGATTGGGATAACATGTACAAACTCTCTACCGAAGTGATCGGTAAGGGCCTTTACAACCTCGACACTCCGGTAGACAAGATCTTCACCGTAGAAGGCGAGAACTGCGGTTCCAGTATTTTCGAGTTGCAGTGTGAATCTACAGATGCATTGAAGAACAGCCTTACCATAGGTAGCCAGTTCTGCGAGGTACAAGGTGTACGCGGCTCCGGCGACTGGAACTTAGGCTGGGGATGGCACATGGCTACCACAGAATTGGGCAAAGCTTTCGAACCGGGTGACCCGCGTAAAGATGCTACTTTACTCTACTTCCGCCGCAGCATCGATGAGCCTATCACGGAAGCCAATACCAATAAGCCTTACGGCGAATCTCCCGTCTCCACAGCCATGGGTGGTTACTTCAACAAAAAGGCATACACCGAACCATCATTGCGCAAAAAGTATACCAAGGGTGGTTTCTGGGTGAATATCCGCCTCATCCGCTACACGGACGTATTGTTGATGGCTGCCGAAGCTGCCAATGAAAAGAATCTGCCGGGCGAAGCCAAAACATATCTGGAGATGGTACGTGCACATGCCCGTGGTCTGGACAAGGAAATCCTGCCCGAAGTTACCACCAATGACAAGGTTGAACTGCGCAAAGCCATTATGCACGAACGCCGTGTAGAGTTGGCTCTCGAACCGGGACGCTTCTACGACCTTGTACGCTGGGGTACTGCAAAAGAAGTGCTGGCCGCTGCCGGTAAAACGTATCAAGACAAAAACGCTTACCTGCCTATTCCGCAAACGGAGATAGATAAATCGAAGGGAGTATTGGTGCAAAACCCGAACTACTAATAAACAATACTATCTCAATTCTCTTCATTCCAAGATGAAGAGGATTGGGGATAGTTCTTATAAAAAACAAAGTGTATGAAGAAAGTTTTCAGAAGAACAAGTGTCTTGTTAGCAGCAGCGTTTCTTAGCACTGCTGCCATACAGGCACAAAAGTCTCCGCAGGACATGGATCGCTTCATCGATGCATTGATGAAGAAGATGACTGTAGAGGAAAAGATCGGCCAACTGAACCTGCCCGTTTCCGGTGAGATCGTCACCGGACAGGCACAGAACAGCGATGTGGCAAAAAAGATTGAACAAGGACTGGTGGGCGGACTCCTCAACCTGAAAGGGGTGGAGAAGATACGCGATGTACAGAAACTTGCCATAGAGAAGTCACGCCTGGGCATCCCCCTGATATTCGGCATGGATGTGGTACATGGTTACGAAACCATTTTCCCTATTCCATTGGGGCTCTCCTGTTCCTGGGATATGGAAGCTATCAGGAAATCTGCCCGCATTGCAGCCACCGAGGCCAGTGCTGATGGCATTTCCTGGACATTCAGCCCGATGGTAGACATCAGCCGTGATCCGCGCTGGGGACGCGTCAGCGAGGGGAACGGCGAAGACCCATTCTTGGGTGGAGCCATCGCCAAAGCAATGGTATCGGGTTATCAAGGCATCGACCTCAACAACCAACTGAAGCGCAACGATGAAATTATGGCATGCGTAAAACACTTCGCACTGTATGGTGCCGGAGAAGCCGGACGTGATTACAATACCGTAGACATGAGCCGTAACCGTATGTTCAACGAATACATGTATCCCTACCAAGCTGCCGTAGATGCAGGTGTAGGCAGCGTTATGGCATCTTTCAACGAAATAGACGGCGTACCGGCCACAGCTAATAAATGGCTGATGACCAACGTACTGCGCAAACAATGGGACTTCGACGGCTTTGTGGTGACAGACTTTACCGGTATCTCCGAAATGATAGCGCACGGCATCGGTGACTTGCAGACTGTTTCCGCACGTGCACTCAATGCAGGCGTGGATATGGACATGGTAAGTGAAGGCTTCACGGGTACAATCAAGAAATCCATCGACGAAGGCAAAATCAGTATGGAAACCCTGGACAAAGCCTGTCGCCGCATCCTTGAAGCCAAATACAAACTGGGATTATTCGACAATCCTTATAAATACTGCGACCTGAAACGCCCGAAGCGTGACATCTTCACCAAGGAACATCGCGACGCTGCCCGCAAGATTGCAGGAGAGAGCTTTGTACTCCTGAAAAACGACAAGTCAGATACTTCTGCAAACCCGACACTTCCTTTGAAAAAAGAAGGTACGGTAGCTGTCATCGGCCCACTGGCAAATACCCGCAGCAACATGCCGGGAACTTGGAGTGTAGCCGCACGCCTCAACGACTATCCTTCTGTGTACGAGGGATTGAAAGAGATGATGGCAGGCAAAGTAAACATCACTTATGCAAAAGGTAGTAACCTCATCAGTGATGCAGCCTACGAAGAACGTGCCACAATGTTCGGCCGTTCACTAAATCGTGATAATCGCACAGACAAAGAGATGCTGGATGAGGCACTGAAAGTGGCCGCCAATGCAGATGTAATAATAGCCGCATTGGGAGAATCATCCGAAATGAGTGGTGAAAGTTCAAGCCGCACCAACCTGGATCTTCCCGATGTACAGCGTACTCTATTGGAAGCTCTGCTGAAAACAGGAAAGCCTGTCGTACTGACGCTCTTTACCGGTCGCCCGCTAACGCTGACTTGGGAACAGGAGCATGTGCCCGCTATCCTGAATGTATGGTTTGGTGGAAGTGAGGCAGCATACGCCATCGGCGATGTATTGTTCGGCGATGTAAATCCCAGCGGTAAACTGACGATGACATTCCCCAAGAACGTAGGCCAAATACCTTTGTTCTACAATCATAAAAATACCGGGCGCCCCTTACCGGAAGGCAAATGGTTCGAGAAATTCCGCAGTAACTACCTGGATGTAGACAACGATCCATTGTATCCATTCGGCTATGGTTTGTCATATACCAACTTCCAATACAGCGACATAACTCTGAGTGCCCCGACTATGGGACAAGATGGTTCTGTTACTGCTATGGTCACGGTAACCAATACCGGTAAGTACGATGGTGCAGAAGTAGTGCAACTTTATATCCGCGACCTCATAGGAAGCATTACCCGCCCAGTAAAAGAGCTGAAAGGGTTCGATAAAATCTTCCTCAAAGCAGGTGAAAGTAAGACTGTATCTTTCAAAATCACTCCGGAGTTACTACGCTTCTACGATTATGAACTCAACTACGTAGCCGAACCGGGAGACTTCGACATAATGATTGGGGGTAGCAGCCAATGTGTAAAAACGGCTCATCTGAGTTTGGATTGACAATTTTGTGTTTTGAAAGTTATTGATTCACTTCGGACGGGGTATCGTTTAGTATATAAGCGCTTGGTCTTAATACTAATTGCTTACAACAAGCCAATAGTCGAGGCATAGTCGCATACTTAGGATACCTCAGTCCTATACTTAGGGTATCTCAGTATCATACTTAGGGTACCTCAGTCGTATACTGAGATAGGACTGTTACAGTTTCCTGATAATCAGCCGGTTGCAAAGCGTCCTTTTATCATCAATAAATCGAGACAAGCAATCGGCAAAAAAATAAAAAAATGAGTTCATTAGCATACCAGATATGAAGATACAATATAGCTTATTACTGCTCTTATTACTATCAGGCTTTACACAATGTAAAAGCCCGACAGCAAAATCCGGTTCCATAAGCGACGAAGCACTGATGGATACCATACAACGCCGCACTTTCAACTATTTCTGGGAAGGTGCCGAGCCTAACAGCGGACTGGCATGTGAGCGCATCCATATGGACGGCATCTATCCCGAAGATGACCAGCACGTAGTAACCACCGGTGGCAGTGGTTTCGGAATTATGGCTATATTGGCAGGTATCGACCGCGGATACGTCACCCGCGAAGAAGGGCTGGCACGTATGGAAAAGATTGTTTCTTTCCTCGAGACAGCCGATCGGTTTCATGGTGCTTATCCTCACTGGTGGTATGGAGATACCGGCAAGGTAAAACCTTTCGGTCAGAAAGATAATGGAGGCGATCTCGTAGAAACAGCATTCCTTATGCAGGGATTACTAGCCGTACACCAATATTACGTCAACGGTTCGTCCGAAGAGCAAGCCCTGGCCGGACGTATCGACACCCTCTGGCGTGAAATAGACTGGAACTTCTATCGACAAAACGATCAGAATGTGCTCTACTGGCATTGGAGTCCCGAATACGGTTGGGAAATGAATTTTCCCGTACATGGTTATAACGAGTGCCTCATCATGTACATCCTTGCCGCCGCTTCTCCCACACACAGTGTTCCCGCCGAGGTCTATCACGATGGTTGGGCAGAGAAAGGCGCTATTGTCGATCCTCATATAGTAGAAGATATCGAACTTCACCTGCGTTACCAAGGGTGCGAAGCCGGTCCCCTTTTCTGGGCACACTATTCATTCCTCGGATTGGATCCGACAAATCTATCCGACAAATACTGTCCCGGTTATTTCGATGAGATGCGCAATCTCACCCTTATCAATCGTACCTATTGCATCCGCAACCCCAAGCAATGGAAGGGTTTTGGACCTGACTGCTGGGGACTGACAGCCAGTTATTCTGTTAACGGCTACGCTGCCCATGCCCCGAATGGGCTTGCAGATCATGGCGTCATCTCTCCTACTGCCGCTCTTTCTTCCATTGTCTATACTCCTGAATATTCATTGGAAGTAATGCGCTATCTTTATAAAATGGGGGATAAAGTGCTCGGACCTTATGGTTTCTATGATGCCTTCAGTGAAACAGAAGATTGGTATCCTAAACGCTATCTTGCAATAGACCAGGGACCTATAGTTGTAATGATAGAAAACTATCGTACAGGATTATTATGGAAACTCTTCATGAGTCATCCCGATGTACAGACAGGATTAAAAAAGCTGGGATTTAAATAGAAACATGGGGAGAGACTTTCATATTAAGAAGAAGAATCTCCCCATATTTTTTTCCCTTACCTTAAATTAACTATCTTTGTCCCAAGAATAACAATAAGGTCATAGCCTTTTCTAACCTTTATTCAATCTATTTATGGACATCCGAAAGAACATCATCATAACCTGTGTGTCCCTTTTTGTCTGCGCTACCCTATTTGCCAATCAAAAACCTTATGTCACCAATCTCTCACGTGACAAATATCACGCTGCCAATAAAAATTGGTCCATCGGGCAAGATGAAAAAGGCATTATGTACTTCGGAAACAGCATCGGGTTACTGGCATCCGACGGTATGGAATGGAAACTTTTTCAAATGCCCAATGCCAGTATCGTGCGTGCCATTGCCGTAGAATCGCATCAGACCATATATAGTGGTGGCTCCGAAGACCTGGGACGCTGGGATCGCGACCAGTCGGGAGAGTTGAAATACACTTCCCTTAAAGGATTAATCAAAGGAGACAATCCACTCGACAATCAAAGTTTCTGGCGCATTTGGATAGATGGCAATAAAGTCTATTTCCAATCTTTCAGCCACATCTATGTATACGACCATCAAACCATCACCCCCATCGACGGTCCAAGCGCTTTTCTACTACTGCTGAAAGTACGAAGTGAATACTGGGTACAGGAAATGTACGGTGCCCTTTATCAACTGAATAATGGAATACTCAACAAAATTCCCGGAAGCGAATTCCTGAACGGTACTACCACTCGCGTCATCCTGCCTTACGACACTGACCGCTATTTGATAGGCACTTCCACCGGAGAAATTTACATCTATGACCAAAAGAACTTTATTCCCTGGAATCTGTCTCTTTCCCGACAGTTAAGAGGCCAGGAATTAAACTGTGCTATCTATTCCACCAAACGGAACACTTATTATCTGGGTACGCAACTTAGCGGTGTATATGAAGTCGATACCCACGGAAACATCCTCAACCATTTCTCTACCACCAACATTCTTCAGAACAATACCGTTCTGTCTCTCTACGAAGATAACCAGAATAACATTTGGGCAGCTCTGGACCGCGGTCTCGCATACATTCGCTATACTGACGGATTGAGTTACTATCGTTCTACCGATGGTGGATTCGGGGGTATATACGATGCTACTATCTGGCATGACAACCTACTTATCGGTACAAATCAGGGAATCTACTATACCCAGTATAACAAACTCAATGAGCTGGATGTATTCTCCTCTCTCAAATTGATAGAAGGTACACAGGGACAAGTATGGTCTTTTCGAAAAATAGATGGACGATTATTCTGCGCACACACCAACGGATTACTGGAAATCCTTCCCGACTTCCGCATCCGCCACCCTTACCGTGTCAATACCGGAGTCTTCCGTACATTGGAGGCAACCATCAATGGAAAACAGATACAAATTATCATTACCTACGATGACCTGCTGATACTGAATAGAACTACCGGAGAATTAAATTCCATGCGACAGATATCCGACCCGATATATAACGCCGAAGTAGACCATCTTGGAAATATATGGTTGGAAACCGCCAGTCGGGGCATATATAAATGTCGGCTGAATGACGAACAAAATGCCTTCCGCTATTATACTTATTATGGTAATGAAAAAGACAGTTCGCTCCCTGCCCGGCTGCAACTATTCAAATCGGGCGGACGTATCCTCTTCTTAGGCAATGATCAGTTTTATATCTATGACGAGGTCAACGACAACTTACAACTTGAACAGCACCTAAATCGCTGCTTCGAAACCATACATGATCTTAAACGTATCGTCCCTATTGATAGCGAAGAGAGTTGGGCCATTACCAGTTCATCAGTCTATCGTTTCTTTTACGACGGTTACATTGCACGCATCCGCGAAGCCTATAAAGTAGAAGCTGATAATCTCTCGCTCATCACTGCCTACGAAAATATCGCCGTCCTCAACGACTCACTTTCACTTATTTGTCTGGATGCAGGTTTCATTCTCCATAACTCCCATCGCAGTAAGCGGCAGACCGTAGAGCTTTCCGCTCCTAATCTGGAGTTTATTCATGCCGGAAAAGAGTTGAATGCAGGTTTTATAGATATTAACCAGACCATCCACATCCCTTTTCAAGACAATACGGTTACTGTCGGTTTCTCTGTCAATGCCGCATTTGCCGGAAATCTCTCTGTACAATACCAACTGGAGGAGATGGATAGCACCTGGAGCGCCCCGAAACAACTGAATAGTATTTCCTATGCGCGTCTGCCACAAGGCAAGTATACATTGCGCCTGCGCACTACAGATGGACTGAATAATTACTCACCGGATACCCTTCTGGAGTTTAATGTACTTCCCCCCTGGTACAATACCGTTTGGTGGTATCTGACCTGCTGTGCCCTCATCATTGCTACCTTGTTTGGTACCTTCTACCTGATGAAACGGCACCTGCAAACCAAACATCTGCGCCGGATGAAAGCCCAGGAAGCTGCACATTTGCGTTTGATGAACGAGCAACTCCAAAATGAAATCGAAGAAAAAGATGCCGAGATCTTCACTCAAACTTCATTTATCATCCACAAGAACGAACTCATCCTGAAACTCAAAGAGATGGTAGATGATATCTGTGCCCGAAATACACAGAAAGGATTGATCCCCCTTTATCAGAAGATAAACAATCTGCTCGCCAACAACCTCGATACCGAAGATGACTGGAAAATGTTCCTTATCAAGTTCGAACAGAAGCATCGTAACTTCTTCAAGCGACTGAAAGAGATGCATCCGCAACTCACCAATAATGACTTGCGCCTATGTGCTTGTCTCAGACTGAATATGGAAACCAAGGACATCGCTTCTTTAATGAACCTTTCGGTCCGTGCGGTAGAGAATAACCGGTATAGATTGAGAAAGAAGCTTGATTTGAAGCCTACACAAAACCTGAATGAATATTTTTTGAATATTGACTAAATAGAACAGGTGCCTTCTTTCATCTTTAAAGATTTCATCCTAAAGATGTAACGTAATGAAAAGTATCTGTAACATCATCCTGACCAGGCTATAAAAACATCATCTATCTTTGTCGGCAGATGTAAACCTCTTAATAAAGATAGAAACATGAAAAACAGGAAAACACATTTACTGGCACTGATTATGCTGCTGAGTATAGGAATGGGTACTTCGGCATTCGCACAGAAAATCCCTTTAGTTTATAACGTGGAGAATACGGGAATAAAGAATCTATCTCCCGTATTACCCGGAATCAATGAGTTACCGGTAGTCAAACCATTGACTGACCCTTTTCAATGGTCTGACGGTAGCGGTCGCTCAACCAACTTCAAAGACTGGAGTCGTCGACGTGCCGAAATAGCCCGCGAAATAGAGCACTATGAAATAGGTGAGAAACCTGTAGTATCAAAAAAAGATATTACTGCGGATATCGTGGATGATACTCTTAGAGTCAATGTAACGGTAAATGGACAGACACTCGCTCTGAAAGCCAAGATTTCTTATCCGGAAGGTAAAGGTCCTTTCCCAGCCATCATCGGAATAGGCAGAGGTACAGGCAGCCTTCCTCCTGTCATTTTCATGAGCCGTAATATAGCACAAATCGCATTCAATTTCACACAAGTTATGTCGCATACACAAAAGCGCGGCAATGAACCTATCAACAAGCTCTATCCCGACCAAACGGATATGGGAGCCTACTGCGCCTGGTCGTGGGGAGTAAGCCGTATCATCGACGGATTGGAAATTGTAGGAAAAAAGAGTAAGATAGATACCAGAAAATTGGCCATATCCGGTTGTTCCTTTGCCGGTAAGATGGCTCTTTTTGCCGGAGCATTCGACGAGCGCATTGCACTGACTATTGCTCAGGAACCCGGTGGTGGCGGTGCTGCTGCATGGCGAGTTTCCGAAACGCTGGGTGAAGTGGAAACCCGGACTATGTATGGCTCGCTGACGAGTCGGGTTATGTCTCCTGCCGTGCCGCCCGCAAGGTATGGGGAACCTTCGGTATTGCCGACAGAATGGGCTTCTCTATTGTAGGAGGGCATAGGCATTGTCAATTGCCGACGAGTCAATACCCTGAAGTAGAAGCATTTGTCGACAAGTTCCTGCTTGAAAAGAAAGAAGTAAATACAGAAGTAACCATTGCCCCCCTTTACGAAAAGGTGGACTATGAGCGCTGGTGTAAATGGTGGGGAACGAATGACCCATCCTTCCCTTAAACTTATTTGTTTTCGCGGTAAAAGTAATGTTTTACCGCGGAAACTTTTTATCTTTGGGGGAACACTTACTAATACCCCCAAAAATCATGAAAAGAATTTTATTGGCTATCTGCGTGATAGCGCTGTCTGCCCTCTCCTACGGGCAAGACATTAACCAACGAGCCTTCACTTTCGCTTGGCTCAGCGATGTACACCTCAATTCTTTCGCCTATGCCGAAGATGATCTGCGGCAATCCATTGAAGACATCAATACTAATCCAGATGTCGACTTCACTATTCTCAGCGGTGACGTCACCGAATTCGGTGATACCAAAGAATTCTATTTGCTGCAAGACATTCTGAAAGACTTCAGGAAGCCTTATTTCCTCATTCCCGGCAATCATGATGTAAACTGGAGTGAAAACGGATGCACGATGTTCGACAAGATTTTCCAGGCTTCCCATTTTTGTTATGACTGGCAAGGAGTTCGTTTCATCGGCTGTGGCGCCGGACCAAGCCTACGTATGGGACCGCCTCACATCCCCCGCGAAGAGATTCTGTGGCTCGATTCTATCGTCCGTGCTACTCCGGCAAAGCAACCTATTATCTTCATCAATCACTTTCCTCTCAATCGGGACCTGAGTAACTGGTACGAAGTTATCGACATTCTTAAGACTCGTAATATACAAGCCGTACTCGGTGGTCACCTTCACGTGAACCATGCTTACGATGCTGAAGGTATTCCTGCCGTCCTCGGGCGCTCGTCTTTACGGAGAGAAGATCCGATAGGCGGATACAATCTCGTAACCTTCCGTGGCAATACATTAGAGTTTCAGGAACGCATCATCAAAACAGAAACTCACCCAGTATGGCATACTATCCTCCTGGCTCCTCTGCAGAAAAAGAGAGATACCACCTACTATCGCCCCGACTTTACCATCAATGACAAATATCCTTCAGTGCGCGAAAGCTGGAAATTAAAAGACGTAACTGATATTGCTTCACAAGGCAGCATAGACGGTGATCTATATGTCTATACCAATACTGCCGGTGTGGTCCACGCCCTTAATGTCGCCGATGGTAAAACATTGTGGACCTATACCACCGGGAATAAGATATTCTCAGCCCCGTTCATTACTCCCCGGCTTGTAATCATATCTTCGTGTGACGGCTTCATCTATGCCCTCGACCGGAAACAAGGCACTGTACGCTGGAGGTACAATACGAATTACCCCATTGTAGCTTGCCCCCTCGTATCAGAAGACATAGTTTATATAGGCAGCAGCAACGGTAAATTCTATTCTTTAAAACTGGCAGACGGAACACTGAACTGGACTTGCGACGGCTTGCATGGCTACATCGAATCGCGTCCGGCTATTGATAAAGAGCGTGTGTATATAGGCACCTGGGGAGCAATGTTCTATGCTATAGACCGCAAGAGTGGAAAGAGAGTATGGGAGTTCGACACCAAACGAGGCAGATATTTCTCACCGGGTGCCTGCTGGTCGGTTGCACTACCGTATACGCAGCAAGGAAAGAAGAATGAGCAAGTCATTGTCCTCAGTTCCGACTATTTCGTCCGCTCATTTCGCCCCGAAACAGGAGAAATCCTCTGGGCTTCCGATGAAGCAAAAGGGCGCGAATCTCTTGGCTTCTCACCGGATGGAAAGACAATGTACATAAAAGGGATCAAGAACACTATTACCGCAGTAGACATTTCTCAAGGTACATACGACAGTCTTTGGAACACATTGATGCCTTATGAAGGTAACTTTATCCCTACCCGTATGGAAACTACCGGACAGTTGGTATTTGTTCCTACTGAATTCGGCGTCCTTCATGCTATACGGACAGATGGAAGTGGCATTGCCTGGTCGCACAAAATCTCCCATTCGGCAATTACTTCTCTGAAGAATACAGGGAAAGGAAAACTTATCGTTATGACAATGGATGGTACGGTTACTTGCCTGGAATATCCGGTTAACTAATAAAAAAATGCGGGAAACACGAGAGAGTAAAATAATCTCTTCGGGATTTCCCGCATTCATTTATCAGAAGTATGCTTTACACAACTTCCCGCTTATCTTCCTTATTCCATAAATTGAGGAGTAAAGCGGAAGTCGGAGGCACTGCCCCTTGTTTCCGTAAAGTCGGCACCGGTATGATCTTTCGGCCCCGGCATAAAGAGAGCATGATTCAATATATACCTCACACGTGCAGCCTGCTCTGCAGTAAATGCGTTGGCATCCGAAATGGCATAATCCATGATGTTAGTCGAACGGAATTCCACATTCGTTTTGCTATTTACACGCATCACATACACCTTGTAAGCATCAGAGGATTTTGAAGTAATCTCAGGATTATAGGTCAGATAATTGGTCAGCTTCACATCATACAGTGCCTTGTTGTAGGGCGGTGTATCCGTGCAATAATCAGTATCCAGATTTGTGTTTGTATTACCATTATTCAATTGGTTGAAAGCATGATACAACCCTAAGAAGTGACCTAACTCATGGGAAAGCGTCACAATTACATTGGACATGGAGTATTTATCCGCACCCTCCGGAATATCATAGATATACTTATTATTAAGGCTTACGCACTGCGGATAAGGATTCTCACTCAGGTTAGCTCCTTTCGGTGCCTGGCTGATACCCCCTAATTCAAAAGGCTCGGGCAACCATGGAAATTGAGCAATACCCATTACCAATTCATCGGAGAAGTTATACAAAACCACATTGACATATCGGTTCGTATCCCACAAGATGTCTTTATACTTCTTGTCACCGCTACCCATGAAAGAGGTACAATCCATCGTTGTATACTGCCATTTCTCACGGCTCACACCCGGTTCTTCCAGTTTGTTGCCATCGGGATCTTCTGTAGCCATCACAAACTCAAAGTTCATGTCGACACCACTATTATCATAATACTGGTTAACAAGATCCAATACTTTCTGTAAGTGCCCTTCCTTTACATAGTGCTGTGTGTTGTTTGCATTCCAGTAAAGTACATGGAAGACAACCGGCAATTTATAGTGGTGATTCGCACTATAAGCATAAGTGCCTTGCTTAACAGAAACTGTCTGCGAAAGATTCTCGGCATTAGTCAGTGTAAGAGTCAGCGAACGGTCTGTCTTTTCAAGGTTCTCATTCACTTTCAGTACCAGCTTATCCTTTGTGGCAGTGATTTCCGTAGCGACCCATGCCGCACCTTCGGATACGGTCCAGTCACTGGTACTTGTCACCGTTACCGTATACTCGCCACCTTCGGCATTGGCAACCACTTCCGCATTCTGTAATGTGAAAACAGGCTCTGCGTCATCTTCTGAACAGCCGCAGAATAATACGACTGTAAACAGTAGGAATAAATATTTCAATTTCATCATTCAACTTGTTTATTTATATTCAAATTTCACCTGGCTGTTCAGTTTGCTACTAATCACATTGTCCACCATATAGCGCGCACCGCTTTCATTACGGGTAACGATAATTGCTACACGCACATTCGCCATATTTGTAACAGAGAGCTTCTTCAAATCAAACTCATAAGAGAAACCCAAGGTTTCACCAGACTTACATTCTTCTTTTCCACCCAGGTTCACACCCGTAATCGGGCTGGTCGAAGAGATGCAGCGCAAAACGTTGCTATGATGAGTAAAGTCATAGGTTCCTTCCAATGAGGGATAGTTGTTCAATTGTCCGGTTGCATGAATATCATCTTCAAGCACCCACGCACAAATACGATATTTTCCAGCCTTACCTACCTTTACAGCAGCGGTCACTTTGATAGAACCTGAAGCTTCGGTACCAGATACAGCAGCACAGATACCTGTATTAGCACCGCCCTGCAACAGAGTTTGGGCAGCAGATTGAACACGTTTAGCTACACTGCTGGGAGAGTCCGCAGTGCTGAGACCCAATATCTCACTACTTGAACGCATGTTAAACAATAAAGCAGGTATACCGGTAGTGTTGAAGCCCATGCCTTTGGCTACGGCGGTACTGTAATCCGAAATCATATCATCACCCGACATGATTGCATGAGCAGACACCAATACGGTACTCTTGCTTTCTTCCAGCTTGGCATATTCCGTAAGACCGGCAATCATAAGAGGACAGTATACACATCCCAAACTTGTGCCCTGCACTGCCAGCACACGTTGCTTGAATCCGTCAAATTTATCTGGCTGAGGATCTTCGGGTAAACCTTGCATTCCGGAAGTCACTGTTACTGTAATTGCAGGAGACATTTCACCATTATAGCTGGCGAAGAAAGCGTATTCACCCGACTTCTTTGAAGAGAAAGAAGTAGAAGCCATCAGATCATAGCTTGCACCATTCTTCTGATAAATTTTAGCTTCGGAAGTAACATCTTTCTTACCTTTCATAACTGTAAATACAGCCTGGTCCGTACCATTATTCTCTATATACGCAGCAGAAGAGATCAATACTAGTTCGCCACCTTCAGGCACCTCGTCTTCACCTGAATTGCCAGAACAAGAAGCAAATACAAGTAAGAAAGAACACAATAATAAATTCCAATATTTTTTCATAAGTCTTTTTTTAGAATGAAGTAGTTAATGTAAGATTAGCTCCTGTGTAAGCAGGGGTATAGCGACATACACCTCCCGAACATACATATCCGGCACGATTCCGCCCATAGCTCAACTGTAAGCGCGTATTCTTCTGAGTATAGCTCACGGAACCATTATAATAGTGTACCTTCGTATCACCCATATTATACATATCGCTCACGGAAAAGCTCCAACGGGGAGCCAGATTAAATTCAACCAGTCCTGCAATCCAGTCTTTTTCATAATCCTTTGAATAAAGATACTGTATTTCGGCACGCAGTGACTTCTTCCGGTCAAACTTATACAAACCGTCTAATACGAATATATTCGATACATAGGTTTTGTCATCCATCCCATGAGTAGGGCTCCATTCCTGAACGGATACCAGGAAAGTTGTCTTCAGTTGTTTGTTCCACTGACGTTCTACATCAGCATTGATATCCCGCCACAACAAACGTGACTCTACCGTAGTGGCTTTATCTGAATAAAACATAGAACCGTTGGCATGGAAATTCCAGTATTTGCTACGATCTTCTTTGCTACGTAAAGAGTAGTAAACATCTACTTGTCCACCTTTCTCACCTTCACCATTACTTTGATAAGGATTCAAGTTAGCAAGCATGTAAGTATACTGGCGCGTCAGGGCAGGTAGATAATTCAGAATATTTCCTACCCCACTACCGCCCAGCGAGAGTTTCGTGCTCATATATTTCAGTTCGCGATAAGTACCTAAGACTGAGAAGCCATTATTACTGTAGCCCAGCTCAGCCAATAGACCATGACCTTTGGCAGTAGCACCTAACAGTGCAGAAGAGACATCTTTGCCCTTACCAACATATTCCACACGACCATTAAAACCATTCCAATCAAAATTGGCACGTGCCGAATACATATCCAAATTAGGCTTCATCAGTTCCGCCAACTCATCGGATATCTTTTCATTACGATTCACATAGCTACCTTCCAGATTGAGCATGATTCCCTGCCAACCGATAAGGTTAGCAACAGAAAAACTAAGATCAGCACCACGTACCCATGAATCTGTATAATCCGTATACAGACGAGGTCGTCCATACAATCCTTTCAGCGTGAGGATATTTTCGTAAGAATAAGATCCGAAAACTCCTTCGATAGAGTTGTTGATGCCCAACGTACGATCCTCAAAACTACGGAATATCATACCCGAACCAAACTGCTCGAAGATATCTCCCACACGGAAACCAAAGTTATCATCCTGCCAGCTTACATACTTTACACCCAGAAATGCTTTCTTGTCACCATAGTTCCCTATGTCATATCCTTGCAAAGCAGGGAAAAAGCCTTCCAGCTGAACTCCGGCACTGAACTTTCCTCGGGTATAGTCAAGTTTCAGATAATTATTGCTTCCAAAATGATCATCCGGATAGACACTACTCTCATCTCCAAGCTTACTATCTTTTACATAATATATGCTGTTCGATTCTAACCCTCCTGTCAAGTGTCCTTTATCCTGTGCACACAGATTGGGCATCGCAGTACCTGCCAACAGCAATAAGAATAAAATGTGTTTCATTTTTTAGTGATTGCTTTAAGTTGCTCCAACAATTCATATTCACTGCCCGGAGTATAACCGGTATGTGCATAAATCACCTTTCCGGTACCATCAACAACAAATGTCTGTGGTGTCAGCATAACGTTCATCGCACGTTTCAAATCTTGATTTTTGTCGAATAGGCAGATGAAATCCCAGTCAAAACCTTTAGCCATAGAACGGGCACGCGCTGTAAAGCGACTATCATCAATAGATACAGCAATAACATTGAAATCGACTTCTTTTCGCCATTCTTCCAGCAATTCATTCAATGTGTTCAACTCCGTCATACAAGGCTTACAAGTAACACCCCAGAAAGAAACAATAGCTGGTTTTCCACCAAGTATTTCTTTGGTACTTATTACCTCACCTTTTTCATTTTCTACTTTTACATCCGGCCATGCCTCCTGTGCAGAAACTGTCACAGTAAAAAGAAGAAAGAGAGTTATATAAAATAATTTATTCATAACTAAAATATTAAAAGAACTTCTACAGGAGCTCTCTCCCATAGAAGTTCCTTATTGTTATACTAATTATTTCTTCAAATTCTTTTTCATAGAATCTACAGAGAATATATTTCCCTTAATCGGATTCTTAACAATATAATCATAAGGAGTACGTGTTCTCCGGAAATAGTTGCCATTATGAGCAGATACCTTCGGAACCTGAATAATATTGTTAGAAGTCAAACGCATAGCATTCCCGTCCTTCACACGCTCCAGGATAATACCGTCGGCAGTAGTCGGGAAACTCCAGCTAAAATAGCCAGAACCAGCCATGATTTCATAAGCGAATCCTGGAGAATAAACGACTCCATCCTGTTCAACAGACTTAATGGAGACTGTATTCATATCATCAGAGATCTCAACCGGAAAGTCTGCCATATAGAAAGAACCTGCACTAGCAGGATTGAAAGCATACAAGCACAAAGCACCACACCAATCTGCCACCGGATCAATATAGCGGTAATAATCCATACCATTATCTTGATAACGGGTGGTAACAACTGTAACTTCGTCTTTATCATTCTCACCTTTTGCAATCTTGAAGAACATCTTCGGACCATAGTCACGGAACAATTCATCTGTATTAAATGCAGAATACTCGGTAGACTGGAATAAATCCCAAGAATTTGCAAAAAGTGAATAGGTATCATCATAAGTAAAACCTGTAGCTACCACCCAATTCTGTCCTTCGTACTTCTTTGTATAGTAAGCCGCTTTTTCTTTATACTCATTAAAGTTATTAAGTACAGTCTTTTCAGCTTGTTCTTCAGAAGAACCGTTTTTCACAAAGTAGGCAATTAGTTTATCTTTCACATCGTCAGGCAATACAGAAACGGTTTCCGGACCAGCAGCAATCGTAACAGGCACAGCCATAGGAGTTGTAACACCATTTTTAGTCATTGTAGCCATCCAATTACCTTGAAGTTTGCTAAAGAGTTCGCTGTTTACACGTTCTTCCGGAACAAGGGGAGTCGCCGTCACTTTATAGTTGTCACCATCATAGAATAGCTTAGTCTTTTCATCCGAGTTATAAGATTCTAAAACCAACCAACTCTCAGTATCATCGATAGACGAAAAAACAAGATCAAAACCATCAGCACTATTAATCTGATTCAAAATCTCTGCATTATTTATACCTTGTCCATAGGTCCCAATCATGCTAGCAATATTTGCCTCCAAATTATCTCCTTCCAAACTATTCAGTTGTGGCCACCAGTCTTTAGTATAGTTAAATAGATATTTAAATGCAGAGCAATCTTTATTGGGTGCTTTGATATTAAATCCTACTTGATAAGGGTTTTCTATCTTTAATGGAGTAACCTGGAGTTCTACAGCAGGTTTATCAGACACAATCGGTTTAATGCCCCCAACCTTCTGGAATGACTGAACGTCTCCTGTTTCATTATATAATCCTACAATATATACAGTATAGGTATGCCCTTTCTCTAACGAATAAGCAAGCTGTTGCACGCCATCAAAAACAGAACCATAAATCAATGCACTTGCCTGCAAGCCATCCTCACCACCAATAAGAGGGAATAGTTCTTCCTCAAGGCTTGCATCATCAATCATAGCAATAGCATATTGTAATATATCATCACTCGGAGTATATGTAATTAAAGCAGTCTGCTCGGTGAGGCGATCAATAGTAACATTAACAGTTCCTTCACCTATCTTTGCTTGTTGAGAAAAGAGCATAGTCTTTGCATAAAGTCCAGTAAAATCAACATTTTCACTAGTCGGTTTTTCTTCGGTATATTCTTTTACATTAGGTAATGAAGAAAGCAAGACACCTAGGTCATCATCTCCACCGCCACCATTGTCTTTTATGTCCGAATAATCATCTGTGGTGCCATCTTCAGCACATTGACTGACAAAAAGCACATATCCGGTTCCCGGATGTATTACATATGGGTCAGCATACTCAGCATACTCTGTCTCATTCAGAGCACCAATATAAGGATTCTCCCCATTTTCAATCGTAATGTTGCGAGGGCCTTTAAAGCGAGGACTCTGCATACCACCATTATAGGTTACAAAATCAACATCACGGTATCCATAAAGCATTTTATAAGTCTCATAGTTTTCTCTTAAAATGGAGCCTACATTATAATAAGCATCTTCAGGTACTTCCACATGGAAGGTTATAGAAAACATATCACTTTTCAATATAGTCACCATTTGAGAATACTTTGGTGTATTAATCACTTGTGAATGTATCTTATACTCGTTACCTACCTTAAATACAAAAAATACAGTATAAGTTTTATTACCTTCCAGACCAGTTACAGTTGCTTCGTCTGTATCTCCTTTTACAGTTACCACTTCACCTTTTTCCTGTGCTTCAGCATAAGTAACTACAGGATCCGGTTCAGTAGCATTAGCTCCTTCTACAGCTTTATACACATAAGACTCTGCTCCTTTAGTTTTCAGCTTAAAAGTCACCGAAGTTGCGAATACAGCATCCGAAGCTGGTGCCTCTACTGCCAAAACAGTGCCATCCCCATTGCCACCTGGTTCGTCATTATCATCCGAACAACTCCACAATCCTCCTGCCAGAGCAAATATGCCCAGCAAGAATAGACATCGATACAATTTTCTCATAAATCAAACAAATTAAATTAATAAATACACGAATCAGTAATCCAAAAATATTCTCCCAATTCGTTAAATAAAAAACTCTCTTATGTAATCAATAACCTTTATAATATTCTGTAAGCTTACCCTTTTGGATATGATAAATACGGCATAAAAAGCGGCTAAATAACATTGCCTCTTTTCATGTTTTTATAATTTGTCCAAAAAGTCATTAGCAATGCATATCTGATGTTTGTACACAACAAACATTTGTAGATAAATAAATTCTACATTCTAAAAACAATAGTCCGTGATTTGATTCTTTAAATAGAAAAGTAAAAAGAGTATTCTCACCTTTCTTGGGCACTCTCAAAAGGGAGGAACAGGTGATAGCATGAAATTATCATTAAAAGTAGCATCATTATAGAGGATAGATACTTGGATAGTACTCCTCAAACCTAAATTATTGCAAAAACAACATGTAAAAAGTTCAATGCAACAACTTACCAATGAAAGCGTCTTTTTTGCATTTGTCATATTCGTCATTTTATTATGTGAATAAGCCGTTAATACGTCTTCTCTCAATTACCCTCGTCAGACTTCTACACGTTCCTATTTATTATTATTGTAAATAGAAACGATTTCAATCTTAAAAATGGCAAGTTCAAGAAGAACTTAGTGAAATACAATTCTCTTTTTTATATATAAATATATCTGCGTATATTGATATGTAAAAAAATAGTTCAATCTGTTGATTTTCAAAGCCGATATAAGCTCTTTTGAGCCTCACTTATTTTGTATTTACAAAGATATGTATTTTTTTTGTAAAAATGATACAAACAAGCTCTTTTTAACGCAATAGATTTAATATTTATAAAAACTAATTGGGATACCATGTTGTCTGTTGTAATATTATAAAACAGAGATGGTTACTTATAATATAACATGTATAGGGATGATTTACTCTCATTTTGTATTTCTCTTTTGATTCTTCTAATTTTCTACTTTCCTTATTCTAATATTAGAATTTAACCTTGTTCTGAAATGTATGAGATACAATTACTTGATGAAATAATACTTTATAAAGCATATTGATCTCCTCCGTTTCTACTACTTTTTTTGACCTAAGTAAAATATAACTCTAACAGACTTAAAATAAACACATACAGCATGTAATTAAATGTTCTTCTTGTACTTGGTAAGTTTATTCTTATCTAAAAAATCTACCAAACAGAATATTCAAAAGAGAAGGAATAAGTTTATTACTTAATAACTATTTAAATCTCACAACTTCAATTTATTTGAGACGTAGCACAATAAAAAAGAGGAAGCTCATTGTAAGCCTCCTCTTCTACTATTAGTTTGCGGTTCAATTATTCTCCACCGCCACCGCCTTCGCCGCCGCCACTTTTCACATCATCATTACTGATGGTACGTGCAGCTTTCTTCACGCTGGCTTTCAATTCACCGATGCGATAGCTAACGCTTACACCAAAGCGCTGACGAGTATACCGATTCCAGCTATCCTGGGTAAATCCTACACCTTCTATACTTGAAGTAGGACTTGTGTATTTCTTAAAGAAGTTGCTGGCAAACGCTGACAATGTCAAACGCTTATTCAGGAATGACTTGTTCACACTCAACCCATAATCAAAGAAGCTGCTACCCTTTCCTTGCAGCATGATCCAAGGTGTCTGACCATAAATATTCAAACTGATACGCCAATCATGGGGCAAAGATTGCTGCGCACCACCATAAGCAAACAGATTCCAGCCGTCATTCTTCAATCCATTGGCGCCTTCCATATAAGTATAGTTTCCATAAAGGTTAGCATAGATACGAGTATTGGAAGTAGCATTCCAGTTTACATAACCACTCAGACTGGCATTTCTGCTCTTACCGATATTCTGGTAAGTAGAATAAAGTACCTCTTTACCGGTAGGATTCTGCAAACCTTCGATTTCCGTATCCTTCACCTGCTCGGTTACTTGTTCAATACTATTGTTAGTAAAGCTGTAACGTGCTGAAAGATTGATATTGAACTTCTGAGTAAAGTTACTGTAACTCAGATTGAATGAATGACTCTTTTCACTATCTAGGTGAGAGTTACCCTGACTGATATTAGTAGGATTGCTATCATTCAGATAAGGATTCAGATACCAGATACCCGGACGGTAAATACGCATATTATAGCCAAAACGCAGGTTAGACATATCCGTCAGCTTATAGCCGATACTTGCAGAAGGTACCACATCATCAAAATTTTTGTTGAAGTTATCTCCTCTGCCCAACAAGTACTTCACTTCCTGCTTGGTATGTTCATAGCGCACCCCCAGTCTTCCGGAGATCTTCTTCACCCTCAGCCCATAACCCATATATGCAGCCAGAATGTCATTCTGATGTTTGTAATGTGAGCTATGCTCTTCATCCAGTACATAGTCTCCCGTAGTTCCTATTTGACGTTCATAACGGTCGTCTTCCGAAGAGTTGTCACGAAGAATATATTTAGCTCCGGCTTCCAGTGTATGTATCTTGCCGATAGGCGTTGTATAGTCAGCCTGGAAAGTATGCTCCGTAGTATTCTGAGAGCCATCGTTATTCAGGTCATACAGACGCTTCAGGAAGTCTTCCCAATCAGTAGCGGCATGCATATCATTATAAGTGGAGTATGAATCAGAGGTCTGCGGGCTGGTATTGATCTTGTAAGATAAGGTAAACATACGGTCTTTCACATGAAACATACGTTGATAGTCAACGCCACCGTCGATAGAATACCATGAGCTCTTACTTCTGCCGTCTGACACATAGCGATATAACTCATTACTTGTGCCGGGTGCAGTAGCCAGAGTATTGTTGATGCTGGTACTATTGTTTCCACCGCCCCAGAGTCCGAATGACATAGAAACCAGACGCAAGGTATCAATTTCATAACTGGCTTCCATGCTACCTGACTGGAAATTACCATGTCCTTTGCTGCTACCGTCGTAGTCCAAGTCTGAAGAGCCTTCAGTAACATCACCTACCGTACGGCGATTTCCACCGGAATAACTACGTGGACGGTCATTATAATTATAATTGTAGCGCGCACTCACCGTCAGTTTACCACTCTTCACAGTACCGAACAAACCGCCTCCGGCTCCCATGTTACTAACATTTCCGCTGAATGTAGCTGTGTAGCCTTCCAATCCGCTACCTACAGTAACGATATTCAGGATCCCCCCCACACCTTCGGCATCATACTTAGGGCCAGGGTTCGTAATTACCTCAATATGCTTAATAGAATTGGCAGGCATACTTTTCAGTACTTCTGTCGGATTGTTACTCATCATATTGTTAGGTTTACCATTCACATATACCTTAAAGCTACTGCTACCGTTCACCTTGATGTTGTCCTCACCGTCTACCGTAACCAAAGGTACTTTACGAAGCATTTCCAATACAGAATTGGATTTTGAGTCAGGGTCATCCTGCACATTATATTCTATTTTATCGATATCAGCCTTCACCAGCGGTTTTTGGGCTACCACTTCTACTTGTCCCAATTCATTGGAAGCATCTGTGATGTACAGTGTTCCGAAATCAACAAGTTTCTCTCCGGCTTTCACTGTGAAATCTTTCACAATAGTATTTCTACCAATGGAAGAAATTGTCATCACAAAATTACCTGTTCCGGGTACTTTCTCCTGAAACTTACCTTTCATGTCCGTAACCAGCATTTTCAATGCATGAGCAGGAGTTTCTTTTTTTACGATTTTGATTGTGGCGTAAGGTTCTCCTTCCTGTGTCAGCGAGTCAAGCAAGACTCCCTTAATCTGGAACAGAGGTGCCGCATTCTGTGCCGCTACTAACGAGGATACCACCAACATAATGAGCAGCAAAGAGCATTTAATTTTCATTTCTGTTTTTGTTTGTTTGATGAATATTAGTTGACTGTTTTGTATTAGACGTATAATGTAGTCATTTTGTCACATGAATGCGGCAAAAATAGGCCCTTTTTCTTTATCTACGAGAATTTCGGAGTTAAAAAAGCACAAAGGAAAGAGGATAATAGAGAAATATTGTAAGTATCCTGATAAAATCTATAGCAAATAGAAGAAAAGAAGCAAACAGACATTGATTGCAATCACACCACCAAATCCGCGCAACACCCACCGGCGTAACGGGCTCTTCCCACCGGCAAAAAACAGCGCATAACACATATTTATGGCAATATTACTCACAATAGCCTGCATACAGCAAGCCGTCACCACCATAACAGCAACTCCCGAACCTTGCAATAAATTCAAAATAAACGGAGTAATATCACTCAGCCCGGCAATAAACGATAACACATTCAATCCACCAGTACCCGTATAAAGTAAAGTGTAATGTGTCACAATAGTGAATATCACAAACAGAACGGCAAAAATAAGTGCAACCTTAAATTCCAAGGGGTTACTAGTATCTTCTTCTTCAGCCTCTTCGTCTGTTACCGGAACTTGTTTACGCTTCCGATGCAGATACCAGGCTACTCCGGCTGTCACTAAAGACATAATAAGCAAATATGGATAGATAGCAGCAAGTATTTCCTTACTGAATATACCTATTAATATAAGGAAACGGAGAAACATCATACTCACAGCCAGCAACATGGCTGCTGCATATTCCGGTGCTTCCTGTGCAGGCGCCTTGCGGCTCTTACGTGCCAGCACGGAAATGGTTGCCGTGCTACTATATAAACCACCAATGATACCTGATACCAGAATTCCGGATTCATGGAAAACATACCGCCTCAGCAAGTAAGACAAATAAGAAATACCGGATACCACCACCGTAGCCAACCAGACGGTATAAGGAGTGAGATTTATATCCGGTATCAGATTTTCGTTGGGCAGCATGGGTAAGATAATACCACTGATAGCAAGGAACTTGGCAAGAGTAATCATTTCGTCATTCTTCATACGCTGTGCAAGTTCCGTAAAAGTATGCTTCAATTCTGTAAAAAGCAACACTGTCACCACCACCATCACATAAAACCAGGAGGGCTGCGTGTCTACAATAGGAGCAATACAATAAGTAATCAGTGCAATAATAATGGTAGTAACTCCAAATACATGGAATTGAGATTGCTTGACGTAATAATTCAGCCCGAGCAACAGACCTAATATCGCTCCTCCACCCATAAACAAGCGATATTCCACCGGATCGAGAATATAAAGCAAATACCCCAGAATACCTATAAAAGTGAACGTACGGTCCGTACCGAACAAGGTCGTTTCCCCTTCACGCTTCAAACTGATTTTCCGCTGTGAAAGACCTATCAATAAAGAGAATAAGGTTACCAATACAAAAGTGACCAGTTCTCTCGGCAGATATTCATAAAGTTTCTCCATTCCTTGCTCTAAATATATCTGATTAGCAGCCGCTTGCAAAGAGTTAACTTCCTGTTGACAAGAACTTAACTTCTTGCGCACAAGGTATTAACTTCCTGTTGACAGGCAGTTAAACATCACCAGGCCGTATAGGGATGTTTCCTCAGTTGTGAGTTGTAGTAACGAATGTCACCCGTCACCTCCTGACCTATAAAGTCCGGTTTCTCGAAAGCTTCGTCTTCCGAAGCCAGTTCTACTTCAGCAACTACCAGTCCTTCGTTCTCACCGTAGAACTCATCCACCTCAAACGTATGCCGCCCGCTCCGTACCAGATAACGGGTCTTGTCTATAACTCCCGGTTCACAGAGTTTCATCAGGTCCTCCGCTTCATTCAGTGGAATTTCTTTTTCCCACTCATAACGGCTGAGGCCCGAAGCATCGGAAGCACCTTTTATCGTAAGGTATCCCTTTCCGCTACGGATACGTACCCGTACGGTTCGGCCTCTTGCGCTACTGATATAACCTTGCACAATGCGGCTTTGTTCATACGCTCTCGATTTATAATCCCCCGTCACGAGGAATTTCCGTTCTATTTCTTGTGACATTTATTTCTTATTTCCCCAAGAAAGAGTATCCTATCAGCATTACCAGCACCAATATCAATGCAGATACACCAATAATCAACAACACTTTCTTAGCTTGTTCTTCTTCTTTACGGCTATGCATAACCTTTTTCTTATTCTTTCCCATAATGTGCTTTTAGTATTAAAGTTCAACTGATAACAAAGTAACATGAAATTCGGGAAGATTCCAAAATAAAAGAGAAAATTTATTCATATCAGCTTAATATCCGCCCCATACCCGAACCATATCCGAACCATACTTGCTCCGTACGTTCTCCACTCAGAAGTACCTCTGAACGGAGAAAGTACGGGGTTGGTACGGAGCAAGTACGGTTCAAGTATGGAATAGGTGCGTTTTAAGTGCCGTTCAAGTATGACTCACTTAAAAAAAGAATGGGTATCACCTTTCATTTATCAGGTGATACCCATTTACTGTATAACAGAGTTCTGATTTATTCTCCTTGTCCTGCAAATTCCATCAGATATGCTTTAATGAAACCGTCTATCTTACCATCCATCACTCCATTGACATCCGAAGTCTGGAAGTTAGTACGATGGTCTTTTACACGACGGTCGTCGAATACGTAGCTTCGTATCTGAGAGCCCCATTCAATTTTCTTCTTACCGGCTTCCACCTTAGCTTGTTCAGCCATGCGGTGCTGAAGTTCTTTATCATACAGGATAGAACGCAGCTGGCGCATTGCATTTTCACGATTCTTGGGCTGGTCGCGGGTTTCCGTATTTTCAATCAGGATTTCTTCTTCCTCGCCCGTATACGGGTCTTTGAACTGATAGCGCAGACGAACACCGGACTCCACCTTGTTCACATTCTGACCACCGGCACCACTGGAACGGAAAGTATCCCAAGAAATATTGGCAACATTAATGTTCACCTCAATGGTATCATCTACCAGCGGAGTGACAAAGACCGAAGCGAAAGAAGTCATACGCTTACCTTGCGCGTTGTAAGGAGACACACGTACCAGACGATGTACACCGTTTTCTCCTTTCAAGTATCCATAAGCATAATCACCCGAAATTTCGATGGTACAAGTTTTGATACCTGCTTCATCACCTTCCTGCAAGTTGGAGATCACAGCTTTATAACCATTGGTTTCTGCATAACGCAGATACATACGCATCAACATGCTTGCCCAGTCCTGGCTTTCCGTACCACCTGCACCGGAGTTGATTTTCAACACACAGTCCATCTGGTCGGCTTCATCACGAAGCATATTTTTCAATTCAAGCTCATCAATAGCAGTGGAAGCCTTGGCATAAGCTTCGTCTATCTCTTCCTCCGTAACAAGTTCGTCTTTGTAAAAGTCGAAAGCCAGCTGCAACTCTTCCGATAATGTCTTTATTTCATTATAACCGGTTATCCATTGTTGCAAACCTTTCACCTTTTTCATCTGCGCTTCGGCAGTCTTCTGGTCATCCCAAAAGCCGGGAGCCTGGGTGCGCAACTGTTCTTCTTCTACCTGGATTTTCTTTCCTTCTATATCCAAATAGCGATAGAGTGCTTCGGTGCGCTCCTTTACATCTTTCAGTTGTTCTATGGTAATCATAATCTATGAAAATAAACCTTCTAGTTAAAATATTTACTTTTTGCGTGCAAAGGTATGAAAAAAACGCATATTTTTGCAGTTATCAATCTAATAAGTCAGCTTATGAACAAACTATTCCGACAAATTGGTTTAATGCTTATCCTACTGGTAGCGATAAGTTTAGGAAGTTGTACTTCAAAGTACAGTTATGAAACAGTTCCCAACGATCCGCTGAAAGCGCGCATCTACACTCTGGACAATGGTCTGAAAGTTTACATGACCGTCAATAAGGAAACACCGCGCATACAGACGTACATTGCCGTACGTGTAGGTGGAAAGAACGACCCTGCAGAAACAACCGGGTTAGCCCACTACTTTGAGCACCTGATGTTCAAAGGTACCACAAACTTCGGCACCCAAAACTACGAGATTGAAAAGCCTTTGCTCGACCAGATCGAAGCACAGTTTGAAATCTATCGTAAGACTACCGACAGTCTTGAGCGTAAAGCTATTTATGCAAAAATAGACAGTATCTCTTACGAAGCTTCCAAGTATGCCATTCCTAACGAATACGACAAGCTGATGGCTGCCATCGGTGCCAACGGAACGAATGCCTATACCAGTTTCGACGTAACTTGCTATACAGAAGATATCCCCAGCAACCAGATTGACAACTGGGCCAAAATCCAAGCAGAACGTTTTGAAAATTGCGTAATCCGTGGTTTCCACACTGAACTGGAAACAGTTTATGAAGAAAAGAACATGTCACTGACCCGCGACCCGCGTAAGGTATACGAGGCTGTACTTTCTTCTCTCTTCCCACACCATCCTTATGGCACACAGACCGTACTTGGTACACAAGAAGACCTAAAGAATCCTTCTATCACCAATATCAAGGAATATTATAAAAAATGGTATGTGCCCAACAATATGGCTATCTGCCTTTCCGGTGATTTTGATCCCGATCAGATGATTGCAACTATTGATAAGTATTTTGGTGGCTTGAAACCGAATCCTGATCTGCCGAAACTGGATTTACCGAAGGAAACTCCAATGACAGCACCTGTTGTACGTGAAATTCTGGGTCCGGATGCTGAAAGCGTTGCTTTGGCATGGCGTTTTCCCGGAGCAGCAGACAAAGACGTAGAAACCTTACAAGTGGTTTCCCAAATACTTTATAACGGACAGGCAGGTTTGATAGACCTGGATCTGACACAACAGCAAAAGACCCTGAGCGCTTATTGCTATCCGATGACTATGAGCGACTACAGTGCATTCATGATGCAGGGACGCCCCAAACAAGGACAGACTCTGGACGAAGTCAAAGACCTCTTATTGGGCGAATTAAAGAAACTCCGCGAGGGTGACTTTGACGAAAAAATGCTGGAAGCCAACATCAACAACTTCAAGCTGTATCAGATGCAACAGTTGGAAAACAATGACGCACGTGCAGATATGTTCGTTGAATCATTCGTAAACGGTAGCGACTGGGCAGATGAAGTGACTGCTCTCGAACGCATGTCTAAACTGACAAAAGATGACATCGTAGCCTTTGCCAACAAATATCTGAAAGATGATAACTATGCCGTTATCTACAAGAAGCAAGGCAAAGACCCAAATGAAAAGAAGATGTCGAAACCAGAAATCACTCCTATCGTAATGAACCGCGATACAGTCAGCACCTTCCTGAAAGAAATTCAGGCAAGCGTAGTGACTCCTATTGAGCCGGTATTCCTGGATTATTCCAAAGACCTCACCCAGTTGAAGGCAAAATCGGATATTCCTGTACTCTACAAACAAAATACAACGAATGACATCTTCCAGTTGATTTACCTTTTTGATATGGGTAACAACAATGACAAGGCATTGGGTACTGCTGCTCAATATCTGGAATACCTCGGCACAGCCGACATGACTCCGGAAGAAGTAAAAAGCGAATTCTACCGCCTTGCTTGTTCATTCTTCGTATCTCCGGGTGCAAAACGTACTTATGTAGTGCTCTCCGGCCTCAGCGAGAACATGCCTGCTGCTATGGCTCTCTTCGAAAAACTGATGGCAAATGCCAAAGTTAATCCGGAAGCTTACACCAATATGGCTAATGATATCCTGAAATCACGCAAGGATGCCAAGCTGAATCAGATGCAAAACTTCTCACGCCTGGTGACTTATGCCACTTATGGTCCGAAGTCTCCGTCAACCAACATATTGACCGAAGCTGAACTGACTTCTATGGATCCACAACAACTTGTAGACCGTATCAAGCAGTTGAACAGCTTCAAACACCGTATTCTTTATTATGGCCCCAATAATCAGGATGAATTACTTGCCATCATTAATAAAGAACATCAGGCTCCGGAAACATTGAACGAAATTCCGGAAGGGAATAACTTCGAACCGTTGCTCACACCGGAAACGAAGATTTTCATCGCTCCGTACGAAGCTAAGCAAATTTATATGTCACAAGTCTCCAATAAGGGAGAGAAATTTGATCCTGCTGCAGAATCAGGCCGTCAATTGTATAACGAATACTTTGGTGGGGGTATGAACTCTATCGTATTCCAGGAAATGCGCGAAAGCCGCGGTCTCGCTTACTCGGCATGGGCCGGTATGCTGAAACCGTCTTACCTGACTGATCCTTACACTCTCCGTACGCAGATTGCTACGCAGAACGATAAGATGATAGATGCAATCAATACATTCAATGATATCATCAACAACATGCCTGAATCAGAAGCAGCTTTCAAACTTGCTAAAGATGGTATGATTGCCCGCATGCGTACTGACCGTACTATCAAGATGGATGTCATCTGGGATTACATCAGTGCTCAATACTTGGGACAGAATGTAGATAGCCGCATCAAACTGTACAATGATGTACAGAACATGACGTTGCAGGATGTTATCGACTACCAGAACAAGTGGATCAAGGGACGTACATATACTTATTGTATTCTTGGTGACAAGAAAGAATTGGATATGGAAAGTCTGAAGAAGGTAGGTCCGGTGATTGAACTGAAACAGGAAGATATTTTCGGATACTAAAATTGAGAAAATAAAAATAGTATAGGTCGTACAGTTTCGCCAAACGGTGAAACTGTACGACTTTCTTTTATCATTAAACAATCCCTCACTTTTTTGCAGGATCCATAACTACAACATCCCATCCGGAAACAACATCACCATAAAGATAGAATGTCACCGCAAAGGTAGTCCCGCTATTATTATCTATCACCTGATAACAACGTGTTGCATCATAAGAATCCACTTCCTTATATTCACCTAATGCCAGGGAAGCGAGTTCTTCCTTGTCGGTAGTCTTAGCTATAAGTTGCTTCATACGTTCTTGTATCGATGCCATAACACCTTCGTGTACGAAAGGATCCGGGTTTGCTGCCGCAGAATAAGTCGCCTTAATCATGCCACCATTAGCAGCACGTACAGCTTTAACACTATCCGTATAGTTTTTGAATTGTTGTCTTATTTCCGGAGAACGCAAGCCATGAATCGTAAAAACAGCAATACCCTGTGCACCATTATTCAGAGCTGCATCCATACATTCGAACATTTCCGGCCCGTTGGTAGCTGTCATACCACAATACAAGGTAGTCATGCCATTCTTATCGCGTGCATTTTCAATCGTACAATCAGAGATGAAGCTGACATCTCCCGTATAGAATGTATGGTAAACCATTGGGAATACGATATCAAGATTCCACTTTCCCCAATCTTGTCGTACCATGCGTGATGCCATCTTTGGAGTGGGGAACGGAGAGGCAGCCATCGTTTTTCCATAAGAGTGTACCACTTCTGAAATCATATTAGCTACTTCTGTGATCTGATCGCAACGGAATTGACGCCATTTTACGTCTAGCGAAGGATCTTCTTGTTCACGCGGGTCATAACCGTATTGCTCTTTGAATTTTCTGAGCATTTCAGGATGATACCCATAGTCCCATGCAGCATATTCACGATCTTGTACAATACCGTAGTGGGGCCACAAAGTAGTAGGTAGCACTACATCAACAAAGCGATGATAGTCAATAGCAATGCCATTCAGCCCTTCGACCTCGCAATATTCTTTAATTTTTGCCTTGATAAACTCGCGGACTTCGGGCAATGCGGGACAGAGAAATTTATAATAACCTACATAAGCCGTAGTGTCAGCAAGGCTCTTACCATTACGGTTCACACTGAACCATTCGGGGTGTTCCTTTAGAATCTTGTCACGATCATGTTCCAGATTCATTGTCCAAAGCCATGCATATACTTCGATTCCGTGCTTATGGGCGATAGGTATTGCAACCCGATAATCATCAGGAGTGGGTGCATTCAGCATAATACCATCCATACCAATATCATTCATCACCTGGCAGATAGAATCAAAATTCATTCCGGGGCGGTAATCCAGCCACGTCCAGAACATAGGATACTCTTTGGTAGTTTCTTTACCTTTTTGGCACGCAAACATACCCAATGCTAAAAACAACAGCAGAAATGCTGGCAACAGATTTTTCTTCATTATATCTAAATTTTAAGTTTAACATGCATTTTTTCCATTATCCAAGTAACCCCAATCACCACAAAAGCGAAACAGAGACAATTGACCAGTCCCATAAAGCCATGCGTAAACCAGTCCGGTAAGACAATACCTGTAACATCGGCAAAACCATAAAAAACATAGGGTACCAGATAAGTGGTGAGTGTAGCCGTACCGGCAGGGCGTATCAGATTAAACCTACTTGTAATATGATGGCTAACCAGATAACTAAGAAGCGTATAAGCAGCCACAGATATAGCTATCACATAGAATATCCACGTAGGAGTAGCCCCTATCTTAGCTACAATCCAGAAATGATGTGCTAATATCCCGATTAGTAAGAATATAACAGCAACAATCCCTCCATTCCGCAACTTCCAGCCAGTGCTTTTATCAGCATAGCGTGCACTGAGAACCGACAAAATGATACCTCCCATTGTAAATGCAGGTAACGCCCCATTACCAATGTGCAGGATACTCAACATTCCGTGATAGAAATTCCGTTCCGGAAAGGCAAGAATAGCAGTACCTCCAAACTCTTCACGCAACGGTGTGTCCAGCAAACAGATAAGTACAAAGGCTATCCAGATAAATATCAGAGACTTTAAATGGTCGCGACTGAAGAAATAAATTACAGCACATATCAAATAGGTCCAGCCTATAGAGCCCAGAATGCCCCAATATGCTCCAAATACACCTTCTTTGGGATTACGGAAAGTAAAAGCTAAATAGAGAAGAATAAGTACACCGATTATCCTGAATACACAAAACAAATTCTTCTGCAGACCGGAAGTAGGCTTCGGGTATTGATTCCAGACTCCAATAAATCCTATTGCCATCAAGAACCAATAGACTCCGATTGAATAAGGAGCTTCCGGTGAAAGCCGGTACTCCGAGTTAGTAATAAAAGCTCCCATTACCAATAAGGCAAAAGTACGTGAGAGAATATGCCCCAAAGTAGACTCAGCGGAGAATCCTTTTGCATATCTACGTTCTATAGCGTACGGTATGGACATACCAACAGCAAACAGGAAACAAGGAAATACAATGTCTGCCAGTCCCATAAAGTCTTCACCATAAGTGGCATGTTCCAGCCAGTGAGGCACATCATGCACCTTCCAGAAGTCATTGACAAAAATCATAATGAACATTGTCAAGGCCCTTAACATATCAATGGCCAGATTGCGATGCGAATAAACTGTTTTATCATCCATAATATCCATTCCTAAAATTCAGAAATCAACATTAACCATCTGGCAGCCGACGAACCCCAGACTTCTTTATAAGTGGCCGTATTGAACTGTGGCCAATAAGGTGAATCTTCATTGAAATAAGACTGCATACCTACTGGTATCTCACCCACCGTTTCACCCGGTAAAGCAGTATAGAGTTGAGGATAATTACTTCCTTCTCCATAAATCATGGATTGCCCGAAAGGATTCTTTCCTACCACCCAAAACAATTGTTGCTCAGCAATATCCTTCAGTTCCTTATCTTTCAAAACTTTGGCACAAATAGCAGCAGCTTTTCCTGTAGACAAATGTACAGCTATATTTCCCTTAAACGAAAACCAGACCGGGAATATACGCAAGTAATGATCCTTATCCAAGCGAACACCATTTTCCAATTGCTCCCTGAAATCCCTCTCTGCACCACTGCGGATACCTACCTGAACAGCATAGAAGTTTACTGAATCTTTTACCTCATCTTTGTGATAGACTCCACTGGGTACCATTCCATAAGGATATACATACTGCATGATATTCTTCAGATAGTCTCCATAAAGTTTCATAGAATAAATCCATTGCTCGTATTCGGCATGTTGAGGCTGTGTCTCGCATAATGCAGCCAATGCTTCCATGTAAGCATAATCACGTGATTGATGGGTATAGTGAACAATAGATTTCTTAGTCAGGTCACGATAAAAGAAACCACAAGTTTTATTTTTGTCTTTCAAAGGCTCGGTACGCTGGCACTGCAAAGTATAGTGAATAGCTTTCACTGCCTCATCAGCATATTGCTGTTCACCAGTCAATTGATAGAGCATACTTGCAGCCCACGAAATATTGGCATGATATTGACTTTCGGACGCCATTGCAGCATGTCCTCCCCCCTTCTTTATCAACTCAGCAAAGCCCAACTTTGTAAAACGTTCCATAGCATACCCGAAGTCTTCCTTTGCAATCTTCTTCAAGTTGTTTCTCAAAGCTATGTCATTTTCGACCATCATAGAGGCATAAGCTTCTATTCCGGCAAGCAGAAAATTTTCTAATGCTCCGTTATGAACCAAAACTTCCCGGCGTCCGGCATCGTCAATCGTTCCAACTATGCCGTCAGTCCACAGATTCGTTCCCCAAGTCTGTGCACGATAACCATCACCCAAGCGAGTTCTCATTACATAATCCAATCCCCACAAAGCCTCTTCCATCAAACGGTTGTATAGTTCCTTGTTGCCTTTTTCCTTAGCCCGTTTCGCCATTGCCAATAAGGAATAGGAGATTTCACCGGTCTGCAAAGTCTGCTGAGACATATCAGCAGCATCATGCCAACCTCCGTTTAGTGGAATAATTTGTTCGTTATAGGTGGCATGCAAATCAGTATGGCAGGTACCATGTTTTCCGGGAACGGGATAACCGCAACGCTCACAGAATAAGAAATTGACCATGCGCCATGCAGAGTCATCCCATACATCCTTATGAATATAGAAAGGCAGCGTAGTAACATTACCCACTTGAATAATATATCTTCCCTGTATTTTAAAATTTGAGAAATCAGCAGTTTCAAATTCTCCTAAACCTGTTTCTTCCTTCTTTACAGGTCCGGTGAAAACGATGACCTGTGTATCAGCATCTTTCAACTGAAATTGTCCATTATGATCGTCTACGTTGACAATAGCACTTTTAGGACTTTCGATGCTGTAACCAGTAGTAGAGAAAATAATGCGATTCCGAGCTGGCATCCACCCTTTCACTGTTTCCGGATTTTCGATTTTCTGAAGTTCTACCGCATCTACATCAAAACATAAAGAATCTCCCATTGTACGCTCTTTACCGAATACTTCGATAGCAAATGATATTTTGGTCACTTTATCGCGAGCTAACCCCGACATTTCAACAAAACATTCATTCCATTGATCGTTCTTCAGATTGATTTCATGGTAGCCTTCACGCCCGTAAATATCAGGCACTTTGATTTTACCGTCATTTTCTATATAAAGATTGAGATAGATGCTACGAGCGCCTTCGCAAGTAGGATAAATATAAAACTTCAGACGATTATAACCTTCCCAATTTGCTCCGGAAACATCATAAGAAGCCATGCAGGTGCCGCGTCCCAGCCCCCAGTCAAGCATTGTAGCAGGAGCAGTCGGAGCCTCCAGACGCAAGCTATACTTCCCCGTTTTACTTCTTTCGGAAGTCAATCCGATTTTACCGATTCCTTTGTGCGACCACCCGGAAAAATCTTCCATATCACACAACATGGTTGATTCCAATACTTTCTTTTTCAAACCGAATGTTTCGAAAGTTTTTGTTTCATCAAGCGGCAATGGACTATGTACATAGCCGGTACTGATAATATCAGCCTTCAGTTTTTCGTCCACCTGTGCATGGAGCAGAATCGTCGGAGTACAAAGTAAACCGGTAAACAAACAGATAGGTTTAATTATATTCTTCATAATACTTATATAAGATTAAATTCAGGTTACCGAAAGATTGGGGTTCAATCGCCTGAATATGTTAAGTTAATATTCCTCCTATATTAAAAACAGATGAGCGAGCTCAATCCCTAATGCAATAGAGATTCCTGTTAGTTAATAAAAAATAAAACACCCGCAATGAAGCAAGCAAATGATTAATAAAGGGCGCATCAAAAGATATTCTGCATATTCAAAACAAATAAAGCACATTTTTTTGATACACCCTCATGTGTTAAGCTAAAAAGGATCTATTCAAAATTTCCTTTGTTCAGATCCCAGAACAAACGGGTACCTCCATTATCAGGACCACCTAACAATTGGACAGCTGCAGCATATCCTTCCGGATTGTTTGATAATTCTTCCAATGTAAACGGTAAACGGCGTACACCAAACTCTGTAGTAATCACTCCCTGACTATCATTCTTTAGAACCGGGAACAATTTAGGATAACCGGTACGACGCCATTCTGCCCATGCATTCTTACCTTCCGGAAAACCAGCAATCCATTTCTGGGTTATAATCTTCTCCAAACGTTCTTCATCCGTTCGTGCATCTTCCCATTTAGGGCTAACAGTTGAAACAGCCGAAGAATTAAAGTCAGCCACCAACGGATCTACCCACGGTGCCGGAATATCGGAGCTGTTTAAATAATCACCTAATGAAACACCAAAGTCACTGAATGAAGCCGTTACACCTTCCTCGTAAAACGCCTTGGCATCACCACCGGCATTCCAGCCGCGCAGAGCCGCCTCTGCCCGTAAGAAGTAGGCTTCCGCCGCCGCCATCACAGTACCCGGAGTAGAAGAGGTCACATTTATATTAGAAATTAATGCTTTATATTTATCGGCTGTTTCTTCCAAACCCGGTATTCCGGAACGTACACCTACAACTTTATCTCCTTTTGCAATTCCGAACTTGGCCAAACGCGGATCATTATATCCACCTAAAATAGACTCTATATTAGCACTGATAAATATATCATTATATTCTATGGAACAGGTATATAGTGGATGCATCCAACCAAAGCCCGAAATAATAAAACTTTCTCCACTTTTCAGTAAGCCTTGCGGAGCGGCAATAGCTGCTTCAGCCTCTTTACGTGCCCATTCCTTGTCGTACTTCACAATACGCATGGCCAGTCGTAAACGCAAGGTATTACAAAGTCGAAGCCATTTATCCAGCTTACCACCATATGCCATATCAAATTTAGCAATAGATGCAAATGAAGATTTCTGCATATACTCATCCAAGACTTTACTGGCATCCGTCAACTCTGTAAAAAAGGCTTTATAAGCATCTTGAGCAGAATCATAAATACCACCAGTTTTAGTCTCACCATATCTGGTATAAATCAACGGACCATATTCATCACAAATACGGGACATAGCAAAAACTCTCAGTATAGAATTGATCGCATTAAAGTGTGCATAAGTATCCATACCAAGTTGCTCACACTTTTCTTTGACTTTCAATTGATTAGTCATTACAGCAGAATAAGTATAATCCCATGTGGTATCGGTCCAATCATTGGTTACTGCATAAGTCTGGCTATTAATACCTCCTTTAAAGTTACTGGGAGTTGCCATATATCCTGACCAAATATCAGAAGTCAGGTTCTGGATCGTTTGAAAGTCCCATCCCCAACCATTCCGGTTATAATAAATAGACTTCTGCAATGTTGGGAAGTGCATGCCTATATAATTATTATCTTGCCCTAACTCTTCATCTGTTACACCGAAAGGAGGTGTATTCATCTCTTCAAAATTACCTGTACAAGAAGGCGTTAAATATAAAAAGAAAAGCACTAATGCTGTATATATTATTTTCTTTTTCATACAATTCGTTATTTAGAAGTTAACCTTAACATTAAAACCGAATGAACGGGTACTTGGCATACCGAAGACATCTATACCTTGCAATCCATTGCCTACAGAAAGGGTTCCATCGGGATCATAAGGAGCATCATTCTTGAAGAAGAATAGATTCCTGCCAATTAAGGAAATATCAGCACCTTTGATAACTGGCACATGGACAAACAGCTTTGCCGGTAAAGTATATCCCAAAGAGAGTTCGCGAAGACGGATATTGGTAGCATCATAAATGTAGTTTTCCGTAATACCATCACGCCCGCCAACAATGGTATAGAAGCGTGAAACGTCTTCAATCGTCTTTCCATCGAAGCGTACACCACCCTGCTTACGTGCATCACCAGTTACTTTACTCACACCATATTTATCCAATTCGGCCTGTGTCAATGAAATAACATTACCACCAAAGCGTCCATCAATCAGAAAATACAACGTAAAACCTTTGTAAGTAAAGGTATTTTGCCATCCCAAATTGAAATCAGGAGAGGTGTTACCAATCTTTTTCAAATCAGACTTATCAGCAATAGGCATACCGTCATCATCATATTTATAGTTGCCTTGATCATCACGCAAAAACATTCTTCCGTAAATATCACCAAAAGAGCCACCTACTTCCAAACGCATACCATAGCTATTAGAGCCACCCCCGCCAAAGCTGAAATACCCCAGTCCTTCCGCTAACTCTTCTACTGTATTACGGTTGAGTGCAAAATTCACAGAAGTCTTCCAACGGAAATCACTAGTCATGACCGGAGTACCGCCCAATACAATTTCAACACCTTCATTCTTGATATCACCTGCATTTACATAATAAGTGGTATACTTAGAGCCTGACGGCGCATCTAAAGAGAATAACTGGTTCTTTGTATGAGTCTGATAGTAAGTAAAGTCAAATTCCAGACGACTACCAAAGAAACGCCATTCCGTACCGAATTCCAAAGAAGTAGTCATTTCCGGTTTCAACTCATCAAAAGGAGCGGTAGTGTTATAGCTGACTACTCCACCACGGCCTACACTATTCAACGGGTGGCTACGGTATCTTGGCAGACCATTACCCACCTTGGACCATGCGCCGCGAATTTTACCGAGATTTATCCACGCCGGCATCTTCAATGCTTCATTCATTACCCAGGTCAGACCAACTGACGGATAGAAGAAACCCTTGTTCAGGTATTTGGTATAAGCTAAAGTGGAGGTCCAGTCATTGCGTGCCGTAACATCCAGGAATAACCAATCCTTAAAACCCAACTGTCCGGCAAAAAATACCGCCTGACCTTGCTCATGATATTTATTTAATGAAGGAGAACCATTATTGTGGTCAATATTTCCAACTGAGAAAATATTCGGATTATACAATCCGCCACCAAAAGAATCAAATCCGATGTTCTTTCCCGTTTCATCCTTAATACTGGCACCCAAAGTAGCATTCACAAAAAAGTCCTTAAACCGTTGCTGATAAGTCACCATAACATCACCATATATATTCAGGTCATGGGATTCATCCGTAATATAACGCCCGTTGGTACCGGCAATGGAAGTATCAGTTCCTGCAAACATACTCATTTCATAAGCATCCGATACGAAATCAGCATTTCCACGTGCCTGAATGGTAAAGAATTCGTTCAGTTTGAAAGACAAGCTTAAGTTGGCAATAGTCCTGTAACGCTTAGAATCGCTGGGCAACATATTAGTCAACCAATACGGATTCTGATCAAAACTCGTGGGGGCTGTATACCAATTCTGTAGATACATGTTACGCTCCGCATTCATCACTTTGTAGTTGTTACGATAGTACTCAAAAGCCTCGCCCCCCTGCACACCACCACGCGGAAATTTATAAAGACCTACCAACGGATTCAGATAGAATCCTCCCGGTGACGGACGATTTTTCACATCCTGAAACATAAGATTGACATTGGCATCCGCTTGCAAACGGTTATTGAAAAAATTAGCTGTTTCGCGAAAGTTAAAGTTATGTTTGTTTAAACTGCCGTTTTCTATGATTCCCTTACCATAAGTATTGGCATAAGAGAAATAAGTTTGCATCATTTCCGAGCCTGCACTCAAAGAGAGAGAGTTTATGGTAGTTACCCCCGTTTGAAAGAAGTTTTTCGTATAATCCGGACTTCCGTTTATAGGATCGCCCCAACTGGAAGTTACACCTCCATAAGAATTTTGGAACTCAGGAATACCATAGGCAGCATTATCCCAAGTTGTGTTCGAACTGAAAGTTATATTAGTACGCCCTACCTTTCCTTTCTTAGTAGTGATTACCACCACACCATTGGCGGCAGAACTACCGTATAAAGCGGCAGCAGCAGGGCCTTTCAGAATATTCATGCTCTCAATATCATCCGGATTCAGATTGGAAATACCATCACCTCCATCACGGTTTCCAGCATCGTTGTTGCCACCAATAGTAGTGGAAGTAGCATCATTGGCAGAACTATTGATGGGTACACCATCGATCACATATAGCGGTTGGTTGCTTCCCGATACGGAACGTGAGCCACGAATTACCATCTTTACCGAACCACCCAGACCAGCAGAACTACGGTTAATCTGCACTCCGGCAGTCTTACCTGCCAATGAATTAATCATATTAGGATCTTTAGCCCGAACCAGTTCGTCACCACCCACTACCTGGGTAGAATAAGTCAATGATTTTTCTTTTTTCTTAATACCCAAAGCAGTAACAACTACTTCATCAATGGTGCGAACATCTTCTTTCATAGAAATATTGATGACACGTTGATTACCTACCGCTTGCTCGACTGTTTGATAACCAATAAAGGAAAATACCAACATACTATTATCAGATTCAACTTCTATAGTATATTTTCCATCCGCATTCGTAATAGTACCGATATTGGTACCTTTCACCATAATTGTAACACCCGGCATAGGTTCATTGTCAGTAGCAGTCACCGTACCCGTTATGCTTGTACGTGATTGCATAATAGATTTCGCTCCATCTTGTTCATTGGAAGACAATACAATATAAGACCCTTCAATGGCAAAACGTACTTCCGAATTTTTGAACAAATTCTGCAGGACTTCATTCAATGGCTTCTCAACTACATTAATAGAAGCATGACGGTGTACATTTACAGCCTTGCTATAAACAAATAAATAATTGGACTGATTTTCAATATCTGCCATAATATTGAGGAGATCTACATCACTTTTATTAATTGTAATCAATGCACTATGTGATTGTGCACTTTCTGCATGCATATTAACAGTGCATACGAACAATAAGAAGAAAGCCATAACTCTGAACAAAACCAGATTATGAAACTTTTTGGGTACAAAATTCTTTAATGTGTGTTTCATACATTTGTACTTTTAAAAGGTTATACAAAAAAACGTATTAGCATATAACTGGAGAAATTACTTTCTCTATCCATTATAGTTTATTCCTTCTCCATAGGCAGAATCGTTTTAAAAGATTTTAAAATTATTTGATATAAATCGTATTACCATCTTCGGAACGGGTATACCGATATTTAACGTCCTTTTGGATCACACGTAACAAGTTCTCTATGCCATCGGAAATACGGAATTTACCACTGAAGGAGTGTTTGGATAAGGACTGATTTTCAATGACAAGTTTGATTCCATAGTATTTTTCTATCCGCCTCATCAGATCGATAAAGTTTAGATTGGTAAAACAGATAAGTCCATCTTTCCATCGATAAATATCATAATCAGAGATATCACTTACAGCTAATTTTCCCTGAGACAAAGTCACCTTATGATTGGGAGAGAGATGAACCACATTGGAAGGATTAATCTTATTTTTTACTTTTATCTTACCTTCCATCAAAGCTGCAGAAAAGGTATTCTCCTTATCATATGCATCCACATTAAATTTTGTACCGAGTACCTCTACGTCACATACATTGGTATGCACTACAAACGGCTTCTCCTTATTAGTGGAAACTTCAAAGAAAGCCTCACCACTCAGTTTCACATTACGCATATTACCTGCAAAAAGTGAGGGATAAGTAAATGTAGAACCTGCATTTAAGCAAACCTTCGTACCGTCTGAAAGAGATAAATTTACACGTTGTCCGGGAGGAACAGTAATTGTATTGAAAGCCGCCTCAAATGAACCATACTTGGCATCAAAAAACATATAACCAGAGATGAATGCAACCAGGATGACAGCTGCCCACTTCATAGTTTGCCTTACCTGTTTCTTGAAATTATAATATGGAAGGCGTTTTGCGGCAAATTGTTTCTCATCAGCCAACATCACCGCATCATAAAATGAGCGTTCTTTCAAAAACACCTGTTGATTGGCAGCGTCTTCTTCCAACCATAATTTAATAATCACCTTCTCCGCGTCAGAAGCTGATCCCGCAAAAAATCTGTATAGAGTTTCTTTTTCCATATTGTCCCTTTTATATTAAAAGCAAACAATAGTTTTTAAACCCTAATCAGTTTCTATAATATTACTGTTAATAAAGCCTAATGGAATCGCCTTGAAAATAAAGCAACCAGATGGGGAAATAATCTTTCAAGACTATGCGTAGTATTTTCAATGATTTTGTGATATGATACTCCACTGCTTTAACAGAAATATTTAATTCTGCTGCAATTTCTTTATTGGACTGTGATTGATAACGACTTCTAATCAGAACTTCACGCGTTTGCTTGGGCATGGAACGTAATGCTTTCTGAACCAGCATTTGAATTTCATCTGACAATAATTTTTCAGGGCTACATGCTTCCAAGGTACTTATTTTAAGTTGAAGTTCCCACTCTTCCAAAGATTGAAAGCAGGATTTAGCTTGCTCTTCCAGAGAGAGACGCTTTAAATAATTAATGCATTTATGCTTTACAACAGTCAATAGATAGGCAGATATGTTTCGATCATCAATAGCCTGCTTATTTTCCCAATAATACATAAAACTGTCATTGACGATATCCTCAGCAACTTCATCAACCATAACGTAACTTCTGGCAAAACGAATGAAGCGCTGATTATATTCTTCATATAACTGGTTAAAGGCTATAACATGTTCTATTTGTGGAGACATGACCGCTGCGTTAGTTGGGAGCAAATATAACACAAACTATTAATTAAGCAAAAAAGGAAAGAAGGAAAGTTGATTCCGATCTATAAATACTCCTTATTACACAAATATTCCCCCCTCAGCACTGTATGATTCCGTACTTTTGTCCACGTATTTTAATTTTATCACTATCAAAAAACATAAGACAAACCATGAAACGTTTATCTATTTTTATTGTGGGAATAATGGTGGCTGTGGTAGCCATGTCCCGCACATTCGACATGAAACAGTTGGGAGCAGATACCAAAGGTATCAAATCCTGTACGGAACTAATCAACCGAACCATTGAAAAAGCAGCTTCAGAAGGTGGCGGAACTATTTATTTTCCTGCCGGAACTTACCTGACTGCTACCATTCACATGAAAAGTAACATAACGTTGTACTTGGAATCGGGTGCCATTTTACGTTTCTCCGACAAGTTTGAGGATTATCTGCCCTTCGTCACCTTACGTTGGGAAGGCACTGTGATGAAAAGTTTATCACCACTGATTTATGCACACTCAGCAGATAACGTAACCATTTCCGGACGCGGTACACTGGATGGAAATGGATTAAAATGGTGGCTGTGGGAATTTGATACCCGGAAAGTGATAAAAGAAAACGGTGGCAAACTCCCTGCCTTGGATAAACTGCAGCAGATGTGGGTGGACGCTAATAAATATCTGGAAATATCCGACTATTACAAACCCTCATTGGAACGCCGTATGTTCCGCCCGCCCTTTATCCAGTTCTACGAATGTACCAACATCCTTATCGAGAATGTAAAGATTATAAACTCTCCTTTCTGGACTATCAATCCGGCATTTTGTGATAACGTTACAATACACGGGGTTACTATCAATAATCCGTCAAGCGATCCCAAAGGCCCCAATACGGATGGTATCAATCCGAGTTCTTGTCGGAATGTACGCATCTCCGATTGCTTTATCAGCGTTGGGGACGATTGTATCACCATCAAATCCGGACGTGATGCTGATGGACGTAAATATGGAAAAGCCTGTGAGAACATTACAATCACCAACTGCATTATGCTTTCCGGGCATGGTGGAGTAGTCATCGGTAGTGAAATGTCAGGTGGAGTAAAAAGAGTGGCAATATCCAATTGTGTATTCGACGGGACTAATGCCGGTATCCGGTTAAAAGCATCCCGTGGTCGCGGTGGTGTAGTAGAAGATATCCGGGTAGATAATATTGTAATGAAGAATATCCAGGGAGATGCCTTTATCTTCGACTTATTTTATGACCGTTTATCGAAAGTGGAGCCTGTAAGTGAACGTACACCTATCTTCCGCAATATTCATTTGAGTAATGTCACAGGAAATGATATAAAACGAATCGGATATATAAAAGGAATTGAAGAGATGCCTGTGTCCGAACTTTCCTTTTCCAATATGAATATGGTGGCCGAACAAGGATTTAAAGCAGAAACAGCAACAGATATACGATTTAACAACGTCAGCTTTACAGTGGACGAGGGACCATCATTCGACTTCAGACAATGCAATGGCATATTTCTGAATGATGTACATTCAAAGAAGCCGATTGCCAATCAGCCGGTAGTAAATATAGAGAAGGATGTGGAGAATGTGAATATCATTCATTGCGACTCCACACAGATCATGAGAAAATAACTTCCAACAGATGATATACAGATTACGCGGGTCTTTAAGTGACCCGCGTAATCTGAAAGTACTCTTTATTACTATTTTATGGTAACTAAAGTTCGTTGCAAAGATTCATCCTCTGAACTGCCACCTACCATAATATCATAAGTTCCTGAACAAACTCTCACCGTATTGGTTTGTTCATCCCACCACTCCAGTTCCTTATCTTTCAAATCGAACTCTATGTTAGCAGTCTGTCCGGCTGGGATAAATACACGTTTGAAAGCACGTAGTGTTTTTACAGGACCTTCCGCATCACCTTGTTTTTTGAGATAAACCTGAACGACTTCTTCACCGTCACATTTTCCCGTATTTGTGACCGGAACAGTTAACTTCAAAATTTGTCCGGCAGTAACCTCGTTCTTATCAAGAATAACCTTACCATAACTGAAAGTAGTGTAACTCAACCCATATCCGAATGGGAACAGCGGGGTATCCTGCATGTATCTATAAGTCCTCCCGACCATATTATAATCTTCGAAATCAGGAAGCTGAGATACATTTCGATAGAATGTTACCGGTAATCTACCCGCCGGATTATAATCACCAAACAGCACTTCGGCAACTGCTGTTCCACCTTGTTGTCCCGGATACCAAGCCTGCAAAATGGCTTCACATTTCTTAGTCTCAGGTTCCAATCCGATAGGAGATCCGGAGCAGTTAACCAAGACAATCTTTTTGCCGGCACGGTGCAAAGCATCAATCAGTTCACGCTGAACTGCCGGAAGTTCAATATCCGTACGGTCACCTTTCTTAAAGCCAGGCAGGTTGACTCCCATTTCTTCTCCTTCAAGACTGGGAGATATGCCACTCGCAAAAATAACGATATCTGCCTCCTTCACTTGCTCAACGGATTTCTGAATATCGACTTCTCTCTTGAAACCAAGATCGAAGTTTAGCTGAGCATCACTTCTAAGATATTCAAAATCGAGTTCTATATCATAGGATTGACCGGCCTGAACTTTCATGGCATGGGTTGTTTTACGGGCACCATGCTTATTAGAGAAACCTTTCACTTCTTCTCCATTTACACGAAGACGCCCGTTTCCGTAACAGTATACTTCAAGTACGATTTCTCCGGATTGTACAGGAGTAAATACACTATTATAAGTAGCAGAGAAGTCCGTCAGATTTACTCCTGGAGCGAAAACCGTGGCACCCGAAGTGCAGAAACGGAAAGGAGTGGTGACCTGAGTAGTAGTCACAGGACTACCTTCACGCGTCAGATTATTCCAGTAACGGGCAGTGAAACCAGGACCATCCGCCGACTTGCATTGGCTGAATGCACTATGAATCAAGGTTCTTTCTACCCACGGGCAACCTTGTTCATAAATCAGTTTATCATCAGCGCCGAGCAAATTCCGTACTCCATCCAGAATAGTTACGGTATGCGGCGGCATTCCATTGTAATTTCCCCATTGCATGACAGAATCATTGGCATTGGGTCCCATAACAGCTACTGTCAGTCCTCCACGCTTCAACGGCAAGAAGTTATCCTTATTCATCAGTAACGTCATGGATTTACGGGCTATTTTCAATGCCAATGAATCATGGGCAGCAGAAGCGACTACAGAGAAAGGTATTTTTGCCCAGGATACTTTTTCCAAATCATCCATTTCTCCCAGCTCGAAACGGGCTTTCAACAAACGTTTCACGGAAGTATTTACTTTTTCCTCAGAGATCAACCCTTTTTTTACACTTTCCACCAAAGCTTTATAGCTGGAACCACATTCCAAATCAGTACCACTCACTACAGCTGCGGCAGAAGCAGACTCAGCGTCCGGATGCGTGTGGTGTCCACGGTCATTATAAAAATCTGCAATGGCACCACAATCGGATACAACTATACCATCAAACCCCCATTCATCGCGTAAGATTTGCATTAACAAGCGGTTGCTGCCACAACAAGGTTCACCTTCAAAACGGTTGTAAGCGCACATCACTTCTTTTACTTCTCCCTCTTTCACTAAGGCTTCGAAAGGCGGCAAATATGTTTCATACAAATCGCGAGGTTTGATATTCTCTGCATTAAAAGAATGGCGGTTCCATTCGGGACCGGAGTGTACGGCAAAGTGCTTGGCACAAGCATGCAACTTATCATAGTTTCCGTCTGCAGAGCCCTGTAACCCTTTTACTACCATTACTCCCATCCGGCTTGTAAGATAAGGGTCTTCGCCATAGGTTTCGATACCTCTCCCCCAACGCGGGTCACGATAAATATTGACCGTAGGCGTCCACATGGTTAATCCCTGATAACGCTCACGGCTGTCTTTAGAAGAATAATAAGTATTCTTGGCACGCGCCTCATCAGACACGGCAGTGAATACATCATATACCGTTTCGGGACTAAATGATGCGCCCATACCTATAGGCTGAGGAAAAACAGTAGCTAACCCTGCACGAGCAACCCCATGCAGTGCCTCATTCCACCAATTATACGGTTTTATACCCAATCGTTCCACGGGACGGGAACCATCCATCATGAGTTGTACCTTTTCTTCCAGTGTCAGTTCTTTCACCAACAGGTCTGCACGTTCTTCAGGAGACAATGAGGTGTTTTTGTAAGATACTTGTCCACAACCAGATAGTAGCAGAAGAGGTAACAAATAAAAGAATTTTCGTTTCATCATACTTTCTTTATTGTTTTACAAAAATAATATATCGAATGAAATGGTACGACAAAAACTGCAAGATTTTAAATCCAATAGAAATGAAATCCTGCAGTTTTTTTTCAAAGTGTTATACTGAATACCTATTATTGTTGTGGTAATCCGTAGCCATTAGTCACTTTACCTTTAGATTGACTGATCGTTTCGTATGGAATGGCCCAATAATAGCAAGGAACACTCTCTTCTGAAGTAATGCCCGGAAGGATATTACTCAAATAAATATCAATATTTGCGGCAAGAGTACTTCCCCAGTCTGTTTTTACATATCCCTCTTTTTCTAACTCAATCGCTGTTTCACTACCCGGAGCAATATATTCAAACAAACCTCTAATAGCTGTATTATGGTTCGATCCATTAACTGATAATCCCAACTGAGAGAAATCCAGTACACCACGCCATCCCGGAAAAAGTACCGGATCGTTTTCATCCGTACAGTCATAAGTCAATTTGGCTCCTGCAACTTGCTTTGTCCAAATATAAGCAGGCAATACATTACCATTCTCAAACTCATGATAACCTTTAGTCTTCAGATTTTCGGCAAGAGTCGCCATCTCATTACGTACTTCCATAGCCTTTTGTGAAAACTTTCCACTCCGCACCAAATCGTAACTCGTATGCCCTTCACCAAAAAGTTCAAATTTCCGTTCCATTAAGATAGCCTCTTCCAAAGCTTCACCGGATAAACCTGAAATATTATGCGAAGAATTTCCAAAAGCTCTTTCACGAATCTGGTTAACCAGACTTACAGCTTCTGTATCTGCACCCAATCCGGCTTTCACCTCTGCCAGCATCAAAATAACATCAGCCACACGCATAATCGGTATATTGAAACCTGCACCCATCTGGGGGCCGACAAAATAAGGAGTCTGGCGACAGATATCCCACTTATTCAGGCAAATACCTCCATCTACTTTAGCACCTGCTTTAAAAGTAAATGCAAGCTCATTGCCTTTACCATCCAGTCCGGTTACCACTGCACTAACATCACGACGTTTATCGGCATTGTCATAACCACCGTAATAAAAACTCGGTACCATGCGTATACCGGCAAATACTTTATTCGGAGCAGTATTATTACCACCGTTAGAGCCACGGCCAAAGTCATAGCAATACATACGGCTTGTTGCCTGATTCTGTACACAGCCAATCTCAAAGATGGCCTCAGGACTCATCAAAAGATCCATTCCATACTGAAAATGGCGTTGGAAAGGGTTATTTGCATAGCTACGCTCATCCGTAGTAACCAACTTGGTAGTTCCGGCATTGGTTGAAATAGCTTTCTGTAAATAGTCTTCAGCTATAGCATAATAGTTTTTATAATCGGAACGACGGGCATAGGCACATTTACGTTTCGTATCTGTACTGAGAGTCTCGAACCGCACACTTCCATAAAGTTCGGGCATATCAGTGCGGATAGTTTGGTAGCCTCCGGCATAAAGAGCCATCTTGCCAATCAATGCATTAGCAAATGTCCGGGTAATGCGTTCACCATTCACCCCTCCCTCACCTACTTTATACATATACGGTTCCACTGTTTTCAGTGTCTCAATCAACGCATCATAAATATCAAAACGTGAAGTTAATCCGTAATCATCCACATAGTTATTCTCATAACCATAGGGTACATCACCACAATGCTTAATCAGATCGAAATAACACAATGCACGCAATGTCTCTGCCTCGCCTTTCAGATGTGTCCAGTCAGAAGTTCTGCCTGCAGCAATATCATCCTGATAGGCTGTTTTAGCCGCAATCAGTTCAGCAGTCTTTGCAGCATAGGAGATCACATTATATAAAGCATTGAAACTACCTTTCATGTGGTCACAAGGAATTTGCTCGGGGACCAGCTTCGCATTGACATTATTGGAGGTGTTATTTTCAGGAAAATATTCAATGTCCGAACGATAGTGGTCGTTCCAGTCATAGGCACCATTACACGATTCACGATAGAGTGCATAAGCTCTTGACAACGTTTTAAGAGTTTCTGCGGGACTGGAAGTTACAAACTCGTCATCAGTATTAGAAGGAGAAGAAGTTTCCAGAAAGTCACTACATTGTGCAAACAAGACACAACAGGCTGATGCAAATACTATTTTTATATACTTATTCATAATTTCATCTTTTATTTAAACGGTTAGAAGCTAAGATTTACACCCAATACGAATGAACGGGCACGCGGATAAGTCCCCCAGTCCATACCTAATTGAGGATAAGTTTTCGTTGAAGTAGACGTACTTACTTCAGCGTCAATGCCGGAATATCCTGTAATCGTAAAGACATTATAGATACTTCCATAAATACGCAGATTACTGATGCCGGCTTTTTGAAGTACACTCTTCGGTAAAGTATATCCCAAAGTCAGTGTATTCAGACGCAGATAAGAACCGTCTTCAATACCCAATGTAGATACATAACCATTTTCACTGTAAGCCAACGGTAACTTAGCATTAGCATTGGCAGCGTTCAATTGTTCCGGAGTAGTCAATGCTACCAGCTCGCCATTCACCACATCATAAATCTTGTAGCAGTCTTTTACAATGGAAAGTTTATTCTCATAAACGGCACCTTCTTTATAGCCGTAAAGTGCTGCCAGCTTATTTACATTATAAATTTCATTGCCATAGCTCCAATTAAAGTACAGACCTAAGTCAAAGTTCTTGTAAGTAGCATTAATATTAAAACCACCGGTATGAATGGGTGTCATATCACCGATAACATCCACATCATCATCATTGATAAAACCATCATCATTGAGATCCTTAAACTTAGCCATACCCGGGTAAGCCAATTGTCCCGCAGGACGTTCGTTCATACCACTATGCAAGTGATAGTTAGGAAAGACAGCGGAAGTAACATCAGGAACACCTTTCTTCAGGGTATACACACCATTTTCATAGGTAAAATCATCGGTAGTATAGAATCCGTCAGCAGTCAAACCACGTACTAAACCTACAGGACGACCTTCTTTCAAAACATAATCTGATTTCGGGAAAGTAGACGAACTTGCCCATTCCGTACCATAAAGTCCGGTAACATTATCGGCCAATTTATCCACCTTACCACGATTGAAGTTGATATTAAAACCGGCTGTAACGTTCCAGTCTCTGTTTTTTACAAGTACACCCTGAAGAGCGATTTCAACACCTTTGTTACTGGTCTGACCCACATTGGCATAAGTAGTAGTAAAACCTGTAATGCCTGGAATGGCCGTTTTCATCAACAAATCCTTGGTAGTATTCCAGTAGGCATCAATCGTACCTGTCAGGCGACTATTGAAGAAACCGAAGTCAATACCGATGTTGCGGGTAACCGTAGTTTCCCATTTCAAATTCTTATTTGCCATATCTGCCGCAAGTGAATAAGAAGGCAAGAAGGCTCCATTCACAGCTCCTTGGTATCTTTTATCACTGGTAGCTTCCCAATTTTGCGCCCAAAGGCTGGAGTTTATGCCATCATTACCTACTTCACCGTAAGAAGCGCGGAGTTTAAGGTTATCCAACCAGTTCACATCATTCAAAAATGCTTCCTCAGACATACGCCATCCCAAAGCTGCTGCCGGAAAGTATCCCCAACGATTACTGGGAGCAAATTTAGAAGAACCATCCGCACGGAATGTAACCGTCAGCAGATAACGTTCCATAAGGTTATAGTTCAGACGGCCAAAGAAAGAAAGGATACGGCTTGGCGTAGAAACACTTGAAGAAAAATCCCCTATTCCCTTAGTACTGTCATATTGATTGATCATAGCAAATGCATTCTCTTTGGTAAAGTTCGCAGGGAAATAAGTTCCCGATGCTTTCATTCCGTCACCTCCCGAATCGGAAACTTCGTGACCGACCAGGATATTCAACCGGTGTATCTTACCAAAAGTAAAATCATAACTCAAGGTATTTGTCCAACGGAGCCCCCAACTATTTTTCTTTTCCAGGTTAGCATTGCCCGCATACAGAACTTCACCGGTATTATCATCCAGATAGTTATTTATGATAGCTCCCGTCCACTCTTTATTTTGGTTCCATGTCTGGCTAAGTGACAAATCTGTATGGTAAGTCAGCCCTTTCACAATTCCCCAGTTCAGCGAGAGAATGCCACGTAATGACTGCTGGGCATTCGGTGCATATTTGTCGTTAATACGGTTTACCGGATTGTATCTGTCCCACTGACTCTGTTTGGCATAGTTTTCAATCATGCCCTCATTCATTGCAGACAGATCACCTAAGATGTCCTCTGTTGCAATCGGACGGAAACGATAAGAGGAAGACAGTACAGAACCACTACCATTTGTAATACCTTCATCACCCATCTTTTTAATATTGGTATAACGGGTATCCAAACTCAAATCAAGGTTCTTGGCTATTTTCTGGTTCACTTTCAATGAAACATTGGCACGTCTGTAATAAGAGGCAAGTTTCATACCATCCTCGTCCATATAGTTAACACCAAACAAAACTTTAGTCTTTTCAGTACCACCCGTAACTGAGAGGTCATGATTATGAGAGAAAGAATCTCCATAAATCTTTTTCTGGATATTATCCATCTTCACATTTCGATAGCTTTCTATACCACCGGGATTGGTATCCGTATAACGACCTATTCCATACAGCTTTTCCAACGGTTCCATATAGCTATTACCACCAACCGAAGCAGCACTGGCCCAGCTATATGCCAGATAATCATAAGGATTGAGTGCATCCATATACTTCGTCGGCGTATTGAACTTTGCATAACCATTGTAACTGACTACTACGCGACCTTCTTTAGCACCTTTTGTTGTCACAAGAATTACACCGTTAGCACCACGGGCACCATAAATAGCAGTTGATGAGGCATCTTTCAGAACATCAATCGACTCTATCTGATCACCCGGAATATCACTCAACGAGCCACTGACTCCGTCAATCAGCACCAAAGGATCATTACTCTGTGAGATAGAGCCACCACCACGCACACGGATAGAGACAGCAGCATCGGGACGTCCGTCCTGTGTCGTCACATTTACACCTGCCAACTTACCTTGCAAAGCTTGGGCAGCATTGGCTACAGGCATCGCTGCTATTTGTTCGCCCGAAACAGAAGCCACCGATCCGGTAAGATCCTTACGCTTTACCGTCTGATAACCGATCACCACGACTTCATCCAAGATTTCGGCATCTTCTGCCAATGTCACATGAACCGGTTGTCCCGCAACAATAGCTACTGTTTGCGTCTGCATTCCGATAAAGCTTATTTCCAATTGTTTGGCTGTACCCGGTACGGAAAGAGAAAATTTCCCATCCAAGTCTGTAATCGTACCGATAGAAGCATCGCTTAGTACTCTGATATTTGCACCGATAACAGGATCACCCCGACTATCGAGCACAACACCTGAAACAGTACGACTCTGTGCAAGAGAGATAAGGCAGATCATACTCATTAAAAGAGTAGCAGCTGTCCTTTGAACAAGTCTTTCAAAATTCATAAGTAATGTGTTTTTAATAGTTAATGATTAAATTTATTCTGTTCTTTCACTTTGCAAAAGTAGCTAACTAATACTACAGCGATGGAACAAAATCAGGTAGCAAGAGTGCACTTTTTCGAAATACAGAAGAAAGAGGGTGGATAATTCGGGCGAAATATCGGCTTTTTCGGTCAAACAGATCCTATGCTTTTCATTTATTACCTTTTTTCCATACATTTGTTCTGCACTATTCAGAACGATACTATGAAACGACTGATTATCTACCTCTTATACTTAATGGTACCGGTGTTTTCATCGGCACAACCCATTTGTCAGATCACTGATTTTACAGCAGAAAACGGACTTCCCCAAGACATTGCATCGGCTGTTTTGCAAGATCAGAAAGGCTTTATCTGGATCTGTACCCGCAACGGACTCAATAAGTTCGACGGATATACATTCAAGAACTACAAATCGGCACCACATAAAGAATATACGCTATCCAACAATCGAATTACCTTTATCTCAGAAACCGCATACGGTGACATCTGGTGTCAGACATATGATAGCAAGGCTTACATATTCGACACTCACCTCGAGATTTTTTATGATGTACTGCAAACAGTAGATAAAGATATGCAAAGGAGAAACTTTGTCCAAAAAGTGTTTCCCCTCAAAGAAGGTATAGCTTGGGTGACATGCGACAAAGGTTATTGTTATAGAGTAGATGAAAAGAGATATAAGGAGAAAGAAGGAATTACACTCTACAGCACATTCAACGGTATTCTGAAAGGCGAACATATCTTCACGATCTTCCAGGACTCCGACAAAGATGAATGGATATTAACAGACAAAGGTATATCTATTGTAGGCAGAAAGAAGATTGACAGCGATTTCCCATTTCAGTTTATCCAGGAATATAAAGGCAGAATCTATCTCGCCTCTGCTTCGGACAAAGTAGCCTATTACAGTCCACAGACAGAAAGTGTGAAATTCATAGAACTTCCTTGCCCCATCAGCAAAATAAGCTCTTTGGATATAACCTCTAATGGATTGCTTGCCATAACTACCAATAATGGCATCATCTTGTTCAATCCGGACACCAATACTTCCCGTTCCATCGATATTCGTACACCTATACAACCTTCCAATGAAGTGATTTCTATATACGAAGACAGAGAGGGAGAACTATGGATATTCCCTACAACTCCCGGAGTAATACGCTATAATCCGGAAACAGGCGAAAAGCAATACCTCTTTACCCCCGAGAAAGAAGTAGTGAACTATGGTAGAGAGAATAAAAACACTATTTTTGAAGACAAGCAAGGCACTTTATGGCTGATTCCTCATAAAGGAAACTTCTGCTACTATGACAGAGAAAGTAAAGAGTTGAAGGCTTTCTATACTGATCCGGACAATCCGCAATCATTATTTGCTCCACTCGTTCGCTACCACTACCAGGACAGACAAGGGAACGACTGGCTTGTCAGTGTCAGGGGTATAAAGAAAATGTCTTTCTATCCGCAAGTCTATAACCTGAAAGGAGTAGACAGGGGATTTGAAATCCGCGCTTTCCTTTTGGACAGTTTAAAACGATTATGGGTAGCTTCTAAAAGTGAATTCGTAAGAATATATCACCCGGATGGCAGCATAGCAGGTTATTTGTCTCCACAAGGAAGAATCGGTAAAGACAAAGTATCGTTTAATGCCAGTGTTTACAGTATCTGCGAAGGAAAGAACGGAACGGTTTGGATAGGTACCAAAGGAGACGGACTCTTCCAACTTACGAAAAAAAGTGATGGAAGTTATCTCGTACAAAACTATACATACGCCTCCGAAGATATATATAGTCTGAGCAACAATGATGTATACACTATATACTCCGATAACCACGATAATATCTGGGTAGGATGCTATGGTGGCGGACTAAACCTGCTGCAACAAACGCCTGAAGGAAAAGTGTACTTCATCAATCATAGGAATAAACTGCAGAACTATCCATTCAGCACTTGTCACAATGTACGTTACATCACAGGGACAGAAAACGGGATATTACTAATAGGAACAGCTTTCGGCTTACTGACATTTTCAAACGATTTTGCACAACCGGAAGAAATCAAGTTCTACAGGAATATACAAAATAAGAACAATCCTTTAAGCCTGACAGGAAACGATATTATGCATATCTATGAAGATAGCCGCAAAGCCATCTACGTATTGACATTTACCGGAGGAGTCAACAAAATCACTTCCAGGACATTGCTCAGTGAAAATATTGAATTTCAATACTATACCGAGCAAGAAGGCTTAAGTTCGGATATGGTATTATCCATGATAGAGGACCCGAAAAAGAACTTATGGATAGCATCCGAAAATGCTCTGTCTAAATTCAATCCAGAGACAGAAGCTTTTGAGAATTATGATACAAGATTTCTCAGACAGAAGCTGAATTTTACCGAAGCTATCCCAGCCATTAATGCCAAACACCAATTAGTTTTCGGTACAGATATGGGCATTCTGGAAATAGTACCGGAGCAGATGAAGAAGAGTGATTATGTGCCTTCAGTTGTTTTCACCGACCTGAAAGTCAATGGAAAGAAATCGACTGTCGCTATCGATGATCTGAAAGAAATAGCTTTGCATCCCTCGGAACGGAACATCAATGTGCAGTTCTCTGCGCTGGATTTCACAAGACCGGATGATATACGTTATGCTTACCGCCTGGAAGGTCTTGAGAAAGAATGGAACTACAGTGATAAAAACAGGCTGGCCAGCTACATCAATCTGCCTGCCGGCGAATACCGACTACAGGTGAAATCGACAAATAGTGACGGAGTATGGGTAAACAATACACGTACACTTTTCATCAAGGTTATCCCTACCTTTTGGGAAACTCCCTGGGCTTTCCTGGCATACCTTGCAGCATTCATTTTACTCACAGGACTCATCCTTTATATCTTCTTTTACATCTATCGCCTGCGTCATCAGGTGGATATGGAGCAGCAATTATCAAATATCAAACTGAAATTCTTTACTGATATTTCACACGAACTACGTACACCATTGACTCTTATTTCCAGTCCGGTCAGTGAGGTTCTGGAAGATCAGACCATTTCTCCTTCCGTACGGGAACATCTGACTGTCGTACATAAGAATACGGAACGCATGTTACGCCTTGTCAATCAGATACTCGACTTCCGGAAGATACAGAACAAGAAGATGAAGGTAATGGTGGAACAAACAGAATTGATTGCCTTCCTGATGAAAATTACAGAAAACTTCCGCCTGATTGCCGAAGAAAAACAGATAGACTTCACATTCAAAGCTAACCAAGAAGAAGTATATATATGGATAGACAGGGACAAAGTGGAAAAAATAGTATTCAACCTGCTATCCAATGCATTCAAATATACACTGCCCGGAAAAACGGTAAAGATTGTAGTACAGAAAACGGATCAGCATATCTGGATCTCCATTATTGATGAAGGTATCGGCATTGCTCCTGATAAGATAGGTTCTCTTTTCAAACGCTTTGAAACACTTAGCAAGAACAACAACATTCTGCAACCTTCATCAGGAATTGGCTTATCACTTGTCAAAGAATTGGTAGATATGCATCACGGAAACATAGAGGTTAAAAGCCAACCGGGAAAAGGCAGCGAATTCAGTGTGACCTTACCTTTGGAACGTGAAGTATTCGAGAAAGATATACAAGCCGAATTAATCCTTGCTGATAGTTCAGAGAATACAGTAGATATTCCAACACCTGCAAACAATGGTATAGTAGAACTGGAAAAAGATTCGGAAGAAGAACTACTATCCATTCTGATCGTAGAAGATAATCGTGAACTGAGAAGCCTGCTTAGAAATATATTATCAAAGAAATACACTATCCTGGAAGCAGCAAACGGCGAAGAAGGTCTGAGACTCGCATCAGAGGCTATACCTGATATGATAATCAGTGATGTGATGATGCCCGTCATGGATGGAGTGGAAATGATTAAATGTATCAAGGAAAATAAAGATATTTGTTATATCCCGATCATTCTTCTATCAGCCAAGGCATCACTGGACGACCGCATCACTGCCTTGGAACAAGGTATCGACGATTACATTACGAAACCATTCAGCTCTTCGTATCTCAAAGCCCGCATTGCTTCCCTGTTTACCAAGCGTAAACAATTACAGGAAATATTTTTGAAGCAGTTATCAGCAAGCAACGAAACCAATAACTCCAAAGACTGGATTCCTTCGGAACCCGAAGTAATGCCGCATGATAAGCTATTCATGAAAGAAGTGATGGATTTCCTGGAAGAGCAAATGGATAATCCGGATTTAGTGATCGACGATTTCGCCAATAAGCTACTGCTGAGCCGGAGTATTTTCTACCGGAAGCTTAAATCCATTGTAGGAATGCCTCCGGTAGATTTTATCAGGGAAATTCGCGTAAAAAGAGCTGCCCAGCTGATCAGAAGTGATGTATACAACTTCTCCCAAATTGCTTATATGACTGGCTTCAGCGATCCGAAGTACTTCAGCAGATGCTTTAAAAAGCACATGGGAGTTACTCCAAGCGAGTATAAAAACTCCATCAATAACGAGGAGGATAATCTGAATCAGTAAAAGATAAAGTTCCTTATAGCCAACCCCTGGCTCTGTCCACGGAACAAGAAGTAAATTTTGGACTTATCTTTTACCGCTTCACTGACCTCAAAGGTCTGCTTCTCCCATTCTCCCAGAATCTGGCTCTGATTTATCGGACAAGTGGCAATCAATTTGCCATCGACGCTTCCCTCCCTTATCTCAATCACTGTTCCGGGAGTTTCTGCCTGAAGCTCAATAGTTACTTTTTGAGGGCTCTGTTTAAAGTACATATTATTGAATACGAGCCAGCTTCCATCCCGTATCCCGGAAATAAACTGCATGGGGCGTTTTGCTATCGGGCGTACTAATTTCATCCCTTCACGATCATCATACTGAGAAAAGTCGATCTCAGTAAATGCATCGTAGTGGTTCCCTCTGCGATTACTTTCTAATTCAAAATAATCAAAATCAGCATAACCACCAGTAGCCTCTTTATTCAGGTTATAACAGCATAGAGCATGACGGATACCCAGGAATCCCCAGAAGTTGGAAACTCCTTCCGGACCGAAACGGTTATATTCAAGATTATCCAAACTATAATAAAACAGTAAAGAACCTTGTTTTGTTACTTCAGTGCGCAGGTATATTTTATCGATTTTGACAGGAAGACTATCGACAACGATCTCTCCTTCTCTCCCACCCTGCCTCAGTTCAAGCCAACAGCCATCCACCTTCTTCCGTACTCCCAGTTGGTACATGACTCTTCCCATAATGCCATTTCCGGCAAAATCACCCTCACGAAGTCCGGATAAATCTAACGAAACAGTTCCGGTACTATATGGTCCTGAGACTTTCTGTGTCAGAGAATTACGTGCCCATTCAAATCCCTTTGCATACTGCGCATAAATCCTGAAATAACCGGGACGATCCGTCAAGCTCCATTTATCTTTCCGGGGTACATGATTGAATTCCCAGACATGAGCCAGTTTTGAAGTACTGAAATCATCCGAATGTTGAGGAAATGTAATCTCCTGTTTAGCCTTGACTGCCGGTTTCCTATAAGTTACCACTCCTTTTCCCGGTTTGCCTTCCGGGCCTACTACCGGCCAGTCCTCTTCCCATCTCATCGGATACAGCATCACACATCTACCCACATAATCCCTGTCCTGGAAAGTATAGGCCCATGACTCGCCTTCAAGTGTCTCCACATATCCGCCCTGATGCACACCGGCATCGGCATAATTGATATCATCATCAATCAGAACCTTGGTTTCATACGGACCGTAAAGATTACGGGAACGACTGATCATCTGTACTCCATTGTATCCCAACGCCGGATTGAAGATATAATACCAACCATTTCTTTTATAAGTGTGGCATCCTTCAAAAAGATATTCATATCCTTTAGAAGCCGTAATAATCAAGGTACCCTCATCATCAGGATCAAGTACACCGGTTCCATCATCTTTCAACCGTGTCAGGTATATCTTTGTCTTTCCATGTGTGACATATTTCTTACCGTCATCATCGATGAAAAATCCCGGATCATACAAACGCTTATCAAACTTATGCATCGAATACGGACCTTCCGGTTTATCACTCTTAAACATCACAAAACCATCATCGGCAATATTAACTCCTATATAATAGATACCATCATGATATTTGATGGAAGGAGCCCAACACAAACGACTATACGCTGTCTGTTCATTCTCCATCCGGTATTGAGGGCGGAAGGTGATGCTATCGTAAGCATGCCCTATAATACGCCAGTTAATGAGATCCTTAGAATGGCAGATAGGAATACCCGGCATAGCAACGAATGAGGAACTGACCATATAAAAGTCTTCACCCACCCGTATAATATCAGGATCGGGATAATCGGCATTAATCACCGGATTGGTATAAGTACCGTCTCCATTGTCGGATGATAAAGAAATTGTAGTTTGTACGGGAATGGTGCACGACTGTACTATGAGCATGCAACAAAGCATCAACAATGCGGAAATGCCATCCGCTATTTTTCCTGTAGTAATAGATAAGTTATACATCTTGCATAAATTAATATAAAGTGATGATGCAAATATACGCGGTACAGGATAGGCGGGAGAGGACAAACAAGTAATATGCGTGCACTTTTTAGGCACACGGATATATAAAAAGCTCCCGATTAAAAGCCCTGACTCTTAACCGGGAGGTTTCTATTTTCAATAGGTAGGTTTATTATTTCTTTATTCTTCGTACATCTTATCTATCAGCTCCTTGTAATTCTTTGCTACTACAGGACGCTTCAGCTTCAAGGTATTAGTCAGCTCACCACGTTCCATACTGAAAGGTTCGGGTAAAAGAGTAAAACGCTTCACTTGCTCATAGTGTGCAAACTGCTGTTGCAAGGTATCTATGCGAGCACGGAACAAACCGATCACCTTAGGATGCTGCAGCAGTTCTTCCATATCCTTATATTCAATCCCTTTCTCCTTGGCATAATCTTTCACGAAGCCATAGACCGGAACAATAAGGGCAGACACAAATTTACGCTGATCGGCAATAATGGCAATCTGATCAATGTAACGATCAATAGCCAGTTTCGTCTCCAAAGCTTGCGGGCTGATATATTTACCATTGGAAGTCTTGAACAAATCCTTGATACGTTCAGTCAGATACAGCTGATCACCTTTCAGATAACCGGCATCACCGGTATGGAACCATCCATCCTTATCAATAGCAGCAGCAGTAGCTTCCGCTTTTTTATAATAACCTTTCGTGATAGTCTTTCCACGCAGGAGAATTTCATTCTCTTCACCGATCTTCACTTCCACATCAGGCATCACGGTACCTACGGAACCTATTTCATAACCTTGATTAAGGAAACAGGAAACAGTAGCCGTCGATTCGGTCAGACCATAACCAACCAACATATTGATGCCTACCGAATGAACAAATTCACAGATTTCATCGGGTACGGCAGCTCCCGCAGTAGGGAAGAAATTACCGTTCTCAATACCAATCGTCTTTTTCAGTAAAGCATAAACCGTCTTTTCGTAGAACTTATATTTCAGTTGATTCATCAACGGCGGAGTTTTACCCTTACGCAGATAATCGATGTTATGTATCTTACCTACCTTGATGGCATCCAACATCATAGCTTTCTTCAAGCCTGTTTCCTGAGCAATCTTCTCCTGCACACCGGCATACACTTTTTCCCAGAAACGGGGAACACTGCACATCAATGTCGGACGGATTTCTTTAATGGTAGTCTGGATATCCACCGGACGGAGGTTGATACAAATCTGCACGCCTTTATGAATACAAAGATATGTCCATGCTTTCTCGAAGACATGTGTCAAGGGAAGGAAGTTCATGGAGATATCTTGGTCACTCATGTCTACCAAACGGATATCATGGATACGGAAAGCCTCCATATAGTTAGAGTGATGCAACATTACCCCCTTCGGTTCACCAGTAGTACCGGATGTATAAAGAATGTTCGCAAGGTCATCATCCGATGCACGGGAAGTACGTTCTTCCACTATATCGTTGTTCGGCAAACCTTTTCCTGTTTCCAGGAACTCGTCGAAATAGATGGAAGTCATGTCACGAGGGTCGCGTACAACAGCCCGGTCGAAGATGATCAATTGCTGCAACGATTGACAAAAGCCAAAGACACTGAAAGCCGCATCATACTGGAATTGCTCGCCTACGAAGATATAACGTATCTGAGCATCATTGATAATGTACTGTGCCTGTGCAGGTGAACTGGTAGCATACAGAGGTATGGTCACTGCACGGTTAGCAAATGCCCCGAAATCCACATAAAGACATTCGGGCTTGTTCTGAGAAAAGATTCCTATGTTTTCTTCCTCCTGCACTCCTAACTCTATGAGTGCATTCGCAACTTGTCGAACTGTTTGTGAGAATTGATTCCAGGTAATGGGTATCCACTGCGACGTTTCGTAATCCCTGTATTTCAGAGCCACCTTGTCGCCATACTTCTCTGCCCGTCGATGTACGAGGACAGATAAATGATGATAAGTCATATTATTCATATATTGGTAAATACCTGGCAAAGATAGTGGTTTCAAATGAAACTATTTCTATCTTGAGAATTAAATGTTTAGTATATACTTCTGTAATATTAGTACGATCTTACCATAAAAAGGAAGTGATCACTCCATATTTCTGTTCTTTTTTCCAAAGAGATACAAATATATGTATATATTTGCAACCGATAGTTTTTTAAATATCAATACAATAACTTAACTGACATGAAAAAGATTCTAGCATTAGTCGCCATACTGGCGATAGGTTTAGGGAGTGTAAACGCACAGGAAAACCTTAGATGGGGCGTCACGGCAGGTATGAACAGTAGTAAATACTCCAACAGCTTTATGAATAGCAGAACAGGGTTCCACGTAGGAGTAAAGGCAGAAATGGCATTGCCACAAGTTGCTGAAGGAGTTTACCTTGAATTTGGCGGATTATTGACATCAAAAGGTAGTAAAGCTAACTATGGCTCATTGGTAAGTCTCAAGCTTAATCCGTATTATCTGGAAATTCCGGTTCATATGGGATACAAATATGTCATAAATGAAAACTTTGCTGTCTTTGGAAATGCAGGTCCTTATGCTGCTATCGGCGTATTCGGTAAAATTAAAGCCAAAGCTGACCTTAGTAGTGCTGGCGGAAACATAGATTGGGGAGAATGGGGAATAGATCCCAGTGATTTAAAAGGTGAAGGTTCTGAAAACATATTCGGAAAGGATAAAATGAAACGTTTTGATTTAGGCTTAGGACTTAAAACAGGTGTTGAATTCAATCAGAGATATCAAGTCGCTATTAGCTATGATTGGGGATTACTTGAAACAATAGACAATAGTGATTGGAAAAACCGTAACCTAATGATTTCCTTCTCCTATATGTTCTAAACAAATATAAGATAATCAGAAAAGGGTGCCAGCGAGCACCCTTTTCTTTTCCCTTCTCTCCTTCTTCCGTACCCTTTTATTCATAAACACCAACAGCCGAAGAGGCATTTTTATTCTGTCTATTAAGCATATTTCAGTATTTATCCGTAAGTTTGCATCACAATAATTTAACTGATTGAGATATGACTTACGATATACCTACAATGGTTTCTGAGGCAACCGGAGTTCTTAAGTCTCTGATTGCGATTCCTTCCATCAGCCGCGATGAAGAAAAAGCGGCAGATTATCTACAGAATTATATTGAGCTGCAAGGCATGGCAACCGGGCGAAAAGGTAATAATATCTGGTGCCTCAGCCCGATGTTCGATTTAAATAAACCCACATTGTTACTAAACTCACATATTGACACCGTGAAAGCCGTGAACGGTTGGCGAAAAGATCCGTTTACACCAACCCAGGAAAGCAACGGAAAACTATACGGGCTGGGAAGTAATGATGCCGGTGCAAGCGTTGTCAGCCTATTGCAAGTCTTTCTGCAACTTTGCCGCACTACACAGAAGTACAATCTCATTTATCTAGCTTCCTGTGAAGAAGAAGTGTCCGGAAAAGGTGGTATCGAGTGTGTATTACCGGAACTTCCCCCGATCCACTTTGCCATTGTAGGCGAACCTACCGAGATGCAGCCCGCCATTGCTGAAAAGGGATTAATGGTACTGGATGTAACTGCTTACGGTAAAGCCGGACATGCTGCACGAAACGAAGGAGATAATGCCATATATAAGGTATTAGAAGACATCGCTTGGTTTCGCGACTATCGCTTTGAAAAAGTATCTCCGCTGTTAGGTCCTGTAAAAATGAGTGTAACACAAATAAATGCAGGTACACAGCATAATGTCATTCCCGACCGCTGCACTTTTGTGGTAGATATCCGCAGTAACGAATGTTATAGCAATCAGGAACTATTTACCGAAATACAAAAACATATTTCTTGCGAAGCCAAAGCACGTTCGTTCCGCTTAAGTTCTTCTCACGTAGAAGAACAACATCCGATAGTACAGCGTGCCGTAGCAATGGGACGTGTGCCTTTTGGTTCTCCTACCCTCTCCGATCAGGCACTGATGTCATTCCCTTCTCTCAAAATGGGCCCGGGAAAGAGTAGCCGTTCCCACACCGCAGATGAGTTTATTTTCATTCAGGAAATAGAAGAGGCTATCGGGTTATATCTGGAACTACTGGATGGCGTCACCTTACAGTCTTTAACTAACTGGTAATCAAATAATAGCATTTACCAGTGGTTTACTGCAAGATGTAAAAGCATTTACTTCGGCATGTAACGACCTTTACTCCTTATTGTAACGACCTTTACCTCGGTATGTAACGAGCTTTACCTCGGCGTGTAACGGTCTTTACCTCGGCGTGTAAATAGAGTTACCATATGGGGGTTCAAGAATTATGGTGTCGAACCGTTCAACTACTATTATGAGTTCACGATCACAGACATAACACACGAGTATAATGGAGTGTTATTTATAAAGGAATCCATTCCAGTATAAACAAGAAAAGGCAGGTATAGAGCATCAGCGGCTCAGCCACGGTTCCGGATTCAGTTTTTCCTTCTCCTTACGCAACTGGAAGTGAAGCACCGTACGCCCATTGTCAGCACCGTCCGAGAATATCTGCCCGATATTTTGCCGGGTAGTTACAGTATCGCCCGTCTTCACTGAGGCTGAAGATAAGTTACAGTAGACAGATATGTAGTTTCCATGACGAATCAAGATATTGAAAAGACCGTTCAACTGGAAGACAGCAGCCACCTTTCCATTAAAGATAGCACGTGCCTGCGCACCGGGCTTACCCTGAATGTCAATACCCTTATTATCCAGTTTTACATTACGAAGTCCTTCTACGGAATACTGTCCATAGCGGCTGGTAATAATATAGGGTCCTGTAATAGGCATTGGCAACTTGCCACGGTTGCTAATAAAGCTACCGGAGAGTTCCCGGTCTGCCTTATCCATCATATAGGTTTCAAGAGGCGCCGCTTTCTTTGTTGTAGTCTTTTCGGAAGAAGAAGTTGCCGTCGGTTTCGTTTCTTTGGCAGCAGCTTTTTTACGGGCAGCAGCTTCCTTACGGGCTTCTTCAGCTGCACGTTTACGGGCTTTCTCTATTTCTTCGGCTATCAAACGATCGATACGTGCATTCAACTGGTTAGCTTCCTTACGCTTTTTATTGAGTTCATTTTGCAAACCGCGTTGTTTCTTCTGCAGGTTGGACACCAAAGTCTTCTTTTCCTTTTCCTGAGCTTCCAACTTTTCTTTTTCTACTTCACGCTCTTTCAGTAAACTGGCCTTCGCTTTCTTTACCTGTTGCAGTTCTGTTTTCTTTTGATTGACTTGTTCTTGTTTTTTCAGAATCTCTTCACCTTGCAGACGCTGATAGTCGGCATATTCGCGCACATAGCGCATACGACGATACGTCTGCGACAGCGTTTTAGCAGAAAGAATAAAAAGAAGCTTTTCCTGAACGGAACGATTCTTATACAGATATTGGACGGAAGCCTCATACTTCTTTTTCTTATCCTTCAAATCGTTTTCAAGGCGGACCAATTGCCGTTCCAATTTAGATAGTTCACGGTCTATAGTCTCCATATCATTATTGATGGTAAGAATATACCGTTTCCGCTCCTCTATCTGTCCGGTAAGGGCGGCAAGCCCGTTCAACTGGCTGCCTACGTCTTTCTTTGTAGTGTTCAAGAGCGTTTCCGATTCAGCTATCTGCTTTTGCAAAGCGCCCCGCTTATTTTCCAACTCCTTAATAATCTTATTGGATTGGGCACAAAGCGGCAGAGCCAGACAGAAACAACCTATGAAGATACAAAGAAAATGTCTCATAACTTCGCCAGCATCTCTAAAAGTTCAGTCCATTCAACTTTAGTATATCTGGAAGACACCTGAGTAGGTGTCAACGATATCTCTTTGTTCGAGAAGTCGGTAAGGACAATTTTACCTTTCTCTAAAGAAGGGATACCCAGTTCTTTGCCCGTCAAAGTGGCCTTACCACCGGGTTTGGCAGCATCAAAAAGAATCTTTTCCAGATAGGCAAAGTCTACCTTCCTGGGCAGAATGTCCTTCAATTCTTTGCGGGTAGCCTGAACATAACGTTTTCCCATACGATCTACTACCAGTACATCGTTGGGAGTGATTTCCAATCGAGCTATTTCACTGCGAAGAATAGGCATCAAAAAAGAAAGTTGCATACGTTCTCCGCTCACAAGCTTCATTGTACCATTCACTGTAACTGTACCCCCTTTATTAGGAATAGTCAGTTGTACCTTAGAAGACAAATAGCGAGGTTCTCCTGTTGATGAAGTCATTTTCTGGGAAGTCTTACAGCCGGAAAGACCTACCACTAAACTTAGGAGAAGCCAAAAGGGCAGGATACGAATACGTCCTGCTGTGCTGTATTTGCAGTGTAACACTCTCATTCTGGTATATATTTCTTTTTCTCAATCTTCTTTTTCAAAGTTTTGGACTCACTGCCCATTTCCCGAGCCTGTTTCCAATACTTCAAGGCGCCGTCCACATCACCGGTCATATAGTAGATATCACCGCAATGCTCTACAATGGTGTCACTCTTATCACCTTCATTTTTCATAGCATCATCTATATAAAGGCGTGCTTCAGCATAATTGCCTTTCTCAAATAAAATCCAGGCATAAGTATCCAGGTAAGTAGAATTATTCGGCTCAGCCTTCACGGTTTTATAACTCATTTCCTCCGCTTTATCCAGATCACGACGTTCCAGAGAAAGATAATAGGCATAGTTATTCATGGCTCCGATATTCGCCGAATTGTAAACCAATGCAGAATCATAAGCGGCATAGGCTTCTGCATTCATCTTTTTCGTATGATAAATATCACCCATGATGGCATAAAAATCGGAAACGACTTCTTTCTTGCTCTTTTCCGTAATGTTTTCCAATGCCTTCTGGCAAACGGCAAGTGCATCGTCTGCCCGTTCTGCCTGATTATAAGCTATAGCAAGATAGAAATAGAATTCCAACATATCCGGATTGGATTCAACACCTGCCTCACAAAGCCGGATCACTTCTTTATAATCTTCCTTACGAATCGCCTCACCCAGAAGCGTCATACGGGCGGCAGTGTTGGTAGGGTCTATGTTCAACACCTGTTCCAGCACAGGCATTGTCTCTTTATTCATCCCTTTGGAAAGGAGATATTGGGCATAGAGCATAGGCATTTGTGCATCGTCCTGATCCTGTTCCAAGATACGGTCGAAAAGGCTAATCACGCGAGTACTATCCTTGCCTGCCCGTTCATTCTCAACCACAAACTGGCGCATCACATTTAATTTAGTATCGGAAGGTACTTTCTTGTTCAGCAAAAGGGTATCCAATTGCTGTTCATAGAGCTCTTTCTGTCCGGTCTGCTCATAGTAGGATGCCAATGAGTACATGGCCATGGCATTATCCGGTTCGGTAGCAAGTACTTTCTTGTACATGTTGTAAGCCTCATCCTTTTTGCCATTCTGCATATAGACATCACCCAGCACTACCTGATAACGCATATCCATCGGATATTCTTCCACCAGACTTTCAATCTCACGGAAAGCACTCTGATTATCTTTCATCTGCAAGTAGATGCGGAATTTCTCCATACTGAGTTGCTCGTTCTTACCCATCTTTTCTTCCAGACGATTCAGAGTAGTAATCACATTATCATACTCTTCCAAACGATTATATATTTCCAGCAAGCTGTACAGAGCATCCATCTTATCCGGGAAGCGGGCGACCATGCTTTCCAGCAAGTCAGTAGCCTTTTGCATCTCGTTCTGCTGCTGATACAGGTTTGCCAGTCCCTGACTATACCAGTAATTATCCGGATCATTCTCCACAGCTTTTTCTAAAGCTGCCTGTCCCTGGGGAACTTGTTTGAGGAACATGTAATATTGCGATATTTCATATAGAGCCGATGACGCATTCGGATTAATGGTCAGACAGTGCTGCAACAAATCGAAAGCAGCTCCATAATCATTTTGCATCTTCAGGCGGGAAGCTTCCAGAAAGAAGTAATCGTATTTACGCTGTTGTTCGGGTGTAAGCACAACCTGCGTCTTCATCCCTTTCCGTTGCTTCTTACCTCCCTGACGGGAAGTACCACACGATACAAGTAACGCACACAACAAGAAAAGCGATAGTATATTAAATCTAATCTTCATTATCAGTTGCAATTATCAATTGTTACACTCCCGTATGGCCGAAACCACCGGCACCGCGCACCGTTTCATCCAACACTTCCACTTCCTGCCAGGTGGCTTGTTCGTGGCGTGCTATTACCATCTGGGCTACACGTTCCCCATCTTCTATCACAAAAGTCTCCGATGACAGGTTTACAAGGATGATGCAAACTTCCCCACGATAATCGGCATCAATCGTTCCCGGAGAGTTCAACACAGTAATACCTTTCTTTATAGCCAAACCACTGCGAGGACGTACTTGTGCTTCGAACCCCGGCGGCAGGGCAATATACAATCCCGTAGGTACCAGGCAACGCTGCATCGGAGCTAACGAAATAGGTTCTGAAAGATTAGCACGGATGTCCATTCCTGCGGACAGTTCGGTGGCATAAGCCGGAAGCGGATGTTTCGATTTATTAATGATTTGTACGTTCATATTCAAGTCGTTTACTATATTAACGGGCGAAAATACGGAATTTGAAGCAAAATAATGATACATTTGCAGTTAAATAATAACAAAGTAACCATGATGAATTGGAATACCCTCATATCTGCCAAGCGTTTCGGACTGGAAGAGTTTCACCAAGAGCGCCACGAAAACCGCTCTGAGTTCCAGCGTGACTATGACCGTCTCGTTTTTTCAGCTCCTTTCCGCCGCTTGCAGAACAAAACCCAAGTTTTTCCCCTTCCGGGTAGTATTTTCGTACACAACCGCCTGACACATAGCTTGGAAGTATCCTGTGTAGGGCGCTCATTAGGGACTGATGTAGCCAAGGCAATCCTTGCCCGTCAGCCCGAACTGCAAAATTCTTATCTTCCAGAAATAGGTTCCATCGTATCAGCTGCCTGCCTGGCACACGATTTAGGTAACCCTCCCTTCGGACATTCCGGAGAGCGAGCCATCTCCACTTTCTTCTCCGAAGGAAAAGGTATGGCACTGAAAGAGCATCTGCCTGCCGCACAATGGGAAGACTTGACACATTTTGAAGGAAACGCCAATGCCTTCCGCTTACTCACCCATCAGTTCGAAGGACGGCGTAAAGGTGGTTTCGTTCTTACCTACTCCACTCTGGCAAGTATCGTAAAATACCCCTTTTCATCGAGTTTAGCCGGCAAAAAGTCTAAATTCGGTTTCTTCACTACGGAAGAAGAAAGTTTCCGACGGATAGCCGAAGAACTGGGTATGAAAAGATTGAATGATGACCCACTGAAATATGCCCGCCATCCACTCGTCTATCTGGTAGAAGCGGCAGACGACATCTGTTACCAGATGATGGACATTGAAGATGCCCATAAACTAAAGATACTCACCACCGGAGAAACACAAGATTTACTCCTTTCCTATTTCCCGGAAGAGCGCAAAACACATATGCTCAAAACGCTCGACATTGTCAGTGACGTCAATGAACAGATTGCATATCTGCGTTCCTGTGTCATTGGATTGCTTATCCAGGAATGTACCCAAGCCTTTCTGAACAATGAAGAAAGAATATTGGAAGGAGAATTTGAGGGAAGTCTCATCAAACATATATCCGAACTGCCTGCCAGTGCTTACAATCATTGTGCCGACATTTCTCTAAAGAAGATTTATCGCTCACGCGACGTATTGGATATTGAACTTGCCGGTTTCCGCATCATCAGTACCCTGCTTGACTTAATGATAGATGCCGTTCGTTCACCTGAAAAGGCTTACTCACAGCTACTCATCAACCGGGTATCCGGCCAGTATAATATAAAAGCGCCCATACTCTATGAAAGAATACAGGCGGTATTGGATTATATCTCCGGTATGACAGATGTCTTTGCTCTCGACCTCTACAGAAAGATCAACGGCAACAGTCTGCCAGCAGTATAAGTTGTGCCTCAGGCACAACTATTATCTACTCGGAAAGAATACTTTATTCGCCCCGGAGGTCAGTTTGCAAGACTCCGGTTCATTTTCTATGAACGATTGGATATGGCGGATACGCTTCTCTGCAAGAATTTCGTCCACAGCAATCAGGATACCGGTTTCTTCCACATCACCGAAACCATAGTTAATAGCGGTACCAAACATACGCATGGTTGGGCTCAGGCTCATATATGCATTCACCAACGGCGGGATATTATAACCCAACTTACGTATCTCACAATTCAGTATCTTATAGTCTTCCTTAAATGTCTTCTTACAAAACAAAGCAGCCAGATCAGCCTCTTTAGCTTCCATTTCCAACGGTTTCATCGGAGTAATCAGACTATCCTTATCCGCAAAATGCTTTTTCAGAAAATAAAGAATCATGTCGCGTCCCTGGCGGTGATAGCTTGGATACATAGTAACTTTACCGAAGAAATATTTCACATTCGGCATAACCACTGTCAGTGCTCCCAGTCCGTCCCACAAATTATCTAATGCAAACAAGCCTTTGCTACCAGCACGGGTGGACTGATACTCTACCGTAACAAACGAACGACCTAACTCGATTGTAGTAGGAAGATACTCCTTCAGGAACTTTTCAGAGAAATTGAACATATGAGCTGTAGCCAGAATAGGAGCACCATGTTCGTCATATTGAACATCCGTACCAAGGAGATAACGGTAACCGCCCAATATTTCTTCTGCCTCCGGATTCCAAACAATCAGCTGTTTATAAGGATTTTCCATGATATCATATTCATCGATATCCAGCGGTTTTCCTGTTCCCCCGCCTGCCGCACGAAAAGCAATCTCACGCAAACGTCCGATTTCCTGCATTATATTCGGAGAATCCTGAGCTGTAATGATATAAATCTGATTATGGCTCTTGTTGGTCGTACGCAGACGCTTATCTTCGGTCAATTCCGCTTTCAGAAGTTCCTTACTTATAGGTTCAATAATCTCTTCCATATTTTTTTGTTAGTAGTTCTCTTATTAAAACTAAGTTCTATAATTTATAAACGATATCTTTTACGTAAGCCGCCCACTCGGCAGGAGTCTTCGATTTATCAAAAGTCTGCCAAGAAATAGGCTTCCCAATTGTAACGGTAAACGTTTTATGACGGTTCTTCAGCATCTCATCCGCAAGATAGAGCATAGCAATATTAACCTTGATGCCCAAGAATTTACAGATGTTAGCCAAATTATAAAAAAAGTTCGAATTCCGGCCCTCGAAATGAATAGGGACAACATCACGATGTGTCTGCACGCTCTTTACAATAAAGGTCTTCTTCCAATCCAAGTCACGGATCACTCCATTCTGACGACGGGAACACAACCCAGCCGGGAACATAATCAATTGATCATCGGATGCAAAGCCTGCTTCTACCATTCTCGGAAAGTCTTTTGCCTGTTTTCCGGTCTTATTAATAGGTATACAGAGAGGGGCTAATCCTTGCAGGTTCATCAGCAAGTCATTTACCATATACTTCACCTTACCATTATAAAAAGAGCCCAGTACATACCCCAAGGCCACACCATCCTGACCTCCCAATGGATGATTGGAGACAAAGGTATAGAGTCCTTCTTTCGGTAGGTTTTCTTCTCCCTTCACCACGATATTGGCATCCAGAAATTCCAGACAGGCTTTTAAAAAGTCTACGCCTACTTTATCCTTAGAGTCGCGCAGGAAAACATTCAGTTCTTCCTGATGAACAATTCTTTTCAGATAAGAAACTACGAATCTGGGGATGTACTTATAGTACTTCGGAGCCTTTTCCCGGAGTACTTTATCAATATCAATCAAAAATAAAGAGTCGTCAGCCATTCTTTTTAAGATGAAATGATTGCGCAAAATTAACTCATCTTTTTAATTATACGCAATAAAATTGTCTAAAACTGCACCCAAAAACAAACAAAAGACGCCCAAAAACTATCAATTGATAGATTTTGCCCTAAAGATTGCTTGAAATGCGTCCGTCGGAGTTAGATAACTTTCGTAAAATTGCAACATCAAAAGTCAAACAAACGAATAATTATATAAAAAAGGAGAACGATATGAACAGTATTACATTCCAAAAAGATTTGCTCGGAGTACAAAACGATTTATTACGTTTCGCATACAAATTAACCTCCGACCGTGAAGAAGCAAATGATTTGCTTCAGGAAACCTCATTAAAGGCATTAGACAATGAAGATAAATATGTACCAGACACTAATTTCAAAGGCTGGATGTACACCATCATGCGCAATATCTTTATTAATAACTATCGCAAGGTGGTTCGCGACCAGACCTTCGTAGACCAGACAGATAATCTTTATCATCTTAATCTGCCACAGGAATCCGGATTTGCAAACACCGAAAGCGCTTATGACCTGAAAGAGATGCACCGCATAGTAAATGCCTTGCCACGCGAATATAAGATTCCATTCTCCATGCATGTATCCGGTTTCAAATACCGCGAAATTGCAGAAAAGCTGGGATTACCCTTAGGCACAGTAAAGAGCCGCATATTCTTTACACGCCAAAAGTTGCAGCAAGAACTGAAAGACTTCAGATAACCTGATTTGCAAGATAAAACCAGGTATTACCTTATTCAACCTAAACCGATAACGTTTTGATATAAAAGAGTGTTCATACAGAGGTCAGAGGCCTCTTGTATGAACGCCATCAAAACACCCAAAAACTATCAATATATCACCTGAAAACTATCAATTGATAGTTTTCCCCCCATTTATTGCGAGAATTCCGTCCGTTAAAGTGATGCATCTTTTGTAAAATTGCAAAGTCAAAAGGCAAAACAAAAGAATAACTATTGAAAAGGAGAATTGATTATGAATAACAGTATTACATTCCAAAAAGAATTGCTCGGGGTACAAGACGATTTATTACGCTTTGCATACAAATTAACCTCGGACCACGAAGAAGCAAACGACCTACTCCAGGAAACCTCATTAAAGGCGTTAGATAACGAAGATAAATATGCACCTGATACGAACTTCAAAGGATGGATGTATACCATCATGCGTAACATCTTTATCAACAACTACCGCAAAGTAGTTCGCGATCAGACTTTCGTAGACCAAACAGATAATCTCTATCATCTCAACTTACCGCAGGAATCGGGATTCGATTGCACGGAAAGCGCTTATGACCTGAAAGAGATGCACCGTATAGTAAATGCTCTGCCCCGTGAATATAAGATTCCCTTCTCAATGCACGTATCCGGTTTCAAATACCGCGAAATTGCAGAGAAGCTGGGCTTACCATTAGGTACAGTAAAAAGCCGTATCTTCTTCACCCGACAGAAGTTACAACAAGAACTGAAAGATTTTGTTTAAGAATAAATAATAATAATAAGCAGAATCAATACATCACATAGAATTTTGGTTGTGTTAGAGAGACAATGGGCAGGCAGGAGTAATCCGGTCTGCCCTATCTTTTTTAGGGGTCTACTCCATACCCGAACCATACCAAAGCCGTACTTGCTCCGTACATTCTCCACTCAGAAGTACCTCTACACGGAGAAAGTACGGAGTTGGTACGGAGCAAGTGTAGCCCGGGCAGGTATTTGATTAGTAAAATTTAGGGGTAGGAGGATTTTCGCCTTTATAGTCCTTATTCGTATAAACGCGTATCCAGTCGATATACATGGCAGGTTTGGCATCTTTTTTCCATTCGGAAGGAATGATAGCACCAGGCCAGGCATTCGGGTTCGTAGAGATACCCGTACTGAAAATCAGGAAGAAGCCCAGCGGGTCACTCCAAGGCCAGTCGGTATTGCCATCAGCCCCTTTGTGATGTTCAAAATAGGCTTGTCCGTTGACACCTCCTACAATGCGGTCAGGATACCATTCCAGCCAATAGATATTCCATTGAGACATATCGGCAAGATTGATGGAAGAAGTGACACTACCGCCACCGCCTACAACACCGGCATAGTGGTTTTCGGAATGAAGCGTGAAATGAGCACAATCGTTCAATGTCTTCTTGGGATTCTCCAAAAGATCGATCTCACCATTCTTCGGCCAGGGACGATTATTGTTTCCCATAAACCAGAGGGCATCATTGAAACCTACATAAGGAGTACGTTTGAAACGTATCTCAATACGCATATTTTCAGTAAAGTTACACCAGAACTCCTTACTGCCGGGAAGTGAGGTGCGATAGCAACCGTGAGAATACTTCACCTTCTTACCGAAACGGTTGTCTATCGAATCTTTCTCCTCTACACTCCAGATGCGTAAAACCCCATCCTCTACTTTTGAGCATTTCCGGTTATCGACCTTTGCCGTACGTGACATATGCAAGCCTCTATGTTCTACAAAGCCAAGTGGCAGTCCCTTTTTCGTATCTTTATCATTAAACTCATGGGCCGTATAAAAAGACCATCCTTTCATTTTAGGATGCACATCGCCCTTCTTCAAGTGCAGCGCATCCCCCGGATTGTCATATACCAACGTTTCATCATCTTTCGGCAATATCCTCTCTACGTCTTCTCCATCGGGATAGGGAACAAACTTGCCGGTAGTTTTCAGAATAGGCATAGTGGCATGTTGAGCTCGCAGATAGTCACTCAAAACTTTGGCTAACTCCTTCACTTTATCCGGATAGCGTGCAGACAAATCATGCTTTTCGGAAATATCATCGTTTAAGTTATACAGACAGCTGTTACCGGTGTCATAATAATGAATTAATTTCCAGTCACCTTTCACAACGGCACTTTGCGGAGCACCAATCGTTTGTATTCTCTCACCCCAATTATTTGGATAATGGAAAAATAAAGCACGTTCTTTTTCTCCAGTCTGTCCTGTCACCTGCGCCATAAAGCTCTGCCCGTCAATCTGCTGTGGTGTCTGATAATCATGTACTCCAGCTATTTCCAACAGAGTCGGAAAGAAATCTTCGATAATGACCGGTGTATCATTCATGGTTGAGGGGGATGTTACATTCGGATAATAGACGATCATCGGTTCGCGGATTCCCCCTTCTTTCAAGGAACCTTTTCCTTCACTCAATGGAGCATTTTTATCCGCGCGGCCTATTGTATAGCCACCATTATCCGACATAAAAATAATAACTGTATGATCTGCAATGCCTTTCCGGTCTACATAGTCCATCAAATCTCCCAAGCTCTTGTCCATGCCTTCCACCAAGGCAGCATACTGCGCCTCTTTATGCGGAAGCCCTTTATCCATATACTTCTGATAGAAACGCTTATCTGTTCCGAAAGGCGCATGCACGGCATAATGACTCATATAGAGGAAAAAAGGTTTAGGCTGGTCAAGAGCCTTATCCATAAGTCCTTTTGCTTCCAACGTCAAAGCCTCAGTAAGGAAAGTATCTGTTCCATGATACTTTTCCAAATCGGGCACAGCCCATATCGCTGCCCATTCCGGTTTACCGGAAGCACCATATCCTTCTTCTCCCAGATAGCTACCCATGGCACCGGCTGCATGACCGGCTATGTTATAATCGAAGCCGATTGCCAGTGGATTGGCAGCAGGCGTATCTATCGAGCCGAAATGAGCTTTACCTACCATCATGGTAGTATATCCGTTTTCACGAAGCAATTGTGGCAAACACTTCGCATAAAAAGAATGTTCCAACCCGGGTTCAGGACACAGACCATTATAATTCCATGCTTCAAAATCCAGCGTTTCATTTTTCCGGTCAGTCGGTGTATCTTTCTTCAACGTCCAGTTCGTTACTTTATGCTGGGCGGCGTTTGCTCCCGTAAATAAGCTGACACGTGAAGGGGAACTGATGGGGCATGCATAAGCGTGTGTAAACCTGACACCTTTCTTTGCCAGACGCTCCATATTAGGCGTTTCATAAATATGATTCAGTTCGGTGGTATCATTCCAAAACGGTAAGGAAGTATCTTGCCATCCCATGTCATCCACCAGAAAAAGAATGATATTAGGCTTTTGCTGAGCTATGGCATTACCTGAAAGTAATGCCATAGCGGCTATAGAGAGTATTGAATTCTTCATAACACTATTTTGTCAGGATACCGACCTCACCGACCGTTACAATATTTTTATTATTTATCTCCGACACTGGTTCCAGCTTGAAGTAACGGGCAGGATAGGTTTTGCCAAACCGGACAAAATAAGGCACAGGATTGTGCATGATATTGCTGAACTCGCCACTTGTCTCACATTTAGTCCATGAATGCCCGTCAAGGCTGACATAGAAAGCATATTTATAGACAGTTCCTACTAAATCATCTCCAGGAGAAGGAGCATAGCTAAAGCCACTTACTTCAATTTTATCCCCCATATCAACAACCAATGGCGTAAGTGCGGAAGCACGCCAAACCGTTTTCCGGTCCCCATCAATAGCCTTACGGGAATCTGCATTGCCACCAACCACCTGCCATCCATCGACAGGTACATCGCTGAGTTGTACTTCTTCATCCTTATCTGCAAGAGGTTCTGCATAGAAAAGACCGACCGCAGCAACATCAGCCACACCACGGGCAGAGCGAATGGTTACACGAATGCGCTCCGGACGAGTATCAGAGAAACGTATAAGACGCTTATATCCCACTGTTGTACCTTCCGCCATATGAATCCAGGAACCATCTTTATAAGCTTCTACAAGAAAACTTTCGATACGTTGCCCTTTGGAGATATCTTCCTGAATCATAAAAGCATTTACAAGTGCATCTTTCTGTATATCATATTGGCGGACCGTACCGGAAGTTCCATGCCATGCTTCGTTTCCTTTCAGCACATAATTACGGGCAAAAGTATTCTTCAAATAACCGGAAAATTCCTTCAGCCGCTGCACATCATTTTCATTGATCAACCCACGAAGATCGGGCGGAATATTCAATAATAGAACGGAATTATAGCCTACTGATTTGAAATAGATATCCGTCAGATGGCTTAAAGACTTCACTTGCTTGTCCTGATCGGCATGATAAAACCAACCCGGACGGATGGAAACATCTACCTCAGAAGGATACCAGAAAAGTTCGGTAGCACGAGCCACTATATCACGTCCGCCTAAGTCCTTAGCCTTGCCGAAGATACCCAACTCCTTATTCTGTTCGCCGGAACGAGGATAGATGCCCGGAGTCAAAACTGTAGCGCTCCATTCTGTTTCACGACCGATACCTTTTTCATTACCTACCCAACGAACATCATCACCCATGATAGCAGTAACGGCTTTGGGTTGTAGTCGGCGAATGGTTTTCAATATGGCATCCCAGTCATAGATTTGTTTTTTGCCGTTAGGACCTTCACCGTTGGCACCGTCGAACCACACTTCATGTACTTCACCATAATTGGTTAGTAATTCGGTCAGTTGCTCGATGAAGAACTGGTTGTAGGCAGGAGAATCACCATAGCAAGAGGCATTACGATCCCAAGGGGAAAGGTAAACGCCAAATTTGATGCCATACTTCTGGCAAGCATCACGCAGCTCACGCACAACATCTCCCTTTCCATCTTTCCAAGAAGAAGAGGCTACGGAATGGCGGGTAGTCTTTGTAGGCCAGAGGCAAAAACCATCGTGATGCTTAGCAGTGATAATAGCCATCTTGAAACCGGCTTCCTTGAGAGTCCGTACCCATTGCTCGCAATCCAGCGAGGTAGGGTTAAAAATGGCAGGGTCTTCGGTACCATCCCCCCACTCTCGCCCGGTGAAAGTATTTACGCCGAAATGCAGGAAGGCGGTCAGTTCCATACGTTGCCACTCCAATTGCTGTGGAGTGGGTACAAGACGGGAAGCCATTTCTACCTTTTCCGCAGCTGTAGCACCAGCGGGAAAAACAACGTGCTTCTCATAATAAGTTTCTTGTGCCTGCAATCCGGAAAAGACTGCAAGACTAAGAACTGTAGTTAGAATCAGGTTTTTCATGCTATCTTATGTTATAGGTTTCTATCTATTTCAAAGGACGGACTGTAAACCGGAACGTGTAATCCTGCACAGGTACACGATACTGCGACAACACTCCGGGGCCACAGGTAGCCGTACCGACTCCCGCCTGCGCTGCATCCAGGTGAACAGTTACCACTCCTTCGCGCCGTAATTGATTGATATGCGTTGCCGCATCCAGATTCTCATCCGTAAAAGGAATCACACTAAACTGGAATGAAGCATCGGAACGGAATACCAGCCCTTCACCTGCCTCATCAGCAAGCTGCATCCAACGGACATCCGTACGGTTACCCGTTGCCTGCGGACGAACATAATAGTGGAACATACGCTCCACATCAGTGCGATAGATACCTATTTTACCGGATTGTTTTCGATCCATATAAGTTTCATGCTCTCCACGCCCCAGATAAGACACCTGACTGTATGTATCGGGCATTTCAAAAGTAAGCCCTACACGCGCCAGCGAAGTGACAGCGGTAGTATCGGGTACGAAGTGTGTCTGTATATCCAATTCGCCGTTTTTCTTCAATGTATAGATGAAAGAAGCAGTTCCCACTTTTTCACCACGGACATTCAATAATTCCACTTCGGCACGTCCGCCATGGGTAGCGGTCTTCACTGAAAGAGCACGTTGTGTCAACTGATCCAGTCCGGCTTTCTTCCAGGCTTTGGCTCCTCCTACTTTTTCACGGTTATCATTATCCGTCACCGGACGATAGAGGCTTAATGTAACGGGAGAAACCAGTAATTCTTTACCATTATAAATATAAGAGCGAAGCGCCCCGGTTTCCGGATCTATATTCATTTCCACCTTACCCGAAAGTTTGGTTTCCGGAGTCCGGTAGTTTTTATTACCCGAAAGAACAAACTGATCGTAGGCTACTTCGTAATCCGTATTAATAAATGGAGCTGCATCCACAGGAGTCCAACTTAAGTTCAGATAAGCTTCACGAACATCAGAAGGCAAACGTACAGCACCGAGTGCAACTTCCACCGTGGCATGTGGAGCGGCATCCACCTGACGGGTGCCGTCAACAATCACTTTCCCATGATCACCTACCACCTGCCAGTGCAGGGTGTAAGCATTGAGATTGGTGAAATCGTACCAATTCTTTATACTTAAAGTCAAGTTGCTCTTATCAATCAATGTAGTCTTTATATATTGATATGCTTTCTTCACCTCCAGCAAATGTGGATGAGGTTCACGGACAGCATTCACCAGACCATTGCAGCAGAAGTTCCCGAAACTGGGTACATTCTTCGGACCATAATCACCGCCGTAAGTCCAATACCAACGTCCGCCCGCATCAATTTCACGGAACGACTGATCTACCCAATCCCAGATACAGCCGCCCTGCACAATAGGTTCTGTTTCGAAGACGTCCATATATTCTTTCAGCCCGCCACAGCTATTGCCCATGGCGTGCAGGTATTCGGTCATGATGAAAGGACGGTAAACTTTCGGTTCTGTCTGGCGGGCATAGGCCAGCAGTTCTTCCACACTGCGATACATGCGGCAGTAGATATCCGTATTGTAATTCTGTTCGGCACGCTCGTATTGAATGGGGCGGGTGGTTTCGATGGACTTCATATAGTCATACGTCCGTTCAAAGTTGACGCCATTGCCCGCTTCGTTGCCTAATGACCAGATAACAATGGCTGGATGATTCTTGCTGCGCTCGTACATGCGCCGGGTGCGATCCATGTGGGCAGGTAACCAAGTGCTATCCTTTGCCAATGAAGCCGGGCCATACCCCATGCCATGCGATTCGATGTTTGCTTCATCTATCACATAAAGGCCGTAGCGGTCACAAAGTTGATACCAGTACGGATGTGTCGGATAATGCGAGTTGCGCACAGTATTCAGGTTATGTTGCTTCATCAGGCGAATGTCTTCTTCCATCAGTTCTTTGCTGACAGTACGTCCCAACTGAGAATGTTCATGTCGGTTAGCACCTTTTATCAATACAGGTACCCCGTTGATACAGAAACGGCCATCCTTGATTTCGGAAGTACGGAAACCGACTTTGCAACCGGTCAGATGTGTTACATGCCCTGCATCATCTTTCAATGTCAATATCAACGTATAAAGATTCGGATATTCTGCACTCCAACGTTTTACATCAGGAAGGGACTGTTCGTCAAAGGTAATAAAATTACTCAAGCCACGGCTCTTGACCGGTATTTCATTTTGTAATATTATCTTTCCAGCAGTATCTTCCAGACTATATGCCAAAGCAGACACACCAGTCGCACTTCCTTCAACTGTTACATCAAGGCCGAAAATTCCTTCCTTATACTCTTTCTTATCCAAAGAAGAAGTCACTTTATAATCAGCTATAAACTGGCGTGGAGTACTGTAAAGATAGACATCCCGTTCAATACCACTCAACCGCCACATATCCTGACACTCCAGATAAGAACCGGCGCTCCAGCGATACACTTCAAGCGCCACGGTATTTTCTCCTTCCTGTACATAGTCCGTGATATCCCATTCGGCAGGAGTTTTTGAACCTTGGTTATAGCCCAGCATATGTCCGTTCACCCAGATATAATAGAAAGAGATCACACCTTCACAGCAAATCACGATGCGACGGTCTTTCCAGTCAGCAGGAACCGTGAACGTACGGCGATAAGAACCTACTTCGTTCTCTGCATAAGGTACCAGCGGCGGATTCTTTTTGAAGTTGAACAAAGGATCATCAAATTCATAAGTTTCGTTCACATAAATAGCCGTACCATATCCCTGACGCTCCCAGTTACCGGGGACATTGATATCTGCCCATCCGCCCGTGTAGAACGAAGGTTTATAAAAGTCTTTCGGACGATGATCGGGATTCTTCACCCAATGAAATTTCCACTTACCGTTCAGACTCATATAGTAAGGTGATTGCTCATAATTGCCTTCACCCACGGCATCAGCATTCGCATAAGGCCATATATAAGTATGTGGTGCCAGTTTGTTTTTTCCGATAGCATACTGGCTCTGCCATTCCGGCTGTACAGTCTGTGCTATAGCAGGGGTGGTAAGCAGGCAAGTCAGACACAAGCTCAACAGGGTCTTTTTCATGGTACTATATCTCATTCTTCTAATTTTCTATTCTATTATTATCTCATCAAAGTATATCCTCGCTTCCTGTCCCGGACGTACATGCGTGAAAGGACAGTCTCCTGCTCCACGGGCTACTACACGAACATAACGTGCCTCTGTCCCTATTTCAAACGGGATATCTTCTCTAAATACACCTTCACGGAAGATTTCGTTCTTTGTGTAGCTGCACTCACCCACTTTGCGATACTCCTTGTCATCACCCGAAATCCAAACTTCTATTTCAGCAGGTTTATGCACTGCCATGCCATAATTCGTAATAGAGCCTAATGTTAGTTTATTCACAAATTCCGGTTTCTTCAGGTCGAGGGTGAAAGTAACCGTATCGCTTTTCATCCAGGAGCACCATTCCAGATCGGTATATTTCTGACTTCCCCGTATCCCGTTTGTCAGCATATAAAGATCTCCTGTACCGGCACTCTTAACAGGCTTTGCCGTCGCTTTATTCCAGATGACAGGCAACTCCAGCATTTGTCCCAATTGCTCGTTTCCGGCAAAGGTTGCTGCCTTAATTGTTTTGGCCTCTGTAAGCATCAACGGTTTTGTATAAAGGGAGGATTGTGCAGTCGGTACACTACCATCCATTGTATAACGCACCTGTGCATCAGGGCGAATACAATCCAATTCTACTTGCAGACGACCCTCTTTCGGAGTTACAGTCTGCTGTATATTATACATGGAACGGGCATAGACAATGCCTTTTGCAGCCAAGTGTTCATTAAAGTGGTCCATAGCTTTCAGATAAGAGACCCAGTTCTTGCGTACAGGCTTCGTCCAGGCAACTTCCGCCAATGCCGACAAGCGAGGGAAAAGCAGGTAGTCCACATCTGCCGGGGAGTTACAGAACTCTGTCCACATACACGCCTGAACACCCATTAGCAGAGATGCAGCCTGCGGTGTCCAGTCTTTCTGCACAGGTTCATAGTCATAGACATCTTTCAGGGTGTTATTTCCAAAATACGTAATAGGTTCGAACCATTGAGGACCTTGATAGCGGATGAGATACAATATCCGGGCAGGAGTCATGATAAAGCGGTGACCCAATTCGGCAGCTTTCAGTGCAGCTTGTCCGTAACCTTGCCATCCAAGGATAATGCTCCCTTCGGGGATTCTGGCATTCGTCAGTTCATCCCATCCTATCACTTCACGTCCCTTATTCTGCACATACCGTGCTACCCGTGCCATGAAATAACCTTGCAATTCTTCTGTATTCTCCAAATTCTCCGCTTTCATTCGTGCCTGGCACAACGGACATTCTTCCCAATGTGTCTTTCTCGCCTCATCACCACCTAAATGGATATATTTTGAGGGAAACAATTCGAGTACTTCATCCAGAATATCTTGCAAGAAAGTAAATACACTGTCGTTTCCTGCACAAAAGATAACATCCGCATGATTCCCGCCTAAACCGGGTAATACACCGATAAATTTATCCACTACCGGACAGGACAGCAAAGGGTAAGCAGCCAATGCAGCATTACTATGTGCCGGCATTTCTATTTCCGGGATCACTTCGATATGCCGTTCCTGAGCATAGCGTACGATCTCGCGGATTTCATCCTGCGTATAAAATCCTTTTTCCACAGTAGGTTCACCCTGACGGGGATTACGGCGTTCGGGGAATGTCTTGCCCGGACGGTCTACACGGCATGATCCTATTTCTGTAAGCAAGGGGTATTTCTTGATCTCAATACGCCAGCCATTGTCATCTACCAGATGCAGATGTAACTTGTTCAACTTCAGCATCGCCATGCAATCGATAATGCGCAACAAATTTTCCTTGGGGGAGAAAAAACGTGCCACATCTACCAATAGTCCCCGATAGCCGAAACGGGGTTGGTCGATGATAGTCAGTGCCGGAACAATCCAATCGACGTTCTCCGTCACTTGTTCACTTTCAATCGCAGAGGGAAGTAATTGACGGATGCTTTGAAAAGCATAATAAAAACCTTGCAAATCGGAGGCACGAATGGTTATCTTCTTAGCCGTTATCTCCAGTTTGTAAGCTTCACTTTTTAAGGTAGCGTCCGTCACCAGACAGACATCACCTTTCCGACTATCTACCTTTATGCGGGGAGTAAAACCTGCCGCACGGGTAAGAAGTCCGGTGAACTGGCGCACCTGCTCAGCTTGTCCTTCATTCTCTACTGCGAAACTCGTCTTAGCAGAGAAGTGGAAGTTACCCGTGCCCGGTACTAAACTCACCGGGCAGGGAACTAATGAAAAGGGTTGTGTCAAGTTATCAGCCTGAATGTTTGTTACTGCCAGGAACAGACAAAGCAGTACTGTATATATATATTTCATAGGGTCATAGCGTTTGATAATATGAATTATTCTTTATCTCTCTCTGGGGAAAAGCGTACCGGATCATTGTATTGTTCCTGCAATGCCGTAAGCTCGGTTTTCAGTTCCTTCACAATGTCTTCCGTACCCGGTTGTCCATAGATATTACGCATTTCGGTCGGATCGGCCTGTAAATCGTACAATTCCCATTCATCGATGTCATTATAGAAATGAATCAGCTTGTAACGTTCTGTACGTACCCCGTAATGACGCTTCACCATGTGTTCAGCAGGATATTCATAGAAATGATAGTACAGAGATTTCCGCCAGTTTTCAGGTTTTTCGCGTTTCAGTAATGGAACCAGGGAAAGTCCCTGAATATCTTTGGGCACCTTCACGCCAGCCAGTTCCAGGAATGTGGGTGCATAGTCAATGTTCTGTACCAACTCTTCGATGTCTCCTTTACGGTCGAAACCTTTCGGCAAACGCATAATCAGCGGTGTATGCATGGATTCTTCATACATGAAACGCTTGTCGAACCATCCGTGCTCACCCATATAGAAACCTTGATCGGAAGTATAAACAACTAATGTGTTATCCAGCAATCCTTTCTCTTTCAGATAATCCAGCACACGGCCTACATTATCATCCAGAGATTTCACAGTCTTCATGTAATCGCGGATATAGCGCTGGAACTTCCAGTTGGCAAGTTCTTTACCCTGCGGATTCTTTTTATAGAAATCATCGATGATAGGACCATAGAACTTATCCCATGCAGCACGCTGACCCTCATCCATCCGGCCGATATATTTTTCATAAAGAGACTTCAACCGGGTTTCTTTGTCCGGATGTAGCATTTTGAGGTCATAGATCATATCCATATCCTTCACAATACTCATTTCCTGTGCGGCAGCGGCAGGACGTCCTTCGTAATCGTCGAAGAAATTGTCCGGCAGCGGGAAGGTCTTGTCTTCATAAAGTGCAAGGTTGCAGGTATCTGCCAACCAGTTACGATGAATCGCTTTATGATGAATTAAAATACAGAACGGCCTATTTGTATCCCGCTGATTTTCCATCCAGTCGATAGCATCATCGGTGATGATATTAGTCACATAACCGTGCTTCTGTATCGTATCATTGTCCTGAGTGATAAAATCAGGATTATAGTAATCACCTTGTCCGGGCACGATCTCCCAATAGTCAAAACCGGTAGGTAGACTTTCCAGATGCCATTTGCCGATAAGCGCAGTTTGGTAACCTGCCTGTTGCAGAAGTTTGGGGAAGGTTTGCTGCGAAGCGTCGAATACGCAAGTGGTGTTGTCGTAGAATTTATTGGCACAACTGTGCTTGCCCGTAATCATACAGGCACGGCTGGGACCACTCAGAGAGTTAGCCACAAAGCTGTTCGTGAAGCGTACTCCGTCGGCAGCGATGCGGTCCAGGTTCGGCGTCTCCATGTAGCGGTGGTCATAACAGCTCATCATCTGGGCCGTATGATCATCCGTCATGATGTATACTATATTATATTGCTTTTGTTCCTCAGCTTTCTTTTGTGAAGTACATGAAGTCATGGATGCCACAGCAGCGGCACCAGTCAGAGAAAAAAGCAATCCTGATTGTATCGTGTTCATAATCGAATCTAATTAAATATTTAAAAATCCGAATGTGGAATGCGAGGGTGGAAGACAACTCCCACCCCGCATCCGGGAAAATCTAATAACCTATTGTAAACTCTATAGATTCCGGATGATTAATAACCAAAGTTATTATCGTTATTCGTGAGGCCCGGATTAGCATCTATTTCACTGGTAGGAATCGGCAGAAGCAAATTCTTTTTCAGGAAGTCATCCGTCAGGCTACCATTGTTCAGGAGACGATCTGCAAAGTTGTTTACACTTGAAGTATAATTCTTTTCTCCCAATATGGTCAGTTCATGAGTAGTATTCAGTTCCAGGAACTTTTTGAAGTATACCGTACCACGGATACGTACCATATCGTAAATGCTGGGTTCGCCGCAAAGCTCGATGATCCGCTCAAAATACAATTTTTCCGTAACCTGTTCTTTGGTAAGTGATGCTGACCAGTCTGCAGGTTGTGCAGAAGAAACGGCTCCGGATTTGCGGGCACGGGCCAGTACTTCATTGGCCAGGCTGATAGCTTTCGGAGTATCACCCAGTTCATTGTAGACATCAGCCATCAGTAACAACATCTCGGCGTAACGATATACCATTAGGTTTTTGTGAGCCATCGTACCTGTCTGTGTCTGGTCATACAACTTACCGAAGTAGGGCCACTTCTCAGCATTACCCACCTTTGCAAAGTCATTTACCGCTTTTGCCACTGTAGAATTATATGGAGATGCTCCGTGCGTAGTCTCATAGTTGTCACAAACATTAAGGCTCGGGTTCTTCGGATTAGGAAAGTCTGCATAAGGCATCTTGGCAATAACCTCCAGATTCACATTATTCGATCCGGGCACTGTAACATCAGTATATTTGATTTTCCAATAAGGGTATGCACATACAGAATCGTTAGCACAAAGCGCAGTCCCCACCTGTGGTTTCGGATTAGCTTGATTATTACCATTGCGAGCTCTCCACTTTGTCAAGAAGTTAACATCAATACGGGGATCTCCCGGGTAAGTACCTTCATGCATATCATAAGCGAACTTAGCTACACGATACGTACTCCAGTTGATACCACTGGTAGAAGCCTGAGGAGCAAAGCGGTTACTACCACGATTGTAGCAACCGTTCGCATTTCCGGTTGAATAGTTCATCTGGAAGATAGACTCCTTAGAGGTTGACACATATTCACCAAACAAATTGGCATACTTAGGTTCCAACGAATAAACATGACTTGCGTATACTGCATCAAACATATTTTTTGCATTCTGCCAATTGGCGGCAGCATCTATACCCAGAACAGCCATCTTATAATACACTTTACCCAGGAAAGCCTTTACAGCCCAGGAATTAGCGCGTCCCACTGCTGATTTTTCAGAAATAGACAAAGCATCCGTCAGATCCTGTATGATTTGTGCGAACACCTCTTCACGGGGTGAACGGGCAATAGAAATACCTTCGGAAGAAGAAGCAACCGTTTTCAAAGGAACATCACCAAAAGTGGAAACCAAATTATAGTAAGCCAATGCTCTCAAAAATTTAGCTTCACCACCCTTTTGAGTCTTGACTGCTGCACTCAGACCGCTCTTATCAATACTTTCCAGGAAAGCATTTATTTCGGCTATCGCCTTGTACATACCTCCCCAAGCCAAGGATACCAAATTATTGGCAGCCAATGTATTCAGCGAGTTCAAATCCTCAGGACGTTGTGCCCATGCAAGACCCGAAGCTACAATAGGAGCTTCCTGCCACATCTGTCCGTAAGCATTAGGGGCAGACATATAACCATAGCACCCCAACAGGGCTAATTCTGCATTATCTTCGGTCTGGAAAACAATATTGCTATTCTGAGAGTACAAGGGATCTTCATTCAGTAAAGAGTCACAGGCTGAAAAGCTGCACAATACAGCCAAAGACAGTATATAATATTTATATCTTTTCATATTCTTCATGTTTTTAATATTAGAAAGTCAAGTTTAAGCCGAATATAAACGAACGCGGAGTTGGATAAGAACTCATGTCTACGCCTGGACGAAGACCGTCGAAACCGAAAAAGTTTACATCAGGGTCGTAGCCACTATAGTTGGTAATAATAAATGCGTTCTTAACGGAAGCATAAACCGAAGCATTCTGGAAACCAATCTTACTCATCCACATTTTCGGCAATACATAGTTCAGAGTAATGTCAGCACAACGCAGATAACTGGCATCTTCCACATAGCGGTCCATAACATAATTCTGTATAACGAATGTGGAACTCGGATACAGGTTGGAATGATTACTTTCTGTCCACATATTCTGATAAGCTTTACGGGTGAGATTATTGGATCTAGTCCCCGGCGTGTTAATATAGCGGTTGTTGGTATTCAGAACATCTTTACCCTGTACACCGGTAAATGCAGCCGACAGACTTAGGTTTTTCCAAGAAATACTTGTAGAGAAACCGTATGTAAAATCAGGATTCGGATCACCGATAATATCACGGTCGTTTACATTTACATCACCGTCTCCATCACTATCTACAAATTTAATATCACCAGCTACCGGAGTAACCTTATTGAATGTCTGGTAATAACCAACTGTGCCGTCCTTTTTGGTATATTTCACACCTTGTTCTGTTATATCTTCCGGTTGTACGATACCCTGTGTAACATATCCGAAGAATAAACCCGGAGCTTCACCTTCCAGAAAGACGTGACCTACACCGAAGTGGTCGCCTATCGAATTACCATAATATCCTACTTTCTCACCCAGGAAACCAAAGTCAGATGGCAGAAGTCCCAACTCGGCAATCTCGCTCTTGTTGAAACCGATGTTACCGCTTACGCTCCACTTCCAATCTTTCTTATCAATAATCTGTGCGTTCAGAGAGAGTTCAACACCATTATTCTTCATTGATCCCTGATTATAATAAGTGGAAGCAAATCCGGCAGAACCCGGCAGAGTTCTGGAAATAAGCAAATCAGTAGTCTTCTTCTGATACACGTCGAGAGTACCACTCAGACGTGAGTTAAACAAACCGAAGTCTAAACCGGCATTCCATGAAGCTGTCTTTTCCCATTTCAAGCTGTTATTTGACAAGTTGGTTACCGTAAAGGCTGTCTGGGCATTGCCGGAACCATCAGCATAATAAAGATTGGAATTAGAACCATACATAGAGAAGGTAGAATACGGATCAATACTTTGATTACCGGTAACACCATAGCTCACACGAATCTTCAACTGGCTCAACCAAGAGATATTTTTCATAAACTCTTCCTGTTCCATACGCCATGCCAACGATGCAGACGGGAAGTATCCCCAACGATTACCTTTAGCAAATTTACTGGAACCGTCAGCACGGAAAGAAGCAGTAATCAAGTACTTGTCGAGAATGGAAAGATTAGCACGTCCCAGATAGGAAACCAACTGGTAATCTTTCTGGATAGGCTGGGCATTGTTTACATTACCTGCCATGTGAAGACCATTCTCACGCATTTCAAAGAAAGTGAATTGATTGGCAGTAGTATTTTTGTTCAGGAAGTTATAATCTTCGTAAGTAACACCGGCCGTAGCATCCAAAGTTGCGAAGGACTTGAGCTTCGTACTGTAATTCAAGATATTCTCAACGGAAACATTATTCTTATTCAAATCTGACAAGGCCAGCAAACCTTGGTTGTTCATACCTTGGTAAAGTTGCAAACCGTACCAACGCTTGCGCTCGTTGATATTCAGGTTACCACCGGTACGAAGGTTATAACGGAAGAACTTGTTAATTTTCCAGGTCAGGTCCAGACTGGCTTTGAAAGTTTTATCATCTGTTACGTCTACATAATCATTCAACCAACTGAAAACAGTTGTCTTATTCTCATTATTAAAGCTGGGGTCACCTTCCGGCATTTCAAATGGAGCATAGTCCAATGCCGTACGTGAAATAGCACCGGTAGAACCTCCCAATGTATTACCACCTGCCATCATATCATTTTGACGAAGCGCACCACTCAAAGACAGGTCAATCTTTACAGCTTTTGATACTTCTGCGCTCAGGTTGGCACGTAAGTCACCCTGCTTCAAAGAAGTCTGCTTTACCGTACCGTTGATGTCCTTGAAATTGGCAGATATATAATAGGTAATCTTATCCGATCCACCATTCAAAGACAGAGAATAATTCTGTGAGAATGCCGAAGTATAGATTTCCTTCTGCCAGTTGCGGTAGGTTACAACGTTGTAAGTTTCGGGATTATTAGCATCATATTTGTCGTAAGAACCATTGAATACATATCTTACCTGGTCGCCTACAATATGAAATGGAACAAGGCCATCCTGAATTCTGCTATTTGCATAATTAGCATGCTCTTCCAAGTTAATCATATCCAACAGATTCGTAGTATTGGCAATCGTAAACGTAGCCGAAGCATTGACTTTAGCTTTTCCAGCCTTACCTTTCTTAGTGGTAATCAGAATTACACCATTGGCACCACGCGAACCGTAGATAGCGGTTGAAGAAGCATCTTTCAAAACAGTAATATCTTCAATATCGCCAGGGTTCAAAGATGACAACGGATCTTGATTAATCTGGAAGTCACCGCTGATTCCTGAAGAAGCAAATTCACCTGTTGAAGCTTGCGGTACATTATCTATGACATACAGCGGCTGGTTGTCACCACGGAGTGAGCTGGCACCACGGATAGTAACCGAAGAAGCGGAACCGACGGCCGAAGAGGTTGAATTAACGACCAAACCTGCCACTTTACCGGACAATAAGTTATCAAGAGAAGTAGCCTTAGCCGCATCGTTCGGATCAGGACGCAGGCTGGTTAACGCACCGGTTACATCACCTTTACGGGCTGTACCGTAGGCCACTACCACTACTTCATCCAACACTTGCGTATCATCTTTCAATGATACATTTATTACGGTCTTATTTCCCACAGAAACTTCCTGAGTTTCATAACCGATAAAAGAAAATACTAATACGGATTTAGAGTTGGGAACATCGATCTTATAGTTACCATCCACATCGGTTATGGTTCCTAAAGACCCTCCTTTTACTTGTACATTGACACCAGGTACACCTTCATTAGTGCTGTCAATCACTTTACCTGTCACCTTAATCGTTTGCTGTGCCAAAGCAGCGGCAGTAGATGTCAAACAGAGCAGGCATACCAGAAATACATTCAATAATTTCTGTCTCATAGAATTAAATTTAAATTAGTTATAAACTATCGTTAACATTGATTTGTGATGCAAATATAAAACGACAGCAAAAGAGCACCTGTACAAGATTCACTATTTCCAGGTCTAAAATTGACTATCCGGACAGCAAAAACAAATAATAGTCAAAACTGGAGGCGAAGTAGATAAATTTGGAGCTTATTTCCAAGTAATTTCATGCAAATAGTATTGTGCGGTTCGCAACAAAAGAGTATTTTTGCTCCAACCTATCCACAATACCCATGAGAAAAACCTTGTTAACCACATTACTATTATCCCTGTTACTGTCCCTTTCATACAAGGTGGCAGGAAATACCCAGTATGCTTTCCAACAGATAAGTACACAGAACGGTCTGTCTTCTTCGGTTCGCTGTCTGGTAGTGAGCCATGAGAAAGGGTATGTCTGGATTGGAACAAGAGCCGGTATTGGACGTTTTGATGGCTATGAACTCAGGAAATACCTCCACGATAATATCACTCACATCATTGAAGACAAAGAAAATACCATTTGGGCCATTACTCCCAAAGGGCTTTTCTACTACAATTATCAGGAAGATGAATTCCGGCAGGCACGCGATGAAGATAATAATCCGGTAATAGCGACCTCTATTTGTCCTTGGGAAGATGGTGTATTATTCGGTGGAAACGGCAAATTATATAAGTATGACTATGCCAATCACCAAATCAGATTCCTGTGTGCCCTTACCAATAATAAGTATAACATTACCAGCCTCCAGAAATGGGACGATCAGACCCTGATGTGCACCAACCGATGGAGTCGTGCACTACTCATTGATTTTCCAACGGGACGAACCCATCCCGTACCTTTCGAAAGTAACGAACTGATAGCTACTCTCATCGACAAAGATGGAAATATATGGGTAGCTCCCTACCATCAGGGTGTGAAATGCTACGACCGGAACGGCAAGCTTCTTCACTCTTATGATACCACAAACTCCCAATTGCAGACGAATGTTGTACTTTCTTTAGCCGAACGTGACGGGCAGATATGGATAGGTACAGATGGTTCCGGCATTTATATCCTGAATCCAGAAGATAATACCATGTCGGTTCTTGTACGGGTTCCTGGAGATCCGTATTCGCTACCTGCCAATTCGATTCTTTATTTATACACCGACTCCAATAATAATATGTGGGCAGGTAGTGTGCGTGCCGGTTTGATACACATCAAAGAAGCGGGAATGAAAATTTATTCGGACGCATTACCCGGATTTGAATACGGGCTCAGTGAGAAGTCAACACTCAGCATCTATCAGGATGAAAAAGAAGATATATGGATTGGAACAGACGGCGGTGGAATCAACCGCTTTAATCCTGGCACAAAAAAATTCCACCATGTACTCTCCACTTGGGGAGATAAAGTATCTTCCATCACAGGTATAGACCAAAGGCATCTTCTGGTTTCTTTATTCAGTAAAGGGTTATTCTTTTTCGATAAACAAACCGAAAGTTACCAACCACTTATTATCATCAACGATAGCATAGACGCCCTTTTATGCAAACGGGGAAAAACAGTTAATATATTCCGGAACACACCGGAAACCATATTGTTACTATCAGAAATACCTTATAGCTATCATTTAGCCCGGAAAGATTTCACACCTGTTTCCCTCGACAAACCTGGTCAGGACATCGTCGGCAGTCTCCTGCCTATATGTCAGAATGGTTTCGTTTCCTATCTACATGATTTCAAACGGATTTACCAGATAGATTCCAGAAAGAATCAGTTAGAAACATTATACAGCTGCAAAGGTGATACCATATTCAATTCTATATCTACCGATGAAAACGGGCTTTTCTGGATTGGAAGTAATTACGGGCTCAGTTACTATTCCATGGAAAAAAAACAATGCATCAATATTCCCAATAGTCTGATTTATGAAATTAATTCGCTAATTTGCGATCAGCGAGGACGCGTCTGGATAGGAGCGGACAGCAAACTATTCGCCCACCTGATTCAAAGGGGAGAATTTATTCTTTACGGAGAATCAGACGGAATCATCTTGAACGAATATCTGGAAAAACCCCGTATACTCTCAACACAGGGTGACATTTATATGGGAGGTGTCAACGGTATGCTTTGCATCAATAAACAACTCCCTGACGAACCTACCGCTCCTCCCATTCTTGAACTGGCGGATGTATCGGTAGGCGGAGAACGTATGAATACCCAAATGAGCACCGGACGGAGATTAAAAGTGGAAGAGCAGAGCAAGCCCATCACCATTAAAATCATTGCCCACGATAAAGATATCTTCCGCAAACCAATGTATCGTTATACCCTACGCGGCATGGAGGGACAAGTTATTTACTCATACCAGCCGGAACTGACATTAAGCGGACTATCTGCACGAACCTACCAAGTAATGGCTTCCTGTAGTACCCGTACAGGAGGATGGAGTGAAGATTATCAGATTCTGGAACTCGTAGTATTACCGCCGTGGTATAAATCCATCTGGTTTATCAGTGTATGTTTCATATTGATAGTTTCAGGCATCATACTGGCATTCTTCTCCCTGTTGCGTCGCAAAGAAAACAAGCTGAAATGGGCTATGAAGGAACACGAACAACAGGTATATGAAGAGAAAGTACGTTTCCTTATCAATATCAACCATGAACTGCGCACTCCACTCACCCTGATACATGCCCCGTTAAAGCAATTACTGAAATCACTATCTCCGGAAGACGACAAATATCCGGTTATCCAAAGTATCAGCAAACAGTCCGGGCGCATGAAGAACCTCCTGAATATGGTGCTGGACGTACGCAAAATGGAGGTAGGACAAAGTACCCTGCACGCAGAAACTGTGGAATTAGCCCCATGGATAGAACAGCTTGTAGCAGATTTCAGACCGGAAGCCCAGTTAAAAGGCATCTCCATCCTATATAGTCCCGAACCGGCAGTAGACACTCTTTGCTTTGATAAAGAGAAATGCACTACCATATTAATAAATCTGCTGATCAATGCACTGAAGTACAGCCCTGAGAACAGTCTGATTCAAGTAGCCACCAGCCTGTCAGATGACAAGAGCCGTGTACGCATCTCTGTCTCCGACGAAGGTCCCGGATTAAAAGATGTGGATATAAACAACTTGTTTATCCGCTTCTATCAAGGCAACAACAGCCGCCCCGGAACAGGTATCGGCCTCTCCTACTCTAAGATTCTTGCCGAGCAGCATGGCGGAAGCATAGGTGCCTATGACCATGGGAATATGTCCGGTTCCACCTTCTGGTTCGAACTGCCACGGGATATACAACCGGGCAAGATGACTCTGCAACCACAGGCATATCTGAATGAGCTGCTGGCTCCCACCCAGGAAGTTGAAAGCATTCCTGACGACATGCAAAAGAAGGAAGACACCCAAAGCTGCACATTGCTTATTGTGGACGACAACAAGGATCTGACGGACTATCTGTCTTCTGCCCTTAAAGGTAAATTCAAAGAAATCCGGGTGGCTTATGATGGTGAAGAAGCCTTGCGTATCTGTCATGAGTCTTCGCCTGATATTATAGTCAGTGACATTCAGATGCCCCGCATGAATGGGTATGAGTTATGTAAACATATCAAAGAAGACCTTGCAATCAGCCATATCCCCGTTATCCTGCTTACGGCACGCAATGATGAGGAAAGCCAGCTTTTTGGCTATAAGAATGGTGCGGACGCTTATCTGACCAAGCCCTTTGAGGTGGATATCCTCTATACCGTGATTCAAAGCCAATTGGAGAATCGCGAACGGATACGGCTGCGTTATACGGAAGCCGGACCGCTGCCCCAGCCTCAGGAAAGTACGTTCAGTTCGGCAGACGAAAAGTTCCTGAACCGGTTGAACAAACTGATTTCCGAGAATCTGGATAATCCACAGTTGGGAGTATCGTTCCTTTGTACGGAACTGGGCATCAGTCGCGCAGGACTTTACAATAAGCTGAAGGCATTGGCAGGAATGGGTTCCAACGATTATATCACGAAGCTGCGAATAGAACGGGCTACCTGGTTGCTTAACCACACTTCACTTAGCATCAACGAAATAGCCGACCAGACAGGCTTCTCTACAGCACGCTATTTCAGCACGGTATTCAAGCAATACATGGGCTGCTCCCCAACGCAATATAAGGAAGAACGCTCCTGAAGAATCGGTTCCCAAGGTGAAACCGTCTGTTTCGCCACAGGGAACCGTTTGTTTCATGCCTTGAAACAGTTTGTTTCTCGGTGTGAAACACTTTGTTTCAAGCAATGAAACAAGTTGTTTCAAGGCATGAAACAAACAGGATTAACTATACCTGCTTAAAGAAGATACATGAAAGGAAGAAAGCGGCTTGAATATGTCATAATACAATGAGCTTTTAAAAGGTACGAAAGTTCCGAATACGATGAAAAGTCATATAATTAGCATCATGTGTCCTGATATACGCTTACAAGCAGCTTATAAGATTCTTTCTGACAACCCCGGCATGCGTATTTCCGATTTGGCTTATACTGTAGGATATAATGATCCTAAATATTTTAGCAGTTGTTTCAAAAAGAAATTCAAAGTATTGCCCAGAGATATATCACAGGAATAATATTATTCAGGCAACGTAACAGAAAACATCTCACTATCTCTGTGCTCCCGCCTTATAATCTCTTTCATCTGCTTCACAATATCGGGATGAGCAGCTGCAATATCATGATCTTCATGCACATCATTTGCGAGATCATACAGATAAGGTGTCCCTTTCTTAACCAACAATTTCCAGTCTCCCACACGGACACCAATCTGGTCTGTTTCATGGAACTCCCAATAAAGGAAATCATGCTTTTGCTGCTTGCTGTCATCCCCAAACAAGGTAGGAGCAAAGGAAATACCGTCAAAGCAATCATCCTTTATCTTCTTATTTATGTATTTCTTCGGGAACGCTTTATCCTCCATCAACTCACAGAATGTAGGCATCACATCGTAGAAAGCCAATTGGTGATCATTCACCGTACCGGCTGATATACGCCCGGGCCAACGCACGATAAAGGGGATTCGTATACCGCCCTCATGGCATTGCCGTTTCAGACCGCGCAACTTACCATCCCGTCCGAAAAATTCGGGATCCGCTCCACCCTCTTCGTGAGGGCCGTTATCACTGCTAAAGATAACAATCGTGTTATCATCGAGCCCTTTCTCTTTCAGTTTCTTCAAGACTTCGCCTACATAACAGTCGAGGCGGGTAATCATACCGGCAAACTCGGCATGGGTATGCTCCGCGGCATTGTAGCGCCCACCTTTATACCCTCCCCAGGTTTTATCTCTGAAGAATTGCTTTTTATAGCCTTTCAGAATGGAGTCGTTGGGCTGCGCCAGTTCGGCATGCGGAAGCGTATAAGTGAAGAAGCCGTAAAAAGGTTGTTTACCATCCTGCTTATCAATCCATTCCATAGCTTTCTGATGAATAAGGTCGGCAGAATATTGCGAACGCTTTTTGTAATCATCACCAAACATAGGATAATTGATATTGTCCTCCATAACAACACGTACGACTCCGGAATCTCCTTCCTCCTTGCTGTATCTGTTCAGGAAATTGGGATAGTACAAATGTGCCTGGAACTGACAAATATAACCATAGAATTCATCTATCCCCCGTTTATCCGGTGTGGAACAGGAGCCCTCGTAGCCGCCTGCCCATTTACCGAATACACCTGTAGTATAGCCGTTCTTCTTCATGATTTCGGGCAGGATAATGTGGCCTTCATCATACGGTTCCTGCCCTACGACAGAGAAATCTTCATTGATGCCGTATGTCACAGTAGGAACATTCTTCCAATATTCTTTATTTCCACGCACATGGGTATGCCCGGTATGCTGCCCGGTCATCAAAGAAGCACGGGAAGGTGCACTAACCGGACTACCGGCATAAGCTTGGGTAAACAACATACCTTCCTGCGCCATACGGTCTATGTTAGGCGTCTGAATATATTTCTGTCCGTAACACCCTAAATCTCCATATCCCATGTCATCGCACAAGATAAAGATTATATTAGGTTTGGAATCTTTGTTTGCCGCATTGCCACATAAAGAAACAGTTGCCAACAGGCCTGTCCCTAAGGTTATTCCTAGATATTTCATATTGAATATGTTTTTAATTAATTCAAATTTTGCTTATAACTCGTCACTTACTCTTCTCTCCGAAATCCTCTTGTTGCTTCTCGACTTCTTTCAGCTTTTGCGCATTCCGCTCTTTCTGCAACCGTTCCTGCTCCAACTCAGCGGCCGATTTTGCAACTGTTCCTCCCAATCCGGCAACAGGAAGCTTTGAAATAAGTGCCGCTTCTTTCCCTGAATATAGCAACGAATGATCTGTCGGCACACTTTCCAATTCCAGTACAGCACCTGTGGGCATCTGCGAACCTTCAAACAACACACTGGCTGTCACTTTTATCTTGCCCGGTTTCAAAGTCGATTGTATCAGTACCGGAGCGGTGCCCCACTTTACAGGCGCGGGGTTTGCCAATATGGAAGCATCTCCTAAAAGCCGCCCTTCACCTTCCACATGGAACTTCACATAATAATTATTCAGGCGCTTGATATTTCCATTCTTATCAGCAACAGCCGCCACCACTGTTACAAAGTCGGAACCATCGGCTTTCAGGTCAACCCCTTCATTATCTATCCAGAGCAATAGCTTCTCCGGACGGCGTGCCGGATGCACCTCATGAGTGGCAACTACTTTACCATCTATCAACCCTTCGGCCAGCAAAAGCACATCCTCTTGCTTTTTCTTCCGGGACATGGCTTTGTCCATCTGGAAGTCGTAAACATCCGGGAAAGTGATAACAGGTGAAGGCATACCGGCTTCTGTCAGCGGCTTGTTGTAAGTAGATACTTTCCCGTCTTTCATGAAAGTTAGCCGTACTTCCTCGCAATTCGAATAAACAGTGACATCCTTACTTGAGAATGGAGTCATTTCATGGGCTATATAAACCATCGGGCCAGTCTCGAAAAGGCGTTCCTGTTTCTCGGGCGAACGCTGTGCCTTGAACATATAGTACGAATACTTGGGCTGACGGAATACATCCATCAATCCACCATAAAACGGATCGGGATGGTAACCACGCTGATGGTCGAACGAGTGCCAGAGACATCCGCCCACGTGTTGCCGGGGAGTACGATAAAGGGCGTCATAGCAAGTATAGGTATATGTGGGATTGGCATAATGCCGGGCCTGGATGAGCATAGGTTGCTCTCCCCAGTTGCGTGCCACACGACTGGGTGAGTTATGCGAACTCCAATCATCCACATTGTCGCCCCACTCGCGGGTAAAATAGGTGATTTTAGGATCGGCATTCGGATCGCCCCATGCTTTCCCATCAAAAGACGGATGAGTGAAAAGTACCGGGAAATATTCTTTGCCACGCGCTCCGCTGTCGCAACCAGAATAACAATAAGGGTAAGGATATTCCTGATCGACCAGTTCACGGGTCTTCTTGGCAAAATCATCCGGATACCAGGTTTCATTCAGGATAGGCTCCCACAACCAGACACAGGCATGGTTACGGTCACGGCGTACCAAGTTACGTATATCACTATATACACGCTGCGCAAATTCAGGAGCATCATTCCAGAACTGCCAGCCCGGAGTGTTGACAATTACAAACAGACCGAGTTCATCGCATGCATCCATGAACGCCGGGTCTTGCGGACAATGGGCATTACGGATCACCTTTAGTCCGGCATCACGCAGTTTCTTTGCATCACGCCAGTGAATACTGTTGGGGACTGCATTACCTACTATGGCAAAGTCCTGGTGGCGATTGGCACCGATCAACGGTTCTTCATAGGGTTTGCCATTCAGCCAGAAACCATCCTTACCCTTAAATTCCACACTGCGGATGCCAATACGACGACGGTAACCATCCACCACTTTTCCTTCGTGGTCGCGAATACGTACAATCAGATTATATAAGGTAGGAGTCTCCGGACTCCACAACAATGGATTCTTTACCGTGATTTTATCTTTTGAAGTAACAGCCTTACCCGGACGTACCTGTATTTTATCATTCAGGAACGCCACCTGTGTACCATCCGGTTGCTGCAATTCATATTCCACAACTCCTGTAAAAGTTTTACGACTATCATTACGTACATGAGCTTTCAATAGTACTTCAGCCGAAGCATCCGATACCTTATCATAAGCCACAAACAGGCCGCCGCCTGCGACCTCGTCCTCAAAGTTAGGGTCGGTGACAAAAACAGGATTATGAGCTATCAGCCAGCAATCACGGTAGATACCACCGAAGTAGGTAAAATCAAGAACATCCTGTGCCTTTCCGGGAGGATAAGACGGATCATCACTATTGTCCGCCCATACGGCAATCACATTATCCTCTCCCCATTTCAGGGCATCGGTCACATCTACTACCACCGGCAAGTAGCCACCAAAATGTTCTTTCATCAACCGGCCGTTCACAAACACCTTGCTCTTCCCCATGATGGCCTCGAAATGCAGGAACAACTTCTTTCCTTTCAATGCATCTGCGGGAGTGAAGTGCTTACGATACCAAACTTCACCTTGGTAATTGATACAACCACTGGCTTCCGTAGGCAGGTATTCAATCCCATTAGGCAGGGAGACTACAGCCCATTCCGTATCATCAAAACTTATAGCTTCAGCACCAGCAACGCTTCCTTTATAAAAACGCCAGGCCGGATTCATGGAAAACACTTCACGTCCGGAATTGGGTAATTCGAAGAAACCGGCAGTGGAAAACTCTGGTTGGTGAGACGCCTGCAATGCACAGCAGGGAACTGACAATAAAACAATTAGAATTAAATGAATGATTTTGCTCATGAAGATAGTATTATTTTAGGTGTACATAATTTGATGCAATAACAACTGTTTACAACATCCGATACAAAAATAGGGCAAAAGCAGAAGATAAGTATCCCAATAATCACTATTTTTTAATCCAATTTTGTCTAATTGTCCATTCATTACTAAATAACCAGCCACGACACCTGAGACTTATCCTATTCAATTACAGGAAAAGCAGAAATACGCAAACGGGCTGCTCCCATCGGTACAAGTGTAATGCCTTCCAATATTTCATTTTAGGTGCATCTTCTTCCGGCAATACTCCACACAATCCATATTTATCAATTTCCCCAAAGGGCACTCTACGCCCTATGCCTTTATCTTAAGAGGTACGCTTTGAGTTGTAAATGACCACGTCTGCTCCATACCCGGAACGTATCTGCACCATACTTGCTCCGTACATTCTCCACTCAGAGGTACCTCTACACGGAGAAAGTACGGAGTTGGTACGGAGCAAGTATGTCCCAAGTTTGGTCCGGATACAAAACTGAGACTATAAAACTACGTTAATCCCCCACCAAGAAGGGCTTTCATCACCCTGTTCATTATCAATGAAATAAACAATGAACAGGGTGTTGAAAACTTCTCTAAAAGTTTTTAGTTAAAACTCGTGGGGAATTGTGGGGAAATGTGTACTTTTACCGTCGCTTATTATAATAAGGTAGCATGATACGTTTTTTGGGCAATATAGAAGCGAAGACCGACGCTAAGGGACGTGTATTTATCCCCGCCGGTTTTCGGAGGCAACTGCAATCTGCTTCCGAAGAGAAACTCGTGCTGCGCAAAGACGTGTTCCAGGACTGCCTGGTACTCTATCCAGAAAGCGTTTGGTTCAAGACGCAAAACCAACTAAGGAAACGCCTGAACAAATGGAACGCAAAACACCAAGAAATCTTCCGGCAATTTGTGAGCGATGCGGAAATCATGGTTCCCGATGGGAATGGACGCATCCTACTACCCAAACGCTACCTGCAAATGGCCGGCATACAGAGCGATGTACGTTTCATCGGTGTGGACAATACGATAGAAATCTGGGCGAAAGAGAAAACAGAACAACCCTTTATGAACCCGGAAGAGTTTAGCGAAGCTTTGCAGGAAATTCTGGGAGACGAAGAGAATTGGGAAGAAGAGGAAAACGAGTGATTAACGATTAGTGATTAGTGATGAATGGGAAATGAAGAGTTGACATATCATGTACCGGTGTTGTTGATGCCGAGTGTAGACGGAATGAATATCCGGCCGGATGGAACGTATGTAGACGTCACCTTCGGTGGCGGAGGGCATTCACGGGAAATTCTGTCACGTCTGGGAGATGGCGGGCAGTTGCTTGGATTCGACCAGGATGAAGATGCCGAACAAAACATTGTGGACAATCCCCACTTCACTTTTGTACGCAGTAACTTCCGATATCTGCACAACTTCCTGCGTTATCATGACATTGAGGAAGTAGATTCAATACTTGCCGATTTGGGTGTGTCCTCCCATCACTTCGATGATAGCGAAAGGGGATTCTCGTTCCGCTTTGACGGTGCATTGGACATGCGCATGAACAAGCGCGCAGGAGATACAGCTGCCGATATCATCAATACATATAATGAGGAACGGTTGGCTGACCTCTTTTACCTATACGGTGAATTAAAGAACAGTCGCAAACTGGCATCTGTAATTGTGAAAGCACGTGCCGGACAGAAGATTACAACCATCGGTGAATTTCTGGAAGTCATCAAACCGCTTTTTGGCCGCGAACGGGAAAAGAAAGAGTTAGCCAAAGTATTCCAAGCATTACGCATCGAAGTCAATCAGGAAATGGAAGCTCTGAAAGAGATGCTATATGCAGCAACCGAGGCTTTGAAACCGGGCGGACGATTGGTAGTAATTACCTACCATTCTCTGGAAGACCGGATGGTAAAGAATATTATGAGAACCGGAAATGTGGAAGGTAAAATGGAAAAGGATTTCTTCGGAAATGTACAGACTCCATTCCGGTTGGTTAACAATAAAGTAATTGTACCGGACGATGCGGAAATAGAACGGAATCCGAGATCGAGAAGTGCAAAACTGAGAATAGCAGAGAAAAAGTGATGGTAAGATAATGAAGGATATGGAAGAAAAACAGGTAAACGAAAAAACAGAGAAAGCGAAGAAAGCCAAAAATCGTACATCTCTGAAGAACATTATCGGCGGTGACATTCTGGCTACGGATTTTTTTCGCCGTCAGACGAAGTTGCTCGTAATGATAATGCTGCTGATTATATTCTATATACACAATCGTTATGCTTGCCAGCAGCAAATGATAGAGATTGATAAATTGAAAAAAGAACTGATTGACATCAAATACGATGCTCTTACCCGTAGTTCGGAATTAATGGAGCGGAGCCGGCAGTCACGTATCGAAGAGTATATTGCAAGTAAAGAGAGTGACTTGCAGACATCCACTCATCCGCCGTATTTGATTAAATAGTTATAGAATCATTAAATTGTAGACAGATTTGGCAGTAAATAAGAAAAATATCATGACCCGCTACTTCTTTGTAGTCCTCGTAATGGGATTGCTGGGAATAGCTATTGTCGTTAAAGCCGCAGTCATCATGTTTGCGGAGCGACAGTACTGGCAGGATGTAGCCGACCGTTTCGTGAAAGAAAACGTGACGGTAAAGCCTAATCGTGGTAACATTCTTTCATCCGACGGCAAACTGATGGCAAGTTCCCTGCCCGAATATCGTATATACATGGACTTCAAGGCAGGAGGAGAAACCAAGGACACTATGTTGGTGAACCACATGAATGAAATATGTGAAGGGTTGCATAAGATATTCCCTGATAAGAGTACAGCTGAGTTCAAATCACACTTGCAGAAAGGGCGTAAGAAAGGTAGCCGCAACTACCTGATTTATCCGAAACGTATTTCATACATCCAGTACAAAGAAGCCAAACGTCTGCCTGTTTTCAATCTGAACAAATACAAAGGCGGTTTCCACGAACAAGTATATAATCAGCGTAAAAAGCCATTCGGATCCTTGGCAGCCCGTACACTGGGGGACCTTTATGCTGATACTGCACAGGGTGCAAAGAATGGCATCGAACTGGCTTTTGACACTTTGTTGAAAGGACGTGACGGTATCACACACCGCCAGAAAGTAATGAATAAATACCTGAACATCGTAGACATAGCTCCTGTAGATGGCTGTGACATTATCTCCACGCTCGATGTAGGCATGCAGGATATCTGCGAGAAAGCATTGGTGGATATGTTGAAAGACATCAATGCTACCGTAGGTGTAGCTATACTGATGGAGGTGGAAACAGGTGAAGTTAAAGCTATCGTCAATATGATGAAAGCAGGCGATGGTAACTATTATGAAATGCGCAATAATGCCATTAGTGATATGATGGAACCAGGTTCTACATTCAAGACGGCTTCTATCATGGTGGCTCTTGAAGACGGAAAGATTACTCCGGAGACGGAAGTAGATACCGGAAACGGTGTAATGATGATGTACGGTAGCAAGATGAGGGATCATAACTGGCATCGCGGTGGCTACGGGAAGATCAATGTAACCCGCATCCTGGAAGTTTCTTCCAACGTCGGTGTTTCGTACCTCATTGACAAGCACTACAAGGATAATCCTCAAAAATATGTAGACGGACTGAAGCGAATGAGTATTGACCAACCGCTAAATCTACAGATTTCAGGTGAGGGAAAGCCGAATATAAAAGGTCCGAAAGATAGATATTTCGCCAAGACGACCTTACCATGGATGAGCATCGGTTACGAAACTCAGGTTCCACCGCTCAACATCCTTACTTTCTATAATGCTATTGCCAATAATGGCACGATGGTACGTCCTAAGTTTGTAAAGGCCGCTGTAAAAGACGGTGAAGTGATAAAAGAATATCCGACGGAGGTAATCAATCCGAAGATATGTTCCGACCGTACCTTGACACAAATCCGCGATATTCTGGAAAAAGTGGTATCACAAGGATTGGCAAAACCTGCCGGAAGCAAGCAATTCTCCGTAGCCGGAAAAACGGGTACGGCACAGGTATCCCAGGGTGTGGCAGGTTACAAGTCAGGACGGGTGAATTATTTGGTAAGTTTCTGCGGTTACTTCCCGGCAGAAGCACCGAAGTACAGTTGTATTGTTTCTATCCAGAAACCAGGACTTCCTGCCTCAGGTGGTCTGATGGCTGGTAGCGTATTCGGAAAGATTGCCGAAAGAGTGTATGCAAAAAATCTGCGGTTTGATATCCGCAGTGCAATAGATAGCACAAGCAATGTCATTCCTTCGGTAAAAGCAGGAGAAATGAATGAAGCATTGCAAGTGCTGAACGGGCTGAATGTTCCGGTACAAAAACAATTCTCTCCCAAGAAAGGGAAAGAAGCATGGGGACATACACAGGAGTCTCCCAATGCAGTCATACTGCAGGCCAGAGAGGAAGCAAGTTCAAATACAGTTCCCAACGTTATAGGAATGGGAGCGAAAGATGCTGTTTACCTATTGGAAAGCAAAGGACTGAAAGTCAGAATAAGCGGTATAGGAAAGGTAAAGAATCAATCGATACCGGGTGGTAACCGCATTGTGAAAGGTCAAACAGTAGCTTTGACGCTTCATTAAATTACAGGAATATACATTATATATAATAAGGTATGATATTAAGTGAATTACTGAAAGCAATACAACCGATACAAGTTATTGGAAGTACGGAGACGGAAATAACGGGGGTAAATATCGACTCCCGCCTGGTGCAAGCCGGACATCTGTTCATGGCCATGCGCGGTACCCAGACTGACGGGCATGCTTACATTCCCGCTGCCATAGAGAAAGGTGCCGTTGCGGTGCTTTGCGAAGATGTGCCTGAAGAAAAGAAAGAAGATATCACCTACATCCAGGTGAAAGACAGTGAAGATGCTGTTGGTAAAATAGCCACTACTTTTTACGACGACCCAACCTCCAAAATGGAATTGGTAGGCGTAACCGGAACAAACGGGAAAACCACCATCGCTACCTTATTATATAATACGTTCCGCTATTTCGGTTACAAGGTAGGACTGATCTCTACAGTCTGTAACTATATAGATGATCAGGCAATCCCAACTGAACATACCACCCCCGACCCCATCACCCTAAATCAGTTGCTGGGGCAGATGGCGGACTCCGGGTGCAAATATGTCTTCATGGAAGTAAGTTCACATTCCATTGCTCAGAAACGCATTAGTGGTCTACACTTTGCGGGGGGGATCTTTACCAATCTGACACGTGACCACCTGGATTACCACAAGACTGTGGAGAACTACCTCAAGGCTAAGAAGAAGTTTTTCGATGATATGCCGAAAAGTGCTTTCAGTCTGACTAATCTGGATGACAAGAACGGACTCGTCATGACCCAAAACACACGTTCCAAAGTATATACCTATTCCTTGCGTAGCCTCAGCGACTTCAAGGGTAAAATATTGGAATCTCATTTTGAAGGGATGTTGCTCGACTTCAACAACCATGAATTGGCTGTACATTTCATTGGTCGTTTCAATGCTTCAAACTTGCTGGCAGTATTCGGTGCAGCCGTATTGCTTGGAAAGAAAGAAGAAGACGTACTCGTTGCACTCAGCACCCTGAAGCCTGTGACCGGACGCTTCGAGGCTGTACGTTCACCTAAAGGCATCACTGCCATTGTGGACTATGCACACACACCGGATGCCCTCATCAATGTTTTGAATGCCATTCATGGTGTACTCGAAGGAAAAGGAAAAATTATTACTGTAGTCGGTGCAGGCGGCAACCGAGACAAAGGTAAACGCCCCATCATGGCAAAAGAGGCGGCCAAAGCAAGTGATCGTGTTATCATCACTTCAGACAATCCCCGCTTTGAAGAGCCGCAAGATATTATCAATGATATGCTTGCCGGATTGGACAAAGATGACATGCAGAAAACCATCAGCATTGCCGACCGGCGCGAAGCTATCAAAACAGCATGCATGCTGGCGCAGCCCGGTGATGTTATTCTCGTAGCCGGAAAGGGTCATGAGAACTATCAGGAAGTCAAAGGGATTAAACATCATTTTGATGATAAAGAAGAACTAAATAAAGTTTTTAACGGTTAGTGATGAGTGATTAGCAACTGCATTATCACAATGCAAGACACTAATCACTAATCACTAACCACTAATCACTAATCATATGTTATATTACTTATTTCAATGGCTGGACAAATATAACATTCCCGGTGCGGGCATGTTTGGCTATACATCATTCCGGGCTCTGATGGCAATCATTCTCGCATTGCTCATCTCGAGTATCTGGGGTGACCGTTTTATAGACTTGCTGAAACGGAAACAAATCACAGAGACCCAACGTGATGCCAGCATCGACCCGTTCGGAGTGAACAAAGTGGGTGTACCAAGTATGGGAGGCGTCATTATTATTGTGGCCATTCTCATTCCATGTCTATTGCTGGGTAAACTAAGCAATGTCTATATGATATTGATGCTGATTACCACAGTATGGTTAGGATCGTTGGGCTTTGCCGATGACTACATCAAAATCTTCAAGAAAGACAAGGAAGGTTTGCACGGAAAATTCAAAATTATCGGCCAGGTAGGTTTGGGACTGATTGTAGGGCTGACACTTTACCTGAGTCCACAGGCAGTTATCCGCGAGAATATTGAAGTAAAGAAACCAGGACAGGAAATGGAAGTCATCCATGCGGGGCAAGACATTAAGTCTACGCAGACTACGATTCCGTTCTTTAAGAGCAACAACCTGGATTACGCAGACTTTGTGGGTTTCTTAGGTGAGCATGCACAAACTGCCGGTTGGGTTTTATTCGTAATCATTACTATATTCGTAGTAACAGCTGTCAGCAATGGCGCCAATCTGAATGACGGAATGGACGGCATGGCAGCGGGAAACTCGGCAATCATAGGCTTGGCATTAGGTATTTTAGCCTATGTATCGAGCCACATTACGTATGCCAGTTACCTTAACATCATGTATATCCCCGGATCGGAGGAACTGGTAATTTTCATTTGTGCCTTTATCGGTGCATTGATCGGTTTCCTGTGGTACAATGCATATCCTGCACAGGTATTCATGGGCGATACGGGTAGTTTGACAATCGGTGGTATCATTGCCGTGTTTGCCATTATCATACACAAAGAGTTACTGATACCTATTCTTTGTGGAGTGTTTCTGGTAGAGAACTTGTCCGTTATCCTGCAACGATTCTATTACAAAGCCGGAAAGAGAAGGGGCGTTAAGCAAAGGTTGTTCAAGCGAACTCCCATTCACGACCATTTCCGTACTTCCATGAGTCTGATAGAACCGGGGTGTACAGTGAAGTTCACAACGCCGACCAAGCTGTTCCATGAATCAAAGATAACAGTCCGCTTCTGGATTGTGACGATTGTATTGGCAGCGATAACGATTATAACATTAAAGATAAGATAATAGAGCTACCAGCCGCGAGCTACAAGCTACAAGTGCTCGCTACTGGTTGCTGATAAATAACAAACTTGTAGCAACTACCAACTCCAGCCACTACTGATAGCTGGTAGTTCATAACTAAAGAATATATGAGTAGAATTGTAGTATTAGGAGCCGGAGAGAGCGGTGCAGGTGCTGCCGTACTCGCCAAAGTGAAGGGTTTCGACACATTCGTATCCGACATGTCCGCCATCAAAGATAAATATAAGGAAGTGCTGGATAAGTACAGTATTGCCTGGGAAGAAGGACAGCATACGGAGGAACTGATTTTGAGTGCGGATGAAGTGGTGAAAAGCCCTGGTATTCCCAACGACGCTCCGATGATACTGAAACTGAAAGAGCAAGGTACACCTGTTATCTCTGAGATAGAGTTTGCGGGACGCTATACCAATGCAAAAATGATCTGTATTACCGGTTCAAATGGCAAGACCACTACCACCTCACTTATTTACCACATTTTCAAAAGTGCAGGTCTGAATGTGGGATTGGCTGGTAACATAGGTAAGAGCCTTGCCTTGCAGGTAGCCACAGACCAACATGATTATTATGTGATTGAGCTCAGCTCTTTCCAACTGGATAATATGTATAAGTTTCGTGCCAATATTGCCGTACTGATGAACATCACACCCGATCATCTGGACCGTTACGACCATTGTATGCAGAATTATGTGGATGCCAAATTCCGCATCACACAGAACCAGACACCTGAAGATGCTTTCATCTTCTGGAATGATGACCCCATCATCAAGCGGGAACTGGACAAGCATGGACTGCGAGCCCACCTTTATCCGTTCTCTGCAGTAAAAGAAGATGGAGCTATAGCTTATGTGGAAGACGGCGAAGTTGAAATCAATGAACCCATTGACTTCAACATGGAGCAAGAAAAACTGGCCCTGCAAGGTACACATAATTTATACAATTCTCTCGCCGCAGGTATCTCAGCCAATCTTGCCGGAATAGAGAAAGAATATATTCGTCGGGCATTGTCTGACTTTAAAGGGGTGGAACATCGCCTGGAAAAAGTTGCAACTGTACGTGGTGTGGAGTTCATCAATGACTCTAAAGCCACAAACGTAAATTCCTGTTGGTACGCCCTGCAAAGTATGAAGACGAAAACCGTGCTTATCCTGGGAGGAAAAGATAAAGGTAATGACTATACGGAAATAGAAGATTTAGTACGTGAGAAGTGTTCAGCCTTAGTTTATCTGGGATTGCACAATGAGAAGCTACATGACTTCTTTGATCGCATGGGATTGCCCGTAGCCGATGTACAAACCGGCATGAAGGATGCTGTAGACGCAGCATTCCGTCTGGCCCAAAAGGGTGAAACCGTATTACTCAGTCCTTGTTGTGCCAGTTTCGATCTTTTCAACAGCTATGAAGACCGGGGCGATCAATTCAAGGCATGCGTAAGAGACCTTTAATTATTAATTTTTAATTTGCGAAGCATTGGATTTATTAAAAAGCATATTCAAAGGTGATAAGGTAATCTGGATTATATTCCTTTTCCTTTGCCTCATTTCTATCGTAGAAGTGTTCAGTGCTGCGTCTACCCTGACGTATAAAAGCGGTGACCACTGGGGGCCGATTACACAGCACAGCATCATCTTGATGGTGGGTGCCGTAGTAGTGGTGTTTATGCACAATATCCCCTACAAATGGTTTCAGGTATTTCCTGTATTCCTGCTTCCACTATCCGTGGTACTGCTGGCCCTCGTTATGATGATGGAACGCATTAACGGTGCTGCACGCTGGATGACCTTCATGGGGGTTCAGTTCCAACCTTCGGAAGTAGCCAAAATGGCTGTTATCATAGTTACCGCCTTTATTCTTTCGAAAGGGCAGGACGAAGATGGAGCCAGTCCGAAAGCTTTTAAGCGTATCATGATTATCACAGGTGTCATTTGTCTGCTGATTGCCCCGGAAAACCTCTCGACGGCAGCACTGCTTTTCGGAGTGGTTTATCTGATGATGTTCATCGGGCGAGTGGCAATGAAGAAATTATTAATACTGGCAGGCGGTCTGGCTGGAGTAGCAATTATAGGTATAACGTTCCTTGTACTAACCAAGAATAGTGATTTGCCATTCCTGCACCGCTTCGACACATGGCGTGCCCGTATCGAGAAGTTTACAAATGACAATGAGGTACCTGCTGCTAAATTCGATATAGACAAAGATGCCCAGATTGCACATGCACGTATTGCTGTAGCTACGAGTCACGTTGTAGGTAAAGGACCGGGTAACTCGGTACAACGCGACTTCCTGAGCCAGGCTTTCTCTGACTTTATCTTTGCTATCATTATCGAAGAATTGGGATTGATAGGTGGAGCTTTCGTCGTATTCCTTTACGTCTGCCTGCTGATACGAGTCGGGCGTATTGCGAAGAAGTGTGAACGAACGTTCCCTGCCTTCCTTATAATAGGGATTGCACTACTACTCGTATCGCAAGCTATATTCAATATGATGGTAGCAGTAGGATTGGCCCCGGTAACCGGACAGCCGCTTCCGCTTATCAGTAAAGGTGGCACTTCTACACTTATCAACTGTGCTTATATCGGCATGATACTGAGTGTGAGCCGCTATACCGCCAGACTGGAAGAACAGAAGGAACACGATGCTTTAATACCCATGCAAGTAGAAGCACCTGCCGAAGAGACAAATAGCGATGCACAAACAGCTGCTGACCCGACGGCGAAGGTATTGAACAGTGATGCTGAATTTGAATAAAAATAAGATATATGGAAACAAAAAATAACGGACCGCGCGTCATCATCAGTGGTGGAGGTACAGGAGGACATATATTTCCTGCAGTATCTATCGCCAACGCCATCAAGGAACTACGCCCTGATGCAGAGATCCTCTTTGTAGGTGCAGAAGGACGAATGGAGATGCAACGCGTGCCCGATGCAGGATATAAAATTATCGGTCTGCCTGTAGCAGGATTCGACCGTAAGCGCTTATGGAAGAACTTTGCAGTAATTATCAAGTTGTTGCGTAGCCAGTGGAAAGCACGCCGTATCCTGAAAGAATTTAACCCGCAGGTAGCAGTAGGTGTAGGCGGATATGCCAGTGGTCCTACATTAAAAGTAGCGGGCATGATGGGAGTTCCTACTTTGATACAAGAGCAGAATTCTTATGCAGGAGTGACAAACAAATTGCTTGCACAGAAAGCATGTAAAATCTGCATAGCATATGATGGAATGGAGAAATTCTTCCCCTCAGATAAGATTATCATGACAGGGAATCCCGTACGTCAGAACCTGTTAGCAAATAAACAGAGCCGCGAAGAAGCTGTAGCCTCTTTCGGCTTTAATCCGGAGAAGAAAACAATATTGATACTGGGTGGAAGTTTGGGGGCACGTACCATCAATCAGACCCTCATTGCTGCATTGGATACGATAAAAGCAAACGGCGACATTCAGTTCATCTGGCAGACAGGAAAAATATATATCCAGCAAGTCAAGGATGCCATTACCACCGCAACGGGCGAAGCTATACGTAATCCACGTATTCCTGCTATCCCGAATCTGTATGTAACGGATTTCATCAAAGACATGGCAAGTGCATATGCAGCTGCCGATCTGGTTATTTCCCGTGCAGGTGCCGGTTCTATCTCAGAATTCTGCCTGCTGAACAAACCGGTCATTCTGGTGCCTTCACCCAATGTGGCAGAAGACCATCAGACTAAAAATGCACTGGCACTGGTAGATAAGAAAGCCGCCATTTATGTGAAAGATGTAGATGCTATGAAGCATCTGGTTCCTGTGGCCCTTGAAACTGTCACAGATGTCGAGAAGCTGAAAACATTGAGCGAAAACATTGCAAAACTGGCTTTGCCGGATTCGGCAACCATTATTGCAAAAGAAGTATTGAAACTGATAAATAACGATTAGTGTTTAGTGATTAGCCCCGTACACACAGCGCTAATCACTAATCACTAACCGCTAAACACTAAAATACATGAATATAGAAAATATAAAATCCGTATATTTCGTTGGTGCCGGTGGCATCGGTATGAGCGCCCTGATACGCTACTTCTTATCAAAGGGAAAGCTCGTTGCCGGCTACGACCGTACCTCAAGCGAACTAACCGAACACCTGATTGCAGAAGGAGCACAGATACATTACGAAGAGAATTTGGATCTGATTCCTGAAGCCTGCAAGAATGCAGAGAGCACTTTGGTAGTGTATACTCCGGCTGTTCCGCAAGAGCATGCCGAGTTAGTATATTTCCGTAACAATGGTTTCGAGATTCAGAAACGGGCACAGGTTTTAGGAACGATCACACATAGTAGCAAAGGCTTGTGTGTAGCCGGTACACATGGTAAAACAACTACCAGTACAATGGCAGCACATCTGCTTTACCAATCACACATCGGTTGTACTGCATTCCTCGGAGGTATCTCCAAGAATTATGGTACTAACCTATTATTATCACAGTCCAGTCCATACACTGTGATCGAGGCAGATGAATTTGACCGCTCATTCCACTGGTTATCACCTTACATGAGCGTAATAACTGCCACAGACCCCGACCATCTGGATATTTATGGCACAGAAGAAGCCTACCTGGAAAGTTTTCGTCATTATACGACGCTTATCCAGCCGGGTGGTGCACTCATTATACACAAGGACATCACTTTGAAACCTGATGTGCAGACCGGTGTAAAAGTCTATAGTTACGCCCGTACCGAAGGAGATTTCCACGCAGAGAATATCCGTATCGGAAATGGTGAAATCTTTATCGATTTTGTTGCACCCGACACGCGTATTAATGATATCCAACTGGGTGTTCCCGTCAGCATCAATATAGAGAATGGCGTAGCAGCCATGGCACTCGCCCACCTCAACGGTGCGACAGACGAAGAGATCAAACAAGGTATGGCAAGTTTCCGGGGAGTAGACCGTCGTTTCGATTTCAAGATCAAGAATGACAAGGTCGTATTCCTGAGCGACTATGCCCATCATCCAGCCGAAATAGCACAGAGTGTAAAATCCATTCGTGATCTGTATCAGGACAAGAAGATTACAGCTATCTTCCAGCCACATCTCTATACCCGCACGCGCGATTTCTATAAGGAATTTGCCGACAGCCTGTCACTACTTGACGAAGTCATTCTCGTAGATATCTACCCGGCACGTGAGCAACCGATTCCCGGTGTCACCAGCCAATTGATATACGATAACCTGCGACCGGGCATTGAAAAATGCATGTGTAAAAAAGAGGATATACTGGAACTCTTATCTCAAAAGCAGATTGAAGTTCTGATAACTTTGGGTGCCGGAGATATAGACAACTACGTCCCTGAAATCACAAAACTATTAAATAAATAGCCCATGTTAAAACGAATTCTATTGTCTATCGTCCTACTGCTCGTCATCGCCTATCTGGTGGTAGCTCTCTCGGCTTTCAACCGGAAGCCTGCCGGACAGGTGTGCAATGACATGGAATTGGTTATCAAAGATACCGTCTATGCGGGTTTCATCACCAAAAAGGAAGTGGCGGACATACTGGAGAAGAAAGGGATTTATCCTGTTGGTAAACCAATAGATCGCATCCGTAGTAAAACGCTGGAACGGGAACTTGCCAAACATCCGCTTATTGATGAAGTGGAATGCTACAAGACTCCCAGTGGTAAACTTTGCGTAGAAGTCAGTCAACGTATCCCAATCCTGCGAGTGATAAGTGCAAACGGGGAGAACTACTATCTGGACAATAAAGGTACTGTGATGCCACCCGATGCAAAGTGTGTTGCACACCTTGCCATAGTGACCGGAAGAGTAGAAAAGTCGTTTGCCATGAGGGATTTATATAAGTTTGGTGTATTTTTGCAGAATAATAAGTTCTGGGAAGCACAGATTGAACAGATACATGTGCTGTCGGACAAGGACGTGGAATTGGTGCCTCGCGTAGGCGACCATATTATCTATCTTGGAAAGCTGGATGGTTTTGAGCGTAAACTCGAACGGATGAAAGCTTTTTATGAAAGAGGTTTAAATCAGGTAGGATGGAACAAATATTCCCGTATTAGCGTTGAATTTAGTAACCAGATTATCTGTACAAAGCGAGAGAAGTGATGTACAATTTACCATTTACAATGTACAATTTGCTATGTAGGGTAGTGGTGCAATCTTAATGGTAAATGGTACATTGTAAATGGTAAATGGTAAATGAAAATATAATTAATAGAAAAGATATGGCAACAACAGAATTTATCGCCGCTATCGAGTTGAGTTCTTCCAAGATTTCCGGTATCGCAGGAAAGAAGAACAGTGACGGAAGCATACAAGTGCTGGCTTATGCGCGTGAAGATGCCGCTTCTTTTATCCATAAAGGAGTCATCTACAACATTGATAAGACCGCACAGGCTCTGACTTCCATCATCAACAAGCTGGAAAGCCAGTTGAACAACTCCATTGCCAAAGTATACGTAGGCATTGGCGGACAGTCTTTGCGCACGGTAAAGAATGCGGTAAGCCGTGTGCTGGAAGAGGAAGGGATTATCTCACAAGAGTTGGTAGACGCTATCAGCGACGAAAACCTCGAAGTCCCCCTGATGGACATGAGTGTGCTGGATGTCGCCCCGCAGGAATATAAAATAGACAATAACCTTCAAGCCGACCCGGTAGGTGTGGCAGGCAAGCGTATCACAGGAAACTTCCTGAATATTGTGGCCCGTGCTTCACTTAAGAAGAATCTGGAGCACAGCTTTGAACAGGCTAAGATAGAAATAGCCGACCTGCTCATCGCTCCGATAGCATTGGCGAATGCCGTGCTGACGGAAAGTGAGATGCGTTCGGGTTGTGCATTGGTGGATTTCGGTGCGGATACAACGACTGTATCGGTTTATAAAAATAACATGCTCCGCTTCCTCAGTGTATTGCCACTGGGTGGAAACAATATTACCCGTGACATCACTGCCCTGCAAATGGAAGAGGCTGAAGCTGAACAACTGAAAAAGAAGTACGGTGATATGCTCTACGAAGAAGAGGAAACAGAAACACCCGCAGTCTGTACTTTGGAAGACGGTCGCAACATCGAACTTAACGTATTAAATGATATCATCGATGCACGCGCCGAAGAAATCCTTGCCAATGTATGGAACCAACTTCAACTGTCAGGATACGAGGATAAGCTATTATCCGGTATCATCTTCACTGGTGGAGGTGCCAACCTGAAAAACCTGGAAGAAGCGTTCCGTAAACGTAGCAAGGTTGAGAAAGTGAAGACCACCAAATTTGTTCATAACAACATCCACGGCTTCAACGATGTGCTGAAGAAAGACTGTATGCAGAATACCCTGCTCGGACTGCTTGCTGCAGGAAATGAGAACTGCTGTCTGCAAGAAGTGAAACCCGCTGTTACGACGACGGCTGTTCCGAAACAACCCGTCGATATGTTCGGCGATGATGAAGCCCTGAAAGAACAGGAAGCCGCCGCCCGCGCTGCCAAGGCTCAACGTGACAAGGAAGAGAAAGAACGTCGCGAACGGGAACGTAAGGAGAAAGAGCGTAAAGAGAAAGAAGAGAAAAAGAAAAAGAAGAAAGAAGGTCCCAGCTGGTTTGAAAAGACTTTCAACAAGCTTTCCAATGAAATTTTCTCGGATGACGATTTGAAATAAACTTAATAAAATAAGGAACTATGGACGATATAGTACAATTCGATTTCCCGACAGACTCACCGAAGATCATCAAAGTGATTGGTGTAGGTGGTGGTGGTGGTAACGCTGTGAACCACATGTACCGGGAAGGCATACACGACGTGACGTTCGTTCTGTGCAACACAGACAACCAAGCGTTGAAAGAGTCTCCCGTCCCCGTGAAATTGCAACTGGGACGTTCTATCACCGAGGGACTAGGTGCCGGAAACCGTCCCGAACGTGCCCGCGAAGCTGCCGAAGAAAGTAGTGAAGAAATCAAAGCGCTACTGAACGACGGTACAAAAATGGTATTCATTACTGCCGGAATGGGTGGCGGAACAGGTACGGGCGCTGCTCCCGTCATAGCCCGCATAGCCAAAGAAATGGACATCCTTACGGTCGGTATCGTCACCATACCTTTCATCTTCGAAGGTGAAAAGAAGATTATTCAGGCACTGGACGGTGTGGAGCGTATCGCCCAACATGTAGATGCCCTGCTGGTTATCAATAACGAACGCCTGCGCGAGATATATTCCGACCTTACGTTCATGAATGCTTTCGGCAAGGCAGACGATACATTGTCTATCGCCGCCAAAAGTATTGCCGAGATTATCACCATGCGCGGAACGGTGAACCTTGACTTTGCAGATGTGAAAACCATCCTCAAAGATGGTGGTGTGGCTATCATGAGTACAGGTTTCGGCGAAGGTGAAAGTCGTGTGACCAAAGCTATCGACGATGCCCTGCACTCTCCGCTACTGAACAACAATGACATCTTCAATGCCAAGAAGGTGATGCTGAATGTATCCTTCTGCGAAAGTTCCGAGCTGATGATGGAAGAAATGAACGAGATTCACGAGTTCATGAGCAAATTCCGCGAAGGTGTAGAGGTGATCTGGGGTGTAGCTATGGACAACACACTGGAAGGCAGAGTCAAGATTACCGTACTTGCCACCGGTTTCGGTGTGGAAGATGTTCCCGGTATGGACAGCGTACTCGAAAAGCGCAGCCAGGAAGAGGAAGAACGCCAGCTTCAGCTTGAAGAAGAAAAAGAAAAGAATAAAGAACGTATCCGCAAAGCCTATGGTGAAAGTGCCAGTGGCATCGGTAGCAAAAATATCCGCAAACGTCGCCATATCTATATCTTCAACCCGGAAGACCTGGACAATGCCGACATTATCAGTATGGTAGAAAGTTCACCGACGTATCTGCGCGATAAGAGTACTTTGAGTACCATCAAAACCAAAGCCGCTACCGAAGGGCAGATAGCTACGGAAAAAGCACAGGGAGGTGAAGACTTGGGAGGTGTGATTACTTTCTAAGCTACAGATTAAATGTAAATAGTAAAATAATAAATAGTATTATGGATTTATTTGAAAGAGTCAGCGAAGACATTAAAACCGCAATGAAAGCCAAAGACAAAGTGGCTCTCGAAACACTGAGAAACATCAAGAAAGTATTCCTGGAAGCAAAAACAGCTCCGGGAGCTAACGATACTCTGACTGACGATGCTGCATTGAAAATTATGCAGAAGCTCATGAAACAAGGCAAAGATGCAGCTGAAATATACATCCAGCAAGGTCGCCAGGACTTGGCAGACGAAGAACTGGCACAGGTAAAGGTGATTGAGGTCTATCTGCCCAAACAAATGTCAGCCGAAGAGTTGGAAGCTGCCTTGAAAGAAATTATTGCCGAAACAGGTGCTACCAGTGGTAAAGATATGGGTAAGGTAATGGGGGTTGCTTCCAAGAAGCTTGCCGGACTTGCCGAAGGACGTGCCATCTCCGCCAAAGTAAAAGAATTGCTGGGATAATCTCCCGCTTTGTCACCGTCATTGGCCGTGTTTTCGGGAGATAGAAGAAGACGAATCAACTTCTATCTCCCAAAAACACGGCTTCTTTTTGCATTTTATTGAGTATCATAATTTTTAATTCAAATACTATCGTTATATTTGCCACGCATTTTAAGGGAATATCCCCGCATAATAATAAAACTAGAATTCTGGCACAATATCATGAAAAGCAATATAAAGATATGGAAATTAATAGTCCTTGTGGGGACAATGTTTTTCTTGTCTGACGTTGCTCATGCAAAGAACCGGGCGCAAGATAGCATACCGGGATACAAGCCGGATACAGGTTACTTCGCCAAACGCTTTATTCACAGACTGGGAGTAGAATACCGCCCGGGATACATTTTCCAGACCAGTTCTTTTCTGGCAGGAGATAACTCACAATGGAAGCCTTACGAATGGGGTTATTCAGCCCACTTGAAATATTCATTCCAATTTAAGCCCAATACTTGCGCCGACCGGATTTATGGTAGTGCCTACCAAGGTATAGGCTTAGGCTATTACGATTTCGGAAGCAAAGAAGAATTAGGAAATCCGATTGCCATTTACCTCTATCAGGGAGCACGTATTGCCCGTATTACTTCGCGGCTATCACTCAATTACGAATGGAACTTCGGCTTATCATTGGGATGGAAACCCTATGACGACTACACCAACCCTCACAACAGTGTGATCGGTTCAAAAGCAAATGCCTATATCAATGCGGGCATACAATTCAACTGGATGGTTTCACGGGAAATCGACTTGGTTGCCGGAGTTACGGGTACCCATTTCTCCAACGGTAATACTAAATTTCCCAATGCCGGCCTCAATACAATGGGCCTAAAAGTAGGGGTTATCTACAACTTCAACAGACCTAAAGATGCACTCACCAAGCCTCTATATAAAGCTCCTATTCCAAAGTTCTCACGATACCTCAGCTACGACTTAACCCTGTTCGGTTCATGGAGACGGAAAGGAGTATGGGTAGGAAGCGGACAAATTGCTTCACCAGATGCCTATACTGTGCTTGGTTTCAATTTCGCACCTATGTATAACATCGGATATAAATTCCGCACAGGTGTATCACTGGATGGCGTATATGATGCCAGTTCCAATGTCTACACTATCCCTGGAAACGGCAATGAATGCTACAAACCTTCATTGGAAAAACAGTTAGCTTTAGGTATTTCCGGACGTGCAGAATATGTAATGCCTTACTTCACAGTAGGTGTGGGCATCGGAGCCAATGTGCTGCACGGTGGCGGTGACCATAAAGGTATCTACCAGGTATTGACACTCAAAGTGGAGATGACCCGCAGTTCTTATCTGCATATCGGGTATAACCTGAAGAACTTCAGTGACCCGAATTATCTGATGATGGGTATCGGCTTCCGCTTCAATAACAAGTATCCTACCTTTCACAGAAGATAAAACGCACCATGTCCAGGGGGCTTCCCCATATCCCTAACACATCTTTTGCATCAAGGGTCAGTAAGATATGCAGGAAAGGGCTCATTGTTCCGCGTCAAAGGATTTATTAATCCGTATCAAAGAGCTCCTTCAACACCTCAAGAGACTTTAATACAGGAAAGTCAGGCAAGTGGAGGCGATAATATTCATTCATTATTGTAAGGCAGCGAGTACGTTCGGCGCGGTTCATGGCAAAGAGATGCATTGTTTCATAATTCATGCGCATCAGCATTATCAACCGTGAGGCTTCCTCCGGAAGTATATAAGAAGAATGGAGTTGCGGTCGCAGAGGAGTAAAACAAGCATTCAGCATATCAAAATAATCGCCTTTATGATAATCTTCCAGATTAGGATACAATCCCAAGAAGCGGGATAAGCGCATCAGAAATACCAAATGGAAGTTCGCAAAATTATCACGGCATTCATCCAGCCAAATAATAGAATGCTGCAAGTAAGCAAACAACGGATGGTTTTCAGCCTCCTCACGCACTGCCCGATAGAGAAATTCCGCCAGGAAAAGTGCAATGGAAGACTTATACGGATCATAAGGAATAGAAGAAAACGGATAGAAAGACTTCGCTTCCGTTATCTTATATATACTGGCATTCGGACGGAAATCAGCTTCCAATTCCACCAAAGCCAATGGTTGGAACAATACCGGTTTCACCGCAGCCTTTCGCGAACGGGGAATCTTTACGATGAACGAAGCACGCCCGACCACCTCTGTATAAATGTCTGCAATAAGGGAAGTATCGTTATATTTCAGGGTATGCAGCACAATCCCCAGCGTTTTCTGTAACATCCGCACTTACTATTTTGGTTTCAATCCGGTAACAAAACTACGAAAAAAGACGGAAACAGCAGGGATAAAACGCGGATAAATAAAAAAATGCAGGCAGACAAGTAAAAAAACGAAAGCTTTTATTCTGCTGATATTCAGACAATAAACCACAAACACTAGAATAAGTCCGACATATTCCTTTATTTTTTTCTCATGATTATTTTGCCAATTCAAAAATAGTCCCTACATTTGCAACCGCAAACGAGAGATAATCTCTCTGCAAGAGCAGAAATGCTCACCAAAGGATGGCCCGTTCGTCTATCGGTTAGGACGCAAGATTTTCATTCTTGAAAGGGGGGTTCGATTCCCCCACGGGCTACAATTAAAAAAATAAACGAATTAAAAAAAGATTAGTCGAGATGGCAAATCACAAATCATCACTGAAAAGAATCAGACAAGAAGAGACCAGAAGACTTCATAACAGATATTATGGTAAAACCATGAGAAATGCTGTTAGAAAGCTTCGTTCTACAACCGACAAAGCAGAAGCTACTGCAATGTATCCGGGTATAACTAAGATGTTGGACAAATTGGCTAAAACCAATGTAATCCACAAGAACAAAGCAAGCAACTTGAAATCTAAGTTGGCTCTTTATATTAATAAGCTAGGATAAGCTAATTAATATTACACAAAAGAAATATCGAAAGGTCGGACTTTTTAGTCCGACCTTTTCTGCATACGACATATTTATCTCCCCTACTCCAAACACCTTCCGGAAGAAGCTAAAAAGCTGTAAACGAATGAAATTTATCACTCGGTTTAGTTTCGTATCTCACGAATTTTCACTATATTTGCTCTGTTATTTGAATAAGGAAATTAGATTATGACTGAAGAACAGATTAACTCCAATAGCGGGAACTATTCAGCCGAAAACATCCAGGTTCTGGAAGGTTTGGAAGCCGTTAGAAAGCGCCCTGCAATGTATATTGGTGACATTAGTACGAAAGGACTTCACCACCTGGTTTATGAAGTTGTGGATAACTCTATCGACGAAGCTCTCGCCGGCTATTGCGACCACATTGAAGTAACCATCAACGAAGACAACTCTATCACTGTACAGGACAACGGACGTGGTATTCCGGTTGACTTCCACGAAAAGGAACAGAAGTCAGCCCTGGAAGTAGTTATGACCGTACTGCATGCCGGTGGTAAATTCGATAAGGGTTCTTACAAAGTATCCGGCGGTTTGCACGGTGTAGGTGTATCCTGTGTAAACGCTCTGTCTACACACATGACTACACAGGTTTTCCGTAACGGAAAGATCTACCAACAGGAATATGAATGCGGTCATCCGTTGTATCCGGTGAAAGAAATCGGCACAAGTGATATTACAGGTACGCGTCAGCAATTCTGGCCGGACAATACTATCTTCACAGAAACGGTTTACAATTACGAAATCCTCGCCACCCGCATGCGCGAGTTAGCTTACCTGAATGCCGGTATCAAGATTACTTTGACTGACCTTCGCGTAAAAGATGAAGAGAATAATGCAAAGATGGAAGTATTCTATTCAGAAGAAGGTCTGAAGGAATTCGTTCGCTACATCGACTCTTCCCGCGAGCACCTGGTGAATGATGTTATCTACATCAACACAGAGAAACAAGGTACACCAGTGGAAGTAGCTATCATGTACAATACGTCTTATAACGAAAATATCCATTCTTATGTAAACAACATCAATACCATCGAAGGTGGTACACACCTTGCAGGTTTCCGCCGCGCACTGACCCGTACGCTGAAGAAATATGCCGATGACAACAAGATGTTGGAGAAAGCTAAAGTGGAAATTGCAGGCGACGACTTCCGCGAAGGTCTGACGGCTGTTATCTCTATCAAGGTACAGGAACCACAGTTTGAAGGCCAGACCAAGACGAAGCTCGGAAACAGCGAAGTGATGGGAGCTGTAGACCAAGCTGTAGGTGAAGCTCTGAACTACTATCTGGAAGAGCATCCGAAAGAAGCGAAGATGGTGGTAGACAAAGTGATTCTGGCTGCCCAGGCACGTGTTGCCGCACGTAAGGCACGCGAATCCGTACAACGCAAATCACCGATGTCCGGTGGCGGTATGCCCGGTAAACTGGCTGACTGTTCAAGCAAGGATGCGGACGAATGCGAATTGTTCCTCGTCGAGGGTGACTCGGCAGGTGGTTCTGCAAAACAAGGCCGCGACCGTAGGTTCCAGGCTATTCTCCCGCTTCGTGGTAAAATCCTGAACGTGGAAAAGGCCATGTGGCACAAGGCGTTCGAAAGTGACGAAGTAAACAATATCATCCAGGCACTGGGTATTCGTTTCGGCGTAAACACTGAAGACAGCAAGGAAGCAAATATCGATAAGTTGCGTTACAAGAAGGTTATCATCATGACCGATGCCGACGTCGATGGTTCTCACATCGACACACTGATCATGACACTCTTCTTCCGTTACTTCCCGCAAATTATTCAGAACGGATATCTGTATATTGCTACCCCACCCCTCTATCTCTGTAAGAAAGGTAAAGTGGAGGAATATTGCTGGACGGATCAACAACGCCAGAAGTTTATCGATACCTATGGAGGCGGATCAGAAAGTGCCGTACACACACAACGATACAAAGGTTTGGGTGAAATGAACCCGGAACAGTTGTGGAGTACGACTATGAATCCGGAACACCGTATGTTGAAGCAGGTAAGCATTGAAAATGCTGCCGAAGCAGATTACATATTCTCCATGCTGATGGGCGAAGACGTAGGACCGCGCCGTGAATTTATCGAAAAGAATGCAACGTATGCAAATATCGATGCATAAGAAAAAACAATGACTAATGATTAACCATTAGTGATTAGTCACTGGATAACACGTTTTTATTAACCAACCTCACATCTTACAACGAAGAAACGCCGGGCGGACAGGAAAATCCTGTTGCCCGGCGTTTTTCTTTTCATCTCACGAGATAGAAAAATCCGTCCCGCGGGATAGATATTTTCACCTCACAGGACGGATTTTTTCAGCTCACGAGACGATTTACTTCGCTTCATGAGGCGGATTCTATATGATATCTACAACATATTCTGTTTCTTCATCTCTTCTGCCACCAATTCCAGCTCAGCATACCAGTCTTCACCGAACTTACGTATCAATGGTTCCTTCAGAAACTTGTATACCGGCAGATTCTCTTTCTGCCCCAGCAATACGGCGGCTTTGCACACATCCCAACGATTATAGTTCACTGTCTTATAAACTCCGTAATTCCCGACCCTGATCGGATACAAATGGCAGGAAACTGGTTTGTAGAAGTCTGTCTTTCCGTCCCGGTAAGCCTTTTCTATGGCACAATAACAACATCCTTTCTCATCATAGCAAGTAAAGACACAATCTTTATTATTAACAATAGAAGTAACCAGATCACCTTCGCAATCGGTATAAGCAACTCCTTGCTTCTCTAATACAACACGCGCTTCAGGCGAGAGTTCATCCCAAATTACCGGAAGTACTTCTTCCAGTTTTTCAATCTCATCCAATTCTACGGGAGCACCAGCATCGCCTTCAATGCAACAGGCACCCTTACAAGCACTCAGATCACAAAGGAACTTCTCACGTAGCACATCAAAACTCACCACTACATCACCTATCTGTATCATCTTCAATCTAAGATTAGAAAAGATAAAGGCGGAGTCCCCCCCCGCCTTTACTTATATAGTTATAACTATTTACTTGATCAGTACTTTACCATTCATTTCAACCGGCTGTGCCATACCCAGAATGTGCAAAATAGAAGGAGCAACATCCGCTAAAACACCATTCTCAACCTTAGCACCTTTATTCTCTGTTACATAAACAAAAGGAACCGGATTCAATGAATGAGCCGTATTCGGAGTGCCGTCTTCGTTCAGTGCATGATCCGCATTGCCGTGGTCAGCGATGATGATTACTTCATAATCGTTGGCTTTAGCAGCCTCTACCGTATCTTTCACACATTCGTCGATAGCTTTTACAGCTTTCTCGATAGCGCCATAAATACCGGTATGTCCTACCATATCACCGTTAGCATAGTTCACAACAATGAAATCGAACTTCTGAGTGTTGATAGCTTCCACCAATTTATCCTTTACTTCGTAAGCACTCATTTCCGGTTTCAGATCATAAGTAGCTACTTTCGGAGAAGGAACCAGGATGCGTTCTTCAGCGTCATACGGAGTTTCACGACCACCGTTGAAGAAGAAAGTTACGTGAGCATACTTTTCCGTTTCAGCAATGTGCAATTGAGTCTTGCCTTGAGCTGCCAGATATTCTCCCAATGTATTCTGAACATTTTCCTTATCGAAAAGAACATGTACGCCTTTGAAAGATGCATCATACGGAGTCATGCAGTAGTATTGCAAGCCCGGAATGATGTGCATGCCCTGTTCCGGCATATCTTGTTGAGTCAGCACTACGGTCAACTCTTTCGCACGGTCGTTACGATAGTTGAAGAAGATAACTACATCACCTTCCTTAATGGTTCCGTCGAAGTTACCATTTACAATCGGCTTGATGAATTCGTCCGTCACACCTTCGTCATAAGATTCCTGCATAGCCTGAACCATATCGGTGGCAACTTTACCTTCGCCGTTTACCAGCAAGTCATAAGCCACTTTCACACGTTCCCAACGCTTGTCACGGTCCATTGCATAGAAACGACCAACAATAGAAGCAATCTTGCCTGCCGACTTTTCACAATGAGCGGTCAGTTGTTCAATAAAGCCCTTGCCGCTCTTCGGGTCGGTATCACGGCCATCCATGAAGCAGTGAACAAAAGTATTATCCACACCATATTCTTTGGCAATATCGCAAAGTTTGAATAAGTGGTCGAAGGAGCTGTGCACACCACCGTTGGAAGTCAATCCCATGAAGTGAACATTCTTGCCGTTTTCTTTGGCATAAGTAAAGGCGGAGACGATTCCCGGATTCTTCAGAATGCTATTGTCGGCACATGCACGGTTGATCTTTACCAGATCCTGGTATACGATACGTCCGGCGCCAATATTAAGGTGTCCTACTTCCGAGTTACCCATCTGACCGTCGGGCAAACCTACATTTTCACCGCTTGCCTGAAGCTGTGAGTGAGGATATGTTGCCAGCAGACTGTCCCAGTACGGAGTAGGTGTATTGAAAATCACGTCATCTTTACCCTGATCGCCGATACCCCAGCCATCAAGAATCATTAAAAGGGCTTTCTTACTCATAATATTAATTGATTTTAAATGTACAATCTTTCACCTCAGCAAAAACGTTCTTTATCAGAGAGAACGATTTTTCCGGCTGCAAAGGTACAAAAAAGCACGGTTAAAGCGTACTGTTTCAAATGATTTATGTACTTTTGTCGCGCTTTAAAAAACAAAAAACAAGAAATATGGACGATTCAAACCCAGGAACGTGCAACAGTATTTATAATTAAAGCGAACCGGAAGACGTTGCTCGCAATGCTTCTGTTCGTACCTAAAAGAAAGGAGGCCATTACGATGAGAACGTATCTTTATTCTGAAGCCGGCTTTATAGAAAAGCAGCAATGGATGCCCAATAGCTGGGTAAACGTTGAATGCCCCGATGACAATGATTTTGATTTCCTCACCCAAGAGTTGAAAGTTCCGGAATCTTTTTTGGAAGATATCGCCGATGCGGACGAACGCCCGCGTACGGAAACAGAAGGCAACTGGTTGCTCACCATCCTGCGTATCCCGATGCAGAGCAGTCAGCATGGCATTCCCTTTATCACCGTGCCAATAGGTATCATTACCAATAATGAAATTATCGTATCGGTATGTTACCACAAGACTGAACTCATCTCAGATTTTATCCAACATACACGTCGCAAAGGTATCGTAGTGAACAATAAGCTGGACTTGATTCTGCGGATGATTTACTCTTCCGCCGTCTGGTTTCTGAAGTATCTGAAACAGATAAACAATGATGTAGCCAATGCGGAAAAAGAACTGGAAAAGAGTATCCGCAATGAAGACTTGCTCCGTCTGATGAAGTTACAGAAGACTCTTGTCTACTTCAATACCTCCATTCGTGGGAACGAAGTGATGATCGGCCGCCTGAAAAATATCTTTCAGGACACTGATTATCTGGATATGGAGCTATTGGAAGATGTAATCATTGAACTAAAGCAGGCATATAATACTGTAAATATCTACAGTGACATCCTTACGGGAACAATGGATGCTTTTGCTTCTATTATCTCCAACAACGTCAATGCCATCATGAAACGTATGACAAGCCTTTCCATCACGCTCATGATACCAACATTGATAGCCAGTTTCTACGGCATGAATGTGGATATTCACCTGGAAGGTTTCCCCTATGCCTTCATATTCATTATCCTGATATCCGTAATATTATCGGCAGGAACATTTATCTGGTTCAGGAAGATTAAGTGGTTCTAAGTTTCATGAAGCTGTCCATCCAGAAGTCGTCAGCATCATCAACATTCTTCAAAATGTTTGCAACAATTCATAGCAGTGTCTTTCTTTGTGTACTAAGAAAGACACTTTACCTAATGCAACGTCAGTTTTGTCTTTCAGCTTCGTATATTTCCTTCACTTCACTTGCGTATCAATTGGAATCAGATATAACCATTCTTCAATATAAGAATAATACTTTCCTCTTTTTGGTCAGATTTCGCAAATAATATGTATGTTTGCGCCAAATAAGTCAATGAACATGAAAATACACAGGAACCTAATGCTTGTATGCCTGCTCCTCATGGCATCAATCTCTTATGCTCAATCCGAAACCATCATTGTAGGAAAAAAAGCGGACGGAACGGACTTAAAAGCACAGTGCTACACTTTTCCGCAGCGGGTGGAAACTTTCTCCATGAGTGATAAAGGCGATTATCTCTGCGTCAGTTTCAGGGAAACCACTAAAAGCGGCAAGTATCTGAAGAATAAAGGAGAAATAGGTTTCTATGACACAAAGAGCAGTCAGCTCCTATGGAAACAGCCGATTGACTTCAGCAAATCACGGATAACCTGTCTTTCGGAAGGGGTCTTGATAACTGAAATCGGCAGCAAGATATCATTGCTCAGTAGAGAAACAGGGGCAAAGAGATGGGAAGCTAATTTATTTCCGGTATATGTGGACGATTCATTGGGATTGGTCTTAGGTTATAACTCCCCTACCTCCAACAAACTCCGCGCTGTCAACTTGAAATTCGGTAACGATTTGTGGGAAAACAAAATACCTCATCAATACGGTTGGAACGAAGTTCTTGATCTGGAACAAAATAAACGCCTGATTGTAGCGGATGCATTGCATAAGCTGGATTTCATGACCGGAGAGTTACTGACCTATCCGGGAAAACCGGGAGCTCATGATACAAAGGCGGCATTGTTGCAAGGATTAGCCGCTGTAGCAGTCGGAGTAGCCAGTGGCGTAGCAACCGGTGGTGCCTATTATTACAGCTATGTTCCCATTGCCAATAATACAATCACGGGGTTGACTTCCAATATACTGTCCCAAGATTCACTTTATTACTGGGCAGACCGTCAACACATCTCCTGTATGGACACAGCTTTCAACGTAGTGTGGCAAACAGAGTTTCCTGATGTGAAAGCTTCCCGCTCCCGGCTTTTCGTACAAGATGGCAAGTTATTCATGTTGAATTACGGCTACGGATTACGCGAAGGCACAACTCGCAGGAAATACGGACGTCCATTTATAGCTTGTTATAACTTGCTAAACGGAGAAGAAATCTTCTTCAACCAACTAAGCGTAAAGAAAGATATGATTGAAGATGCCCTGCGAACTGATGATGCACTCTATATGCTATTCGATGATGGAATGGCTTATCAGGAACTGATGGATTCCGTCGTAAATATTGTACCTTGGGACACCAAGCAATACGGAAAGCTGGAAGCGATGCTGCCCGGTACATTCTATGCAGCCAACAAAGATACAACAGCTTTCCAGTCGCTCGCCTACAATGGGGAACATTGCCTGGTATATAATGATCAGGGAGCCATCTATGAAGTAGACAAGGACTTGAATATTGGCAAAACCTACGAACGGGAACGGATTTACAGTCCCAGTATCCAACTAAAAGATTATTTATGTATCGGCAATCGTGGAGACTATTGGTTCATCCATGAAATGGGAATGCCTGTAGCCCATCTTCAAACAGATTTCAAGAAGGGACAGGTGATTGGTAATAAGTTGCTGTTACTTAACGATAAAAACCAATTCCTGTTTATCGATCTGGATGAAGCGATAGAATAATCACTTGAAATCAAGCGCTAACTGCCCGTCACCCAACAGATTGAATGTCATGCGGTGATAAGGCGTAGTTCCACGTTCAGAGATGGCCGCACGATGTTTCTTCGTGGGGTAGCCTTTGTTATGGTCCCAGTCATAATATGGAAATTCTTCGTGAAGACGGTTCATATAATCATCACGATAGGTTTTGGCAAGCACAGAAGCCGCTGCAATGGAAAGGTATTTGCCGTCGCCTTTAATCACCGTGGTATGCGGAAGATCCTGATATTTCTTGAAACGGTTGCCATCTATAAGCAGATGCTGCGGACGCATCTGCAATTGATCTACGGCACGATGCATGGCAAGGAAAGAAGCGTTCAGAATATTAATCTTATCGATTTCTTCGGGAGATACGATACCTACCGCCCACGCCAGTGCTTCTTTCTCAATCACTTCGCGCAAAGCATAACGCTGGTGTTCCGTCAACTGTTTGGAATCATTCAGTAGTTCATTCTTGAAATCTTTGGGAAGAATCACAGCAGCAGCATACACAGCACCTGCCAGGCAACCACGACCGGCTTCATCACAACCGGCTTCAATCAGATCTTCATTCAAATAAGGCAATAGCATATAGCATTAATTTAGAGCCACAAAGATAAATCTTTTTGAAAGCAAACCGGACTTTTAAAGGAAAATAATTACATTTGCAGAAACAACAATATACTATGAAGCAAGCACTGTATCTACTATCTACAGTTTTCCTATTAACCACGATCCCCTTACAGGCTCAAGATAACAAACAAGCCCAGACTTTACTGGAGCAAGCTCAAAATGCCCTGTTCAGTAATCCCAAGCAAGCATCATACTATGCAGCCCAGGCTGCTGCCTTATTTCCTGAAGATGCACCCAATGAAACCCGTGCGCAAGCTATGATACTCCATTGCCAGGCAGAACAACTGCTGGGAAACTTCGATTTAAGTATCAAAAATTTATATGATACACAGAGATATATCAATCCGGCAAACAAACGACAAACGGCCCAGCTCTATTCACTCATGGGACGTGTATATAGCAAGTTGGGCGATTATAACAAAGGAATAGAACTGAATGATAAAGCAACCTCTATTTTCAAGTCTTTAGGAGATTCGGCTTCGGTGGCAGGATGTTATAATGAGCGTGGAGTCATGCATTACCTACTCGATGAATTTCTGGTAGCTGAAAGATTCCTTCAACGGGCACTGACTATCAACCGCGCCCAACGAAACTTAAAAGAAATTGCTACCAACCTGAATAATTTATGTCTATATCAGGGAGATACGGAAAAGAAACTATCTCTCATCCAGGAAGCCATAGCTATCAATAAAAATCTGGATGCACAATGGTCGTTGGGAGAGAATTACAACAATATGGGCAAACAATATTATTTTGGTGAGCAATACTCCAAAGCTCTGGAAGCTCTGCAAAAGGCCTATGAGTACGCCCGCAACATTGGTGCCAAGGAATTGATTTGTGATTATTACGAATATTCATCCTGGGTATATGCTGCCATAGGTGATTATGACCAAGCCTATAAACGGCTCAGTCAAATGTATGCTTTAAGCAAGGAGCTACAAAGTAGCAACAAACTACGCAATATCGAGCAGGAAATCTCTTATAAAAGATATCAGGATCAGAAATATGCTACCGAAATGCAAGAGCAAACTTATAAGATAGAACTACTAAAGCGCAACCTATGGCTTTTGGGCAGTATACTTGTTCTTGGCTTAGCCTTCAGTATATTCTTATATAAATGGTATAAACGCAGAAAAGGTCTTCAGCTGGTAGAAGCCCGTTATCAGTTGGAACTGTCACAACGAGAAATATCCGAATTGAAACTGCACCAACAGGAATTGGAATTGCAAAATGTACAGAGTGCCTTGGACAACAGTCAACAGGAAGTAACCAGCTTTGCCGTATTCCTCAGAAGCCGTAATGAATTGCTGGATAAAATACGAGAGATGATTAAGGAAGGATATAGAATGGATAATCAAGCGCTTGTTCCCCACTTAAAGAAAGTAAATGCTTTTATCAGTCAATATCAAAGCGGAGATAAAACCAATAATACATTACTGCTAAATATTGAGGAAAAGAATAAAGAATTCATTGAAAGACTTATTCTAAAACACCCCGAACTAACGCAAGGTGAAAAATACCTGGCAACCTTATTGCGCGTGAACTTATCTACCAAAGAGATCTCCATGATCACTGGCACCAATCCCAAGACCATCAACATGAATCGTTACCGATTGCGCAAAGCTTTGAATCTTCCATCTAAAATGGATTTAACCGAATATTTACAAGATATTTAAAGATTTTCTAACCATATTCTCCATATAGCTATTTGTAGATAGCCGCAAATAAGCTAAAATACTATTCAACAACACTTTATGATTCCAACTGTAGATTAAATAATCCACAAGAAAAGGTTATTGTAGGTCATTTGTAGGGTTAAATAATTGTTTTTTCACTGTTTATAATCATTTATTTGCAGCTGAAAAACATTTTCATTAACCTTAAAACCAATTCAAATGAACACTAAAATTTTATTGATGCTTGTCATTGCAGTCTTATTCTATAGTTGCAATGATGAAGTCCTGAAAACAGCTGAGACATCCACTCATGTTTTCGAAGTGATAGAACCCATCACAGATGGAATCTATCCTTATTCTCTTTTCGCTAAAACAAGAAGTACTACTATCCCTAATTGGGAAAAATGGGAAAAAGTGAGACTATCTTCCGGAGTAATAGGACAAGATTCTGTTGCAGTACCGTGGGCCAATACGATAGTATCATCCAATATTCCTGCACAAGTTAGACACGACATTAAAGCCGAAAATGGATGGATGCTATTAAAATATACAGTTAATGGTAATTGGGGAAGCAATAATAATTATATGTTTTTCTATAACAAATACACAGGAGTACTCAAAGTCTTTTACTATTTAAGTAATGGTGCTGCGCAATCCAACTATGGTATTTGGCATCTACACATAGATGTACCTCAAAGATTATTTGCTTTTACAGGAGAAATTGCTGACCCTATCAATGGAATTTATCAAACGCAAGATCTATATTGTACTAACATAACATCAACTGATGCCAAAGGGTTTGTACAAGGTTGGAACTGTTTTCAAGTAGAGTTAGCCTATGATCCTCAGTTTACTAATGGAGAATTAACAGTTAATCCTGTAAGTCGAACAAGCTCAGACATTAAATTAACCGGAAGTTTTGGTTCTTCTTCTAAAGGAACAATTGTTACCACAACATCGTCCAATCCTACCAGCGGACCAATAAAGGGCTTGGCAAAAGCCGCTGGAGATGAAGCACTATCCTTTCTGAAAAAAGAAGCTCAAGATAAGAAATTCGCAACAAAAGTTTTAAATGCCGCTGGTGACATTGTAAAAGGAGGAGTATCGGCTATTGTTAAAGGAGGAATAAATCAGCTATTTAGTTCATTTATTGGACGTTTCAACAAAGAACAGGCTCTAAATTACGACTTGCAGTTCACAACCAATGGAACAGCAGAAATATCAGGAACAATCAACACTGAAGTTACAGGCGGGCTTGTCCCAGCTAATCTTAACCTCTCTAAATCTGCATTGGGTATTACATTAGGGGTATGGAATTTGAGTGAACAGCCTACAATATATTTTATGACAACAGCAAAATTACTTTCATGGGGAGAATATAAACCTACAATATTTCATCTATGGAAAATGCAAGGAGATCAATTACAAGGAACAAATTATAAATATGACTATATAATGAATCCCGACATTATAGATTATTTAAGCTCATATAATTGCAATCTAAAATGTTATTCAACAAATCCATTGCCTGAAGAAGTTGAAAATTACCCGCATGGCAGCCTTGCTGAAGGATTTAAATTTTCTATCACAAGTGGAAAAGGTAATCTCATTTATGAGAATTATTATGAAATCACTAATTTTTATGATAAATTTCAGATAGAAAAGCCTAAACAAATAGGTCCAGAGCCTGTCACTGTTCCACGTATATTATTTATACCCAATGCTAAACATGTAAGTTTATATGGGAGTGTTGGAATACATTATAATACTTTAATTAAAGCCACTACAACATTATATGTCAACAATAGCGTAAATGATACTATTGTACTTACAAAAACTTTTGCGCCCAAATTAGAGTGGAATCCACAAGATTTCAAATTTAATAAAGAATTGTATGGAGATATCTCATATACAGTAACAAACTATTAATAACAACGATACATATATTAACTTTAAATTATTACACACATGAGTAAAAAGTATGTCCAATTGCAAAGAGTTTTCTTACTCACTTTGCTCATCACATGTTTGGTACCGCTATATTCTTTAGCGCAAACTATCCAATTAACCGGTACAGTAACTGATACCAAAGGAGAAACCCTCATTGGTGCCAGTGTTTTGGAAAAAGGTACAACTAATGGTTGTATTACCGACATCGACGGTAATTTTTCACTGACTGTTGCTCCTAATGCGACAATGGTAATCTCTTATGTGGGTTATGTAGCTCAAGAAGTTCTGCTGAAAGGCCAGAAAGTATTGAAAGTAACTTTGAAAGATGATGCCGAAATGCTGGACGAGGTGGTTGTTATAGGTTATGGTACAATGAAGAAAAGCGATATGACAGGTGCTATTTCATCTGTTGATGTAGACCAGCTGTCAAGCCGCGCCACCACTAACCCTGCAGAAGCTTTACAAGGAAAAATAGCAGGCGTAAACATTCAAAAGGCTGGAGGTTATGCAGGTGCTGGCGTACAAGTAAAAATTCGTGGTATCAAATCGTTTGGCAACAACGAACCTTTGTACGTAATTGACGGATTCCCAGGTGATATATCTACAGTAAGTCCACAAGACATAGAGTCAATGGAAGTTCTAAAAGACGGTGCGGCAGCAGCTATATATGGCTCCGTGGCAGCTAATGGCGTTATCATCGTTACTACAAAGAATGGTAAAAAAGGAGATATGAAAATTGACTTTTCCTCTTATTTGAACTTTACGAAAGTAGCAAAGACAATGGATGTCTTAAATAGTAGCGAATACATTCAAGTACACAAACAGATGTATGACAACTATAACAAATATGCGCCGGAACAAGCTAATTATCCTGCATATATCACAACCCCAAGTTCTATAGATACCGACTGGCAAGATGCAGTATTACAAAATGGATTAGCTCAGAACTATATGATAAGTGTACGTGGCGGATCGGACAATGCGCGTTACTCCATTTCGTACAATCACTCCGATGAAAAAGGAATTTTTATTGGCAACAGTTATCGTCAAGAAAGTGCACGTTCCAAACTATACATGACAAAAAGTATTTTTGACTTTGACGCCAACTTTGCATTCAAATATACCAAAGGACGTATGCCTCAGTATTCACTCAAAGAGATGTACATGATTTCTCCATTGGTGCCTATCTATGATGAAAACAATGAATATGGTTTTGGTCTGACCAACTTTAATACCTTGCCTAACAATCGCAATGTGATTGCTGATAATCATTATATTGATGCAGTCAACAAGTCTTTTGATACCAATGCTAATATTGCAGTAACCATTAACTTCACTCCATGGCTGAACTTCAAAACCAGCTATTCGTATCGTGGTGTACATGAACGCAATACTTCACACAAACCTGATTACATTGCTGATCCTAAGATGCCAACTAAATACCCTATCAACAGCGAATATTCTTCCTATTGGGAACAGCAGGTGATCGATAACGTATTGAGTTTTAATAAAGAGTTTGGTAAGCACAGTGTCAACGCAATGGTGGGTAGTTCTATCACCACTGAAAAGCAGACTTGGAATAAAATTATCATTGAAGGAAAGAAAACGGTCTATGAAGTTAAAGACGGCCAATTGATTACGCGTGAAGAAGCAGCTGGTTTCCTGGATCCTTCATTTACTACAATCAACGGTGGAATCGGAGGAACATTCGATGGTAGTGGTACCAAATACACTTATAACCGTGCCTCTTTCTTTGGTCGTATAAACTATTCTTACGCAGGCAAGTATTTACTGCAGGCAACCATGCGTTATGACGGTTCTTCCAAATTCGGTAAAGACAACCGTTGGGGATGTTTCCCTTCTGTTGCTTTGGGGTGGAGAATCAGTGAAGAGGAATTTTTTCCAAAAGATTCGTTCATCAATAATCTTAAACTACGTGCCAGTTGGGGACGCCTTGGTAATGAAAACGCTTTAGGATACTATGGCTTCCAATCTCTAATCTATACAGAAAACTGGATGGCTTACGGATATGTGCAAGGAACCGGTGCCAGCCCATGGGCAGGCAGTATTGCACCGGAGTTAGCCAATAATGAATTACAATGGGAAACCACTGACACAAAAAATATCGGCGTTGATTTTGGTATGTTCAGCAACAAACTGACCGGTGCTTTGAATTATTACCACAACCAAACCAGTGACCTACTTATCACTAAAGTGCTGCCCCCTTCCTCTGGTTTATGGAGCCCAACAATGAATGTAGGCAAAATCAAAAATACCGGTTTTGAGTTGGAATTGAACTGGAACGACAAAATCGGTAAAGAAGTTGAATATAACGTAGGACTAAACCTTTCCACAACTCGCAATCGCGTGGTTTCACTGGCTGATGCCAATCAGGAAATCAATGGAGATGGTGTCAACTATGACGATCACTATGTAACTAAAGCAACGGTTGGTAAACCTATCGGAGCCTACTATCTCTACCAAATGGATGGTATTTTCCAAAGTCAAGATGAAATTAATAACTATAAAAATGCTGAAGGAAAAGTTATTCAGCCAGATGCTGTACCAGGTGATGTACGCTTCAGAGATATAGATGGCAATGGAGAAATTGATGAAGATGATAAAATCTACAGCGGTTCCGGTATCCCCAAATTAGAAGCTAATTTAAACCTTGGAATCAGCTACAAAGGATTTGATTTCTCTATGCTTTTGGGTAGTGGATGGGGACATAAATTGTACAATGCCAATCGTTTCTATTTTGAAGGAATGAGCAGTCCATCCAACTTCTTCAAAACAACATTGAATGCATGGACAGATAGCAATCACAGTACTTCTATGCCGCGCGCAGTGTTAGGAGACCCGAATAGAAATTCACGCGAATCAACCCGCTTCCTGGAAAACGGAAACTTTGTTCGTTGTCGTCAATTACAACTGGGTTACAATCTACCCACATCTCTGTTGAAAAAGATACAGATAGAGAAGTTGAGAATATATGTTAGTGGTGAAAACTTATTTACTATTACCGATTATAGCGGCATTGACCCTGAATTCTCACGTTCTTCCGTATTGAATACCGGTGTGGATAATCTAACATATCCATTCACCAAATCTTATGTAATAGGATTACAATTAACATTCTAAATTCTTAAAAACAGATCATTATGAAGAAATATATATATATAGCAGCATTGGCATTCACAACTTTATTCAGTGCATGCGATGATTTCTTGTCGGTAGAGTCTCCCGACCAATTGACCTCCGACAAATTTTGGAGAGATGAGGCAGACGCTTTATCCGGACTGAGTGCAGCCTACTCACAACTCGAATACTCCATAAGCAGTTGGCAGATGTCTGAAGTTAAGTTTCCAGTTGAATCATTCCGGGAAGATATTCTGAAAGTTGGTCCTGATGTTTACAACTGGGCTTATATGCTGGAATATTATAACTTTACCTTTAACCAAGGCAGTTCGCAGATTTCGCTTTACTGGAGTAACAACTACAAAGGAGCTAACTATGCAAACCAGGTTATTACTAAGGTTCCGGAAGTTCCAGAAGGAAAAATCACAGAAGATATGCGTCAACAAATCCTCAATGAGGCCTATTTCCTTCGTGCTTATTATCATTTGAAACTCATTCTGAACTGGAAAGAAATCATCATCAGTGATAAGTATGTAGATGCCAGCAATCTAAATAAGCCACTTTCTTCCCGTGAAGCTGCTTGGGATTTCATTATCGAAGACTTGAAAAGAGCAACGAAATTACCTTCAAGCCACCCCAGCGAGAATGCTGGACGTGCTACTTGTGGGGCTGCCTATGCCTATCTGGGATTTGCTTACCTTACAAGAGCCTATGAGGAAACAGCTAAAAAAGATGAATACCTTCGCGAGGCTTTAGCAGCATTCAGTGAAGTCAAAGGATATGAACTGGAGAAAAAATTTATCAGCATGTTCGACGGAAGTAACAAGAACTGCAAAGAATCTGTCTTCGAACTTCAATTTACAATGAACAGTGATGGTGGCGCTTATTATAAACACCAAGTTCATAAGTTTATAGCAACTTATGAGTTAAGTGGATGGGAAGAAATGTACCCAAGCGACCAGCTAATCAACGAGTTCAAGAAAGAAGGTGAGATTGCTACTACCGGATTATATGATACACGTATGTATCAGACCATGTTTTTCCAATGTGACTACTTCAATGACGGAACAGGTAAAGTATATGGATACGACTATGACGACGTATTCTCTGGAGATGATGGCATTGCCTACAACAAACCTGCATTCAGAAAATATCTGCCTCCTACAATCAATGAACTTCTTGAAAATTATACTGCCATTAATCTTCCGTTAATGCGATATGCCAACGTATTATTAATGAAAGCTGAAGTTCTAAATCTACAAGGACACCCTGAACAAGCCATTCCAATTATCAATGAAGTGCGTAAAGTACATGGCGATATGCCGGAAATGAAAGGTACATCACAAGAAAATGTACAGGCACAGATTGAGCATGAACGTATGATTGAATTTCCACTTGAAGCATGGCGTTTCTATGATCTACGCCGTTGGGGCAAACTGGATGTCGCTTTACACGCTGCAGGACGCACAACATTCAGTGCTGAAAAACATTCATTCTACCCGATTCCTCAATCTGAAATTAAAGCGAACAGTGCCTTAAGCGGTTTAACAACTGAGGAAAGTAATTAATATAATTCTCTCTTAATCTTATATGAATGACAAGACGGTATTTGTACCTATGAATACCGTCTTGTTTATCCTGAAAGCTTTATCTTTGCCCTCAAAAACGACATAGATATGTTTACAATTATCGGACTGATGCTCACAGGAATGCTGCTGGGCTACCTCTTACGGAAACGGAATTTAAGTAAAATACATAAAGTTATCACAGTGTTGATCTGGGTACTGCTCTTCATTCTCGGCATTGAAGTGGGAGGAAACGAGCAGATTATCAAAGGACTGCACACCATTGGCCTTGAAGCCGTCATACTCACCATAGGTGGAACTCTGGGAAGTGTGATTGCCGCTTGGGCTCTGTGGAGGGCCTTATACAAACGGAAAGGAGGCCGGGCATGAAAGGAAGTCTTATCATAGTCGGCTTTTTTGTGCTGGGTACGCTCTGCGGAGTCTTTCACCTGATACCTATCGACATCGTAGTAGATAGTAAAGTCAGCTTTTATGCACTTTGCGCACTGATGTTCAGTGTAGGGCTAAGTGTAGGCAATGACCCGCAAACGTTGAAAAACTTCCGTTCACTCAATCCACGGTTGATATTCCTGCCTATCATGACCATTCTGGGCACGTTGGCAGGTTCTGCCGCAGTCAGCCTGATACTGACACACCGTTCCCTGACAGATTGCCTGGCTGTAGGTTCGGGCTTCGGTTACTATTCACTCTCCAGTATCTTCATTACCGAATATAAAGGAGCTGAATTAGGAACAATTGCCCTGCTCGCCAACATCAGCCGCGAGATTCTGACCTTACTGGCGGCACCGTTACTGGTGCGCTGGTTCGGCAACCTCGCTCCTATCTCTGCCGGAGGGGCAACTACGATGGACACCACACTGCCCATCATTACACGAACGGCCGGACAACAATTTGTAGTTGTCTCCATCTTCCACGGATTTGTGGTGGATTTCAGCGTTCCGTTCCTTGTGACACTGTTTTGTTCAATTTAATATTGTTTTGAACTTAAAGCAAATTATCATGAAAGCCAAAGTTTATACCTTACTCTTTTCCTCATTGCTTTGTGTTTCTGCCCTGGCTGATAACGAACCCTGGCAGAACCCACAAATCAACGAGATAAACAGAGAGCCGATGCATGCGCACTTCATCCCGTTTACGAATGAAGCCAACGCTTTGAAACAACGCTCTCTCCCCGCCGATGTGCGTTTCGACGTGAATCCTGCGACAGAAAGACGAGTTTCTCTGGATGGAACCTGGAAATTCCTGTTCTCAAAGAATAACGATCTTTGCCCTCAAGATTTCCATAAACCCGGATACAATACCCGGAAGTGGAGCAAAATACAAGTTCCCGGAAGTTGGGAACTGCAAGGATTCGATGCTCCTATCTATACAGATACCCGCTATCCATTTCCTGCCAATCCTCCGTATGTGCCTGCCAATTACAATCCGGTAGGAGCCTACATTCGTGAGTTTACCGTCCCGAATGGTTGGGAAGGTATGGATATCTTCCTTGACTTCGAAGGAGTGGAATCCGCTTATTATGTATGGGTGAACGGTGAGCTTGCCGGATATGCCGAAGACAGCCGTCTGCCGTCTCACTTCAACGTTACGAAGCTGTTGAAAAAAGGCAGTAATAAACTTGCCGTGAAAGTATTCCGTTACAGCGATGGCTCCTATCTTGAAGGGCAGGACTACTGGAAATACAGTGGCATTGAACGGGATGTATATCTCTATGCCCGTCCGCAAAGCCGTGTCCGTGACTTCCGGATGACTGCCGAGTTAGTCAATGATTACAAAGATGGAGAATTAAACCTCGATGTATTACTTCACCAGCCGAAAGCCGGAGAAACCGTCGAAGTTAAGATATTAGATCACGGCAAGGAGATTTACAACCGGAAGCAGTCCATCACTTCCACTACCGATACCCTGTTCAGCCAACAGCAAATCTTCCCGAATGCACGTGCATGGAATGCTGAAACGCCGAATACTTACACATTAGTAGTCAGCACCTTCGACGCCCAGGGAAAACCACTTGAATCTTTCACTCACCTTTTTGGTTTCCGCACGGTAGAAATGCGCAACGGAATGCAGATGATCAACGGGAAAGCAGTACTGTTTAAAGGAGTAAACCGTCACGAGCACGATCCGCACAAAGGACGCACTATCAGCGTCGCTTCCATGATACATGATATTCAGTTGATGAAACAATTCAACCTGAACGGTGTACGCAACTGTCACTATCCAAACTACTCTGCCTGGTACGAGCTTTGCACCGAATTCGGTCTGTACATGGTGGATGAAGCCAACATCGAAAGTCATGGCATGATGGATCATAAGGATGGCACGCTGGCTAATTATCCGGACTGGGAACGCCCCTTCATGGAGCGCATGAGCCGCATGATTGCACGCGACCGTAACTACTCAGCCATCGTCACCTGGTCCATGGGTAATGAATCCGGGTATGGCAAACATTTTGAAACGCTGTACGATTATACTAAGAAAATAGATCCTACCCGCCCGGTACAATACGAAGGAGGCGGCTACGATGCAAAAAGCGACATTTACTGTCCGATGTATGCACGTATCTGGTCATTGCGCCGCCACATCAATCAGCGTGACAAACGCCCCTTGATTATGTGTGAGTATGCCCATGCGATGGGTAACAGCGTAGGAAACTTCCAGGATTACTGGGATTTGATTTATAAGTATGACCAGCTACAGGGCGGATTTATCTGGGACTGGGTAGACCAGACATTCGCCATCAAAGATAAAAACAACCGTGATATCTGGGCATTCGGAGGCGACATGGGCTTTGTAGGCATCGTCAACGACTCTAACTTCTGTGCCAACGGACTGGTAGCTGCCGACCGTTCTCTCCATCCGCACATCTATGAGGTGAAGAAAGTACTGCAATACGTTCACTTCGAACCGGTAGCTTTTACTCCGAACAAGATAAAAATCAGCAATCGGCATGATTTCATCGGCTTGGAAGGATATACCCTGCGTTGGGCAGTAGAGTGCGACGGAAAAGCGGTACAAGAAGGTGAAATGGACTTCCCCGTAATCACTCCGGGAAGCTTTGCCAATATAGAATTACCCTTGAAAGCATTGCCTGCCGACGGTAAGGAATACTTCCTGACTCTGCGCGCATTCACCAAGCATGAAGCTCCGCTGATACCGAAAGGACATGAAGTGGCCATTGAGCAATGGCTACTCCCCACCACTCAAACAGCCGGAAAGGTTCAGCCCGCCAACGGTACACTGGCAATGGACCGGAATAACGAAGCGATCACACTGAAAGGAAATAACTTCCAAATAGCTTTCTCCGCCCAAAACGGTGAGATGACAGAACTGACCTACCATGGAAAGAATCTGATTAAAGAGGGTTTACAGCCCAACTTCTGGCGTCCGCTGACGGACAACGATATTCCTAACGGACATCTTTACCGCTGTGCCACCTGGAAGACCGCCGGAAAGGATGCCAAACTGGAGAATCTGGAAGTTACGGAGAAACAGCAGATTGCCACCGTAACAGCTACTTATAAGATGGAGGCGCAAGGCTCTACATTGCAAACGATCTATGATATTCATCCTGACGGTGCCGTCCGGGTGAGCATGCACTTCACTCCGGGCAAACAGGCGCTGAGTGAAATGCCCCGTCTGGGTATGCGTATGATACTTCCGGCAGAATATGAAATGATGTCCTGGCTGGGACGCGGTCCGCAGGAAAACTATGCAGACCGAAAGACAGGAGCATTGATAGGCCTGTATAATGCTACGGTCTGGGAACAATTCCATCCGTATGTACGTGCTCAGGAAACAGCCAATCACTGTGATGTGCGTTGGGTTGCCCTGCGCAATGCTGCCGGAGAGGGTTTACTGGTTACGGGAGAAGAACCTCTGAGCGTAAGTGCCTGGAACTTCCCGATGGAGGACATCGAATATCGTCCCTCGCAGGTAGAACGCCGTCATGGAGGAAGTATCCTGAAAAAGGATATGGTCTGGCTGAACATCGACCATCAGCAGATGGGTGTGGGTGGTGACAATACCTGGGGAGCACAAGTACATCCCGAATACACCATCACTCCGCACGAGTGGAAATACAGTTTCACACTGCAACCGCTCGGAGCAAAGGATGATGCAGCGGAACAGGCTCACAAATGTTGGTTCTAATATGGGTACGCGGACGACACGGATAAGGCGGACGAACGCCTTATCCGTGTCGTCCGCATACCCATTCCCTCTCAAATTATCATTTATCACCCCTAAAAAGCAATTATTAAGTTCATAATAATAACGAATATGCGACATAAGTTTATACACACCATTTGTATTACTCTGCTGGTTGCAGGCATCACCGCCTGCACTTCCGGCAGCAAAAACACTGCGGAGAAGCGGTATACCTTCAATAATATACTGGATATCGCCTACACTCCCGATACTTTGCACCGCTGCTACGGCTGGTTCACAGATGCCGGCTCGTGGATGGGCTTCACCCTTCCCGAGAAAGAGAACTGGGTAAACGGTTTCTGCGGCCCGTTCAGTCTGGATATGTTTCGCCGCCAGTGGATGGCTCAATCCGCTGTTACGGTAGGTTTTAGTCAGAAACCTTCGGACACCTTTGTGCCCGACTCCACCTGCTACTATCCCGGAGAACTGTATATGTCCGCCCATTCGGGCAACGGAACCATCACCCAGCAGCTTAACTTCATAAGTGCCTCTACCGCTTTGCTTCGTATAGAAGCCGACAAGACGGAAGAACTGATGCTGACCGGCAGCCAATGGGGAAAGAACGTAACCGTAAGTATAGAGCAGAATTCCGTAATAGCCCGCCATCCCAGTGGAGAAAGCGTAACTGTAACGTTTACTCCCGATGTGGCACTTACCGGAACGGATAATAACTACACCGCCCTTATCCATACCTCCAAGTACCCCGTAAACGTAGCCATTTCCTTCTTCACCTCCGAAAAGGAAATGACAGCCGGATTACAAAACCTCCCCAACCTGCTTAACAATCCCGAAAAAGCATTGCAAGCCAATGCCGAACGTTGGGAAAGATACCTGACGAAGATACTGCGTACCGACATGAAACCCGAATACGACCGCATCGCCGTGAAAGCCGTAACCACTCTTATCTCCAACTGGCGTACCCATCGCGGCGGTCTGTTGCACGAGGGTATCATTCCGAGCCATGCAGTCGGTTACTTTGTAGGCTTCTGGGCATGGGACAGCTGGCGTTTCAGCGCCGGAACTGCCAAGTTCGATCCTGAACTGGCAAAGAATAACATCCGCGCCATGTTCGATTATCAGCAACCGGACGGTATGGTTATCGACTGTATCTACACCGATCCATCCGAAAACAATGCACGCGACAGCAAGCCACCCCTTGTATGCTGGGCTGTAGATGAGATCTTTACGCATACAGGCGACACAGCTTTCGTTTCCGAGATGTATCCGCAACTGCTTTCTTATTATAAGTGGTGGTATCAGAAACGCGACCATAATCATAATGGTATGTGCGAATACGGTGCCACAGACGGTACTCTGGAAGCGGCAGCCTGGGAAAGCGGTATGGACAATGCCATCCGTTTTGACGATGCCGTGATGCTGAAGAACGACGGGGGCGAGGATGCCTGGAGCATGGACCAGGAAAGTGTAGACCTGAATGCCTACCTGGCATTGGAATGTAAGTTACTGAAGAAGTTTGCCGGATTACTGAATGTCTCATTCGATGCTCCCGACTATAGTAATAAAGTAGCCGATTATTTCTTTGATCCCAAACTCAATTTCTTCTTTGACCGCCGCCTGAAAGACGGTTCATTCATTGAAGAACCGGGATGCGAAGCCTATACTCCGTTGTGGACACAGATTGCCACGCAAGAGCAGGTAGACAAGATGTTACCCATGCTTCAGGACACAGCGAAGTTCTCAACGTATATCCCCTTCCCCACCATTGCCGCAGATAATCCCAAGTACAACCCGCGCGGCTATTGGCGTGGTCCTATCTGGCTGGATCAGACTTACTTTGCCATCCGCGGGCTCCGCAACTACGGTTACCATAAGCTCGCCGATGAATATACCTTGCAGGTATTCGACCGCCTCAACGGGCTGAAAGAAGGAGCGCCCATCCACGAGAACTATGGCACTCACACCGGAGAGCGACTGAAAGCGCCACACTTCAGTTGGAGTTCATCCCATCTATTGATGATGTACGATGATTACGGGAAGTAATTCCCGTTCCCATTAAAATGAAACGCCCGTTTCCATTAAGGAAAACGGGCATTTCTATTAGAGGGAATAATAAACAGGGTTCTTAGAAGAGACTCCACGCAACCGTCAGTCCGGCCATCACGATAGCTACCATACTCATCAGCTTGATAAGGATATTCAAACTCGGACCGGAAGTATCTTTGAACGGGTCACCTACCGTATCGCCTACCACAGTAGCTTTATGTACTTCGCTACCCTTACCGCCAAAGTTACCTTCTTCCACATATTTCTTTGCATTATCCCATGCACCGCCCGCATTCGCCATAAAGATGGCAAGGACGAAACCGCTGCTCAATCCACCGATCAGCAAACCCAGAACACCGGGAACACCGAAGATAAGTCCCGTTGCAATCGGAGCAATAATGGCTATCAATGAGGGAACTACCATCTCACGCTGTGCTCCTTTTGTAGAAATCTCTACACAACGCTCGTAGTCCGGTTCCGTTTCACCGGTAAGGATACCCTTGATTTCACGGAACTGGCGGCGCACTTCATCCACCATGTGGGCGGCGGCACGGCCAACAGCGTTCATTGTCAATCCGCAGAAAAGGAATGCCATCATACTACCCAGGAACATACCCGAAAGAACCTTCGGATTCATCAATGTCACATCATAATGATGCATGAAATCGAAGAAGGTGGCATCCTGAAGCCCCACAGCATCCCCATGGGGAAGTGTTAATTCCGTGGTTCCCAAACGAGTCAGTCCGATACGGATTTCTTCAATATAAGAAGCAAGCAGGGCAAGTCCCGTAAGTGCAGCCGAACCAATGGCGAAGCCTTTTCCGGTAGCGGCAGTGGTGTTGCCCAAAGAGTCGAGAGCATCGGTGCGTTTGCGAACTTCTTCACCCAGACCGGACATTTCGGCATTACCACCGGCATTGTCGGCAATAGGACCGTAAGCATCTGTAGCAAGCGTGATACCCAAGGTGGAAAGCATACCTACGGCAGCAATACCGATGCCGTAAAGTCCCATACCTACATTATTGAAATCGAACCCTGATGCAAACAGGTAGGAAGCAATGATACCTATTACCACAGCAATCACCGGAACCGCGGTAGACAGCATACCCAAACCGATGCCGGAGATGATTACCGTTGCCGGACCGGTCTTTCCGCTTTCGCTCAACTTCTGAGTAGGACGATAGGATTGTGAGGTATAGTATTCCGTAGAACGTCCGATAATGATACCGACTACCAGACCGACTATAACGGCACAGGATATCCACATCCAGTTATCAAGTTGCAACAACCAAAGAATAAAGAAAGTAGCCACTACAATCAGCACTGAACTCAGGTTCGTACCGAAAGCCAACGAAGCAAGCAGGTCTTTCATCTTCGCATTCTCCTTGGTACGTACTGCGAAGATACCGATAATAGAGAGAAGGATACCTACGGCAGCAATCAGCATCGGAGCAATAACGGCTTTGAACTGCATGGCCGTATCTCCCGTATGAATAAAGGCGGCAGCACCCAGAGCGGCAGTTGCCAGTATGGAGCCACAATAGCTTTCATAGAGATCGGCACCCATACCCGCCACATCGCCTACGTTGTCACCTACATTATCGGCAATCGTTGCAGGATTACGCGGATCGTCTTCGGGAATGCCGGCCTCAACCTTACCTACCAGGTCGGCGCCTACATCGGCAGCTTTCGTATAGATACCTCCACCTACACGGGCAAAGAGCGCTTGTGTGGAAGCACCCATTCCGAAAGTAAGCATGGTGGTAGTGATAATACAGAGTTTATGAGTCGGAGTCAGAACATCTTCCGGAATAACCGCATTCAATAACAGATACCAGAAAGAGATGTCGAGCAAGCCCAAGCCCACTACCACCAGTCCCATTACCGCACCACTACGGAAAGCGACGCGCAATCCCGCATTCAGTGAATTACGGGCAGCATTTGCCGTACGTGCCGAAGCATACGTTGCCGTCTTCATGCCGAGGAAGCCGGAAAGTCCGGAGAAGAAACCGCCCGTCAGGAAAGCAATCGGTACCCAATGGTTTTGCACATCGAAGCCATAAGCCATAATAGAGAAAAGGATCACAAGTCCCAGAAATACCCAGCCAACTATCTTATACTGTTGTTTCAGATAAGACATCGCGCCTTTACGCACAGCGGCGGCAATCTTTATCATTTGCGGAGTACCCTCACTCTCTTTCATCATTTGCTTATGGAAATAGTAAGCAAAGCAGAGAGCTAAAACGGAAGCGGCCGGAATCAGCCAGAAAAGCAAACTGTCCATGGTGTTATTCGTATTAAAAGGTTGATTGAAAGTCTAAAAGTATTGATTTGAAACGAAATAAGCAAAGGAATGAAAGAAAATCAACTCATTCTATTAAATTTGCAGGCGAAAACCGTACCCGATTGAGCACCCATGTTGTAGTATAAGTAAAATCAATAAAAACAAAGGAATAATGAAACGCACAGATTTTACTTTTAGAAAGGCATGGATGATATACACAGTATATATTCTTCTACTCTTTACCTCAACCGCAAATGCACAGCAAACATCCAGACTGGTCAGTCTGGAACTAAAAAACGAAAAGCTGTCTGCCGCACTGAAACAGATAGAGAAGATGGGCGGCAAGAATATCCTTTTTGCCTATGAAGAGACGGAGAACTATCACGTAACAGCAAGTATCCGTAAACAGACACAAGGCGAAGCCATCCGCACAGTACTGAAAGGAAAGCCTTTCAACAGCATTGAACGTACCGATTACTTCGTGATTCAGCGTAAGGGAAAAGATGGCAAGACTACCCAAGTGCGCGGAACCATATACGGAGAGCGGAATGAACCGTTAGCGTATGCCAACGTCATCCTGCTGGCAACAACCGATTCCTCTTTTATTACAGGATGCGTCACAGCGGAAGACGGTAGCTTTATCCTACCCGGCAACAATGAAAAAAAACATTTGCTGAAAGTAACCTACATAGGCTATCAATCCTTGACGCTTCCCTGCCAACCGGAAAATGACATTCGCCTGCAACCGGACGCGCAAATGCTGAAGGAAGTGACGGTAACCGCCTCCCGCCCGATGGTGGAACGCAAGAATGGCGCTTTCGTTGCCAACGTAGCGGGAACACCGCTCTCCATGCTGGGTTCGGCAAGCGATATGATCGGTCACCTCCCTTTTGTCACCGGCTCGGACGGTAACTATACGGTTATCGGACGAGGCAAACCGGACATCTACATCAACGGTCGGAAAGTGCGCGACTCCTCCGAACTGGATCAACTTCAGGCTAACGAAATACTCTCCGCCGAAATTGTAACCACACCCGGAGCACGTTATTCCTCCAACGTATCATCTGTTATCCGACTACGTACCATCCGCAAGCGCGGTCAAGGTTTAAGTGCCAATGCCTACGCAGACTATACCCAGGGACACTCGGCAAAAGGCAAACAAGGCGCCTCACTGAATTATCGTACCGGCGGACTGGACATCTTTGTCAAAGGGCATTTCAATGAGTCGGACACATACTCCACCAGTCATACCCAACTGCAACTGAGCACTTCCTCCGAATGGAAAAGTATATCTGACAACGTCAATCGTGCACATGATGCAAACTTCAATGGCGAAGTAGGTTTCAACTACGAACCGGATGACCATCAGTCTTTCGGTATACGCTATGTACCCAAAACCGGACTGGGCAATCAGGAACTTTATGCACAAGGTGAAACCGTGATGCTGCGGGACGGAGAAGAGGTGGATCGTCTCACATCCGACTCACACGGTCGCAAGCATACCAACTGGAATCATACCGTGAATGGCTATTATAACGGTACTTTCGGAAAATGGAACATCGACTTCAATGCCGACTACCTCTACGGTCGTTCGGGAGGCGGGCAGAAGGTGGACAACAATGGTGAAACAGATGCCACATCCGACAGTGAAGTGAAAAACCGCCTGTATGCCGCTAAACTGGTGATTACAGCACCGCTTGGGCAAGGCAAACTCTCTTTCGGTACTGAAGAAACTTTCACCGAGCGCCACGACATCTTCAAGCAAAGCGGTTTCTCCAACGATGCCGACAACCGCATCAAACAGTCCATCGCCTCTGCCTTTGCCGATTATTCCATAGAATTGGGACAGTTCGACCTTACGGCAGGACTACGCTACGAATATCAAAAGACGGATTACTACGAATCAGATGTCTATAAAGTAGAGAAAAGTCCTGCCTATCATGACTTGATTCCCGTAGCCGGCATTTTCTATAAAAAGGAGGACTGGAATATCGGCCTGTCTTATCGCATGAAGAAATTTAGTCCCAGTTACAGTATGCTGTCCAGTACCATCAGTTACCAAAGCAAGTACCAATACCACAACGGAAATCCTGAACTGGAACCACAAAAGCATAACCTCTTCTCATTGGAAGGGGGCTGGAAATGGATCAATACCAGTTTATACTTCAACCATGTACGAAACATGTACACCACTTATGCAAAACCATACGACGATGCAAAGCATCCCGGCGTAGTATTGTGGACGATGGCAAGCATTCCCAACTCCTATGCATACGGAGGCGCTGTGGTACTCTCCCCGAAGTTCGGCTGGTGGCAACCGCAATTTACGGTCAGTGTGTCCTGGTTCCAGTCCAATGCCCGTTCACTGAATATTCAGCCCCTCTGGAATGAGGCGCAACCGGATTTCATTCTGAACAACAGCTTTACTTTGCCTCGTGGCTGGTTTCTCAATATAAAAGGAAGACTGGCATTGGGTGCAAAGCAAAGCTATGCCATCAGAAAAACAGAAGGAACTGTAGATGCGCAACTTACCAAATCTTTCCTGAAAGACCGTGCGTTGCGCATCTCGTTGGTAGCGAATGATATATTTCGTACAGGTACCTATCACTTTCGTGTATATGGCGACCGTACCTACAACGAGTTTGAAAATTATGCCGACAAACAACGTTTCGGCATACGCCTCAACTATCAGTTCAATGCCACTAAGAATAAATATAAAGGTAAAGGTGCCGGAGAAAGTGAAAAAGGACGTCTTTAAATTCCGTTTACCCCAAAGGATGATTCTGTTTACCTCAAATGATAACTCCGTTTACACGCCGAGGTAAAGAGCGTTACATACCGAGGTAAAGAGCGTTACAATAAGGGGTAAAGAGCGTTACATATGGCGGTAAATGCTTTTACCGTGTGATGTAAATGGTTTGTAAATACAACCAACTGATTGCTAGAGCACTAACCATTTCCTGTATCTCTCTTTCCCAATATGTACAATTGTACAATGTCCTTCCCACAACGGTGCAACGACAGTTTAAGGAGATTGATAAAGGAAATAAAGGATAATCCTTACCTTTGCAGACTAAATAAAGAATCAGAGAATGTCCTTGTTTCATAAAAAAGACACAAAAAGAGAAGTTTTCGGACAGATGTTCACGGAGCTATATCCCCGTCTGGTGCGCTACGCCACCCAACTATTGGGCGACGGAGAAGAAGCCCGTGATATTGTGGGTAGTGTGATGGAGCAGGCGTGGAAACAATTCGAAAAGCTGGAACCGGAAAACCGGGGAGCCTGGCTTTACACTGCGGCACGTAACGCCTGCCTTAACCGTCTGAAGCATCTGCAAGTAGAAGCTACCAACCTGGAAGCATTGCGCGAAGCCACCCGCATGGATGTAGCGACCGACTACCGGGAACATGAACGACTACTGCAACAAGCGGAAAGCATTGCCCGCAACCTACCGGAACCAACCTGCACGGTATTGCGGCTCTGCTATTATGAACATAAAACCTATCGGGAAGTAGCCGAACAGCTTGGCATCAGTCCCGACACTGTAAAGAAACATATATCCAAAGCTTTGCGTACCTTGCGCGAAGCTATGACCCTGAAAGGAGGAAACCGATGATGGAAGAGAAAAAAGAAAATGATTTCAAGATGGATACTGAAGACCTCAGATTACTGAATGCCTTCGGAGAAGCGCTCGGAGACTTACCTTCGGAAGAAGAAACCCGCGCGGCATGGAATGCTTTTGCCTCCCGGCAAGACGCCCAAAAACGCAGACGCATCATACAGATGTGGACTTCCGGCATTGCAGCTGCCATCGTAGTGCTGGTAGTGCTTATCGTGCCCCGTATTACCAACAAAGACACGATTCAAGATATCGAAATCTTTGCGGCCCTGGATGTTCCCGAAGCAATCATCACCTCAGAGAGCAATGGCAGGATTACTCTTTCAACTCCCCCAGCCACTACCATGCAAATCACTTTGGACGATGGTACACAGGTTACGCTCAGCGCCAATTCCCGCCTGGAATATCCTAAACAATTCCCGGCAGAGGGGACCCGTGAAGTCCATCTGACAGGAGAAGCACGTTTCGAAGTGGCAAAAGATAGTGCACGTCCTTTCATTGTTTCTTCCGGTAAGATGCAGACACAGGTATTGGGCACGGTATTCGATGTAAATGCCTATCCGGGAAAAGTAGCGGCAGTCACTTTATTTCAGGGGCGCGTCCGCGTCAGCGACGAGAAACAAACACGGCAGAAAGACATATTGCCCGGACAGCAAGCTATATTGTCTGAAGATAATGGTTTCACCATATCCGAAGCACAACTCACCGCAACGGAAGGATGGACCAAAGGAGAGTTCAGCTTCGATGATGCCGAACTGGCGGAGATAATGAAGTCTGTCGGCACATGGTATAATACCAGTATCATCTTTCATTCGCCCGACTTGCTGAAACAACGCATTCATTTCCGCTTCCCGCGAACAACTTCCTTGGAAGAGGTACTGCAAGCGCTCAATGATCTGGGAATAGCCAAACTGGAACAAAAAAAGGGAAAAGTAATCATCAGCGATTATTCTCCCAAGCATTGATATGCAGGGGAAGAGCTTTCCGGTTCTCCCTCTGTATTGATTATTCTACGGTCACAGCCGTGCCGCAAGCAGTTACCATCAGCATACTGCCGCTTCCACCTACTGTTTCATAGTCCAAATCCACGCCAATCACAGCATTGGCTCCAAGTGCCTTGGCATGCTCCTGCATTTCACGAAGGGCAATATCTTTCGCTTCACGCAGCACTTCCTCGTAAGAGCCGCTGCGTCCGCCCACTACATCACGAATACTGGCAAAAAAGTCACGGAATACATTGGCACCGATAATCGTCTCGCCTGAAACTATACCGTAATAGCGGGTGATACGTCCACCCTCGATAATTGGGGTTGTTGTTACTAACATGATCTTTCTCTGTTTATTTAAGTTATTTGCATTCTATTAGACGCACAGACAGGACGGAAAGTTGCAGTGACCTTCTTTTTATATTTTATACTCAAGTTTCGCAAGCTTTGATAAGGCTTACGAAACCTAAATTTTATATTTATGCTTAGAACATCTTGCTGACGCGTTCGATACCTGCCACCAAGACATCTATTTCTTCTTTCGTATTATAGATTCCAAAAGAAGCACGCACTGTTCCTTCTATGCCGAGGCGTTGCATCAACGGTTGGGCACAATGGTGTCCTGTACGTACGGCAATGCCGAGACGATCGAGCAATGTGCCCATATCGAAGTGATGAATATCCCCCACAAGGAAGGAGATGACACTTCCTTTCTCAGCAGCTTCACCAAAGATACGCATACCGGGGATTGTTTTCAATCGCTGCGTGGCATATTCCGTCAATTCATGCTCATAAGCGGCAATCTTATCCATGCCAATGGCAGAAACATAATCGAGAGCTTTCGCCAGTCCCGTAGTACCGATATAGTCAGGAGTACCGGCTTCGAACTTAAACGGCAATTCATTGAAGGTAGTACGTTCAAAAGATACATGCTTTATCATCTCACCGCCGCCTTGATAAGGAGGTAACTTATTCAGCCATTCTTCCTTACCATAGAGCACGCCCACACCGGTAGGCCCATACACTTTATGACCGGAGAATACAAGGAAATCAGCGTCCAGATCTTTCACGTCCACTGCCATGTGAGGAATGGATTGTGCCGCATCTACCAGGAAAGGTACATCATGATTATGGGCAATCTTAATCATTTCCTTGATAGGATTGACCGTACCCAAAACATTGGACACATGTACTACGCTCACAATCTTCGTTCGGTCAGTGAAAAGCTTCTCGTATTCATCCATCAGAAGTTCACCGCGGTCGTTCATCGGAATAACCTTCAGATTGATACGCTTCCGTTCGGCCAGCAGTTGCCAGGGAACGATATTACTATGATGTTCCATTACGGAAACAATCACTTCGTCACCCGGATGCAGAAATGCCTCACCGAAACTGGAGGCTAACAGATTGATGCTTTCCGTGGTTCCCCGTGTAAATACGATTTCATTTATAGAACCGGCATTGATGAACTTCCGCACCGTCTCTCGGCTTGCCTCGTGCAGTTCCGTTGCCTGTTGCGACAGGAAGTGTACGCCACGGTGCACATTGGCATTGACAGAATAATATTCATCCGTTATGGCATCCACCACACAACGCGGCTTCTGTGTCGTCGCCCCATTATCCAAATAGACTAATGGTTTGCCGTACACTTCACGGGAAAGTATCGGGAAATCGGCTCTTATCTTTTGAATATCATACATGTTGTTTAGGTATTAATATATTCTCACTTGCATATCGCACAGCCTTGGCACTTATTCAGTTCACCACGGAAACGTTTCTCTACCAAGAGATGTAAGCGATCTTTCAATGCATCCAGACGGATGGTATCGATTACTTCGTTCACGAAGGCAAACATCAGCAATAAGCGGGCTTCACGTGCCGGAATACCGCGCTGACGCATATAGAAAAGTGCATTCTCATCCAACTGGCCAACGGTAGCGCCATGGCTACACTTTACATCATCGGCATAAATTTCCAGTTGCGGCTGCGTATACATACGTGCCTCACGTGTGGCGCAAAGGTTCCGGTTCGTTTGTTGCGAACTGGTATGTTGCGCATCCGGACGTACTAACACCAGACCGGCAAATGCACCGACTGACTGGTCATCGAGCACATACTTGAAGAGTTCATTACTCGTACAGTTAGGCACGGCATGGTCTATGCTTGTATTGTTGTCTACATGCTGATTCTTATCTGCAATGGCCATACCGCAAAGGTTGATTTCGGCGCCTTCACCTGCCAGCAATACTTCGGTGGTGTTGCGGGAAGTGCCGTTATGCAAGGTCATGCCATTCAGCAATACATTGCTGTTGGCTTCCTGTCTCACATACATATTGCTGATACGTACGGTACTTGTATGCGTTTCTTCCAGTTCGTAAAGGTCAAAGACAGCATTCTCACCTACAAATACTTCTATCACCTGGGTTGCCAGGAAGTTCACGGCATCCATGGCATGATCACACACCAGCATACGTGCCTGTGCGCCATCTTCCAATACAATCAATACCCGGCGGTTCACCAGGAAGTTCACGTCACCACGCAGGATGTTTACCAACTGAATGGGACGTTCCAAAGCAACGTTCTTAGGTACATATAGCAGCACACCGTCTTGCGCAAAAGTGGTATTGAATGCTGTTACTCCATCTTTTGAAGTGTCCGCCAGCTTGCCATAGTACTTCTTTACCAGTTCCGGATGCTTCTCTGCCATCTCCTTCAAACTACCAAAGATGACTCCATCGGGCAGATGTGGGGCAGGTAATGCTTTATTGTAAAAAGCATCATTCACTACAAAGTACAGAGAGGTACTCATATTGGGTACGTCACATTTGAATACTTCATAGGGATTTACCGGAATATCCAGACGGTTCAGGTTCAACCCATAGTCCGGTTCAAAGAACTTGCTGACATCGGTATATTTATATTTCTCCTGTTTACGGGTAGGAAAGCCAAGCCGTTCAAAGTCGGCAAACGCAGTCGCGCGAGGGGTATTCATCACCTCGGTGCTGTGCTGGCATATCATCGCTTCCGTCTGGGAGAAAAGATCTATGTATTGTTGTTCTGCATTCATATACGTTTATATTTTATTTCTTAGACACGGATAACGCGGATGACGCGGATTCACTATTATTCTGTAGACGTTCTCTATAGTAATGGGAAAAAACCTTTCTACTAATTTCTGGTTTGGGACCAAAGTTTAATAATAATCCCACTTCTATATCTGTTGCTTTCAAATAATTGACCAATTGCAATTCATGTTCTTTAGATAGTCGGGTGACCGCTTTTAATTCTAAAATAACAGAATTATATACAATTATATCAGCTTCATAATAACCGACTACTTCATCCTTATAATAAACATTTATTTTCGGATGTGCTACACAGGGAATATCACGTCTCAACAGCTCCCTATATAATGCATTCTGATATACATTTTCAATAAACCCATACCCAAGCTCATTATACACATCATAAAATGCATTTATAATAGCATCAGTTTTATCCGCCTGTGTCAAACTCATAATGCACTAATAAAAAATCCGCGTCATCCGTGCCATCCGCGTCTAAAAAATGTAATTACTCTCCTAGTTCCTTCTTAATCCAGTCATACCCCTTCTCTTCCAGTTCCAGAGCCAATTCCGGTCCCGCAGTCTTCACGATACGACCTTTGTAAAGCACATGTACGACGTCAGGTTTGATATAATCCAGTAAGCGTTGGTAGTGAGTGATGACAATGGTGCTGTTCTCCGGTGTTTTTAGTTTGTTCACACCTTCGGCCACGATACGCAAAGCATCGATATCCAGCCCGGAATCCGTTTCATCCAGAATACTCAATTTCGGTTCCAGCATCGCCATCTGGAAGATTTCATTCCGCTTCTTCTCACCACCGGAGAAACCTTCGTTCACCGAACGGTTAGCCAGTTTATTGTCCAGTTCCACAATAGCACGCTTTTCACGCATCAACTTCAGGAACTCGCTTGCACTGAGAGCAGGCAGATGATTGTATTTACGTTGCTCATTCACCGCTGCACGCATAAAGTTGACCATACTCACACCCGGAATTTCTACCGGATATTGGAAACTGAGGAAGATGCCCTCATGACTACGGTCTTCCGGTGAAAAGTCCAAAAGGTTCTTACCGCAGAAAGTCACGCTTCCCTTTGTCACTTCAAAGGCAGGATTACCTACCAATACAGCCGAAAGAGTACTCTTACCGGAACCGTTCGGCCCCATAATAGCATGCACCTCACCTGCTTTTACCGACAGGTTGATGCCCTTCAATATCTCTTTGCCATTTACACTGGCATGCAGGTCTTTTATCTCTAACATTTCTATAATTACTAATTACAAATGACTAATTACAATTCCTATCCTACGCTGCCTTCCAGCGAAATAGCCAACAACTTCTGGGCCTCTACCGCAAACTCCATAGGCAGCTTATTAAGCACTTCCTTTGCATAACCGTTCACTATCAGCCCTACTGCATCCTCCGTAGAAATACCACGCTGGTTGCAATAGAAGATCTGGTCTTCATTGATCTTGCTGGTAGTCGCCTCATGCTCCACAACCGCCGTCTCATTATGGATATCCATATACGGGAAGGTATGCGCACCGCACTTATCACCCAGCAACAGAGAGTCGCACTGGCTATAGTTACGTGCATTATCCGCCTTTTGAGCTACACGCACCAGACCACGGTAAGAGTTCTCACTATGTCCGGCAGAGATACCTTTGCTGACAATGGTACTGCTGGTATTCTTACCCAGATGAATCATCTTCGTACCCGTATCTGCCTGTTGGTAGTTATTCGTCACCGCCACACTGTAGAATTCAGCCGAAGAGTTATCTCCCGTCAAAATACAGGAAGGGTATTTCCACGTAATAGCCGAACCTGTCTCCACCTGTGTCCAGGAAAGTTTACTGTTCGCACCTTTGCAGTTACCACGTTTCGTAACGAAATTATAGACACCGCCTTTACCTTCGGCATCACCCGGATACCAGTTCTGTACGGTACTGTACTTCACTTCCGCACGCTCGTGCACCACAATCTCCACGATAGCGGCATGCAACTGGTTCTCATCGCGCATCGGAGCCGTACAACCTTCCAGATAGGAAACATACGAATCATCATCCGCCACAATCAGCGTCCGCTCAAACTGGCCTGTATTACGCGCATTGATACGGAAATACGTGGACAGCTCCATCGGGCAGCGTACCCCTTTCGGAATATATACAAACGAACCGTCGGAGAATACCGCCGAGTTCAGTGCGGCAAAGAAATTATCACGGTATCCTACAACGGAACCAAGATACTTCTGCACCAAATCCGGATGTTCACGTACGGCTTCACTGATGGAACAGAAAATGATTCCTTTCTCCATCAACGTTTCCTTGAACGTAGTCTTCACAGATACGGAGTCCATCACAGCATCCACTGCCATGCCACTCAATGCCATCTGTTCTTCCAAGGGAATACCCAGCTTATTGAAGGTTTTTATCAACTCAGGGTCTACTTCGTCCATACTCTTCGGCGCATCTTTCTTCTTTGCCAACGGGTCGGCATAGTAGGAAATAGCCTGGTAATCTATCTCAGGAATACGGAGATGCGCCCATGTAGGCATCTCCATCGTCAACCAATGACGATATGCTTTCAGACGGAACTCCAACAGCCATTCCGGCTCGTTCTTCTTCGCAGAGATCAGCCGTACAACATCTTCATTCAGCCCACGCTCAATGACTTCCGTATGCACGTCGGTGGTGAAGCCATACTTGTACTTCTCCTGCGTTAGTTCCTTTACATATTTATTGGGTTCTTCGGGTTGCATTATGTATTAAGTATATATTGTTCTGTAACTTCTTTTGCAGCCGGGAAAAACATTCCCGCAAACGACTCTATAGGATAATATAACACGGATTCCTCCTTCATTGTTCTATCAATCATCGTATTATCCGAGTCGATAAACTCGACAACACAGATAAGCAGACTCACCAGCAGCAGAAACTTCAATGCGCCCAGTCCGGCACCCAGCCATCGATTCAGCCAACCGAGCGAGACTGCTTCCATCGCCTTCGTCAGCAAAGCCGCCACCAGCAGGAACAACAATGGCACCACTACCCAAATAACAACAAACGCCAATATCTGGGCAAACGTCATGGAGTCCGTTATCTTAGAAAAGACTCTCTCCGCTACCGACACATACAGTGCTTTTGCAGCCAGCAATCCGACAATCAATCCGAGGATAGATGCCAGTTGCTTGATGAAGCCTTTTATAAAACCGATGACCGCTCCTGCGCCAATCACCACCAACAGGATGATATCTATTATTGTCATAGTTGAAAAAATTGAGAGCTGAGAATTGAGAGTTGAGAGTTGGCTGCGCGATTATGCTGCAAATAACTCTCAACTCTCAATTCTCAGCTCTCAATTTATTTAATTACAGAGTCTGTTTTACTTCTATTTCTTCGTAAGATTCGATTATATCGCCTACCTTGATATCGTTGCAGTTCGTCAGGCTGATACCGCACTCGAAGTTGGTACCGACTTCCTTCACATCGTCCTTGAAACGTTTCAAAGCATTGATAGAACCGGTAAAGATTACGATACCGTCGCGGATCAAACGAGCCTTGTCGCTGCGTTTCACCTTTCCGGTCTTGACTAACGCACCGGCTACGAGACCTACCTTGGTGATATTGAACACCTCGCGTACCTCGATGGTTGCAGTTACCTGCTCCTTCACCTGCGGTGCCAACATGCCTTCCATAGCGGCCTTCACCTCTTCGATAGCGTCGTAGATCACGGAATACTTGCGGATATCCACCCCTTCGTTCTCCGCCATCTTTGCAGCGGCATTCGACGGACGCACCTGGAAGCCGATGATGATGGCATCCGAAGCGGCAGCCAGTGAAACATCGGACTCGGAGATAGCTCCAACGCCTTTGTGGATTACATTCACCTGTACCTGTTCGGTAGACAACTTGATCAGTGAGTCGCTCAACGCCTCAACAGAACCGTCCACGTCACCCTTAACGATAATATTCAGTTCGTGGAAGTCACCCAGTGCCAGACGGCGGCCAACTTCATCCAAAGTAAGCATCTTCTGAGTACGCAGCCCCTGTTCACGTTGCAACTGTTCGCGCTTGTTAGCGATTTCACGTGCTTCCTGTTCCGTATCGATTACGTGGAACGTGTCACCCGCGGCAGGTGCACCGTTCAATCCCAGAATCAATACCGGTTCAGACGGTCCGGCCTCTTTCAGGCGCTGGTTACGCTCGTTGAACATAGCTTTTACCTTACCATACGCTGTACCCGCCAATACGATGTCACCAACGTGCAATGTACCGTTCGATACCAGCATGGTAGCTACATAACCACGTCCTTTATCCAATGAAGACTCAATGATGGAACCTGTAGCCTTGCGGTTCGGGTTTGCTTTCAAATCAAGCATTTCTGCTTCCAGCAATACCTTCTCCAGCAAATCGTTCACACCTAAGCCTTTCTTTGCTGAAATATCTTGTGACTGATATTTACCGCCCCATTCTTCAACGAGGTAATTCATAGCTGCCAGTTCTTCCTTAATCTTGTCAGCGTTGGCAGTCGGCTTATCAATCTTATTAATGGCAAATACGATAGGTACACCGGCAGCCATAGCATGGTTGATGGCTTCCTTCGTCTGCGGCATCACATTATCATCGGCAGCGACAATAATGATAACCACGTCCGTCACCTTCGCACCACGGGCACGCATAGCGGTAAATGCCTCGTGACCCGGAGTATCGAGGAACGTAATCTCACGTCCGTCTTCCAGTTTCACGTTGTAAGCGCCGATGTGCTGCGTGATACCACCGGCTTCACCGGCAATAACGTTCGCCTTACGGATATAGTCGAGCAATGACGTCTTACCGTGGTCTACGTGACCCATGACGGTGACAATCGGTGCGCGCGGTTCCAGATCCTCTTCAGAATCTTCTTCCTCTACAATAGCCTGCGCCACTTCCGCACTGACGTATTCAGTCTTGTAACCGAACTCTTCCGCCACCAGATTGATGGTTTCAGCATCCAGACGCTGGTTGATAGACACCATGATACCGATACTCATACAAGTAGCGATGACCTGCGTTACGGAAACGTCCATCATGCTTGCCAGTTCGTTGGCGGTTACGAATTCCGTTATCTTCAGTACTTTGCTGTCCGCCATTTCGCGGTCTTCCTGCTCCTGCATACGGCTGTTTGCCATATCGCGCTTGTCCTTACGGTATTTTGAAGTCTTGCTCTTACCTTTGGAGGTGAGGCGTGCCAACGTTTCTTTTACCTGCTTGGCTACATCTTCCTCGCTAACCTCCTGCTTGATGATCGGTTTCTTGAAGCGATCCTTGTTATTGTTGTTACGGTTGTTGTTCTTGTTGCCACCCTGGTGATTGTTACCACCACCGCCACCTTGCTGACCACCGCCGGCATGAGGGCCTTTGCCTCCACCACCACGATTGTCATTTCCACGCTGGAAGTTGGATGCATTGTTGATGTCAACCTTCTCCTTATTATTATTAATACGAAGACGTTTCTTCTTGTTGGCATTGGCATCGGCTTCTTTTTCCTTACCATCCTTCGCTTTATTGTCTTCGCGGCGAATTTCTTTGATAATCGCCTCTTTCATCTGCTTCTTCTGATCCTGACGGATTTTCTCCTTCTCTTCGCGCTCCTTCCGTTTCTCCTCTTTGGTCTTCTTCTTGGGGCGTGTAGACTGGTTCAGCGTAGCCAAGTCAATCTGACCGATGATATTGATTTTGGAAACAAACTCCGGCTTATGGATCGTGAAGATTTCATCTTCCTCCTTTGCTGGTGTTTCTTCTGCAACTGCAGGTTTCACTTCTTCCTTAGCAGGTGCTACGGGAGCAGGCGTTTCCTTTTTCACTTCTTCTTTTGCCACTACTGGAGCGGGAGCTGGTTTTTCTACAACTTCCGGTTTCGGTGTTTCCTTCACCACAGGAGCCGGTTCGGGCTTGAGTTCCGGTTTCGGTTCCGGTTTGGGTTCAGGCCTGGGCTCTGGTTTGGGTTCGGGCTTCGGTTCCGGTTTGACTTCCGGCTTAGGCTGCGGTTTCGGTTCTTCCTTTACCACAGATACTGGTTCTTCTACTTTCTTTTCTTCCACTTTCTCTACTACCGGTTTCCGGTTCAACTTATCCAAGTCTATTTTTCCGACAGGTTTAAACTTCGGACGTGCATCTTCGGGGACAACAGTTTTAATTTCTTCTACTTTCGGTTTCTCCGTAGTTTCAGTTTCGTAGCCATCGATGGATACCGATGCTTTGTTACGGTCTTTATTCTGTCGTTCCTGAATAAAACGTTCCGATTCAAGTCTAAGATTCTTATCTGTACTGAACTCTTTCACGAGCAAGGCGTATTGCTCCTCGTTAATCTTTGTGTTGGGGTTTGCCTCAACGGCAAAGCCTTTCTTCTGCAAGAACTCAACTACCGTCGAAATTCCTACATTCAAATCTCTTGTTACTTTATTTAACCTAATCGTCATACTAAAAAATTAATGAATAATGTGGAGAAAGAAGTTAGTGCAAACAGAAACGAATGTCAACAGACACTTATTCTGTCTCAGACTCAGGCTCAGCTTCAGCCTCAAATTCAGGCTCGCCTTCGCTTTCCTCAAACTCCGAACTTAAAATGTGCAATACTTCGTCCACTGTTTCTTCTTCCAGGTCGGTCTTCTCAATCAACATCTCACGCGGAGCGTTCAGCACGGCTTTTGCAGTATCAATACCAATCGCTTTGATGGCATCAATCACCCAACCGTCAATTTCATCCCTAAACTCATCCAAGTAGATGTCTTCGTCTTCAACAGCCTGATCCAACTCACGGAATACGTCAATAGTGTACTCAGTCAACATACTGGCAAGTTTGATATTCAAACCGCCTTTACCAATAGCCAGCGATACTTCTTCCGGTCTCAGGAAGACTTCCGCCTTACGTTCTTCTTCGTTCAAACGAATAGAAGAAATCTTCGCAGGACTGAGAGCACGCTGAATAAACAACTGAATATTGGACGTGTAATTGATTACATCAATATTCTCGTTGCGTAACTCACGAACGATACCATGAATACGGCTACCCTTCACACCTACACAGGCACCTACCGGGTCAATACGGTCATCGTATGACTCAACGGCAATCTTGGCGCGCTCACCAGGGATACGGGCAATCTTCTTGATGGTGATCAGTCCATCATTGATTTCGGGCACTTCCATTTCGAACAGACGTTGCAGGAATACCGGCGACGTACGCGAAAGAATGATCTTCGGGTTGTTATTCTTGTTGTCCACACGGGCTACAACGGCACGTGCCGTTTCTCCCTTGCGATAGAAATCGCTCGGAATCTGTTCCGTCTTAGGCAGCAACAACTCGTTACCTTCATCATCCAGCAGCAGCATTTCTTTCTTCCATATCTGGTATACTTCTGCATTAATGATGTTGCCCACCTTATCAATATATTTATTATAGATACTGTCTTTTTCCAGTTCCAGAATCTTAGAAGCCAATGTCTGACGAAGGTTCAGGATAGCACGGCGTCCAAAGTTTGCAAAGATTACCTCATCCGTCACTTCCTCGCCTACTTCATAAGAAGCATCAATCTTCTGTGCTTCCGATAATGCAATCTGCAAGTTCGGATTTTCCAAGTCTTCATCCGCCACCACTTCACGGTTACGCCATATTTCGAAGTCCCCCTTGTCCGGGTTCACGATAACGTCGTAATTCTCATCGGTGCCGAACATCTTCGCAATCACACTACGGAACGACTCTTCGAGCACGCTCACCATCGTGGTTCTATCGATATTTTTCAGTTCCTTAAATTCCGAAAATGTATCTATCAAACTGACAGTTTCTACTTTTTTGGCCATAGTCTTATTTAAAACTGATTAAGTATTTAGTATATTTTATTTCATCATACGCAAGGGTTTCGTCCTCTTCCACCAATGTGGGGCGTTTAGCGCCTTCGGGCTTTACCTTCTTTTCTACGGTTACCGTGAAATGCTGTTCATCGGCTGTTTTCAGTACGCCGCACAGCTTACGTCCGTCTTTTCTCAGTACTTCCACTTCCTTTCCGATGTGGTTGATGTACTGTTGCAACACTTTAAATGGCTGTCCGATACCGGCAGAACCTACCTCCAACTCATAATCTTCATCCTCACGGTTCAACTTGGATTCGATGTATCGGCTCAGCTCTACACAATCTTCAATCCAAACCCCTTCTTTGTGGTCAATTTCCACCACAATCTTGTCGTCCGGGCTGATAGTTACTTCCACCAGAAAGTACTCTTTTCCCTCCAGCCACTCGTCAACAATTTGACAAACAGTTTTCTTTTCTATCATTGATTAACTATATAAGAACAAAAAAAGGAGCTTAATTGCCCCTCCACCTTTCATCCATTGCGGTTGCAAAGATATAAATAATCTATTCGACTACAAAATATTAGAGAAAAAAAGAATGTTTTAACGCTCCTGAAAGAAGAAAGTAATGCAAATGACTTCTGTAAAACCGCTTCGAAACGGCAAGGCGGATTCTGACATTTTGTATTTTATGCATAAGGAGAATGCCGTATATCCATCCTTCCGGCGATTCGGACGAAAATACGCAAGTAAAAAAGTGTATCCGGCAGGCTGACAGAGGGATACATAAATACGGACAATGCTGAAAAATAAAACAGATGCAGTTCGGCAACCATAAATTATTGGTTTACAATCTGTATATGGATCACAAGCGTTCCATATACAGATTACAAGTATTAGATATATAGATCTTAAGCGTCAGATATATAGATAGCAAGCATTAGATATATAGTTTTGAGGTATAAGATGCATAGTTATCTTGTATAAAGTCTGTATAACAAATGTATATTATTCAATATTCCGTATTTATATTCTTTTAAAAGACAGAGCAAGATACTATTTCCGCTCTTTTAGAAAAACGGAGCGTAAGTGATACGGGCATTTTACTATCTTTTTGCATACAAGAAAAGCCAATAGTTCGAAATAAGGGAACTATTGGCTCTATCCATAGAAGGTAAAACGTACCTGAACTTTTATATATTTTTATTTATTCGGCGTATCCCATTTCCTGGTATCCGTACAAGTAATATTCAAAGTTTGATTACCCGTCTGGATGCAAAAATCACCTTTTTCCAAAATCCATTTACCGTCATAACCTACGAAGGCGAGATCGGAACCTTTAACTTTCAGCGTTACGGTCTTAACTTCACCCGGCCTCAATTCCACTTTCTCAAAAGCACGCAGACGGCGAACATCGGGAGTCAACGAAGCTATCAGGTCACTGCTGAATAGCAGGACACTCTCTTTACCAATACGGTTACCTGTATTCTTTACATCAACCGTAAAAGTAAGTATATCATCAGCTGTAAAGTAAGGCTTATCTACTTTGAGGTTACTATAAGCATAGGTGGTATAACTCAAACCATAACCGAAAGCCCACTGCACAGACATCACGGCATCATAATCATAAGCCCCCTGCATCTTTTCAAGATCCTCACACGGTTTATAATCGTAAGTGAATAATGAGTTGATCTCTCTCGGATAGGTATAAGGCATCTTAGCACTGAAATTAGCATCACCCGCCACAAGGTTTGCCAAAGCGTCACCACCATAGTTACCCGGAAGCATAGCGTTGATTACAGCTTTTGCCAATGGCTCTATTTCGTTGATAATACGTGGACGGCCTTCATTCAGAACAAGGATAATCGGCTTTCCAGTGGTAGCTAACGCTTTCACCAAGTCAAGCTGGTTCTTGGAAAGGAAAAGATTCGACAGGTTACCCGGAGTTTCACAATAGGAGTTCTCACCGATACAGGCAACGATATAATCAGCATTAGTCGCAGCAGTCACAGCCTTATCTATCTCAGGAGCGTTTTCTTCCCACCAGGCACCGCCTTGTTTGTAAGTAACACCCGGTTCGTAGATGATATTGGAAGCACCGAACTTGTTAGTAAACGATTCAAGAATAGTATTGTAATCAGTAGCACATTCGTCAGCTCTATCACCTTGCCAGGTGTAAGACCAGCCACCATTGAGCGTACGCATAGAGTTCGCATTAGGTCCTGTCAACAGTATTTTCTTACCGGAAACCAAAGGTAAGATGCCTTCTGTATTTTTCAACAATACCACAGACTCTTCTGCAGCCCGCAAAGCAGCAGTTGCATGTTCCTTGCCACCGAACAACGGAAAGTCCTGATGCCTGTAAGCAGGCGTATCGAACAAGCCCAAACGATATTTCATACGCAGCACGCGGCGCACAGCATCATCAATACGGCTCATAGGAACTTCACCTTCTTCCACCAGTTCTTTCAGATAGATACAGAAACTCCATTCATAAGGAACCATAGACATATCTATACCGGCATTAATAGCCACTTTAATAGCTTCTTTCTTGCTTCCGACAATCTTATCGCGGGTATAGAGGTTGTTGATATCCGCCCAGTCAGTCACAATCATACCATCCCAGTTCAGGTCTTCTTTCAGCCACTGCGTCAACAGCTCATAGTTGGCATGGAAAGGAAGTCCATTATTCATGGCAGAGTTCACCATGACAGACAAAGCACCCGCCTTGATACCTTCGAGGAACGGAGCAAAATGCTTCTCGCGCATGTCCTGCACAGTAATAGACGAAGGTGTACGATCTTTGCCCGATACCGGAACACCGTATCCCATATAATGCTTGATACAAGCTGCTACCTGTTGCTTTCCTATATTATTAGGATCACTGCCCTGAAAACCGAGGACAGCTTCGCGTCCCATCTCTGCATTCACATAGCAATCCTCGCCATAATTTTCCCAATGACGGGGCCAGCGGGCATCGCGAGCCAGATCGAGCACGGGAGCATATGTCCAGGGAATACTTCCGGCTTTAGTTTCGTAAGCGGAAATGCGGGCCCCTTCACGAACCAGTTCCCGGTTGAAAGTAGCCGCCATATTGATGCCTTGGGGGAAGAAAGTACCTCCCAACGTATAGGTGGTTCCATGTATCTGGTCTACTCCATAAATACAAGGAATACCCATGGTTTTCATGGATTTATCCTGTATCTTCTTAATAATTTCCTCCCATTTCTCTTTGGATTGGGCAATGCCTTGGGGAACATTCAGGATAGAGCCTACTTTATACTTACCGATAACAGTATCCAGCAATGCATCATCTATCTGGAACTCTTTAGTCGGGTTATCACGTTTGGTAATGACGTCAATGGTAAGTTCCGTCATTTGACCAATTTTCTCTTCGAGGGTCATCTTCTTGAGCAGTGTCTCCACCTTTTTCTCAATATTCTCGTCTCTTGGGATAGCGGGCGCTACTGTGGTTTGCGCCATAGCAGTTGACACTAGCCCTGAAAGGGCTACAGATAAGATCAATTTTCTACTCATGGTTTTGTTTTTTTATTTAAATAACATCGGGACAAATTCCGTCAGATAAATACGCCAGTTCTTCCAGATATGTCCTTCGTCCGTCTCATAATAAGTATATTTATATCCTTTTTCATCCAGCAGTTTACGGTAATCCACATTGGCTTTATAAAGGAAATCCGTCTTACCGATGGCAATCCAGTAAAGGGCGGGATTCTTAGCAAACTGCACCTTCAATTTACCTTCAATATCTTCATAAATCGGTGAAGATACATCCTTATTAGGCATAATGGCAGCAGAAAACAGACCGACATAGTTGAACATATCGGGGTATTGCTTGGAAATGTGCATAGAGTGGAAACCACCCATAGACAAGCCGGCAATGGCACGACCGGACTTACTCTTAATCGTACGATAGTTTTTATCTACAAACTTCACGATGTCGGGAAACGCCTGTTCGTAAGAGCCCTCCATGGTTTTGGGCAACTGCGTAGTGGGAGGCAGCAATCCACGTGAAGTCTCACCCGGAGCAGCTTCCTGTGAAGCATTACCATTCGGCATAACTACAATCATAGGTTTTGCCTTGCCTTGTGCAATCAGATTATCCAGAATCTGCGCAGTGCGGCCAAGTGAAATCCATGCTTCTTCGTCACCACCCATTCCATGAAGGAGGTAGAGCACCGGATAACGTTTTCCGCTGGTTTCATAACCGGCAGGAGTATAAACCGTCATACGGCGTTCCATGCCAAGCGTCGGACTATTGTACCATGTCCGGGATACGGTTCCGTGGGGTATCGGGTTCACTTTATAAAGATCAGCGCGATCACCGCCAATGATAAATACATTGGTCAGGGTAGATACATCACGAATCAGATAGATATTAGCAGGATCATTCATCCGCAAACCATCTACTATGAAAGAGTAACTATAAAGCTCCGGCTGCAAAGGCTCGGGAGTTGTATATTCCCATACTCCTGTTTTCCCCTCCGTAAGTTCGGCAATCCCAGGGATTTCAAACTCCCCATTCGCCGTTTTTATCTTTTGCTTGGGAAGGAAATCGCCTGTAACTTGTACTTTCACCGCTTTGGGTGCTTGCAGGCGGAAAGTAACGGTATTATTATCATGAATTTCGGGAGAAACAACCGGAATATTCCCCCAGAGAGCTTGCTGTGCAAAAGTAATGGTGCACAACAAAAAGGCAGTTAACAAAGTCGTTAATCTTTTCATTATAAAATATGTTTAGAGGTATTATCTTACTTATTTCTGGTCCGCCATGTTTCGACAGTAGTCACGGATATAGTTTATAATCAGGAAACAAGCCGGTTCGAGCACTGTGCCGTGATTGAAGCCCTGCAGTTCGTACAAAGCAGACTTCTTGTTTCCGATATTCTTTAGCACCGAAGCAAGCAATGCATTTTCTTCCCAACGATCTGCCATTTCCAGGTTACGGTCACCGGTAATCAGTATTACGGGAGGGGTATCTTTGCGTACACGGTTCACAGGGGCATACTCATCAATAACAGGAATGCCATTCGGCAATCCCCGTTCTTTGCGAATAGTGAAATGGGTTACGGTCTGCCCGCTAACAGGAAGATAAGCGGCTACTTTATCGGCATCCGCACCATAAGCTTCCATATACTTTTTATCCATAGCCAGCATTAATGAAAGGTAACCTCCTGCCGAATGACCGGAAACAAATATCTTATCTTTACTACCACCGAATTCTTCTATATGGCTGAATGTCCACGCCACCGCCGCGGCAGCATCTTCAATATAAGCAGGATTTTGGGCTTTGGGGCTCAAGCGATAATTCACCGCCACTACAGCAAAGCCTCTATCCATCAATTCTTGTGGAATATGCTTACCACCACCTTCCAGTCCGCCACCATGAAACCATACAATGGTAGGGAAATCTTTCTTGTCCACCGGATAGTAGACATCCAGTTTACAACGTTCTTTTCGATAAGCATCAGTTTCCTCACCGGAAACATAAGAAAGGTCTTTATCCGTTTTATACACTCCTTGTGCATGCAGGGTAAATATACAGAATAATAGCAACAGGAGAGTCACTTTCCTTTTCATGGCATCTTCATTTAAAGTTTTGCAACTGCAATATTAGGCAATTTATCCCAGAAAGTTACTCTTCAGGTACTGAAATATAGCATCTATTCGTTACATTTGTACCTTTCTTAAAACTTCAAATTTTATGGCACACCATCTGAATACTAACAAACAGTTTATGGTAGGCAACGGCATCCTGGCTTTTGCTGTTATTTTTGTAGTCGTCATCTTCGTTTACATGAGTCTGCGTCTGGATAAAAAGAAAGATGAAGACCGGAATTTCATTGAAACATATACCATTACATTAACGAAAGGATTTGTAGGAGATTCCTTATCGCTAATGATTAATGACAGCGTACTGGTGAACAAAAAAATAACAGAAGAACCATTCAGCATTGATGTGAAACGTTTTGCTGAACAGAGTGCACTGTTTATTGTGGATAATAAAACCGAAAAACTTTCCTTGTTCGAACTAAGCGAAAGAGGAGGAACCTATCGTTTTGAGAAAGAAAACGAAGAAGTAAAACAGTTGTCACAGAAATAGGTAAACCATACCTTCTTCACAACTGAATCAGATTTACTTCTCATCCACTCCCCACCTTCTCCCTGTCCTATAGCAAGGAGAAGGTAGGGAGTAGATAAGGAGTAGGTAGGGAGAAGGTAAGGAGAAAGAAGGGAATTTAAACGATTCTTATATTTCTGTACGGTATTGCTTCAATTCTTTCCGCAATGCCTGGGCTTTTCCTTCCGTCAGTTCGTCGAGAAGTGCCCAGAAACGCTCTCCATGGTTCATTTCGCGGGTATGAGACAATTCATGTAAGAGCACATAGTCTATCAGATGCTTCGGAAGTAAGACCAGATAGAAAGAAAGATTTATGTTACGCCGTGCCGAGCAGCTGCCCCAACGTCCACTGCTGGAATTGATTTTTACACTTTGATAAGGCAGGTTATGCTTTTGCGAAAGCATATACAGACGGGGTGGAAGAATAATCTTCGCATTACGCCGCAAGGCTTCTTCAATGACTTTACGCAACCATGCCTGTAATCCTTCATCCGAGAAATCGGCTCCCGGAGGACAAATGATCTGCATCTCGCCCAGTTCGGAACGCGAAAGAAAACGTTCACGCTGTCCGCTTACAAGACTTAGCTTGAAGAACTCCGTATCTATCCGGAAGTTCAAGTCTATCAAAAGACAGGTATGCTTTTTACGGGCTATCCGCAAACGGGGACGCAACTGTTCTATTGCATTCTTCACCTCTTTCATCGTAGTTCCGGGCGGAACGGTTACATAGACGGCATCTTCCCGCGTACGGAAAGTCAGGCGCCGGGCACGGGTATTCACCTTTATAAGGAAACGCCCAAGTTCATTATCTTCCAATACATTTTCCAAAACAATAAAATCTCCCAATGAATAAACAGACAAATGAACGAAATATCATCCGAATATACAAGTAATCGGGCAACCAAAAACGGACAAGTGTCCGAAAATGAACACATGCTTCAAAAGAAGACATCCTATGTATCAGCACTTTATAGATTTGGCATGAATATTGACTTATATAACATGACCGGACGTTCACTAAAAAGTTTCTGAAAAAAAAGAGAAAGAAACATGCAACCTTTTTTAAGTAAGTTACGTCTAATAGGTAAACAGGAATAATATATATAAATAATTATAAAACTAAAGAAGTTATGAGAAAGTTAGCAAGTCTTATCACATGTATCTGTTTAGTCCTCAGTACAACAGCATGTTCACAAAGCAAGAACTACAGTTCCGGTAACTGGAGCAATAAGAAAGTAGTAGCCAGCAATACTTACGTAACCAAGGACATCAAGGTAGACAACTTCAAGAAAATCAGCGTAGCCGGCAGTCCGGATGTTACGTTTACCCAGAAATCGGGACGTCCAGAAGTGGAAGTCTATACTTCAGACAATATTATTGACTTACTGGATATCAAGGTAAAAGACAACACCTTATATATAGGTTTCAAGAAGAACGTCAACGTTTCTTATAAAAAATTGGAGGTACGCGTATCTGCTGAAACTCTGAATGGTATTTCAGTTGCAGGTTCAGGAGATATTTTCCTGAAGAATGGACTTCAAACCGATGATAATCTGACAATCAATGTTGCAGGTTCCGGAGATATCAAGGGTAGTGGCATTAAATGTAATGACATGAAGGTATCCGTAGCCGGTTCAGGTGATATCAATGCAAATAACATCACTTGCAACAATCTGAAAGTTTCTGTAGCCGGATCGGGTGACATGATATTGAAGAATGTAACCGCCGCAGGCACGGAAGCAAGCGTTGCCGGATCAGGTTCAGCTACCATTACCGGAACTACTCAAACCGCCTCTTACAGTGTAGCCGGTTCGGGCGACCTCCTTACAGCAGGTTATGAAGCCCAGCGCGTTTCCGCCAGTGTAGCAGGTTCGGGCAGTATCAAATGCTTTGCTACCGAATTCCTGAAAGTACGCACCAGTGGTAGTGGCAAGGTAGGTTACAAAGGCAATCCTGAATTGGATTACCCGAAGAAGAGCTTGTACAAACTTTAAAATTCTCTCTTACAACTACTATAGGAAAAAAAAGTTTTTTCTAACACACTAAACGCAAGGGTTTCCGTGAGGAAGCCCTTCGTTGTTTTTAAGCCTCTCCTCCTATCCCGCCTCTTCCGGTATCCCCACTATCGGAGAGAGTAATCCTGTATAAAGGGAGATGAATAGTTCCCAAAGGCACAAAAAAATAGGGGAACCTCCCGGCCTCCCTATTCGTATTGTTAACTTTAATATTAAATGCAGAGTATATCTCCATTTAATGCCTTTATGCCTTAGCGGATGGTTTTCAAACCTTTCATCTCCGCTTTATCAGCCTCTTTGATGCTGATGGCAACGCCACCACTGGCGGCTAATTTCTGTTTCAGTACACTCTTAGGCGTCACTACTACCTTACGTATACGATAGCTCTGGGGATTGGTGTCCCAATCTGCATCCTTGCCATCTTCGTAAATGGTAGCGATATATTGTTTTCCTTCCGGAAGCCAGGAGAAAGGAATCGTTGCCGTACGACTGTTCTCATCGGTAATGCCGCCAACAAACCATTCGTTTTTACCTTTTGCCTTGCGGGCTACGGTGATGTAATCTCCCGGTTCGGCTTCCAGATACCAGCTGTTGTCCCAGTCTACCGCAACGTCTTCAATAAAGCGGAAGGCATCCGGGAAACGGGCGTAATTGGAAGGCAGGTCGGCTACCATCTGGATAGGAGAAGGCATAGTCATGTAGAGTGCCATTTGCTTCACTAAAGTGGTATGCACGCGTTCGTCGGGTTTCTCACCGTTGTAATAAGACAGTCTTGTCTCGAAAATACCCGGGGTATAGTCCATCGGACCACCTTTCAGGCGGGTAAAAGGCAGGATACAGGTATGATCGGGATCATTGCCGCCCATTGTCTCGAACTCTCCGCCACGGGCAGATTCCTGAGCCAGCCAGTTGGGATAAGTACGGCACAAACCGGTGGGGCGTACTGCCTCGTGACTATTAACCATTACTTTATAATCAGCAGCGCGACGGGCTACATGGATGTAATGGTTGTTCATCCATTGGGAAGAGTGATATTCATTGCGGGGAATGATATAGCCTACGTAGCCGGTTTTCACGGCATGATAGCCATTGTCTACCATGAACTGGAAGGCCTCATCCAATTGGCGTTCGTAGTCGGCAGCGTTGGCGGCTGTTTCGTGATGCATTACCATTTGCACGCCTTTTTCTTTGGCATAACGTTGCAGTTCTTTGACGTCGAAGTCGGGATAGGCTTTGTTGAAGAGGAACTGACGGTCTTTCCGATAGGAAGCCCAGTCTTCCCAACCTTCATTCCAGCCTTCTACCAGTATTCCGTCGATGCCATGGGCGGAGGCGAAGTCGATATATTCCTTCACATGGGCGGTATTGGCGGGGTGATGACCATTGGGTTTCAGTTTGGCATAATCCGTAATGCCGGGTTTGGCCTGATAGAAATCACTATATGCCCAGGTCTTTCCTTCGCCTGTGAACATTTCCCACCACACACCGACGAATTTCATCGGACGAATCCAAGAGGTATCTTCATATTGGCAAGGTTCGTTCAGATTATAAATCAATTGAGAAGCAAGAATGTCGCGGGCATCATCGCTAACAATAACGGTACGCCAGGGGGACTGTACGGGCAGTTGCAAGTAACCTTTCTTACCCAATTTATCGGGAGTCAGGTGGGCACTCAGTTTAAACTGCTTATCATCTACATTCAGCAACATACCGGCATAATCTACTAAAGCGGCTTCATGGATATTCAGGTAGATGCCGTCTTCGCTTTTCATCATTAACGGGGTTTGCACTGTCAGGCCGCCTTCAGCTTTAGATTCATAAGATTTCTTGGCAATTCTTTTCTCCATACCCACTGCTATTTCCGATAGAGGGGCGGTGGTATAGGCAAACTCGTTGGTATCGTAGTCGCCGGGGATGCAAAAGGCTTTATGATTTCCCGTGAGATTGAATTCGGTTACTTCATCTTTTACGGTGAGGTAGTTCATCTTGCGTTGCAAAGGCAGTTCGTAGCGAAAACCCAGGCCATCATCGAACAGACGGAAACGGATATTCAGGATCCGTCCTGTTTCCGGTTGTTCCAAGGTGACGGTCATTTCATTATAATGATTCCGTACACGGTTGTACTCACCCCAGACGGGATTCCAGTAGTTATCAACAGAAGCACGTTCAAGGTTTGTCTGTTTGAATCCACGGGTCAGGTCAGCTTCTTCCGTCAGGAGACCTAAACGACCGGAAGTTAAAACGGGTTTGCCTTTATAGTCCAGCCGGTATGCCGGAACGCCGTCTGCCTGCTCCATAAACTCCAGTGACAGGTTACCGTCAGGAGAAGTGAGTTGCTGGGCCGAGGCGAACGAACCGAGGCAAAGGAAAAAGGCAATAAAAAGAGAATGTTTCATATTCTATTATGGTTTTAATATGATACTTTTAAACACTAATATCATCTCATCAATACTTAAAGATTCGATACTGATAAGGGCACAGGCTCAGTTCTGCTTCCAGCTTCTCTTCTGTTCCGCTATACATATCTTTACTTGGATGTCCGTTCCACTCTTGCGGAAGCGTCACATTTACTTCACGATTACGTACATTTACAGCAACCAACACACGGTCTTTACCATCCTGTTTTTCAAAGAGTAGCACATCGGGTTGCGGATATGTCTTCAATCCCCCTTTACGGATAGCCGGATACTCGTTGTAAAGAGCCATCAGACGACAGTATTCCTGATACAGTTCACTGTTCCCCGTCCAATCCACCGGAACATACGTAAAGAAGTTGATAGCTTCGGGATAACCCGCCTCTTGTGAACCATAAATCAACGCTCCTCCATGCAGATAAGTAGTCAGCACGAAAGCTGCCATAGAACCGCGCACATCTCCGAATTCTTTAGTAGGCGACATTTTTGCCGACTCATCATGATTGGTGGTAAAGCGCAGTTTCACTTTTCCTACGGGGATAGTGTCATACTCCGCCTTATCCGTAGCAAACAGTTCCGGAGCCGGAGCATCTTTTATAAATACATCACGGAGCGTTTCCAGAAAGTCCCAGGAATAATTCATATCGAAACCCGCATCAAAGTGGTCGCGTCTTTTCCCTTCAGCCAGCATCAGCAACGAGCGGTCGGGGATGGCACGCAAAGAGTCGAGCGCCTGTTTCCAAAAGTCGAAGGGAACAAAGTCCGCCGCATCACAACGGAAACCATCGATACCGATTTCAGTAACCCAAAACTTCATGGCTTCAATCATTGCCAGGCGCATCTCCTGATTATCAAAGTTTAAGTCAGCCACATCCTTCCAACCGGTTCCGGCAGGAAAGATTATGTTTCCGGCCTCATCCTGCGTATACCATTCTTTGTTGGCAATCCAGACATTATCCCAGGAAGTATGATTGGCTACCCAGTCGATAATCACATTCATCCCCTTCTGATGGCAAGTGGCAACCAAGGCCTTAAACTCATCCAGTGTACCGAACTCCGGATTCACTCCTTTATAGTCCTTCACACAATAAGGGGAATTTACAGATTTCTCCTGCCCCACTTCATTGATCGGCATAAACCACACCACGTTGATTCCCAATGCCTGAATGGAATCTAAGCGACGTTCCACCGCCTTGAATGACTTCTCAGGAGCAAACACACGCGGATTGACCTGATACATCACCACATCTTCCACAGCAGGCAATGCCGCAACTTCCGCCGCCGCTTCGCCCTGCCGCTTACCTGTACAGGCAGCAAGCAGACACAGCAGGCTTACAATAAATATATATTTCTTCATATTATCCTTCTATTTTCCAGATGTAATATTGATAGGGTTCCAACGTAACCGTTCTTGGCAACACGGTGCTTTCTCCGGTCCAAAGATTCTTCGCACTATCCCCTACCCGCTCCATAGGTAGATTCAATCTTTCCTGATTGCCGCTGGTGTTTATCAGTACCAGTATCTTTTCCGTACTGGAAATACGATAAGAGCATATCGCTTTACTCGTCTGATAAAGTTTGATCTCTCCATTCTGTAAAGCGGGAGAGTTGCGATACAACTGCATCAGTTTGGTATAATCCGCCTGATAATCGGCATTAGAATTCCAGTCCATCGCCTGATAGCCAAAGAAAGAGAGGGCCTTGTCATAAGCCAGTTCCTGCGAACTATAAATCATTGGGCAGCCCCCCATAGAAATAGAGGCCACAAAGGCTGAGAAAGCACCTTCTTTGGTTTGATAAGCCTGCACGGGAGATTTCTCGGAAGCCATATCATGGTTGGTGGAATAACGCATAAGTAACCGTTTATCTGTCACCGAAGCAAGCTCACTACAATGTGTATCATACAGACTGGCCACAGAAGCGCTTCCTGCATATACATCCTGTAGTTTATAAGCAAAGTTCCAAGCATACAGCATATCAAAGCCTGCATCGTAGAGTGCGGTTTGTGAACCTTCGGCAAGCATCAGCAAGGTACTTTTGGCGGCACGAAGCTTCGTGATAGTTTCCTTCCAAAAGTCATTGGGCACACCTTCGGCATGGTCGCAACGGAATCCGTCTATGTCAGCTTCGGTCAGCCAGTAAAGCATAGCCTCCTGCATGGCGGCACGCATGGCTGTGTTGTCATAATTCAAATCAGCCACATCGTCCCAACCCATTCCCGGGGGAGAAACAATATTACCGTTGGCGTCCTGCGTATACCAGTCCTTATGTTCCGTAGTCCAGGCATGATCCCAGGAGGTATGGTTAGCCACCCAGTCCAGGATGACCAACATACCTTCGGCATGTGCCTTCGTGACTAATGCTTTCAAATCGGACAGTGTTCCATAGGCAGGATTAATAGCCCGATAGTCTTTCACACAATACGGAGAACCGACAGCATTCTTTTCACCTTGCTGGAAAATGGGCATGAGCCAAAGAACATTGGCTTCCAGCTTTTTGATACGTGGCAGTTGGGCAGTCAGTCCATTCAGTGCTTGCGTTTCACCGAAGAGTGCCGGATTGGCTTCATAAATCACCATTCCGTCTGTAGTAACGTCATCTGCGAGAGGCGGCATATCAGGATCATCATCCGAACTGCATCCGGTAAAGCTCAACAGCAAAAGGCTGGAGCACAAAATCTTAAGGATATCTTTTAGTCTCATATCTATAATGTTATACCTATTAATTATCTGATAAAAGAGTTTCAGCTTATTTTTCAGCTGGTGGAACTCTTAGTTTCATTGCTTGAAACTAAGAGTTTCTCGGTGTGAAACAGAGAGTTTCAAGTAATGAAACAACTTGTTTCAAGGCATGAAACAAACGGTTTCCCATCTTGAAACTCAAAGCATCTTAGGGCTTGGGCAGTTTTTCATAAGAAGTAGCTGTGATGGAGAAGTAAATATCTCCTATCAATGCTGTATACAGCCCGCCATCTTCTATTTGCTGTCCGCCTCCATTGTTATTGAAAATCAGATTCACATTCTTACCAATATGTTCCGATAAGTCAAAGTATTTATAAGCCATACCATTAACTTCCTTCGTTCCGGTGATCTGCATGCCCGGCCAGCCGCCACCCAGTTCAGCGTCGCCCCAACCATAGAGAGTCAAAGCTTCCCAACCGGAGTTATCCTGCACATATACGGTACAATCCTTTATTTCACTACAGCCCTCTGCCGAGATGCGGAGATAGTAATCACGATCTATCGTCAGGTTATAGTCTTTCAACTGATTTCCACCGCCGTTATTATTGAATATCAGGTTGATATTCTTATTTGTGCAAGCCGGTGTCAAATGAAAACACTTATACGTTGTACCGTTGATTACCTTCGTTTCCGAAACCTGCAGACCGGGCCAGCCGCCACCAAGTTCCACATCTCCATAGCCATACAACGCCAGCGCACCCCAACCGGTATTATCTTCCACATAAAGGGAATAGCTCGTACCGTGTGTTGCAGGATCTATCTCCTCACACTTGTCAGGAGTTATGCTGAAATAGAAATCGCGGCTGAAAGTGATGTTCTTTACGAAAGACAGCACGAGTCCCGGATCGTCTTCCTTTTTGTTATTATTAAATGTCAGCTTCAGACTCTGATTCATCAATTCCACATCGGTTTCAAAGTATTTATAAACCACTCCATTGATTTCCTTCGTTCCGGCAGGTTCAAGTCCCGGCCAGTCTTCATTGTTATCACCTGCCCCGGAGATGTAAAGTGCCAGATCTCCCCAACCGGACTGGTCGTCCACATAAATAAAGTAGCTTGCTTCCGGATCGATTTCTTCGTAACCCTTATCGGTAATGCGGAAATAGAAGTTCTTATTGAGTGTCACCACCGGACCATCAAACTGCTTTCCATCATTATTATTGAAAATAAGATTCACACCTTCATAGCCATCCAGAGCTTTCCCCATATCGAAGTATTTATAAGTAACCCCATTGATCACTTCCGTACCTTTCACCGCAATACCCGGCCAAGCAGGTGTCACATCACCGGCACCAGCCCAACCGTACAAGTAAAGATTATCCCAACCGGACTTATCAGCCACATACACCACAAAGCCATCATGTCCTTCTTCTTCCGTATTAAAGTAAGCCTCCCAGCGGTCTACCCATACATTGGTACGGGTTCCCACCTTTACATCCAACCGATGTACCACAGCTTCATTCTTCACCGAACGTTCTTCACCTTTCGATGCCGATACGAAATAGAAGCCGTCTGCCAATGTCTTTCCATCTTTAAACGTGGAAGGTAGCAGATAGATTCCCCACTTGGATTCGCTACCGGTAGCTTTCTCCAACTGCCATTCCAGATTACCTACAGCAGCTTCGGCTCCTCCGTTAAAATCGCCCACAATGTAGTATTCGTCATCGGCAGCACTGCCTTTCGGCATGATGACTTCCAGCAATATGGCGTTCGCCTTGATTTCGAACTGAGGCAGTTCGTCATCGAATATAATCGTATCTGTATCGTCGCACCCGTTGAGCAGAGCAAACAACGGCAACATAAACAGCCAGTAAACTATCTTTTTCATGGATTTTCTGTTTTTGAGTTATTTATAATTCGGGTTCTGTATCAGTCCTTGATTGACAAGCAGTGCAGAAGCAGGCAACGGATACCACTCATATTTACGATCGCGCTTGGCGGGATAAAGTTGACCATTGTCTGTGGCACGTCCGAAGAACCACCACTGGCCTTGCGTGAATTTGTCGAAACGACGCAGGTCTGTACGGCGGCGGCGACCTTCATTCAGGAACTCAACACCCCACTGGCTCAACATCCAGTCCATATCGAAAGCGGTGAAGCCACGGCCCGGTTTGTCTTTCACGTCTGCCCAGTCACCGGCACTGAAGTAACGTTTACGTACTTCGTTCACCAGTTCTTTGGCCTTGTCGGCTTGTCCGGCACGCATTTCACACTCTGCCAGCATATAGTACACTTCGCTCAGGCGGAATTCCACCTCGTCGATGTTCTGGAAGTCAATGGCTGCGGAAGTAGGATATACCGGGTACTTCACCAGACGGAGACCGGAGTTCGTCTCACCCCAACGCGGTGACATGACGGTTTCCAAGTTGCGTCCGAGGTTCATAAACGTACCTACCTGATCTACATACGCCAAGTCTTGTCCGTCACGGTCGGCATCGGCTTTCAAGGGCTCACCCTTACCATAGTTAGCTTTTATGGTACCTTTCAGGAAGATGCCGCTGTAGCCGTTCTTCTTATCATAATTATAGTTCTTTTTACGGATGTCGCGGTCGTCGAAGCGTTCGTAGACTGCACCCAGTTTATCACCGTAAGCCGCATCGAGGAAGCAGGCAGCTCCTTGTGTACCTCCCAATTCATTCACCGTTCCCGCATTGTCATACGAAGGAACCAGACAAGTACAGTTCCAACCACTCTGACTGTAAGTGCCTCCGAAATAATCCCATATATTATAAGGATAGAAAGTCATGCGCATCCATCCCATATTCAGTTTACCGTCTTCGCAGGCAAAAGCCATGATGACTTCGGGACATTCCGTATTATTGATAGAGTAAATATCGCGGTAATCCTTTGCCAATTCATATTTGCCATATTTACCACTGATTATTTCACGGCACAATTCGGCACATTCGGTATAGTGATTTTCTTTGATGAACACTTCGGCATTCAGCAACAGGCGGGCCTTGATCATACGGTTCACAGCCTTGTTCATGCGGTTCACCTGATTCTCCACCATTCCTTCGTAGCAATCATCCAGCTCGGTGGCAATGAAGTTATAAATCTTCTTGCAACTTGTATCAAAGTCCGGATCGGCAGTAGGTGGCAATTCACCGTCTACGGTGGCCGGTTCAATATTCAGCGGCAATGCGCCACCCCAGATTTCGAAGATATTGTAATAAGCCCAGGCACGGAGTGTACGTACCTCGCCTTCATAAGCTTTCAGTTTCTCATCAGTCATCTTCAGGTCGGCAGAAGTTAACTTCCCCATATCAGCCAATAAAGTGTTACACAGGCCGATAGTGGTCCATGCATTCTCCCAGGCACTACGGATAATCTTGGCATCGGGAGTCCAGTTCTGAATGGAGAAGATAAACTTTTCACCTTCATCATATCCCCACTGACCGCCATTCCATACACGCCAGGTCACCTGATCGGCAGGAAATTCCTGCATGTACCAGAAGTATTCGGCATAACTGGTAGCACCTGTGGAATAAATAGTAGCTACCGCACTCTTCACACTATTCTCGTCCTGATAATAGACACCGGAGTCTACACGGTCGAACACTTCTTCCGTAAGGTCGAAGCAACCGCTCAATGAACAACCCAGAATGATTGCCAACAGACATTTATATTTCAGATATTTCATAATTCTTTTCTGTATTAATGATTAAAACGATAGCCTTATTTGAAACGGATATTCAAGCCTACGCTCAACTGGGTAGCCGAAGGATAGGCGCTGTTTGTATCTACACCCGGAGTCAGTCCGTTGATGGCAACGGCTGAGGGATCGTTACCGGAATAACCGGTCAGCGTAAACAGATTCTTAGCTGTCAGATAAACTCTCATACCTTTGATGAACTTGTTTTCTTTCGGGGTGATGGTATATCCCAGAGTCAGGTTATCCAGCTTAAAATAATCACCCTTTTCGAGGAAGAAGGAAGAGATAACACCGCCACCGGTTGTAATATCCGCATCTTTTCCATAAGCATCGCGCAGCACATTGTCCGTACCGCAACCTTTCAGACCCATTCCGTAACGACGCATATTGAAGATTTCAAAACCGAAAGCACCATTGAACATCAGGCTCAGGTCGAAGTTCTTATAACGGAGCGTATTACTCCAGGAAAGATAAGAGGTCGGCGTACCATTACCTATATGGCGTTTGTACTTCACATCTGCCTTGGATACAGGAACTTTTTCGCCTTCATCGGTATAAATCATCATATCGCCATTCTCTACACCGGCATACTCGTAGCCATAGAACTGGCCGATCTTGCTGCCTTCTTCCACGCGGAAGAAGTATTCGCTCGTACCTACACCCGGTTTCTGATACAGTTCCACATAAGAAGCTTTGTACAGGCTGTTGGAGAGTTTATCCAGTTTCGTAGTGCCGTAAGAGTAGTTGACACCCGTTGTCCATTCTACGGGAGTTCCTTTGAAAGCGTCGCCTTCCAGAGAAACTTCGATACCACGATTCACGGTGGTTCCTACGTTTACCAGAATCGTAGAGTAGATGTAGGGAGGCTGTGGAGCCGTATAGTTATAAAGCAAGTCGCGTGACTGGCGGTCGAACCATTCAACAGAACCGCGCAATCTGTTCCACAAGGCAAAGTCAACACCGATATTCATACTGACACTCTTTTCCCAGCCCAGCTTGGAGTTGGCATTCACTGAAGGAGCATAACCTGTTACCCAGGCACCGTCCATCAGATAGGTATCCGTAACATTCAGCTGGGCATTTTTATGAGAGCCGTAAGTGGCCAGTGACTGGTAGCAATCGAAGTCCGAACGACCTGTTACACCATAGGAAACACGGGGCTTCAAACTCTGAACGATGTTTTGGTGGTCTTTCAGGAAGCCCATATTCGCCATTTCCCAGGCAAGGGAAAGGGACGGGAAAGCACCCCATTTATGATCCGCACCGAATTTCGTAGAACCTTCGTAACGGATGGAGGCGGAAGCAATCAACAGATTCTTCCAATTATAGTTGATACGTCCGAAGACACCGATCAGTTTGGCAAGAGATTTACCGGTACCCATGCTTGCTTTTCCTTTGGCAAGGTAAGAACCGCTTCCAAGATTATTCCAGAGAATATCATCGAAATTGAAATCACTGTTTCCGGCTTGCAGGCGCTCCCAGGTGGTTTGCTCATAGTTGTAACCTACCATTGCCTTGAAGTTGTGGTCACCCAGATCCAACGAGTAGTTACCTAACCACTCCAGGCGGGAAGTGTACCACTTCTGGTAAGTCACTTCTGCACGTCCGTTATAGCCGTTCCAGTAAGATTCACCGGCAGTGGAAGGGGTATAATAGTGCTGTTTCAGATCGTTATAGTGCAAAGAGTAGCTCAATGAAGTATTCAGCATTTGCTTTTCCGAACGGATCAGGTTGACTTTTACCTCAGCAGTACCCAGCAGGTAAACACGCTGGCCGTTATTGTCGATTTCTTTCAGTTCCTGCACCGGGTTGCGTGCTCCGGTAGGAGAAGTAGGCTGGAAGTAAGTTCCGTCCTCGTTATACAAAGGCATGGTAGGGTTCATGCTCAGGGCAGTATCGAACATACCGTCGTTACCCCACACTTCATTCACGCGACGGGCGTTGAGTGAACCGTTCAGTTCTACGATTCCATCCATCATACGCTGGTTCAGGACGAAGCGTCCACCGAATTCTTCACGGCTGCTGTTCAGATCGAGGCCGGTTGCTTTCTTATAATTGAAAGAAGCGCCATAGTATCCGTTCTTAGTACTGCCGTCGATAGAAAGATATTGGTTGTTATCATAAGAGAAATCACGCAGCAAGAGGTCATACCAATCAGTAGAATACCCATAATCCGTTGCACGACGGGAACGACGGAATTCGTCTGCGTTCAAGATATCCGGACCGCTCTTTGCCAGGTTCACACCGAACCAGCTGTCGTAAGTCACCTGGGCACGTCCGGCTTCTCCGGCTCCCTTACGTGTGGTAATCAGAATCACACCATTGGCACCGCGTGTTCCGTAGATGGCAGCGGAAGCGGCATCTTTCAGTACGGTCATCGACTCAATGTCCTGTGCTGCCAGGTTGCGGATATCGCCACCTGCCACACCGTCAATTACCACTAACGGGTCATTGGATGCCGAAATAGATGTTGCACCGCGAATCTGAAGGGAAGAGCTTGCATTCGGATTGGCTGACGCCGTATTGTTTACGGTCAAACCGGCAACTTTACCGGTCAGCATCTCCATCGGATTGTTCATGGAACCTTGCAGGAACTTCGATCTGTCTACCTGCACAATGGAACTGGAAAGTTCTTTCTTGCTCAATGAGCCGTAGCCCACTACTACAACTTCATCCAATGCCTGAGCATCTTCTGACAATACCACATTGATTTCTTTACGTCCACTACAGGGGATCTCTTGTGTTTTGTAGCCAATAAAGGAGAAAACAAGGACGGAAGAAGGCTTCACGCCGGACAAAGTGTAATTACCGTCAATATCGGTAATGATACCATTAGTTGTACCTTTCACGGTTACGTTAGCACCAATTACAGTTTCGCCCGTGGTATCCGTTACTTTTCCTTTCACGGTTAAATCCTGGGCAAAGGATGCCACTGCAAAAAGTAATCCGGTCATGAGAAGGAGAGACCGGCACAAACATAACTTTGTTCTTTTTACATTCATACTATTAGTTTTTAGATTAGCAATCATTCTGTTCACCTCCACAGGTTGAGGCGACAGTGCAAATGTCTGTAAAAAGAAGGGGGAAAGAAAAGAGGACTAAAGAAAATCTAGATTAGTAAAAGGGTCAAAATATTATATATCAGCGAGATAGAGCAAACAAAGGGCGTTAAAAAACTAAATGAAAACAAAGAAAGCAGAATAGAAAAAACGGGATTTTGGGTTCATTTCTGACGGGTTATGAACTAAATGATAAATAATATTTTAGACGCGGATGACACGGATGACGCGGATCTTTTTTATAGCGCAGCCTTTTAAATCCGCGTTATCCGTGTCATCCGCGTCTAAAAAATAATATACCGAATGGCGCTAATCATTTATCACTAAACACTAATCACTTTTGTTCTTTTCTATACCATATAGCTCACTAACCAGCAAAAGACCCAATCTTCATCACCTCTTCTTCAAAATTATCACGGCAAAGAGAACGATTCTTCAATTTGGAACGATAAGTATAAATAGTAGTAATGGAATAACGCAGGAACCCTGCAATCTTAGCACTGTCCGTAATGCCCAAACGAATCAGGGCGAATATACGAAGTTCCGTTGTCAGCCGTTCATCCTGTTTAGGAATAATTCTTTCTTCTTCCGGCAACAACTCATTAAAGCGTTTCACAAAATCAGGGAAAATACTAAGGAACGAATTATCGAAGTTCTGATAGAATTCTTTCAGCTCTTCATCGATGAAACGGGACGATTTCAACGTTTTGTAGAGTTCTTCCACCTTTCCCGAAGCAGCTTGTTTGTTAAGCATCCGGCGGTATCCCTCCAACTTGTCAATGTATGTGGAACACAATCCCATAAACCGACCGACGTACTCCTCTTTAATATGATTAGCCTCCGTCAGCGAATCATTCGTTTCGTGCTGTCTCTGATTTACTTCGGTTAATCTTTCATTCAGAAGTTTCAGCTCTTCATTCACAGTCAGCAAATCCTGCCGCGCACGGGCCAGTTTCTTCACCTGACGAATTACATACCAGACCGCACATGCCAGAAACAGCGTCAGTAAACTGGTAACGACCAGAAATATCTGCAACACTTGCTGATGTTTCTGTTTTTCCACTTGATAGGCATGGTCTATGACGGGAAGCATCCTTGAAGCCTGCACATTCCGGAGACGGGCATTGTAGAAATTGGCATCTTCCATACTGCGTTTCATATAAACATCCGCCCGTTGCAATTGCCCCTCTTCATATAACAATTCCGCCAATGCACGCAAGGAATTATTCTCTTTCACCACACCACGAATATCGGCAATTGCACTCTTTATCAAGTACTCTTTTTGCTTTTCCCTCTGTCCTGTACTCTGATAGATAAAGGCAAGAATAGAGGTCACCACTGCATAATCCCGTGTATCCGGTGAAAGCTTCCGATGATAAACTTCTAACATTTCAATGGCTTCCTCGCCTCTTCCTTGTTGAAGAAGTTCGGGAGTATAAGCTATGACATACTGATAAGATCCCTCTTCTACCATCTGCAATACAGAGTCACGGTAGGTATACAGGTTATTCAGATATTCAATCTGATATTCATCGTCCATCGCATACTCTGCATGATAGAGATAAATATCCTCAAAAGTGATGTAATATTCAATGAGTTGTTCTCTGGAGAGTAGTTTGCTGTCTATAGACTTCAATAATGCCACGCCTTCCGCATACAGACCCGTTTTTCCCAAGATGCTTGCTTTCTTCAGTTTGGCTTCATTCAGCCAGTCTTGATTATTATTCTGAAGGGCAATCTCAATATTGCGATTGATGTAGTATCTTGCAGAATCGCAAATATACGCTTCATATTCATCAAAAAGTTGTTGATTGATATGGTATTCCTCGGAAGGAGAAGTACTCTTACGAGTCCGGAAATATTCTTTAATCTGATCAATGCGTTTCAGCCTGGCCTGCTCATATTGAGCGGTATTCTCAATTGTCCTGTCCAGCACTACCAGTAAAGAATCTATTTTCTCCTGCGCTTGCAGAAGGCAACAGAACAGCAAAGAGATTACAAAAAGCAGGTACCGGTCTTTCATGCTTACAAACGTTTACTAACAGGACAAAGATATAAAATCCTGCTATAATAACCATCTTACCAGTTCGTTTTTAATAAATCGCCCCTACAGTTAACCATGAAGCTTATTAACTTGTAGGGACGAAGGCCTTTCATCCGACTCTCTCGAGCCGGAAAGAAAGACCTATTAACTTCTTAGTTTATACTATAGGAACGTACTTTTCCAAAGTAAAGTAACAGTTACTTCAGGGCTTGCTTAATAAGCTCCTTGACTTCTTCTGCCGAAGGATATTTCTTGGAATTCCACTCTTTGTCAGCTTCTTCTGCAATCTCATATACCGAATCGCAATGCTCCGACATCAAGAGATAAAGTTTCTTCTCCAATTCCTCGCCTGATTCTGTAGTAACCACATAGTAAACCTCAGCATACTTGCAATCTTTACCATCATAATGGCAACCATTCTTTCGCTCAAGGTGTCCCCATTGATATTTCTCACCTTTATTCAGTCGGGCACTTACATAATCGGCTGTTGCTGACTTAATTTTATACTGGTCACTTCCTGGAAGATAGCAGGAAGTAAAAGCAATAAGCGTGAAACACGCTATAGCTGAAAATCTTTTTAATGTACGCTTCATGATCATTTTATTTATTGGTTCTGGAAGCGAAGTTAGGCATAAAGAATCAACCTATCGCTCTATATCAATGAATAAAAAGTCTATATAGACAGTACATAATACACTGATTATCAAAGACAATAAGTCAAGAATGTCTATATCTATTTTTTAGGGATTTATACATTACTAATTATCCGTTTTCTTAGACAGAAAACTTAATATGAAGCAGGCAAGATAGCATCAATATAGATACAAAATAAAAGGGACGCTGCATCTCGCGGCGCCCCATCTATCTTAGTTAGTTTTTATAAGAATTGAGAGAATTGAAACTTCACAGCCTCAATTTGTTGTTTTAATAAAGCACACTAACTATATTTATGTTTAAAGCAAATGAAAATGTTATTTTTAAAAGCAAATGAAAACGTTACTTTTTCAGTTCCACCTTCTTGTCTACTCGTTGCAGACTATCCAGAATCTGTTGTTCATGGGTAATCGTCACGTCTCCCGAGAGAGCTACCGAAGGTGCGGTAATTTGTTTGCCTATTGTATCGGCTGCGGCCACTTCTTTTATATCACTATAGAATGAATGTTGCATCACATTCCCTAATGAAAGTACCACTGCCACTACTGCGGCGGCCTTGAACAATGGAACGAAACGCGCGGTAAGCGTCAGGCGTTTTGCCTTCACCACCGGAGTCTCCACTTCTGCAAGCACACGGGCGTCGAAATCTGCTCCCAACCCCACTTCCTGTTGCAGTTGCTGATATACGAACAAGTCTTTGTAGCGAAGCAAATGCTCCGGAACGTCGCTTCCGTTAAAGAAAGCACGCAACTGTGCTTCTTCCTCAAGGGAAGTCTCACACTGCCAGTAGCGTTCTAAAAGTTGTTCTATATATTTACAGTCCATAACCATCTATATCTAAATACCGTTGTTTCACTTTTTGCCTCGCCCTGAAGAGGTTCACTTTTACCTGTTCCTCCGTCAAATGCAGGACGACCGCGATTTCTTTATAACTCTTACCCTCTATATCCCGAAGCTGCATGATCAGCCTTTGTTTATCGGGAAGTTCATTGACCAGACGATGGATAAGTGTCATTTGCTCTTTATCCACCAAGTGATCGTAAGGGTTGGATGCTCCGGAGGCCTGTTCCATTTCAGGTGTCAGTCCCACGGTCTGAGCGTCTTTTCTTTCGCTACGGTCTATGGCCAGGTTCTTTGCCACTGTCAGGCAATAAGCCTCAATAGAACCGAATTGCGTCCACTCATCACGTTTGTTCCAGACTCTTATCAGTGTTTCCTGCACAATGTCTTCTGCCTCTGCTCTGTCGAAAGTAATCCGGAGAGCCAACCGAAAGAGTTTGTCTTTCAGAGGGAGAATGTCATTCCGAAAACTGATTTCTTGCATCTCTATTAATAATGACGGTTAAGTATATGGAAAGTTACAGTTGCTCACTACTTTTTTTGAATTATTTTTTAATGCGGGTTCCGCTATTCTCGTTAATTGCTGACGCTAAGGTAATTACCACTTCAGTTACTCCCGCATTCAAAGCTTCAAAAGAATTCTCCAGCTTGGGTATCATACCTCCTTGAATAACACCGTCCGCTACGTATTGTTCGAATTCGGCAGGAGTGATCTGAGGTATCACGCTATCGTCATCGTTCTCGTCACGAAGCACACCCTTCTTCTCAAAGCAGAATACCAATGTCACATCGAACAAAGCAGCAAGGGCTTTTGCAGTCTCTCCTGCAATAGTATCGGCATTTGTATTCAGCAGATTGCCCGCACCATCGTGCGTCAGCGGAGCCATTACGGGAACTACTCCTTTATAGATCAAATCACCCAAAAACTCTGCATTCACTTGCTTTACATCACCCACAAAGCCATAGTCAACGTCTTTCACCGGGCGTTTTACGGAACGGATTACATCCATATCCGCACCAGTCAATCCCAATGCATTGGCACCACGCGCCTGAAGTCCGGCTACAATATTCTTGTTTACCAGTCCGCCATACACCATCGTCACTACTTTCAGTGTTTCGGCATCCGTGATACGACGCCCGTTTACCATCTGGCTTTCAATGCCCAGTTGGGCAGCCAATTTTGTGGCCGAACGGCCACCTCCGTGTACCAAGACTTTGTAGCCCTCGATAGCTGCAAAGTCATCCAACAACTTATGGAGGGTAGCTTCTTCCTCCACGATTTTGCCACCCACCTTTATTACTGTTAGTTTTTCTCTCATATTCTTATTCCAAATAGGTATATCCGTACAGACCGGAACGATAATTGGAAAGGAACTCTTTACCTTCTTCCAATGAAATACGTCCTTCTTTTACTGATTGAGTCACCCAAGTCTCCAGTGTACGCACCAGCTTCTTAGGGCTATATTGAACATAGTCAAGCACTTCCGCCACAGTTTCACCATCAATCACTTGTTCGATGGTATATCCTTTCTCATTAACAGATACATGCACAGCATTCGTATCACCGAAAAGATTGTGCATATCACCCAGAATTTCCTGATAAGCACCTACCAGGAACACACCCATATAATAAGGTTCCTTACTCTTTAAAGAATGAGTGGGCAGATAGTGTGCCACATTCTTAGTCGAGATAAAGTTAGCTATCTTTCCATCCGAGTCACAAGTGATGTCCTGTAAGGTTGCCGCACGGTCGGGACGTTCGTCCAGACGCTGGATAGGCATAATCGGGAATATCTGGTCGATAGCCCAAGAGTCCGGCAGAGACTGGAAGAGCGAGAAGTTACAGAAATATTTATCCGCCAACAGTTTCGGCAGTCCGCGAAGTTCATCGGGAGCATGCTTCAACCCGCCTGCAATCTGGTTCACCTCACGCATAACGGACCAGTAAAGGCGCTCAATCTGTGCACGTGTTTTCAAATCCACGATTCCATGACTGAACAAGTCGAGCGCTTCTTCACGGATTTGCTGTGCATCGTGCCAGGCTTCCAACATCTTATTCTGATTCAACGTGTCCCAGATACCATAAAGTTCCTGCACCAATTCATGGTCTTCCTCAGTTACTTCTTCATCATCGTCCCATTCGGGCAAAGTGGTGGTTTCCAAGACTTCAAAAATAAGTACGGAATGATGGGCAGTTAGTGCACGTCCGCTTTCCGTAATAATATTGGGATGGGGAATATCATTTTTATCACTGGCATCTACTAAAGTGGAAATAGAGTCATTCACATATTCCTGAATGGAATAATTGACGCTACTTTCGCTGCTGGACGAGCGTGTTCCATCGTAATCTACGCCCAAACCTCCACCGATATCAACGAATTCTACCTTGAATCCCATAGAGTGAAGTTGCACATAAAATTGAGATGCTTCGCGCAAGGCTGTCTTAATGCGACGGATCTTTGTCACCTGGCTACCAATATGGAAATGTATCAATTTCAGACAATCTTTCAGCCCTTTTGATTCCAAAAAGTCAAGTGCTTCAAGCAATTCACTGGAACTAAGTCCGAACTTGCTTGCATCTCCTCCTGAATCTTCCCATTTGCCACTTCCTGAAGAAGCCAGCTTGATACGAATACCAATATTAGGCATAACATTCAACTGCTTCGCCATCTTGGCTATCAGCTTTAGCTCGTTCATTTTTTCTACTACAAGAAAAATGCGTTTACCCATCTTCTGGGCAAGCAAAGCCAACTCTATATAGCTCTCATCTTTGTAACCGTTGCAGATAATCAACGAGTCAGAATCTGAGTTAATCGCAATCACAGCATGAAGTTCAGGCTTCGACCCGGCTTCCAACCCGAGATTGAATTTCTTTCCATGGCTGATAATCTCCTCTACCACAGGGCGCATCTGATTAACCTTGATAGGATAGATGATAAAGTTCTGCGCTTTATAGCCGTATTCCTCAGCGGCCTGTCTAAAACACGAAGAAGTCTTCTCAATCCGATTGTCCAGAATATCGGGAAAACGTATCAGCATAGGAGCCGCCACGTCTCGCAATTGCAATTCATCCACCAATTCTTTCAAATCGACGCCGACACCATTTTTACGAGGTGTTACCACTACATGACCTTTGTCATTGATACCAAAGTACGAAGTGCCCCAACCTGTAATGTTGTAAAGCTCTTCTGAATCTTCAATACGCCATTTTCTCATTTTTTGTAACTCAGATGTTTGTTGTTTGATTTTAATAGGGCGACAAAAATACGATAATTCTCGATATTTATTGCGTTTTCCACCTAAAATTGCACATTTACAAGCGGTTAAATGCTCAGCAAGTTACGTAACTGCTGCACAGAATCCGCTATTTGCCGGCGGCTTTCCAATTGTCCGGCATCGAAACGATACCTTGCCTTACCATAGTGCAGCGCACGTTTTTCCAAGGCTTCTATAATGAAAGTCCGCAGTTCTTCGTCTGTTTTTCCTTGCAAGATGGGACGTTGCTGCGTAGCCACTCGCAAGCGGCGGAACAAAACGTCAGGATGAACATCCAGAAAAACGGTCTGCCCATGCTCGTTCATATACTCCATGTTATCGAAGAAGCAAGGAGTACCGCCTCCGGTCGAGATAATGACGTTTTCAAACTCAGCCACTTCATGCAGCATGGTTCGCTCCAGTTCACGAAAAGAGGCCTCTCCCCGCTCGGTGAACAATTCACGTATGGATTTGTGAAGACGTTCTTCGATATACCAGTCCAGATCGATGAACGGTATATTCAGTTCGCGGGCAAAAGCCTTTCCTAAAGTTGTTTTACCGGCTCCCATGTAGCCGGTTAAGAAAATACGTATCATAAGCGCTTACCTTTGCGTACAAAGGTAAGCAATTCTATTCTGAGAGATTTACTATCAGATAAAAATTTTAATGCGTTCGCTCAAATCATCAAATTCTTTCACGCCCGGTTCGGCAACAGGAGTACCGAAAGGCATCTGTGCAATCAACTGCCAAGTTTCGGGAAGGTGCCACGTGCTGCGTACATCTTCGTCAATCAACGGATTATAGTGTTGCAGTGAAGCACCCAGGCCTTTATCTTCGAGCATGGTCCAGATGGCCAGCTGATGCATGGCAGAAGTATGTTGCGACCACTTCGGGAAATTCTCATGATAAGTAGGGAATTGTTTTTGCAGCCCTTCTACAATGGAACGGTCTTCAAAAAAGAGTATCGTGCCATATCCGCAAGAGAACGAGGTATCGATCTTCTTCTCCGACTGGCGATATTGTTCCTCGGACAGGCGCTCTTCCAACTGATCCTTCACGATTCTCCATAATTTCTGATGTTCGTCCCCCAGCAACAACACAATACGTGTAGTCTGCGAGTTGAATGCCGAAGGCACATGCTTTACTGCTGTACGGATGATGTGTACAATTTCCTCGTCCTGAACCGGAGAGTCGTTACTGATAGAATAATAACTGCGCCGATGCTCCAATGCTTCGGCAAATGTCCGTTCTCTGACCATATTTAATCCTTTCTTTTCGTAATTATCATTTTTGTCTTATATAATGAAACAAGTGAAAGAGTGAAGTTGTTCGAAGTTGTAGAATATATTTGTACCTTTGCACCCAATTATGAGTAAAGAGAAGTTTTACGTTGTATGGTCAGGCGTCAATCCGGGTATTTATACTTCCTGGACGGACTGTCAGTTGCAAACCAAAGGCTACGAAGGAGCGAAATACAAGTCGTTCGAGACGCGCGAAGAAGCGGAAAAAGCCTTTGAATCTTCTCCGTATGAGTATATCAAACGATCCTCTCCGGCCGCTCCCGCCCAAAAGAAAGATGCGAATACTCCTCTTCCCTCATCTGTCGTAGAGAATAGCCTTGCCGTAGACGCTGCCTGTAGCGGTAATCCCGGAGCTATGGAATATCGCGGTGTACACGTAGCCAGCCGACAAGAAATATTCCATTTCGGCCCGGTATATGGCACAAACAACATCGGTGAGTTTCTTGCTATCGTCCACGGACTTGCCCTGTTGAAACAGAAAGGCTTCGATATGCCCATCTACAGCGACAGCGTGAATGCCATCAACTGGATAAAGCAGAAGAAATGTAAAACAAAGCTACCCCGTGAACCCAAGACAGAAGAACTTTTCAAACTAATAGAACGCGCTGAGAAGTGGTTACGCGAAAATACGTATACTACCAAAATCATGAAGTGGGAAACTAAACAGTGGGGAGAAATACCTGCTGATTTCGGAAGAAAATAAGCCTTCCATTCTCTTTTCCTCTGTTTATTAAAGTCTACAAAACAAGCACTGATACCCGTTTCCGGTAGTGGGAACGAGCATATCCCAAGCATTCTGGATTTATTTATCCTCTGTGCTGACAAAATCGAAAAAAAATTATTAGCCTCTTAAGTTCAGAGTTTCCTATTTAAGACAGAGACTGCATATCATTCAACCGTTTATAATATCCGTCTTTCTCCAGCAACTCCTCATGCTTACCTCTTTCCACGATTTCTCCTTCATAAAGCACACAAATTTCATCTGCATTCTTAATCGTAGAAAGACGGTGGGCAATAGCAATTGTGGTACGCGTTTTCATCAGACGTTCCAAAGCCTCCTGTACCAGACGTTCAGATTCCGTATCAAGAGCAGAAGTAGCTTCATCAAGAATAAGGATAGGCGGATTCTTCAGGATGGCACGGGCTATGCTGACACGTTGGCGTTGTCCTCCGGAAAGTTTACCGCCACGGTCACCGATGCTTGTATCGTATCCGTGTTCTGTCTCCATAATGAAGTCGTGAGCATTTGCAATCTTTGCTGCCTCAATAACCTGCTCCATGGTAGCATTCTCTACGCCGAAAGCTATATTGTTGAAGAATGTATCATTAAACAGGATAGCCTCCTGATTTACATTCCCTATCAAACCACGCAAATCATGGATTCGGAAATCCTTAATGTTAACGCCATCAATACTGATTTCACCGAAGTGTATATCGTGATAACGTGGCAATAAATCAACTAAGGTAGACTTGCCTGAACCAGACTGACCTACCAATGCAATAGTCTGTCCCTTAGGCACAACCAAATTAATATGTTTCAGAACCTCCCTCTTTCCATCATAGCTGAAAGAAACATCTTTAAACTCAATCTCATGATTCATTCCATGCAAAGGTTTCGGGTTTACAGGTTCTTTAATAGGATTCTCTGCTTTCAGAATCTTGTCCACACGCTCCATAGAAGCCAAACCTTTCGGGATGTTATATCCTGCTTTCGCAAATTCTTTCAACGGATTGATGATACTATAAAGGATAACCATGTAGAAGATGAATGTAGGAGCTTCCAGCGAAGAGTGATCATTACCCAAAATTAATATACCACCAAACCACAGTACCAATACAATAAGAAGTGTTCCCAAGAACTCACTCATCGGGTGGGCCAAAGCCTGACGGATAGCTACCTTATTAGTCGCATCACGCAACTCATTACTGCACTTAGTAAAACGGTCCACCATTTTATCTTCAGCAATGAAGGCTTTAATGATTCGTAAACCGCCCAGAGTCTCTTCCAACTGCGACATCGTATCACTCCATTTACTCTGAGCTTCCAAAGACTGACGTTTCAGTTTTTTGCCGACTTTACCCATCAGCCACCCCATTCCGGGAAGCACCACTACAGTAAACAAAGTCAGCTGCCAACTGGTGATAATAAGTGTCGAGAAATAAAGTAGAATCAGAATAGGATTCTTCAGCAACAGATCCAGCGAACTGGTAATAGAGTTTTCAATCTCACCTACGTCACCACTCATGCGTGCAATAATATCTCCTTTCCGCTCCTGCGAGAAAAAACCAAGCGGCAAATGCATTACTTTGGAATAAACCATGATACGGATATCGCGAACAACTCCTGTACGCAAAGGAATCATGATGGCGGAAGAACCGAAGTAGCAAGAAGTTTTCAACATAGTCATAAAGGCTAGGAAAAGCCCCATAAACAGAAGCGTCATCGTTGGTCCGTGCGTTTCAATCAATCGGGTGACAAAGTAATAGAAGTTATTGATCGCCACATCTTTCAAGCTGTCACTTCCCCACTCCATATAGTGGTAAACCTGTGAGCCATCACCTGTCTTAAACAGAATATTCAGAATTGGAATCAATAGAGTAAACGAAAAGACGTTGAAAACAGCCGATAAAACATTGAGCAAAACCGCCCATCCTATATACTTCTTATAAGGCGACACAAAACGTCGCATCAGTTGCAGAAATTCCCTCATTGCTTGGTATTAATGAATTAGGGGCACAAAGATACAAGAAATATCTTTAAGAAGAAGAAGATAAATTTAATATTAACGAGATTTATCTATGCACCCCTCAATAAACAGACATTATGAGTCATTTATGTGAATTACAGAATGATTTTCGAGAAAATATATTGTACCTTTGCGCCCAGATATCAATATACGCTTTATTATGACAAAGATTGATAAGTCCATACTGACATTTGGAGTTACTATTTTTCTTAAATTCATATTATTCGACATTCTGTGGTGTATTCCCACAACGTTTGCTTCTCTTTCTACAGTTGAATGTTATACAACAAAACTGATAGCCACGTTTATATTACTTATCCCCTATGCCTTCTTCCGAATGTGGAAAACGGAAACTTTCATCATGCTTTTACTGGACTTTCTGTTGATAGCTAATCTTATGTATTTCAGGACTTATTATACAGCTATACCATTGAACAGCTATGGACTATCAGGAAACTTAGCCGATTTCACCGGTAGCGTGATTGACTCTCTCCGGTGGTATGATTTGCTTTTCCCACTATCCACCCTTATAGCAGCTATAATTCACCTACGCACCAAAACATCACACCCGAAACGCCCGGTTCGAGTTCTTCCTTATTTAGGAACACTTGCAGTAATTATCTGCATTTTTGAAACAGTAACCCTTATGAAAGGCGGATTCTCAAAGGCTTATGGGAAGTATCGTGATAAAGCCTATTTATGTTCAAGCGGTCCTTCTATTTATACGATTTTCGGTAGTCTATGTTATGATCTGATAGGTCCACAACAACAACTAACTCCTGAACTGGAAGCCAAAATACAAGAATGGTTAAGTGCAAAGCCGAAACATGAAGCCGCATTAATCAGTAATAATACCAATCGTCGCACCAATTGCATCATTATCTTGGCAGAATCATTGGAAAGCTGGGTGTTAGAAAAAGAAGTGGAGGGACAGGAGATTACCCCCTATATGAATAAACTATTGAAAGACTCTACCACCCTCTATGCTCCACACGTACTGACTCAGGTAAAAGGCGGGCGTTCTATTGATGCACAGCTCATGCTTTGCACCGGATTATTACCCATCAATAGCGGTACTTACAGCAGTCAATATCCCAATCATATTTATCCGTCATTACAGAAAGCCATGCGCGAAAAGAATCATTCACGCAATTATCTGTTAACCATTGATAAATTGTCTACCTGGAATCAAGGTCCCATAGCCCAGAGCTTCGGCGTAGACACCATTATCGCTTATCATGACTTCAAATTGACTGAAGCTTTCGGCACACACAAACGCACTGGAGACGGTTCATTCTTTGCACAATGCCAAGAGAAAATAGAAAAAGGAGAGATTTGGGGAAAAGGAGAAAACGCATGTATGCAACTTGTTACTTATTCCGGCCATGCTCCATTCATATTACCGGAATACCTGAAAGAAGTTTCATTCTCTTCCGACATTCCAGAAAAAATGGGTGACTATATGACGACTGCTCGCTATACGGATAAAGCAATTGGCAAATTCATAGAATACCTGAAAACCCTTCCACAATATAAAGAAACACTAATCGTAATAACAGGCGACCACGAAGGTCTGGCATATTATCGGACAGAGTTATGCGAAAGCCCCGGTGGCAAAGATATTGTATCCAACAAACCGTTCACTCCTTTCATTGTTGTAAACTCTCCTGTAGGCATGCACTATAATGAAGTTATGGGGCAAATAGACATGTATCCCACCCTACTGAACCTGCTCCAACTTGACGATTATTATTGGACCGGACTTGGAGAGAGCATTCTCAATCCCAACAAGAAAGGGTTCGCCATAGGTTCACAGATGAATGTGGAAGGAGAAGGTTATACATCTGAGGAGGTGGATTTAGCAAAGGAGGCATATGATATATCGGATGAGATGATACGGTTCAACTACTTCAAAAAAGAATAAAATTACTCATTTCTTTAAAAAGTTCTTTTATCTTTTTAACACAGGAAGAAAGCGTTATTTTTCATAAAATCCTTATCATTGCATAAGTTATAATATAATGTCTCTTAGTTCTATGCAGAAAATATTTATAAAACTACTAAAAAAGTTACGTCGACGTTACATCCGAAAGCATGGAACACCACAACATTGCACCCCATACAAAGAAACAAACCCCAATATCATATCAAGCCAAATCAGAAAAAAAATATTATCACCAGAGCCTTGTATGCTTTCAAGATTGGGTTCTGTAGAAATAGGATGTGTAACCAACTATTTAGGTATTTTTCATCAGAAAAGAAAAATCGTAAAATATATAAAAGGAGAAGCATTTCCTTGGTGGTGGGAAAAAGAAACAATATATACAATGAGGAACAATGCCGGTTTTTTTTCTGCAACCCCTGATCAATTAAAACGTTTTTCAGAAATGATGATTGAAGACATGTCTTTAATTGATATTCTTGCTTCCTGGAGATATGAAGAACAATATTTTTCCAACGAATTACAGAATGCATATAAAATAGATTTTGAGCCTTACAACCCTTTTTGGAGTGATATACCGTGGACTATTGCTTTAGAGAATAAAAAAGTCTTAGTAGTACACCCTTTTGCAGAAACAATACAAAAACAGTATCTGCAAAAAGAGCTCATCCACAAAGATTTGAGAATCTTACCTACTTTTGATTTACAGACTATTAAGGCTGTTCAAACAATTGGAAATCACACCGACAGTAGATTCAAGACATGGTTTGATGCCCTCGAATTTATGAAAAACGAAATAGATAAAAGAGACTATGACATCTGCCTCTTAGGTTGTGGAGCATACGGACTTCCATTAGCCGCACATATCAAACGCACCGGAAAGAAAGCTATACACATGGGAGGTAGCCTACAGTTGATATTCGGAATAAAAGGTGCCAGATGGGAAGATAGTACTTATAATGCAACTTATAATTACTCACAACTGATGAACGAATATTGGGTTAAACCTTCTGAAAGCGAAACTCCCGAGAAGGCCCGACAAATCGAAGCAGGATGTTATTGGTAGCATACTATAAATCAAATAGATAATAGCAAATGAAGATACAACCATACATTATATATGATTCACAAATATTCGATCAGCAGAAATTTGGAGGGATCTCGCGATATTTTTGTGAAATCATATCCAAGTTGCAATTCAAATATGATATTGCTGTACGATATACAGAGAACCACTACTTATCACAAACAAAGATTGCAAAGCACCGTTTATATATCCCATATTTCTTATCTAAACAGTATACTCAAAAATTATATTGTAAGAATCAGAGACTGACAAAGAAGATGCTGCAATCTCCTATTCCATATCTTTACCATCCGACCTATTACGATCCATCTTTCCTTAAATACACTGGTAATTCTCCTTTAGTAGTCACTGTTCATGACATGATTTATGAGAGGTTTTCCAATCTTATTGAAGGATCAGAAGAAATCATACGTCAAAAGAGAGAAATCATTACTAAAGCCAATCGGATTATCGCAATCAGCGAATATACCAAAAAGGATATTATTGATATACTAAATATAGCTCCTGAGAAAATAGATGTTATTTACCATGGAACAAGTCTCCGCCCATCCCAAGAGCATAACTTACCTTTACCGGAGCAATATATCTTGTTTGTAGGAGACAGAACTTTCTATAAAAATTTCCAGGCTCTATTAGAAGCATTCAGTATAGTTCACCAAACAAATAAAAAAATACATTTGGTCTGTACGGGAAAACCTTTTTCTGATAGTGAACTACAACAAATATCAAATTACAATATAGCCTCTAATATAATACAAATTGCTACCAAAGATAAAGACTTAAACGAACTATATAGCCGTGCATTACTCTTTGTATATCCTTCCTATTATGAGGGATTTGGAATTCCTATTTTAGAAGCATATGCCTGCAATTGTCCCGTAGCTCTAAGTAACACAACATGTTTTCCTGAAATAGCAGGTGATGCAGGTGCTTTCTTTAATCCTTATTCTATCAACTCCATTGCAGATACTATTATTAATGTCATTAGTGACAAGAGCAAACGTACAAAATTAATAAAAGCCGGACAGGAAAGACTAAAGCTCTATTCATGGGAAAAAGCAGCCCGAGAAACAGAGAATGTCTATCTCAAAACATTAGAAGAATATATTAAACTATCTTCTGCGGGAAAAACACTTATTTAGCCCGACAAGAAAGGCAATGACAGGTTTTATTCTGTGTTGAAAACGACGCGTATTACTCAGCTCCCAGAAAAGTTCATACAAAGGTTGTTTCTTCATATGTGCAGCCGCTTTCAAAGCATCACGCAACATACTTGGAAAGAACTTACGCAAAACCATCTCCCGCTCTTCATTACATGCATCTATCTGAGAGCTAATTCCCCCCATACCAAAGGCTGTTATCGTTCTACTAATATGCCTATAAGAGACTTCTTCTAATACTATTTTCTTCAAAAAGAATTCCCAGTCTGAAACAATCTTTAAATCTTCAGAATAAAGAGAATCTTGAAACAAACTTCTTTTAATAAAAGTAGCGGGATGCCCCAATGAGTGCTCAAAAAAGTAATCTAAATTCAAGGTTGTAGGATATACACAAACCTCTCTTTCCACACCATTCTCGACATAAAGCAAATCTCCATATATAATATCTTCACCAGACAGAGTTGAAGTAACATCTTCTAATACAGTAGAATCATACAAATAGTCACCCGAATTCAAGAATAACAGGTACTCCCCTGTAGCCCTCATAATTCCTTTATTCATAGCATTATAAACGCCTGTATCCTTCTCTGAGCACCAGCTAGAAACATACCTCAGGCTCTCCCAAATAACCTCTTTACTACCGTCATCACTACCTCCATCTATCACAATATACTCATATTCTTGATAGCTCTGTTCAATAAGACTTTCAATCGTTTTTTTCAGTCCGATAGCATTATTATAATTGATCGTTATTATAGACAGTTTCATTTCAAAATATTTAAAATTACTTTTAGTAATTAAAGATTCAACAACTTAGCAAAGTTCGAAGCAAAGTGATCACTACTATACTTTTCTTCTAACATAACTAAATTTATATTCTTAGAAAATGTATTTCTAACAGTCGTATCCCTAAGCAGCTCTATCTTTTCTACTAAGTCCATGATATTACCTTTTTGATAAAGCAAACCGTTTATACCATTTTCTATACGTTCCAAATTGGCTCCTACATCAGAAAGAATTACTGGTAATCCACATTTTTGAGCCTCAACAGCAACCCTGCCGAAAGTTTCAAAGGCTGAACAAACCAGCAGTACATCTGCCAAATAGTAATATGGATATATTTGTTTGACAAAAGGAACTATTTTCACACTAGAGCTTAATCCATTCTTCTTAATATAATCTTCACATATGGATATAAAACCATAATCAGGTCCAACCAGATAGCAAAAAATATCTTTTTCTTTATCCACAATACTCTTTACTGCCTGTAGCAATTCCATTTGCCCCTTATTCGAATCAAAAGCCCCTACCAACAACAGCGTGTAGCGATCATGTAAACTTCGGTCTTTGTTCACTCCCAAAACAGTTTGCAACTCAACAGCCTGCGTAATAACATGAACCTTACCACCTGTCATTATATTCTGATAATAGCATTTTGCATATTCAGAAGTAACCAAAACTTTAGCAGACAATTTATCGACCAACTTAAAAACAGACTGAGACTTGAATATAAAGCCATTATCTTGCCAAGTAGCATCAGGTATTTCATGAATAAACCAACAATGTCTAATCTTCAAAAACCTACAAGCACATGCCAGATGAGGGAGCACAATTGTATTTGTTATTCCATAATCCGGCTTTATCTGCTTCAGATAACGAGCTAATTTTATAGAATACTTAAATAACTTACGAGCATATACGAGTTTATCACCTATACCAATATGACCATTCCCACCAACCAGCCACCACCTCATTCGAAGTATCTTATAACCACTGATATAAGCAGAACAAGCATCAACCAAATCACCCTGACCAGGAAACACCACATAAATTTGCCACTCCGGATGATTCTGCTTGATCCCCTTCAACAAATCTAACAAACATCTTTGAGCCCCTCCTGTACAATCACTGGAATGTGAAAGAAACACCAATCTCATAATGTAACAAATTACGATTTTAAATACCTATATACATTCGAAACGCAATGCCTCAAATGCCTCCAAGAGAAAGGATAAGCAAGAAAATCCTTCAATGCTATTTTCTTTTCTGGATAATCAGCTTTTATCAAATCACGTACAAAGTAATCAAAATAACGTTCTTCAAACTTTCGCTCTTTTTTCTTGCTGAGTTCCAATCCATCCACTTTCAAAGGAAGAATTTTATTCCATTTCAACTTGTGCAGGCGAATAGTATCCTGACACCAACTTCGGTTATATTTTCCTAATGAAAAATGCTCCACCAGTACCTTCGGTGAGCAACAAACATAGTTCTTATATTGCCTGCTTGCAGCTATCTGTATTGAAAAATCCAGATCATAACAATGAAATCCCGTCAATAGTCTTTCATCGAAAGGATACAAACTCCATACGTCCTTACATACAAACATTCCAAAACCATCTAAAATTACAACTTCCTCAAAAGGATGTTCCAAAGTGACACATGCAACCTGAAGCTCAGTTCTTGCTCTCCCTCCCTGATAGAAAAAAGAGCAAGCCCAATCTTTATTTTGCATCCAACCAGAATAACAATTGAGTTTGACTTTGCTACCGGCAAAACCAATAACCCCACAATCCGGTTCATTCAATTTATCTTCAATAATACTTCCCCAATCTTGCGAATGGAATTTCACATCCTCATGGACAAAGAAGAGAAAAGGATAACGAGCCTGACGCGCACCTTCATTATAAGCCCGTGCTATAGGCCATTTTTTCTCTGTATTATCTATAGCAATAATCTCATATTCCACCCCTATAGTATCATGTATATTCTGGCTTACTTGTAGCAAACGTTCAGGTGATACAGAACAAATTACGATTGATAGCATAACTAATCTATTAAATTCAACTCTACATTCAAAACCTTACTGTAAATATTCAATCGCCGTTCCAACATTTCTTGTGGATTATATAATCCTTGCAATCGACCTATTGCTTGATTTGCCAATTTAATCTGCAACTTTTCATCATTGGCCAATCTGATAACAGCAGATGCAAAATCAGATGCACTGTCTGCTTTCAAACACTCTTCTTCATGCCGAAAATCAATACCTTCAACACCTTTAGTAGTAGTAACAAAAGGAGCTTTTGAAGAAACAGCATCCAGTATCTTCATCCTCATTCCACTGCCGATACGAATCGGGACAAGCACAATGCTTCCATTTAAAAAACTATGCAAATCTTCCACATAACCTACCAACTCCATTTCGGGACAAGAAGCTTGTAACTCTTTTATATATGAACTTCTCCATGGTCCTATCACTTGAAAAGTGAAATGGAAACCCTGACTACGCAAACAAGGGGCTATCTCCTGACAGAACCAGACGACTGCATCCAGATTCGGGTAATGTCCCTCATTTCCAACAAAAGTCAATCTGGAAGCAGTGGGAACAACCTGTTTATCACAAGCATCAGCTACTTTTACAACAGCAGGAGATACATATATTTTTTCTCCGCCACCAACAAAATCAATCAACATTTGGCGATCCACCTCAGTCAAGGCAATCACATGCTTATAGGTTTGCAATGCAGAATGTTCAAAGTCCTTTCCAATACGATACAACATACGTTCTTCATCCGTCACTTTATCAAGAAAAGTCATTTCATTCTCATTGCGAACATATCTCAATTCATGATGTACAAAAATAGTTTGCACATCCCTCGGTAAAAGATAGCCCAATGATATCAGAGGATAAAACTCAACCTGAATAATATCAAAACCAGATCGGGAAACAGTTGATACATATTCTGCATATTTTGAAGGAAGTGGCTCAAAAATAGAAGAAGTAAAAGTCATATCCTTACGTACTACATCTTTGTCATGAATGAGCAACTGGCGCCGCATCTTACGAGTAGCAGATAGAGCAATCTTCTTTAACCATTTATAATAAGAAGGATGTCGGGTTTCAGGCTCTGCCATTTGTTCTGTGAAGATAAAAAAGTCCACGTTATCCCATATTTTTTTCAATTTCTCCACATCTTCCTTCTCTTTCCCTTTAGGATAGAGTAATATTGAAACAGACATCTTGTGACGAAGATAATCTACCATATGGAAAAAGGCCTGATTCCCACCCGAAGTCAGTGGGTAAGGGATACAAGGAATAATAAAAAGTATTTTTTTCATCTTTATCTCTTTATATTCAATTTTACTTTACACATACAAAATGCTACGCTCAACGCTATAGATGGGCGAATCGTCCACAAAATACGACATATCCTCCAAAGTTCGCATAATCCAAAGTTATTGTTTACAGAATAATGTAATATCGTATGCACATAAGTCTTTAAAGCGTGGTGCAGTTTTTTTTCATTAAGTTTAGCTGGATAATAATTAATTATCCATTTTAAGAACAATCTGGTAGCTTCAATTTTTCGACTATCGTAACAATTAGAATTACTAATATTTTCACCTTCTACATTTCTCCAGCAAACGGGTTTTCCTGGCAAGGCAATAATTCCTTTTGCACAATCTGCAAACTTCGTCCACGTTGCATCATCCGAGCACCAAGCCAAAGGAAACTTGACAAAGCCAGCTCCCTTCTGATAAACATCACGGCTGAACACATATTCACAAGCTGCAGAACGAATTCTACCTTCCAATTTATCCAGTAGAAAGTTGTATCCAGAAATCTTTTCACCTGTAAATGATGGATTCACATACATCTCATTATTCTCACCATCTACAACAACAAGAGGAAAACGGAACATTATATTCTTCTCACCACATTCCTGCAAGGCCTTCAATATTCGTTCAATCCCATCACATGGCATTAAATCATCATCTGAAAAAAACCAAATGACAGGTTCTTTAGACATCTCAATGCATCGTTCCCAATGTCTGGGCAAATCCTTCTTACCCAAGTTTGTCTCAAAACGATGATAAACGATATCCAGTTTACCCTGATAAAGAGATATTATATTTTTCAAATCATGAGGACTGGCATCATCTCCTATATATACAGTAAAATCCTGATTCGTTTGTACTACCATAGAATCCAAAGTCTGCGACAAGAAACGACTTTTATAGGCTGGTATGATGACTGCTACTTTTTTTTTCATATGAAAAAATATTATCGGTTCTGTTTACCCCTCCTCAACATACTTTCGAATCACTTCCAAAAATTTCTTTCCATATCGCAGATCCGGCTCCAGATAATTTCCCTCTGCCCATTCATTCCATGACTTTACAAAAACAAGACGGTGTTCCAAAGGTTTCCCTTCAAGATGCATCATTACGTCTTTCATATGCCGTTCAAAATATTCCGGCTCCGAATGATGCAGAACCAAGCCCTGTTTTCCCGAACGCGGTGAATGATCCCAGTTAGGAATAATGGTAGGAATAATATTTTTATCACTATCTTCGTCTGCTACAAAAAAACGGCTGGCCTTTTCATAATTTACAATCCATGGAAGCCCAAACCAATTATGCCAACGTCGGGCTTTCCTGTAAAGACTTCTCTGTTTTCGTTCATACTCAAACATACGCACTACATTTATAGCATCAAAGCCCATAGCCTCCAGCCCCGCTCTTTCATCATCCAAATGATAGGTCTGGCCTACAAAAAAGATTCCTTTCAATCCATTCTGTATTGCCAATTCGCGCCACAGTTTCATAAAGATATTCACTTCTCCCTGATTATCAAAAGGATGATAAATCATAAATAGAGGTTTACCATCTACTGTTATATAACGACGATCTTTAAATGCAGGAAGCACCGCATTAAAATGGGCAATATAATCTTCCTTGCCCGGATAGAGTTGGTCTATCAACGTTTCTTTAGCCTTTATGCCATGAAAAAAGCCTCTCCATGATTCATTAGCCCATGCTAAGCAAAAAGGGAAATCCGGTTCACCTGAAGCCAATACTTCATTGAATGGACGTTCTAATAAACGCTTCCCATTGCCAAACCAATAATGCCAATAGCAAAAACCTTCTACTCCATACTCCCGTGCCATATCGGCTTGTGCCTTACGAGTTTCAGGGACCCGTAAATCATAATACCCTAAATCTGCCGGAACTTTAGGCTGATAATGTCCGGGAAACAAAGAACGTGCTTTTCCTACATTGGTCCATTCCGTAAATCCTTTTCCCCACCACTTATCATTCTCTGGTACAGGATGAAATTGAGGCAGATAAAAAGCAATTACTCTGGCTGAACTCTTATTTTTATTCATAACACATTTTCTTATTTCTTTTCTTAAACACAAATAATTGGCTCAAACGCAACGAAAATATGTACCATGGAAGAAAATGTTGCAATTTCCACAATCTGATATATCTTTTTAAGCCTAATTCTCTATAATCTACAGGCAAGTATTGTTGCAATTCCTGTCTGATTTTTTTTATATAATACAAGTCCTTTTCCCGGTCTTTTGCACGTCTGGCAATACCTTTAGTCTCTTGAATTCCGGTCATCACCACTTTAGCAGCAAATTCTTTCGACCTTTCCAATAGAAGATGATGCCTTTGCAGATAATTATATCTTTCTTGTTCCGCAACAAAGAAATGATATTTTTTCCGAGGATCTGCATCATGATCCGTACTGCCTTTACGTTGACGGTAATGATATTCCGGCCTTTGACAAAAAGCTATTTTATTGGCATTAATAAACCATTTAAACAGAGTAGCATAATCTTCGTAATAATAAGATTTAGGTAGCAAGTCTGTTATCACTTTCCGATGAAATAACTTATCCCAAAGAAAGCTCTTAATGACTTTATCCTCCAATATAAGTTTCAACGCTTCATCCCGATTATATACTACAATCTCTCCAATAGCACATGAAACTTCCGAAACATCTTTATAATCCTGAAAATATCCGCAAATTGCAATATCGGCTTGATTTTCAATCAGCGTATGATACAATACACTATACATATCGGACTCTATCCAGTCATCACTGTCCACAAACCCTATCAAATCCGCTTTTGCCAGCTGCAATGCCACGTTCCTGCTATCAGCCTGCCCGGAATTCTCCTTGTGCAATACACGAATACGACCTTCTTTCAACGCATATTCATCACAAATTGCTCCGGATTTATCAGTAGACCCATCATCAACCAATATCAACTCCCAGTCCTGAAAGTCCTGCATAATAATTGACTCAATACACTGCCGCAAATATTGTTCAACATTATATACCGGAGTAATAATGCTTATCAAAGGAGAACTTTCCATACATTATTATTTTCAAAAAAAGGATTCTTTCATTTCTCTGCAAAGATAGACTAAAAAGGTACAAACACAAAGTAGTCTTTGAAATATAAAGCAAACCTGCTTATCCAGCATTCATTTATCGGCTTAAATTAGGTCGCATATAAAAAAATAATATATCTTTGTAAATTCGTAACCTAAACAATGATTTAATAGTAAATGCTAATGCCTCTTCTTAACAAAATAGCCCATGTACTCAAAGAAGCCCCGCAGGCTTTTAAGAAGACATCCAATCCGATACTCATTATGACATTATTAGTCAAAAATGAAGAAGACATATTGGAAGAGAGTCTCCGTTTCCATAAAGCAATGGGAATAGACAGCTTTCTCATAACAGACAACAACTCCACAGACGGCACGATTGAGATTATCCGTAAATACCAAGAAAAAGGCTGGATAAAAGAAGTTATCTTTGAAAAAGCTACCAACTACAACCAGAAAGTATGGGTAGACCGTATGATTAAACTTGCTAAAAAAAAGTATCATGCAGACTGGGTCATCAATGCCGACGCTGATGAACTATGGTATTCCCCTACCGGAGACCTTAAAACAGAACTTAAAACGACCAAAGCCAATGTTTTGAAATGTTCTATGAAGTGCATATATCCGGAAGCAGGTAAACCATTCTGGAAATGGAATCAAACTATCCGCCCAATAATAAACCCATTAAAATACAAAGCATACAATTTATCTCGCTATTCTCTTTATCTTCCACAAAGAGGAAAGGTGCTTCATCGTACCACCTCATATATACAAATCTCCACTGGGAACCACAAAGTATTAATGTTTCCACAAAATGAAAAGAAAAGCAACATATGTATATACCATTATTCTGTCCGGGATAAAAAACGCTTTCTGGAAAAAATGATTAATGGTGGAAAGCAATTGGAGCAGAATCCTCATAAACATATAGGAATGCATTGGCGCCACTTTTACGAACTCTACAAAAAAGGAGAACTGGAAATGGAATATAATAGAATCATAGGAGCTAATTCCTATGAACTATTGAAACGTGATGGATTGATCCAAACCGACAACACCATTTCCGATTTCTTTAAACTACATTTCAACAAGTAATTGTAATGAAGCATGCATACCTGATTATTGCTCACAATGAATATCCAGTATTAAGAGCTCTATTATCAATGCTCGATGATGAGCGGAATGATATCTATCTACATATAGACCACCGATCAACGGAACTGTATGAGAAGATACGTTCTTTACAAATGCAGCGAGCTAAATTGCACATTTTATCTACGCGAAATAAAGTTTACTGGGGAGATCTCAGTCAGGTAGAAACCGAATACCTGTTACTGGAAACAGCCTTGACACAAGAAGTCTATTCTTACTATCATCTTTTATCAGGAACAGATCTGCCCATACAGACACAAGACTACATCCATTCTTTCTTTCAAATAAATACAGGTAAGGAATTCGTAGGATATTGGTCTGACAATAAACATCAGAAAGACCTGAAACGGAAAATATCCCGCTATTATTTCTTCACGAAGCACTTGAAACGTAACAACAGCAAGTGGCATGTCATTACAGCACCCTGCCACAACCTTGCGCTAATAGCACAAAAAGTGGTTCACTTCCATAGAAAGCAAGAAGTTGAATTTCGGAAAGGCTCCCAGTGGTTCAGTATCACTCACAATTTTTGCCTATATCTATTAAAGAAAAAGCCTTTTGTTCTCCGACGCTTCCGATACACACTCTGTCCTGATGAGATTTTTGTTCAAACTCTGTTATGGAACTCTCCATTCAAAAAGAATATCTATAATATAGAAGACAACAACATCGGTAGCATGCGGCTGATTGACTGGAATAGAGGAGATCCTTATACATGGAAGATACAAGATTACACCGAACTAGTCAACTCCGACAAACTGTTTGCCCGCAAATTCAGTTCGCAGGAAGAAGAGTTAATCAAGCTGATTGAATCTACCTATTGACAAGTAACATAAAGCAGAAAAATATGAATACCATGAATCCAGATATCAACCCCGTCAAATCCTTTTTCAAATCAATCGAGAAGACGCTTTTGCATCACAGCAAACATTTATACTTCAAAACAGTAATCTCACAGAAGTCCGGTGCAAAAGATATTATAAAGAAATACAAAGGAGCAAGTACCAAGAAAAGTCCGATTGGCAAGACATGCCCCATCTGGATATGCTGGTGGCAAGGAGAAGCGAACATGCCTGATATCGTTAAAGTCTGCTACGCCTCTGCAAAACGTTATGCAGGCCAACATCCTGTCATATTAATCACAGAGCAAAACTATCAGGAATATGCTACAATGCCGGATTACATCTTTCAAAAAGTGAAAAACCACGAAATAAGTCTCACCCATTTCAGTGACATGCTAAGGATAAATCTGCTTAAAGAACATGGAGGAATATGGGCTGACAGCACCCTACTTTTTACCAGAGATGTAGACTCAATAATGAATCCCGATGCCGATTTCTACACTTGCCATCATACGGCAAAAAACACCAATGTGGCAAACGGCAAGTGGACAGTTTTTTTTATAGCATGTGGCAAGGACAATATTCTACCCGCTTCCCTACTGGACATGTTCTATAGTTATTGGAAGAATCATCAACGAATCGTCACTTACTTATTCTTCGATTATCTCGTTAGCATAGCCTATGAAAATATCCCGGCTATTACGGAAATGATCGACAATGTCCCTCTGCAAAGAATCAGCAACCTGTCCAAGTGTCTCAACATGCCATTTAATGAAAAGTCTATGGAGGAATTTAGTAAAAACTATGGTTTCCACAAATTAACCTATAAGAAACAATTCAATATGCTCACCTCCGAAGGGAAAGAAACGATTTATGCCCACCTACTGCATAATTTTACCCATGGGGCAGATGCAGGCCAAACATAGAAACTACCTTCAAAAGTCAGACATCAAGAAATCTTAGACGAAAAAGACGAAGAAGATTTATGAGCTTTTTCTATTAGCTGCAAACATTTTTCCTTGTCAAAGCCACGGGATTTGGCATACTCATCCGCCAACACAGCAAACATCTCATCAGTGCCGGGTAGTCTTTCAAAATTCTTGCACCCTTCTTCCAAAGATACCTTACCAAAGCGCATCCGGTTCAAATCAATAATCTCTACAGAGACGCCCTCCGGCTTTTCTGCAAATAAGATATTCCCTGCCGAATAATCCTTATGCAAAATTCCATGTTCATGCAAAGCGGCAGTGGTACGGGCTATGGCGCGAAGTATTTCTTCCTGTTCCTCAAAAGGACGTTGTGGAAGATCCCGGTAAGTATAAGGACATTCAGACCTTAACGAAACAAAATAGCTCTTTCCGAACAAGAACCAACTGGAAACCGAACAGAAACCAATGGGTGCAGGCGAGCCTATATTAAACTGGCGCAACATGGCCGCATAGCGAAATGAACGCCGTGCCTTAGATTCCCGGAAAAAATTATAAATAATCCGGTTCAGCAAGTGAGGTATCTGGAAAGATTTAACGACCACTTTCCGTCCTGCTATATCAAACTCCCTCAGTTCATTTCTTCCTTTATAAATAACAGTACCCCGATCTTCAAAAATAACCGGAAGCACTTTCACAAAGTCACTCATATTTGAATAACCAGGAGCTACAGCCATACACCGTGGACGAAAAAAGCGCTCAATACGATTGATCCATCTGGACCAGGAACGCACAGAACGCAACTTTCCACCTAACTCCCGTTCAAAAAATTCAGCGTGACGCTTGTTAAGCACTTTCGTAACATGTGGCTTCAACGAACGGTCTATAATTCTTTTGGACCCGGCACGTACACGATAATACAATTCTATCTGAGGCAAACGAACCACTTTTCCACCATCTTTCAGTACAGATATCCAGAATTCCCAATCCTCACGTGCAATGATCTCTTCGCAGTATCCACCTACTCTTTCCCATTCTGTTTTTCTGTAGAGTGCACAGGTATCAATCATATTTTTACGTGCCAACAGCTTCAAAGAGAAGGGTGGTAACTTCCATTCACCACTACGGTCGCCTATAAATTCGGCTCGCGGACAGACCACTTTAACATCCGGGTCTCGTTCCAATTCTACTACAGCATGGCTTATGAATGTCGGACTGATCCGGTTATCCGCGTCTACCGGCAATATGTATTCGCCATGAGACAATGATATAGCATTATTACGAGCAACACACGGCCCACTATTCGGCTGGGTATGTACACTTACCCGTGGATCTTTTTCCGCATACTCTTTGGCAATGTCCAAAGAATTATCTGTCGAGCCGTCATCCATCAGTATTACTTCAAAATTAGGATAATCTGAAGCAAGCACCGAATCCAAAGTCTCGTGCAGATACTTTGCCATATTATAAATAGGTATAATAATAGAAACCAATCGATACTCCATAGTATTTTCAAATTTTATCCAGTCCTTTGGTATACTTTAACCAGTAATACTTCAACGGATTCTTATACTTTAATTGTTTCCACGGACGACTACCATGCGGACGATGCCACACCGGAAGTGTAGTAAACAGATAGTTTTTGAATCCCTCTTTCAATGATTGATGGGAAATTGCCACATCGTGCCAATTCTTTTCAAGACTCAGCTGATGAAAATCAAACGAACGGAGGAAGTTCAACGTCAGTAACGAGCAACAGAAACTACAATGCTTCTTTTCGGGAAACACCTGATTCTCTCGCCCTTTTGCAAATAAATAAGGATAGTTTATATCACCCTTCTCATCAACGGTGACAGCAGCAGCAATTCCACAATCTTTTCTTTCCAAAGCGCCGTCGAACAAAGATTGCAAAGTATCTTTCTTCACCACCACATCAGATTCCACTATGATCAGTCCGGCTTCTTCCGCAATGGCACGTTCTTGCGACATTTGCAGAATCAGCAGATAATTAGGCGAAGGGTTGCTTGTGACATCCGCAAGGTTTACCAATTCGAAACCCAGTCTCACGGATGCTTCTCGTAACCTGGCCGTATTCTCCTCCGTACTGAAATCATTGTAAACGGTATATGTAAAAGGAGTTTTAACGTCAGATGCCATAATAGCATCTACCGTCTGTAAAGTCAACTCAATGGAATCCTTTACAGGCGTAATGATATGGATACACTTCATTCCTTATAACTGTTTTATCTTTATTCTACAAATCCTAATATTTGTACAAGTTGACAAAGTTATGTATTATTTAGCACACAGCCAAACAGTTTACCGCTTTTATGACTAACTTTGCCTGCAACAAATATAGAAAAAAAATACAGAAATGAAAGTCATTATCGACAATAAAATACCTTTTATAAAGGAAGCTATCGAAAAGATAGCAGATGAAGTAATATATGTCCCCGGAAAGGACTTCACACCTTCCTTAGTGAAAGATGCAGACGCGTTGATCATCCGCACACGCACCCATTGCAACCGGGAATTATTAGAAGGGAGTCGGGTTCGGTTTATTGCCACGGCCACAATCGGCTTCGATCATATAGATACAGCATATTGTCGGCAGGCAGGCATCGTATGGAAGAATGCACCGGGCTGTAACTCTGCATCCGTAGCCCAATACCTTCAATCCACACTTCTACTGGCAAAACTCCTGAAAGGAAAGAAGTTATCTGAAATGACCATAGGCATTGTCGGAGTAGGCAACGTAGGCAGTAAAGTAGCGGAGGTGACTCGCGAACTGGGCATGCGAGTATTACTGAATGACTTGCCACGAGAAGATGAAGAAGGAAGTGCCGACTTCAGTTCCTTACAATTCCTTGCCGAAGAGTGCGACGTCCTCACATTCCACGTACCTTTATATAAAGAAGGGAAATATAAGACTTTCCATCTGGCAGACCAGTCATTCTTCCGCTCACTGAAGCGTTCCCCCATCATCATCAACACTTCTCGCGGAGAAGTTATTGAGACAAAGGCTTTATTGGAGGCTCTCGAAAACAGGTTAATCTCAGATGCCGTCATTGATGTATGGGAAAACGAACCGGATATTAATCTCACCTTATTAAATAAGGTATTCATCGGGACGCCGCATATTGCCGGATATTCAGCAGATGGAAAAGCAAAGGCCACCCGCATGTCGTTAGATTCTCTTTGCCAGCATTTTGGTATACAGGCTGATTACCGAATTGTTCCACCCGAACCGGAGAATCCGATGATCACTGCAACTACCGAAACAGAAGCCTACCTGCAGATGTATGATCCAAGACGGGACAGTGAAGCCTTAAAACAACATCCGGAACTATTTGAGAAATTAAGAGGAGATTATCCACTGAGAAGAGAGAAAACAGCCTTCCGCGTAGTGATTTCATAACAACTTCATACCAACTCCGTATCAAGCCCGTACCAAGTCCGTACCAACTCCAAGCGTATAGATACGGAGATGATACGGACTTGATACAGCTCCGGTAAGTCCTTAAACAGAGTCTTAGACCTCGGATTCCAGCAATTTTTCTATAACCTTGGGATAAGTATCGTATTCCAGCACATGAATACGTTGTGCCAGTTCATCGGGAGTATCTTCCGGCAGCACCGGACATTTCACCTGGCAAATGATGGCACCTTCATCATAATGCTCATTCGTATAGTGTATAGTGATACCACTTTCTTTTTCACCTGCAGCAATCACAGCTTCGTGTACGCGGTCGCCATACATTCCCTTTCCACCGAACTTTGGCAACAATGAAGGATGTATATTTATCATTTTATTGGGATAAGCATACAAAATAGAGTCTGGTATACGAGCCAGGAATCCGGCCAGCACTACAAAATCAATATTATGCTCCTGCAACGCCGATAAAATCGGTTCTCCACTCTCCCAATCACCCTTGGAAAAATAAAAGCAAGGCACTCCAAGCCCGCGTGAGCGCTCTAAAACGAACGCACTCTGACGATTAGTTAAAACCAGGGCCACACAAGCCGAACTTTTTTCCTGGAAATAACGAATGATATTTTCGGCATTCGTTCCGCTTCCCGATGCTAAAACAGCAATCTTTTTCCTCATAAGCCTTCCTTTTAGTGCACAAAATCGTGAAAAATGTGCAAAACATTGCATTTAATTCCCCAAATATTTGCGAGTGACGATAAATATTTATTCCTTTGCCCCGCAAATTTAAAGAAATAAAACTAATTATTAATTAAAAACTTAAAGTTATGTCTGAAATTGCATCAAGAGTGAAAGCGATTATCGTCGACAAATTAGGCGTTGAAGAATCAGAAGTTACTAACGAAGCTAGCTTCACTAACGATTTAGGAGCTGATTCTCTTGACACTGTAGAACTTATCATGGAATTCGAAAAGGAATTCGGTATCTCAATTCCGGATGACCAAGCTGAAAAGATTGGTACTGTAGGCGACGCCGTTTCTTACATCGAAGAACACGCTAAGTAATTCTATCCATCAATTTAATATGGAATTAAAAAGAGTTGTAGTAACAGGTCTTGGCGCCATTACTCCCATTGGCAACAGCGTTCCCGAATTTTGGGAAAACCTTGTGAATGGGGTTAGTGGAGCTGGACCTATTACTCATTTCGATGCTTCCCTTTTCAAGACCCAATTTGCCTGCGAAGTGAAAGACTTCGATGCAACCAAATATATCGACCGTAAAGAAGCCCGCAAAATGGACTTGTATACACAATATGCTATTGCTGTTGCTAAAGAAGCGGTTAATGATTCCGGTCTTGACGTCGAAAATGAGGACTTAAACAGAATCGGTGTCATCTTTGGCGCCGGTATCGGTGGTATCCGTACATTCGAAGAAGAGGTAAGTAACTATGCCTTGACCGGTAAAGAAAACGGTCCCAAGTTCAATCCGTTTTTCATCCCCAAGATGATTTCGGATATTGCTGCCGGACAGATTTCTATTATGTACGGTTTCCACGGGCCCAACTACGCAACTTGTTCTGCATGCGCTACTTCCACAAATGCTATCGCTGATGCCTTCAACCTGATCCGTTTAGGCAAGGCTAATGTTATTGTAAGTGGTGGCTCGGAAGCTGCAATCACCGTTGGCGGTGTAGGCGGTTTCAATGCTATGCATGCATTATCAACCCGCAATGAATCTCCCACAACCGCGTCTCGTCCGTTCAGCGCAAGCCGCGACGGTTTCGTGATGGGTGAAGGTGGCGGTTGCCTGGTTCTTGAAGAACTGGAACATGCCAAAGCACGTGGTGCTAAGATTTATGCAGAAGTTGCCGGTGTAGGAATGTCTGCCGACGCTCATCATCTGACAGCTTCACATCCGGAAGGACTGGGAGCCAAGTTAGTAATGAGAAACGCGTTGGAAGATGCCGAAATGAAACCCGAAGAAGTAGATTATATCAATGTTCACGGTACTTCTACTCCCGTAGGTGATATATCGGAAGCTAAAGCCATTAAAGAGGTATTTGGTCAACATGCATTTGACTTGAACATCAGTTCAACAAAATCCATGACTGGTCACTTACTGGGTGCCGCTGGTGCGGTAGAAGCTATTGCAAGTATCCTTGCCATCCAAAACGGCATTGTGCCTCCGACCATCAACCACGAAGAGGGTGATAACGACGAAAACATCGACTATGACCTGAACCTTACGTTCAACAAGGCTCAAAAGCGCGAAGTGAACGTAGCTCTGTCCAATACATTTGGATTTGGCGGTCATAACGCATGTGTTATTTTCAAAAAATACGCAGAATAATCAGTCGTGTTACGTAATCAAATAGACAAAATAAGGCTCTTATTCCGTAAGGACAAAGAGTCTTATTTTTGTTTTTATAAGATACTGGGATTCTATCCCCGCAACATCCAGCTATATCAGCAGGCATTGTTGCACAAATCTACCTCCATCCGTTCGGAGAAAGGCCGCCCTTTAAATAATGAGCGACTGGAGTTCTTGGGTGACGCCATTCTTGACGCCATCGTGGGAGATATTGTCTACAAGCATTTTGAAGGCCGCCGCGAGGGATTCCTCACAAATACACGTTCCAAAATCGTGCAACGGGAGACACTAAATAAACTGGCGGTAGAAATCGGTTTGGACAAACTGGTAAAATATTCCACCCGTTCTTCCTCGCACAACAGCTATATGTACGGAAATGCTTTCGAAGCATTTATCGGTGCTATCTATCTGGATCAGGGGTACGAACGCTGTAAGCGGTTCATGGAAGAAAAGATATTCAAGAATTACATCGACCTCGATAAGATGTCACGCAAAGAGGTGAATTTTAAATCGAAGTTGATTGAGTGGAGCCAGAAGAGCAAAGTCGAAGTTTCATTCGAACTTATCGAACAGTTTCTTGACGAAGATTACAATCCTATGTTCCACACCGAAATACGCATCGAAGGCATATCGGCAGGGAAAGGAACCGGATATTCTAAAAAAGAGTCCCAACAAAATGCTGCTCAGGCTGCTTTAAAGAAAATAAAGAATGATGCCCCCTTCAAAGAACAGATTGAGGCAAGTAAAGCGCAAAACCATCCGCAGGAAAATACGGAGGAAGCTGAAGAAATTATTGAGAGTGCCCTGATTGAAGAGAATCAGGAAGTTACTACAGTAACCGGACATGAGGTGGGCGAATAATCATTCGCCCGTATTTCAACCAAAGCAGATTCCCATCCGTCGCCCTTGAACCACAAGGTCGTTATCTTCCGTTACCAACTTCAGCTTTCCGGCTATCTCTTCCAGAGGTGCAGAAGATATTTCATCCCCTTTTAATGTAATCATTCTACCGAATTGCTCTGTGGCTATTAGTTCTGTGGCATGTCCGCCCATGCGAGTAGACAGATTCCGGTCGAACGGCGTAGGTGAACCTCCACGTTGAATATAACCAAGCACCGTTTCACGGGTTTCTATACCCGTCTCGTACTCTATCTCCTGAGCAATGTACTCGGCAGCACGTTTCCGTCCATCCGTCTGTATCCCTTCGGCAACCACTACAATGGAATAAGGTTTCCCTTTCTTCAGGCGATTCAGAATAGTCTCACCTATATTATGTATATTATAAGGAATTTCGGGTATCAGGATCACATCTCCACCACCTGCCATACCGGAATAAAGTGCAATCCAACCTGCTTTATGTCCCATCACTTCAATCACCATCACCCGTTTGTGCGAACTGGCGGTAGAGTGCAACCGGTCGATGGCATCCGTAGCAATGCTCACAGCAGAATCAAATCCAAAAGAGAAATCTGTCCCCCAAATATCATTATCAATTGTTTTGGGTACGGATACAATATTCAGCCCCATGGCAGCCAGTTTCGCAGCAGTCTTCTGCGTACCATTACCACCGATACAGACCACGCAATCCAGTCCTAACTCTTTAACGTTCTGCTCAATAAGTGCCGGTTTATTCACATCGGACATCACACCATTCTTCTTGAAAGGCTTTTCACGGGAAGTACCCAGCATCGTTCCGCCCTGATTCAATAAACCAGACAAAGACTTATCGGTAAACGACTCCACATCTTTAGTCAGCAATCCTTGAAAGCCGCTATGAATGCCTATTACTTCCATTCCATAATGATTGATTGCAGTCTTGCATACTCCACGAATGGTGGCATTAATGCCGGGACAATCGCCCCCCGAAGTCAAAATTCCGATTCTCATAACTACCTTTTTTAGAAAACAAGTTGAAAGGTATCAGGTACAGGTAAACTTGTCTTTTTGTCTTGCCAACTGGTCAACTTGTTAACTTGTCAACTGAATACGTCCGTAAAGATAGAAAAAAAAGAGAAAAAAGATAGAGAAGCCAATAAATAAGATTATTTTTGCGCTACAAAATAGTTTTAACTAAGAGAGATGAATATCACAACATTGCTGAATAAAGTGTATTTTAGCCCCCGCCTGAAAAGAATCGACTTATATGCCAACCGTGCAGAAGAGCTGCAACACCAAGTATTGAACCGTCTGGTGCGCATGGCCGAGAATACAGAATGGGGAAAGAAATATGATTATAAAAGCATTCATACTTATGAAGACTTTAAAAACAGACTGCCCATACAGACTTACGAAGAGGTAAAGCCGTATGTGGAACGCCTGCGTGCAGGAGAACAAAACCTGCTCTGGCCATCAGAGATACGCTGGTTTGCCAAGTCTTCGGGTACTACAAACGATAAAAGCAAATTCCTGCCCGTCAGCAAAGAGGCACTGAACGACACACACTATCAAGGTGGCAAAGATGCAGTTACTCTTTATCTGGCACAGAACCCCGACAGCCGTTTCTTCTCCGGACAAGGTCTGATTTTAGGTGGAAGCCATAGTCCCAACCTCAATTCCAGACACGGACTCGTGGGCGACCTTTCCGCTATTCTGATTCAAAACATACATCCATTAGTAAACTGTGTTCGCGTTCCGAGTAAGAAGATTGCCCTCATGAGCGACTTTGAAAAGAAAATAGAAGCTATTGCCAACAGTGCCGTTTCAAAGGATGTAACCAGCCTCTCCGGTGTCCCTTCGTGGATGTTGGTGCTCATCAAGCGTATTCTTGAAAAAACCGGTAAGGAATCTCTGGAGGAAATATGGCCCAATCTGGAAGTCTTCTTCCATGGGGGCGTTGCTTTTACACCTTATCGCGAACAATACAAAGAAGTAATCCGCTCGCCCAAGATGCATTACGTAGAAACGTACAATGCTTCTGAAGGATATTTCGGGACACAGAACGATCCGAATGATCCGGCTATGCTGCTGATGATTGACTATGGTATTTTCTACGAATTTATTCCATTGGAAGATGTGGAGAAAGAGAATCCCCGCATCTATTGTCTGGAGGAAGTCGAAGTAGACAAGAATTATGCACTGGTCATTTCTACTTCTGCAGGATTGTGGCGCTATATGATTGGGGATACTGTAAAATTCACACAGAAAGACCCATATAAGTTCGTTATCACCGGACGTACCAAGCATTTCATCAATGCCTTCGGTGAAGAATTAATTGTGGATAATGCAGAAAGAGGGTTAGCTAAAGCTTGTGAAGCGACCGGAGCATTGATTTCTGATTATTCGGCTGCTCCTGTATTTATGGATGCTAAAGCCAAATGCCGCCATCAATGGTTGATTGAGTTTGCTCAGATGCCGGATAGCGTGGAGAATTTTGCCAAGATACTGGATGATACATTGAAAGAAGTCAACTCCGATTACGAAGCTAAACGACAAAAGAACATTGCCCTGCAACCCCTGGAAGTTATTATTGCCCGTAAAGACTTGTTTCATGATTGGTTGGCGCAAAAAGGAAAGTTGGGCGGACAACATAAAGTACCGCGCCTCAGCAATACAAGGGTATATATCGAGGAGATGTTAGAACTAAACAAATAAAATTATAAAGTAATACTATAATAGGAAAGGCTGTACTGATAAGAATTAGTACGGCCTTTCCTATTAATTGTTTCATGCCTTGAAACAAACAGTTTCATTACGGGAAACAAGTAGTTTCACGCCGAGAAACAAACAGTTTCAAGTAATGAAACATTTTGTTTCAGCAGGGGAAACAGACAGTCATCCCAGGCAATCAGAAATTATAAGCCAATCCAACGCCCAGTATCTCTTTGAATTGTACCTTTGGACCTCTTTCAATGCCCTCATCAGTAAAGGTTTTCACATCATTGTCATACTTCAAAGTCATATTCAGAGTTGCCGAAAGTACTTTATTGATCTTCATACTGATAAGTACATCCCAGTTTACATCTACATTGCCAAAGTCTTTATTATAAGGAGTAAAGAAGTCAGCCGTAGTAATCAGGTTTACATTCTCCATGACAGGCAATTCTGCACGAGCTTTCAGGAAAGCACCGGCTTCAATCTTAAAATGATCACCCGGATCAACTCCAAAGGAACCTAAATCAGAGAGATAATCATCGCACACAAAGGTCATCTTGGTAGAAGCCGGTGAAAGGAAAATAGAATAGTTACTCTTCGGTCTATACTCCATACCTAAAGCGAAATTGGAATAAGCAGGAGCAAAGAAATTGGATATATAGTGACTCTTGTCCGGATAATTATAACCTTTGGCAAACTGAGTATTCAGGTCAGCCATAAGCGTATAGTACCAAACTTTGGTAGCTGCATATCCCAACTGGGTAGATAATCCAATTTTATCGGTACTCTTTCTCATCCCCTGAGATTTGGTCTTCGACAAACCATAATCCAGCACCAGATTCGTTACCCACAGCCAGTCTCCACTCTTATGCGTCAGCGAACCATTCAGGTAGGCATTCCCGGCTACAGAGTTCTCACCACCAGCCGACCAGTTTGTCATAGCAGTTTGCGACATATTCACACCTGTCACACCTTTCAGTACCCATGCTCCTTCTTTGTATCCTTTATCGTCCGTTTGGGCAGAGACGATCGTTGCCAAGACGGCAAATAATATCATCAAATATATACGTTTCATACTGTTGTTCGTTTTAATTGTTTCGTAAAAAATAGACGTCTTTCTATTTCAAACAACGTAAACTATTTTTTGTTCAGGAACAAATTAAAGAATGACGGTATGAAGATTATATGATGATCCCTCCTCCCAACAGTATACCAGCCTCATCATAAAAAACAGCAGCTTGCCCGGAAGCTATAGACTCCAACGGTTCATGCAGTTGCACATGAAGAAGGTTTTCTTCTGTAATGCTGACTGTGCAATGATTGGCTTGCTTACGGTAGCGAATCCTGACGATAACGTTTTTGGAGTTTATTAAGCGTGAAGCATCCACGATGTTCCAATCCTTCAGCAACATTTCTTCTTTATAAAGGGAAGCAAGGGGAGCAAGTATTACCTCATTCGATGCTTTACGTATCTCTTTCACGAAGACAGCCCGGTTCATATGGATACCCAACCCTCGACGCTGACCGATTGTGTAGAAAGGATATCCTTCATGCCATCCTAAAATAGCACCGCCTTCATCGAGAAATCTGCCTTTTCCCGGCAAAAGCTCCTGCGGAACTTCACGTTGTAGAAAAGAGCGGTAATCCATGGGACAAAAGCAAACGCCAAGACTATCCTTCTTTGTTGCCGCTCGTTCAAAGCCGCGTGCGGCAGCATAGGTACGGACTTTATCTTTAGTCCAATCCCCCATTGGAAGAATCATACGTTCCAGAATATCCTGTTTAAGCCCCCAAAGAAAGAAAGTCTGATCCTTATCCCGGTCGGCTGCCGGTGCTATAAAGTAATGATTTCCTTGAAGAACTTTACGGACATAATGCCCAGTTGAAATCCAATAAATACCCATTTCATCGGCTATCTTCGCCAACAAGGGCCATTTCAGTTCATTATTACAAACAGTACAAGGAACAGGAGTACGGGCAGAAAGGTATTCATCTATAAAATAGCTTATAATACGTTCACTGAATAGCTCGCGGGCATCATAGATAATATGTGAGATATTCAGACGGGAAGCAAGAGTACGAGCATCATCCAGAGACTCCTCAAAGCCTTCCGAATCATAAAAACGAAACGTCACACCGGTAACTTCATAACCGGATTCCTGCAAAAACATGGCGGCAACGGAGCTATCCGTCCCCCCACTCATACCCAGTAATACACGTTTCTTTGATTTCATGGGTGCAAAAATAACAAAGGAAAAAGAAAATCACTACATTTGCTATCTTTAAAAAGACAACAACGCTAATGAACTACTACATCTGTGATCATATCACCTGGAAGAAATCCCTTTCACTACTAAAAAATGACATGGACGGGCAACGTGTCTACTCCAACCTTTGGCAAATGACACGAGACGTACTGATGCTTTCACTCAGCCTTAGCGCCATGGCAAGTCTCATTATATTAGTATTCGGATTAATCAAATTCATAGCTGACATCCTGTCCGGAACTACAGAACAGACAGCGACCCTGTTCGATGTAATCATCTTCTCAATGGCTTGTCCGGCAATATTTGTCGTTCCCCTCACTTGGGGATTAGCTTATTTCGGATGGTATAAAAATCTCCGAAAGATCAATTCCCTTTTACAACAATTCATAGCCTCCCTTCCCGAAACAGAAGATGTAAAACGTACTTCCCCGGTATCTTATACCTTACGCTACCATAAAAAAGAGTTTCATGCCATATTCGAAGAGAAAGAAAAGACTACAACTGTGGCAGTAGCAAAAGGCGATCTCATACTCCTATTACCTTATCAGGACACACAACAACGGACTACAGATGAACTATTTAAAGAAATAAAAGGCTTCCTTGAAGGAAAGCTATTCGCCTCCTTTGCTATGGGTCCGAAATATATGCTATTCGCATTCAATAGCCGCCCTATCCCCTCTCAGACGGAAGTTAAGCAAGCCGCAGAGACACTGCTCTACCTGACGGAACGTTTCCAACTGCAAGACCCCGTTCCTAAAGAAGAATAAATTCATCCAATAGCCGCTTCCCTCTTAGCTGTCAGTAAGAAAAAAGAATGAAAGAACTTATTATCTTATGAATTTGTTGTAACTTTGTGCTTTTAAAAAAACTAAAAATCAAACGTTATGGAACATCAACTGACAATTTACAACACCTTAGATAGGAAAAAGGAGCTATTCGTGCCATTGCACGCTCCACATGTAGGTATGTATGTCTGCGGTCCTACCGTTTACGGTGACGCGCATTTGGGACATGCACGTCCTGCCATTACTTTCGATTTGCTTTTCCGCTACCTTACCCATCTGGGATATAAGGTACGCTATGTACGCAACATTACCGATGTAGGCCATCTGGAGCATGATGCTGACGACGGAGAAGATAAAATAGCCAAGAAAGCACGACTGGAGCAACTGGAGCCGATGGAAGTAGCGCAATACTACATCAACCGCTACCATAAGGCTATGGAAGCGTTAAACGTACTTTCTCCCAGCATTGAGCCGCATGCTTCAGGACATATCATCGAGCAAATAGAATTGGTGAAAGAGATTCTGAAGAATGGATATGCATACGTCAGCGAAGGTTCCGTTTACTTCGACGTAGAGAAATACAATAAGAATTACCATTACGGAAAACTCTCCGGTCGCAATCTGGATGACGTACTGAACACCACCCGCGAACTGGACGGACAAACCGAAAAGCATAACCCCGCCGACTTCGCCTTGTGGAAATGTGCCCAACCGGAGCATATCATGCGTTGGCCTTCTCCGTGGAGCGACGGTTTCCCGGGATGGCATGCCGAATGTACAGCCATGGGTAAGAAATACCTCGGTGAGCATTTCGACATTCACGGCGGTGGTATGGACTTGATTTTCCCTCATCATGAATGTGAGATTGCACAATCGGTAGCATCACAGGGCAATGATATGGTACACTACTGGATGCACAACAATATGATTACCATCAACGGACAGAAGATGGGTAAATCATATGGTAACTTCATCAATCTGGATGAGTTCTTCAACGGTACACACAAGTTGCTGACACAGGCTTACAGCCCGATGACCATCCGCTTCTTCATTCTGCAAGCTCACTACCGCAGTACGGTAGACTTCAGCAACGAAGCTCTGCAAGCTGCAGAAAAGGGATTGGGTCGAATGATGGATGCCGTAAACGGACTGGAAAAGATCACCCCGTCTGCTACATCCAGTGTAGATGTAAAAGCTGTGCGTGAGAAGTGTTATGAAGCCATGAATGATGACCTAAATACTCCGATAGTCATTGCTCACCTCTTCGATGGAGCCAGAATGATTAACAATATCATTGCAGGTAATGATACCATTACTGCCGAAGACTTGAAAGACTTGAAAGAGACATTCCATCTCTTCTGTTTCGATATTTTGGGATTGAAAGAAGAAAGCAATTCCAATGAAGAGCGTGAAGTTGCTTTCGGTAAAGTAGTAGATATGTTACTGGAAGAGCGCATGAAGGCCAAAGCCAATAAGGACTGGGCTACCAGTGATAAGATCCGCAATGAACTTACAGCACTCGGCTTTGAAATTAAAGACGGTAAAGATAGTTCTGAGTGGAAACTGAATAAGTAAATTCCACTGTAACTGTAAAAAAGCTGCCTCCCTCTGATTTCTGTAGAATCAAGGGAGGCAGTTCCATTTAAAAAAGAGAGTTTTAGTAAGGTATCATGTCGGAAAGAATACGCTCCTTATACCAGGGATCGTCTATTGCTTTCAACTCCTTGCCCATCTCACGGCAAAGCTCTGCAACGATCTCTTTATTTTCTTCCAACGGAAGATTATTCATCTGATAAGGGTCCTTTTCATCATCAAACAACAGGCTTTTCTTCAACTTATGGTCTTTCTTATCAATATAGAAAGCCAAAGTATAACGTGCTGTCTTATATCCTCTTGAAGAAGGGAAGTAAGTTTGTACCTTACCATCCGCATCTTTGTCTCCATCCAAATTCTGGATATACAAAGCACCACCGGGACGTTCAATTTCCGCCTTTTCATCGAAGAAAAGTGGTGCCCAGTTACGTCCTTGCACATTGGCCGGAATGGAATCAGCCAAACCACACAACCCCAGGACAGTCGGCATGATATCCGGTGCAGACATCAGAAGATTATCTACACGCGGCTGTATATGACCGGGATAACGTACCAGGAACGGTATGTTCATAGATTCGGAATAAGGAGAGTTCTTCGGATCATCCGTAAACTGGCTACACATGGTTTCACCATGATCGGAAGCAAAGATTACAATCGTATTCTTATCCAGTCCCTGTTCTTTCAGTGTTTCCAGTATTTGACCAAAAGCACGGTCTACACCGGTAACAGAAGCAAAGTAATAACGAACGCTCTCTGCCTTCTCACGTTTCTTGTCTGCATTGGGACGGATCAGAAGACTATCCAAAGGTTGATCTTTGTACAGGTTAAAATCCTCTTCCATACAGTCGTCCAATGAACGGTACGGGCTGTGAGGCGGATTCATACCTACCATTATAAAGAATGGTTTCTTCGGATCGCGCACATTCCCCTCGTTCTTCAGATAAGAAACTACCATCTTGGACTCGTGCAACGGTGACCATTCTTTCGGATCGTGACGATTTCCATCCGTATCCCAGTAACGGGGATTCTTATGTTCATCGAAAGTACCATAAGAGTACCAATAATTGAAGCCGTGACGCCGTTCTTTCGGTGTATAAGCATCCCAAGCCGGAACACGGTCTTCTACGTAATGGCCGGGGCGTTGCGGATCATTCGGTGTAGGAAAATCAGCATGCAACTTACCAAAGTAAGCACAGTCATACCCGGACTTATTGAACACATCGCTTATGCAATCCACATCAGTACGCAGGGAACTGATAGGGCGATTTGAATTACAATTTAAAGGAATCCCACTCTTATTGGGATACATACCCGTCAGCAACATACCACGGTGAGGACTACTCAACGGACAGTTACTCTGGGCGGAACTCAACACCAGTGCTTCACGGGCAAAGCCATTCAGGTTAGGTGTATGCACCGGGTCATTGCGGAAGTTTACCTTATCACGGAACCCGTCTTGTCCCCAAAACTCCATTGCCTGATTGCGGTACTGGTCGGGGAAGACATAAATAACATTTGGAAGTTGCGCCTGCTCTTCTTGCTGGGTTTTGCAGCCTTGCAAGGCAAACAGGCCCAAGCCTCCCAAAAACAAACTAAACCGATTGATTATCATTTTTCTAAGTCTCTTTTACGCATGATTCCTTCCAGGAAATAATAGTCTGCATAGTTCAATGGAACATCAATTTCAGCACCATGAGGAATACTACCTACAGAGTGCATCAGGATGAAGTTGCCATTAGTACCCACTTCGGCACGGTAAGCTGGAGAACCAAGGCTTTCCATGATTTTATCTGCGGTTTCCTTATAGTTCTTGCCGGGAATGTATGTACTCAGTTCATACAAAGCAGATGCCGTACAAGCTGCTGCAGAAGCATCACGTGGTTCATTCGGAATATTAGGAGCATTGAAATCCCAATAAGGAACAAGGTCTTCCGGCAAGTTCGGATTATTGAAGATAAAGTTATAAATCTTCTCAGCCATATCCAGATACTTCTGATCGTGAGTATAGCGGTAACACATGGTATATCCGTAGATGGCCCAAGCTTGTCCGCGCGCCCAGGCTGACTCATCAGCATAGCCTTGCGCAGTTTGTCTCTTACGTACCTCACCGGTTACAGGATCATAGTCCACTACATGATAACAACTATTATCATCACGGAAGTGATTCTTCATGGTTGTATCAGCATGTTTCACAGCAATGTTATAGTAAGTAGAATCTCCTGAAAGTTTAGAAGCTTCGAATAACAGTTCCAGATTCATCATATTATCTATGATAACCGGACATTTCCAACCACGCTGTGCCTGCCAGCCTTTATCTGCATCCCAGGATTGAAGTACTCCTGCTGCCGGACGGAAACGGGTGGAAAGAGATTTTGCAGTCTGGATTATTACAGGCTTATATTCCTCTTTATTAGCAAAACGGTATCCGTTCAGGTAACTGCTACCAACCATAAAACCTACATCATGATGCCAAGTCAAGTATTGTACAGAGTCTAATGCTTCAGTATACTTTTCAGCCAACGGCAACCATTTCTTGTCACCCGTCAGTTCATAGGTATACCAGATATTACCGGGAAAGAAACCGGAACACCAGTCATCAATGGGTACATACACAATGCTACCGTCTTTGTTAATGGTTCTTGGATTCAGAATTTTTCCTGATTTCTCAATAATGTCGGTCTGAATGGTCTCCTGTGCCACCGCATTATCAATATTCTCTTGGATAAAGTTGCTTTCGGCCTGCTTCTGACCTGTGCAACCCGCCAGAACAAGGAGAGATACTCCCAATGTCGTGAGGATTGTTTTCATAATAATGATTTGTTTATTAAAGTTTCGTATTCTTTCGTCAGCAAATGTAGCGCAGGTTTACAGAAAAGACCCCCCTAAATTATACAGGAAAAGGGCAAAATTGTTACATTTGCACATAAATCATACAGATTGAACTTTTTAATCATATTAAAAACATGACTCCACAAGAATTTTTCAAAAAAGATCTCTTTGCAGAACAAACCGGTGTAGAATTGCTGGAAGTGCGCGAAGGATATAGTAAAGCACGCCTTGTTATCACAGAAAATCACCTCAATGCAGGACATCGTACACAAGGAGGCGCTATTTTCACCCTTGCCGACCTGGCATTGGCTGCCGCAGCCAATTCGCATGGCTCATTGGCATTCTCCCTTTCTTCCAATATTACCTTTTTGCGTGCCAGTGGTCCGGGCGATACGTTGTATGCCGAAGCACGCGAACGATACATCGGACGTACTACCGGATATTATCAGATAGACATCACCAACCAAGATGAAAAGCTGATTGCTACGTTTGAATCCAGCGTATTCCGAAAAGGCGATCCGTTACCGTTTTATTAGTGATTAGGGGTTAGTGATTAGTGATTAGCACCGTGCGGATAGCGCAGCCTACTAATCACTAACCCCTAATCACTACCCCCTCATTTCTTTCTTATAGCCGAAGTCATCGGATAACGATTCCCCTGTACACTCTTAAAGAACGCCTTTGCCGAACCGAAGTTGAGATACATATCCAGGCGGACTGGAAGATGGTTCTTGTCATCTGAGATATAGAAAGTAATCACCTCTTTTTCTTTTCCTTTCTTATATTCTACAAAAGAGAATACAAGGCAACGGTAAATCGTATCATTATTGGCTTTCACTTCCTCTTTTCCACGATAAATCAGCGTTTGCTCTTCTACTTTGCGTCCGGTAGCCATAGGAAACAGGATGCGGTCGCCTACTTTATAATCTGCCGGATCGTAAGAACGCGCCTGCGCCAGTATACTCAGCATATCGAAGATACAACGGCTGTCACTATATTCCATCTCTTGCGGATCGCGAACCGGATTGTGCCAGATACGCCTCTGTTTTACGTTGGATACACCATCCTTATAAGAAAACCATGCCTCATCTACCGTATAGCGGTCACCCTCTTCGGCTGCCTTACGGAAATAAAGCGGTTCCAGTTTCTCACTGACATAGCATGTCAGCGTATCACGCATCTTAAAAAAGAAGTCCGTCTTTTTACTACCTACCGAAAGCAAGTTGAAACGGTAGGCTGGTTTCGACTGATAAGTTGTGGAGAAAGTTGTCAGGCTTGCCAGCCCTACCTTCTTCCAAATAAACTTCCAGTTAAAATATAAATCATACATCACATGCTCACCGGATTGAAAAGCGGTATTTTCTGCCGTACATTGTGCTTTGGCAGGTGTAGCAATAGTAAGTAACAGGGCTCCCAATAGGCAGAATACCCATCCGCGTTTACCGGCGATTGCCGGAGTTGCGGTTATTCTGGTTTTTGTTTTTCTTGTCTTCATCTGGTTTTTGTTTTTTGAGTTCTCCCGGTTTCTGTTTATCCAGTGGCCTATCATGTATATTCCAGCTCTGTGTCAGGTCAAAATTAGCTTTCAGCTCTAACACCTGATAGTAATAATACACTTCTTCCGGTTGCCGTTTATCTTCATATTTTCCGGTGTCCCATACACCGTTTCCATTCCTGTCATTAATGAGGCGTGCACTATATTTACCTGGATTCAGGAAGTAAAAATCCGCCCTGCCATTGACGACTGGTACTGTACGCACTACCTTGTCCTGTGCATCCAGCAAATCAACAAATGCCAGTGAGTCCGCCCCGCTCACATCAAAGAATATCTGTCCATATTCTTCAGGCTTCTTCACCTTGAATTCTTTCTTTACCTTATCGGTGAAAAGGCCGTATATTCCTTGGAAAGCCGTAGAATCCACCTCAAAGGTATAACTTTCACCGGGTTCCCAATCCGCATATACATTGTAACGCATCAGGTTCAATGAGTCCGGAATAAAGTCGAAAGGAACATCGCGCCACAAGCTGTCTATCTTCTGTTTCAGATGAATTGTGCTATCAGCAACACTTGCCAGCGGTTCAGTGAACGTAAGGGAAATATAATCATAAATATCCATCGTACCCGGCGCATATACATCGACGGGCAAGAATACCGTCGGCTCTACATACTCCTTGCCTTCCTTTTCGGCTTTCTTTTTGGCCTTTTCAAGCTCTTTCTCTTTCTTCTCGCGCTCTTTCTCCAGTTCTTTCTCGGACTTGGGTCTGAGCTTTGACACAAGTTTCAGCGTATCCGTACGGGGAACCAGCTGATTGAGCGTATCTGTATAAAGATAGGTAAGGCTCATCTTCAGGGTATCAATCTGATAGACCAAGGAATCCCTTATCCAGTATTGCAGCGTATCGATGCGTCCGGTAGGTTTCTCCACAATAAAAGCATCGGTTTCATCGAAATTCAGTCCCTTCAACAATGGTAAGCTGTCTGCCGGAACCGAGAAATAGAAGGAGAACTTCCGGGGTTCAGGTCGCTCACTCTTAATAAGACGTTGCGATAAAGTAAGTTCCTTGAAACAACGCAATATAACATCATCCGGAGAATAATGGGTATACATCTTCTCCATAATCGTATCTATCGTCAGAGAGTCTTTCCAAAGTGTATCAAAGCGCATCCGCTGATCCATAGAAGGAATAATCAGGGAGTCTTCGAAAGCAATCACCTCGGTGGGCTGACTATAATAGAAATTCTGGTCGGCATCCTGCAATCCATAGATACGGTATTCACCCGGAGCGACCCCCCGAATCGTAAAGCGTCCGCGGCTATCGGTACGACCTACACGTTCGAAAGGCAACGTTGTAAAGGCCGAATCCGCCAGATTGGAATGCATGCCTACCAGCATACCTTTCACCGGTTCCAGATTGAATGCATTCAATACGGTACCGGATACCGCCATCGAGTCAATTACAGAACCGGTAGAGAAAGTAAATCCGAAATCGGGCAACGGATTACCTTCATTGTTGTCCTGAATAGCATCCGCAAAATCTATCGAATAAGTCATATTCGGCTTAAGGCTATCTTTCAAGGTGATCACCACCTTTTTCCCATTGGATTTTATCTCCGGCTGCTGCACCTGAGGAGGAGAAATCACGATCTTCTCACCCGGCTTATCAAGCTTGATGAATTCATCGAATTCAATCGTTATTTTCTTTCGATTATTATTGAGTGCACCCGGCACAGGCGTACTACCAACGAAGTGGGGGGGAGTTTCATCAATAGCACCACCCTCCGGACGACCGATGCTGGCGCAGGAATAAAACACGGCAGCAACGATGGCAACACCTGCCAAACGATTGAAAAGAGATTTCATATTTGAATATTTGTTACGTAACATGCTGCAAAAATAAAGGTTATCCCTTAATAAGCAGTATGCTTTACAGTATTTTATCAAAAAAGAGCATGAAGATAGTTAAAACATATGAGATAGAGGAAAGGTTCTAAAGTATAAGAGTCTTAACAATAACTTCGATGAAACTAAACACCCGGGGGGATTACATCTCAAGTCTGTTTATTGTTCCACTTCTAAAACCATAAAGTTTTATATTTGGAAGATTAAGACTCAGCAATCAAGTATAAGCAGTGGAGTAAAGCACTTTATACAGCCAGAAAAGTGCCCTATATATAATATATGTATGAAACATAGTTAAAAATAGACGCAAATAGAACTAATCTGTTCAAAAATAGATAATTTTGCAGCCGGAAAACCCGAAGAGTGCTTTTAGTTTTCCCCCTTTGTCCTCCGCATAATCCAACTATGACAAGACATGAAAAGCCTGTATTCAACAAGATGAAAAAATAAACCAAAAGACAGAGAATAATTACAAGTATGAAGAGTAGATTGATTTTATTGGCATGTTGCCTGTCACTGTTCAGTTGCGGACAAAGTGACAAAACTACGGGTAAAGCACCCGAATTTGCAGTGATTACAGTGGAAACAACCACTGCCAACTTAACGAACAGCTATCCGGCTACAATCAGAGGTAAACAAGATGTCGAAATCCGCCCTATGGTAAGCGGTTTCATCACCAAATTACATGTAGACGAAGGTTCAGTAGTACGCAAAGGACAAGTGCTGTTCAGCATCGATCCCGTACAGTATCAGGCTGCCGTGAATTCAGCTAAAGCTGCTGTTGAAACAGCCAAAGCTGCAGTAAACACGCAGGAACTTACCGTGAACAACAAGCGCGAATTAAACAAGAAGAACATCATCAGCAACTATGACTTGCAGATGGCTGAGAATCAGCTGGCACAAACAAAAGCACAATTGGCACAAGCTGAAGCACAATTAGTAAACGCCAAAAACAATCTGTCGTATACTAGTGTAACCAGCCCCAGCGATGGCGTAGTAGGTAGCATCCCCTACCGTGTAGGTAGTCTGGTGAGCCCTTCCGTAGCTACTCCGCTGACTACCGTTGCCGATATATCCGAAATGTATGCTTACTTCTCCATGACTGAAAGACAATTACTTTCACAGATACGCGAAGGTGGCAGCACCAAGGAAATTCTGGAGAAGATGCCGGACGTACAGTTGCAGCTCATCGACGGAACCATGTATGCTGACAGCGGACGTGTGGAAACGATCAGTGGTGTAATCGAACAGAAAACCGGTTCTGTAACCATGCGTGCCCTTTTCCCCAACAAGCGTAATGTTCTGCGCAGCGGAAGTACAGGTAATGTAGTATTCCCCAACCCGATGACAAACGTTATCATGATACCGCAATCTGCCACTACAGAAATACAGGATAAGAAGTTCGTATTTGTAGTGCTGCCCGACAACACCCTGAAGAATACGGAAATTCAGGTGTTCAAGCTAAACGACGGTAAGTATTACTACGTGACCGAAGGCCTGAAAGCCGGTGATAAAGTAGTAATGGAAGGTGTACAGAACCTGAGAGACGGAGCATCTATCACTCCCATCACTCCTGCTGAAAAAGAAGCTGAATATCAGAAAGCACTGAAAGACCAGAAAGAAGGTAATATCCAAACTGCGTTCAATTAACGTTTAACGGTTAGTGATCAGTGATAAGCGGCTGCGCCATTATACCGCAGGTACTTATCACTAATCACTAACCCCTAATCACTAAATAACATGAAATTAGATAGATTTATTAATCGTCCGGTACTATCTACGGTAATCTCCGTACTGATAGTAATCCTGGGTCTTATTGGTCTGGCAACCTTGCCTATCACCCAATACCCGGACATTGCACCGCCAACCGTATCGGTGCGCGCCACCTACACGGGTGCCAATGCCCAAACGGTGTTGAACTCCGTCATTGCACCGCTGGAAGACCAGATCAACGGTGTGGAGAACATGATGTACATGACTTCCAATGCCACCAACAGTGGTTCTGCCGATATTTCCGTTTACTTCAAGCAGGGCACCAACCCGGATATGGCTGCCGTAAACGTACAGAACCGTGTATCTATGGCACAAGGTCTGCTGCCCGCCGAAGTAACCAAGGTAGGTGTGACGACACAAAAGAGACAGACTTCCATGTTGATGGTATTCTCTATTTATGATGAGACGGACCAATACAACATCGAGTTCCTGGAAAACTATGCCAACATCAACCTTATTCCTGAAGTAAAACGTGTTGCCGGTGTAGGTGATGCGATGGTATTGGGTACTGACTACTCCATGCGTATCTGGCTGAAGCCTGACGTGATGGCCCAGTATAAACTGATACCTAATGACGTAGCAGCAGCTTTGGCAGAACAGAATATCGAGGCTGCCCCCGGACAGTTTGGTGAACGTGGTAACCAGACATTCCAATATACAATACGATATAAAGGACGTCTGCAACAGTCGGAAGAGTTTGAGAACATCGTTATCAAAGCAATGGAAAACGGAGAGGTACTCCGTCTGAAGGATATCGCTGAAATCGAGCTGGGACGTCTGACCTATAGTTTCAATAATACCGTAAACGGTCACAAAGCTGTCAGCTGTATCGTGTTCCAGATGGCCGGAAGTAATGCTACACAAACCATCAGCGACTTGGAAGCATTGTTGAATGACTATTCCGATAAACTGCCTTCGGGCTTGCATATCAATATCGCACAGAGTGCCAACGACTTCTTGTTCGCCTCTATCCATGAGGTAATCAAGACATTGATTGAGGCCTTTATCCTTGTGTTCATCGTGGTATATGTCTTCTTGCAGGATTTCCGTTCTACACTGATTCCCGCCATCGCTATTCCGGTAGCATTGATTGCAACGTTCTTCGTACTGAAACTAATCGGCTTCAGTATCAACTTGCTGACCCTTTCGGCCATGGTGCTTGCCATTGCGATAGTGGTCGACGACGCCATCGTCGTCGTCGAAGGTGTCCATGCGAAGTTGGACCAGGGGTATAAATCTGCCCGTGCCGCTTCCATCGACGCCATGAGTGAATTGGGTGGTGCCATCGTTTCTATTACGCTGGTCATGATGTCTGTATTCATCCCTGTAAGTTTCATGGGTGGTACGGCAGGTATATTCTACCGGCAGTTCGGTCTGACGATGGCTATCGCTATCGGTTTCTCCGCATTGAACGCTTTGACGTTGAGCCCGGCATTGTGTGCCATCTTCCTGAAACCGCACGAAGAACATGGCGAAAAGAAATCGACCTTCATCAGCCGCTTCCATACAGGCTTCAATGTGGCTTACGACAAGCTGCTGAAGAAATACAAGAAGAATGTATTGTTCTTCATCCAGAAGAAATGGTTGAGTTTTGGTCTTGTAGCCGGTTCCATCGTATTACTGATTTTCTTCATGAAGATCACTCCGACGGGTATGGTGCCTAACGAAGATACAGGTACCATCATGGGTGTAGTAACTCTGCCTCCGGGTACTTCACAGGAACGCGCACAAGAGGTGCTGCACCGCGTGGACAGCCTTGTAGCTGCCGAGCCTGCCGTTGCATCCCGTACAGTGATTTCGGGTTATAGCTTCATCGGCGGACAGGGACCTTCTTACGGCTCTATCATCATCAAGCTGAAAAACTGGGACGAACGTTCCACAATGCAGAATTCAAACATCGTATACATCACGCTCTTTATGCGTGCACAAAAGATTATCAAGGAAGCGCAGGTACTGTTCTTCGCTCCTCCTATGATTTCGGGTTACTCTGCATCCAGTGACATCGAATTGAACATGCAGGATAAGACCGGTGGTGACCTGAACCACTTCTTCGATGTAGTGAAATCTTATAATGCGGCATTGGAAGCACGCCCGGAAATCAACTCGGCAAAGACGACTTTCAATCCGAGCTTCCCGCAATATATGCTGGACATCGACGCTGCCGCCTGTAAGAAGGCAGGTATCAGTCCGAGTGACATCCTCAGCACTATGCAGGGATATTTCGGCGGTCTGTATGCCTCTAACTTCAACAGTTTCGGTAAGATGTACCGTGTAATGGTTCAGGCAGAACCCGAAGCCACCAAGAATCTGGAATCATTATCCAGCATCAAGGTGCGCAACGGTGATGAAATGGCCCCGATCACTCAGTTCGTTTCCATCAAGAAGGTATACGGCCCCGACATTATCAGCCGTTTCAACCTGTATACTTCTATGAAGGTGATGGTTGCTCCTGCTTCCGGTTATACTTCCGGTCAGGCACTGGCGGCTATCTCTGAGGTTGCCAAAGAGAACCTGCCTGCCGGTTTCGCTTACGAATTGGGAGGTATGGCACGTGAAGAGGCTGAAACCAGTGGTAGTACCACGGGATTGATTTTCGTTCTCTGCTTCGTATTCGTTTACCTGTTGCTGAGTGCACAGTATGAAAGTTACATCCTGCCGCTTGCCGTACTGTTGTCTATTCCGTTCGGTCTGTTGGGTAGCTTCCTGTTCGTCAACGGTATGAGTGCCATCGGTAATATCTCTATTCTGAAGATGATAATGGGGTCTATGTCTAACGACATTTATATGCAGATTGCATTGATCATGTTGATGGGTCTGTTGGCTAAGAATGCCATCTTGATTATTGAGTTTGCCCTCGACCGTCGTAAGATGGGTATGAGTATAACATGGGCAGCCGTACTGGGTGCCGCAGCCCGTCTGCGTCCTATCTTGATGACATCACTGGCCATGATCGTCGGTTTGATTCCGTTGATGATGGCATCCGGTGCAGGTGCTAATGGTAACCGTACGCTGGGTACCTCTGCCATCGGTGGTATGTTAATCGGTATGATTCTGCAGATATTTATTGTACCGGCCCTGTTCGTTGCATTCCAATATCTGCAAGAGAAGATTAAACCGATGGAATGGACTGATGTGGATAATTCTGATGCAGAACCTGAAATTGAGCAATACACTAAATAAGTATTAGGTATAAATACTTTTATCATTATGAAGAAACAAATTATAACTTTGATGTGTGCAACTACTCTTTTAAGTAGTTGCCACATCTACAAATCATACGACAGACCCGAAGATATTACGGCTGCCGGGCTGTATCGCGACACGACAATCGTGAACGATACACTGGCTGCGGATACTGCAAACTTCGGCAACCTGCCTTGGAGGGAAGTGTTTACCGACCCTCAGTTGCAAGCACTCATCGAACAAGCACTTGCTAATAATCCTGATTTACGCAGCGCCGCTCTGAACGTGAAGAAGGCAGAAGCTGCACTTATGTCTGCACGCCTGGCTTATGCTCCCACGCTTGCACTGTCTCCGCAAGGAACCGTAAGCAGCTGGGATAAGGGAAAAGCAACACAAACTTATTCGCTTCCTGTCACAGCAAGCTGGCAGATTGATCTGTTCGGCCAGATACTGAACCCGAAACGTGGCGCACAGGTATCTCTGAAACAGACACAGTTCTATGAACAAGCCGTGCAAACTCAGGTAATCGCCAATGTGGCCAATATGTACTACACATTATTGATGCTCGACCGCCAGTTGCAGATTACAGAATCCACAGCCGATATCCTGAAAAAGAATGTGGAAACTGTAGAGGCTATGAAGGATGCGGGTATATACAATACTACTTCTGCCGGAGTAGAACAAACCCGTGCAGCTTACGCACAGGTATTGGCATCTCTGCCCAGCATGCGTCAAAGCATTCGCGAAACAGAAAACGCTCTTTGCCTGATGCTGAATCAGCCGGCACAGGAAATAGAACGTGGTGTACTGGAAGGCCAACAATTACCAACAGAATTCTCTGCCGGCATTCCTTTGCAACTGTTGTCCAACCGTCCTGATGTAAAGGCTGCCGAGATGTCTCTTGCCGCAAGTTATTACAATACCAACAGCGCACGTGCAGCTTTCTATCCGCAGATTACGTTGAGCGGTTCGGCAGGATGGACCAACAGTGCAGGTTCTGCAATTGTAAATCCGAGCAAGCTACTGGCTTCTGCTATAGGATCGTTGACACAACCGTTGTTCTATCGCGGTGCTAATATCGCCCGTCTGAAACAGGCCAAAGCACAGGAAGAACAATCCAAAATCCAGTTCCAGACCACTTTGCTGAAAGCTGGAAATGAAGTGAGCAATGCCTTGTATCAATACCAAATGACCTCCGAAAAGGCCATTTCTCGCGAGATTCAGGTAAATTCTGCCCGCAAAGCTGCGGAAGATACAAAAGAATTGTTTAACTTAGGCACGTCAACGTATCTGGAAGTTCTGTCTGCTGAGCAATCTTACCTCAGTGCACAAACCTCCGAGGTATCCGACACTTTCGACCGCATGCAAGCTGTTATCAGCCTGTACCAGGCGCTCGGAGGAGGCAGAAAGTAATAACTAAAAACTAATTACTATGATAAGTCCATTAGCATTTGTAGATCCTGCCGCAAAGCTCGGCAAGAATGTAACGGTTCAGCCTTTTGCATATATCGAAGGCGATGTAGAGATTGGAGATGACTGTATTATCATGTCCGGTGCACGTATCCTCGACGGCACACGCTTGGGGCAAAAGAACAAAGTGCATCATGGCGCCGTACTCGGTACCGTTCCGCAGGATTTCCATTATACGGGCGAGAAGAGTCTGCTGATCATCGGCGACCAGAACGACATTCGCGAAAATGTAGTTGTGAGCCGTGCTACACATGAAGGAGATGCTACACGTATCGGAAATGAAAATTTCCTGATGGATGGTGTACACCTTTGTCATGACGTGCAAGTAGGTAACCACTGCGTACTGGGACTTAAGACTATCGTAGCCGGTGATTGTCGTATCAGTGACTGCACCATTCTGAGTAGTAACGTCATTTTGCAACAACAATGCCACATCGGAAGCTGGGTATTGATCCAGTCAGGATGCCGCATAGCAAAAGACGTTCCACCGTATGTTATCATGAATGGTAACCCGGCAGGTTATCATGGTATTAATGCTGTTGTACTGCAACATAAGCATCAGGTTTCCGAACGCATTCTACGCCATATCGTAAATGCTTACCGTCTGATTTACCAAGGTAACTTCAGCATACACGATGCTTTGCAAAAGATTGAAGACCAGGTGCCGATGAGTGACGAGATACACAATATCATCAACTTTGTGCGAGAGTCTAAAGGCATTGTAAAATAAAGGAATACTCCTTATTCAGAAGGCGGTCGGGTTTACTCGTCCGCCTTTTTTGTTATCTTTGCACCACCTTACCCATTCAATTATGAGAAAAAAGAAGAAGAAACAAACGAATAGCAAGAAACAAGTGGTGCTCCTGATTATCCTGATCATATGTGGCATTGCTACCGCTTATCAGACAACGAGCTCTAAAGAAAAGACTGCCGCCTCTGAACAGACTGAAACCATCATTCAGAATCTCCCACTGAATTCTGATATATACATCAAGCAAACCACTGCCCCCGGCACCCCCGAAATACTTCTGCAACGCACCGGATACCTCGTATCTTATAACTCCAATACCCGCATTGCCAACTGGGTAGCCTGGAAACTGACTCCCGAACGTTTAAAAGAAAATACCGAGCGGATCAATAACTTCCGTCCCGACCCCGACCTGCCCAAAAGCAAAGCAGTCACTACACAAGACTATAAAGGTAGTGGCTGGGATCGTGGGCATCTTTGTCCGGCAGGTGATAACAAATGGAACCGTGAAGCCATGATAGAGAGCTTCTACATGACTAACATCTGCCCCCAGCACCATAATCTAAACCGTGGCGACTGGAACGAGCTGGAACAGAAATGCCGTAAGTGGGTGAAAAAAGACAGTTGCCTTTACATTGTAGCCGGTCCTATCTTCTATGACCGGAAGCCACAGACCATAGGTGAACATAAAGTAGCTGTACCGGATGCTTTCTTTAAGGTGATACTTTCTCTGCACAAGAAACCGAAAGCTATCGGCTTTATCTATAAAAATAATGAAGGGGACAATCCGCTGGACTCTTATGTAAACACTGTGGACGAAGTGGAGCGGATCACAGGGATAGACTTCTTCCCCGCCCTTCCCGATGATATAGAAAGGGCGGTAGAAGCAAGTTACAATTTGAAAGACTGGAAATAATTACTCAAAGCTCAATGTACCGAAGAATTCGGGACAGTGGAAATTGGGCTTTTCCAGACCAATAGGATTCCAAGAAAGGAAGTGAGGCGTTTGTAGCTTATCACCGCATTTGTAGAAATTGGCACGAACTGTCTTTCCGTCAAGATTGGTGATTTGATGCTTGAAAAAAGCAGAATACGGGATGACCAATGCCAGTTCCCAGTTACACTCTCCCACACGTTCTTCAAAAGACTGGCGTCCCAAAGAAGACCAGCGCTGCACTTTGTCCATCACTTCTTGCGGGGCATGCTCACGGTTTTCACGTCCGGCACCGGCACCGATCAGGAGAGTCCCAACGCAGTTACATTCTACATTATAATAAATTCCATCTCCTGCTGGGATAGAGAAAAACTCTACGCAAGCATCTTCCCATACTGCACCGTTATCTCCGGCAGCTACAGCACGCACACTGGCTTCTTTTACTTTGTAATGAACCAAAATTGCATCATCCGTGTGAGCTATACGGAACTGCACCTCCGGCTGATAAGGGAATGCTATCCAATTCACCGTATTAATCGACTGAAAAGCCACCTTTTCTTTATCCAACAAAGCAGGGATATTCTCTACTGCCACATTAGCCAGACTTACTTTTTTTACATTCAACTCTTTCATTTCTTTCTTTTGGGGGTTAGTTGCAGACAAGGGATAAAAACAGAGCAGAGCTATTAACAGGGCTGTTGATTTCAAGACCAAGCATGCAAAGGTTCTTTTGTTCATATTTTGATTACATTAAACAATTCATTTCTATACGGTTATGAGCTAAATTGATACGCGGACAAGGCGGACGAACGCGGATTTTATAAGGCTGAAAGCCTGAAATTACATAGCGTAGGGCAACGCCCTACGTGATTATGTATATCTCTATTTAAGCCCTGAAAGGGCGCAATCAAGCATACACGCTTTATCTCGCCCTTTCAGGGCTCAAAAATGGGGATGTATATTACGTAGGGCGATGCCCTACGCTATATAATGCAAGCCTTTCAGGCTTAAAATTCAGCCCGATAAATTATCATTTAGCTCATTATTATTCCGTTATGAACATACTTTATACTAATGACTCCTTTATAAACTCCTTCATTTCCGGTGTATGTTCTTCCACACTCTGCAACAGTTTGAATTGCGCTTTTGTACGTACAAGGTTATGTTCAGGATATTTAGTCTTATAATAAGTATCACCATTAATATAATCCGCCAGGAAACGAACACATTGCATATAGGGGAATAATGCAGCCGCATACGGCAGGTTCTCAACCTCTATCGGAAGCAGAAAGACCTTCGCTGATTCCAGGTAACCTTTTGCAAACGCCTTGAATATCTCCATATTGAAATTCACGTTATCCAGATTCTCATCATCCTCGGCACCTGTATTGGCAGCAGAACGAAGGAAATCGCCGAAATCAGAGAAGATAAAATTAGGCATCACTGTATCAAGATCAATGACGCAGAGCACCTTACCTTCTTCATCAAACATCATATTATTCACTTTCGTATCGCAATGACATACACGCTTGGGCAATTTGCCTTCGCGATACAAACGTTCACCTTTGCACATCTCCTCAGCACGTTTCTCTATCTCATCCAGATAGTACTGCACTTCTTTCACCCGGCCAACCGCATCCGCAGCCACCGCATCACGAAGTTGCTTCAGACGGAACTCCATATTGTGAAAATCAGGAATAGTCTCTCCCAGTTCATCAGGAATATCCGCAAGCATTGCCTGGAAATTACCAAAAGCTACACCGGCATAATAAGAATATTCTGCATCCACCGTCTCATAAGTCTTTGCATTAGGAATGAATGTCATGATACGCCAATAGTTTTCACCATCGTACCAATACGTTTTTCCGGTATCGGCAGGAATAAAAGAAAGCACTTTACGATCTATATCATCCGCACCTTGTTCCACAAGCTTTTTGCGGATATGCCGGGTTACGGCTTCAATGTTCGCCTGCAACATCTCCACATTCTGGAAAATAGCATGGTTAACACGTTGCAATACATAGTTGGGGGCATCTGCTTCAAGAGTAGTCACTTTATACGTGTCGTTAATCAGCCCGCTGCCTAAAGGCTGGATTTCATTAACTGTACCCTTCGTATTAAAATGGGATACAATGGATTGAAGGTTGTTCATGATATTCTATATATAGATTTAAAATTAGTATGCAAATATACGTCTTCCTCATCAATGAAAAAGTCCAAATTCGTCCGACAAACGCCCAAAATTATACATTTAAACAGACATAACCATAAAAATCAGATAATAAACTTCCCCCTTTTAAGCAAAACGCCTTATATTTGTGTTTGAAACCTTAAAAATACCGGAGGAGAAGTGCAAAAGTTTATCAAAACGCTGTTTCTTGTTTTAGTAAGCATAGCTACAGCAAATCTACACAGCCAGAATATTACTTTCAATCATCTGACAACCGATGACGGTTTATCTCAGTTTAGCGTCAACAGCCTGTACATTGACGAGAACGGTATCTTGTGGATTGGTACGCGTGAAGGTTTGAACCGCTACAACGGTAATGATATACAAACCTATAAACTGAGCAAAAACGACCCTTACAGCCTTTTCTGCAATACAGTGTTGCGCATGGCAGGCGATCAAAACGGTAAAATCTATCTGCTCTGTACCGAAGGCGTTGCCCAGTTCGATCTGACGACACAACGCTTTACGACTCTCCTTCAAGGTAACATCAACAGCATCTATTATAAAAACGGCCTGTTTATAGGAAAAAAGAATGAAATCTACCGTTACAATGAACAGACCGACAACTTCGACCTCTACTATCAAATGGCGGGAGAAAACATCGAGATCTCCTGCATGTTCGAGGATAAAGGACACATGTGGATAGGAACCACCAGCGAAGGAGTCTTCAATCTGAAAATAGACGGACATCAAGTCACCCATCCCATTGAAAAAGGAAACATTACCAGCATCTACCAGGACAATTCAGGCGAATTGTGGATAGGCAGCTGGGAAAAAGGACTCTTCCGAATAAAAACAGACGGGAGTATCGAAAACCTGCGAAACGACCCGAAGAATCCGCACAGTATATCTTCCGACTTCGTAAGAGCTTGTTGCGAAGATAACCTTGGCAATATCTGGATAGGAACCTTCAACGGCCTGAACCGCTATAACAAGACAACAGGACTTTTCCAGAACCATACTTCCAACGATATGCAGAACGAAGGTCTTACCCACTCTTCCATCTGGTGCATCGTAAAGGATAATCAGGGGACACTATGGCTAGGCACTTACTTCGGTGGTGTCAATTACTTCAATCCTGAATATGAAATCTACACCCGGTATAAAGCCTCCAGAAATGAGAAAGAGGGCCTGAGTAGTCCTGTAGTAGGGCGTACCATTGAAGATAAGAACGGTAACCTATGGATCGGTACTGAAGGTGGCGGACTCAATTTCTATAATCGCCGCACACGTGAGTTCAAATGGTATCTTGCCGGAAAGGGATATAATAGTATCTCCCACAGCAATGTAAAAGCCCTCTATTATGATCCTGCCAAAGAAATCATCTGGATTGGTACTCATCTCGGTGGACTGAACAAGCTCGATATCCGTACAGGAGCATTCACCCACTATCTCATGGAAGAAGGTAATCCGGAAACACTTCCATCAAACATTGTTCGTGATATAACACCTTATCATGACCAGTTAATTGTCGCCACTCAGAATGGCGTATGTTTGTTTGATCCCCAAAGCGGGAAATGCCGGCAACTCTTTAAAGACACCAAAGAAGGACGCAAAATAACAATGGTGGCCGATGTAGAAGTAGATAACAATGGCACACTCTGGATTGCCGCCACGGGCGAAGGTATCTTCTCCTACCGTTTCGATACCAACAAGCTGACCAATTACCGGCACGACGTGGCACAACCGCACAGCCTCAGTAACAACAATGTGAACAACATCATGCAAGATAATAAGGGCAATCTCTGGTTTTCGACTTCAGGAAGTGGACTCGACCTGTATCGCCCTGCCAGCAATGACTTCGAGAACTTCGACAAAGATAAGAACGGACTCGTCAGCGATTGTATCTACGATACGCAAGAATCCCCAGTCAGCGGCAAACTGATACTTATCACCAATCAGGGGTTCTCCATTTTCGACCAGAAAACAGAGAAGTTCCAGAACTATAGTGCAGAAAACGGCTTCCCGTTGACAGCAGTCAATGAAAATGCACTATGTGTAACGCGAGATGGCGAAGTATTCCTCGGCGGCACACAAGGTATGCTTTCGTTCAATGAGCTGGAGCTTAACTTTACTCCGAAGCCCTACAAAATTATCCTTTCCCGCCTCATCGTAAACGGTTCTGAAGTGAAAGTCAGCGATGAAACGGGCATTTTGACGCAATCTTTATGCCATACCCAGGAGATCACCCTGAACGCGAACCAGACCATGTTCAGTATTGAATTTGCCACCTCCAACTACGTGGCAGCGAATAAAGATGAAATCATTTACAAACTGGAAGGCTTCTCCGACGACTGGAACAGTACACGCGGTCAGCCCATCATCACTTATACGAACCTGAATGCCGGAACGTACAATCTGCTGATTAAACCCAAAGGGAAAGAAGAATCCCTTTGCCCGCAGATACATCTGACTATCCACGTATTGCCTCCTTACTATAAAACACCCCTTGCTTATCTCATTTATCTGATAGTGACAGCTATCCTTTTATGGTATCTGGTCAGAACGTACAAATCGAGAATTAAACTGCGTGAATCGTTGAAGTATGAGCAGAAACACATACAAGATGTAGAAGCTTTGAACCAGTCCAAGCTACGCTTCTTCACCAACATCTCACACGAATTCCGTACCCCGCTTACCCTTATCGTGTCGCAGGTGGAAACCCTGATGCAACTGCAGAACTTCACACCCACTATCTATAATAAGATATTGAGTATTTACCAGAATAGTATCCAGTTGCGCGAACTGATCACTGAACTCCTTGACTTCCGCAAACAGGAACAAGGGCATATGAAAGTAAAAGTCAGTCCGCACAATATCGTACATTTCCTCTATGAGAACTATCTGATCTTTATGGAGTATGCCAGCAGCAAGCAGATTAGTTTCAACTTCGAGAAAGACAGCGAAAGCCTTGAAGTATGGTACGACCAGAAACAGATGCAGAAGGTTATCAACAACCTCCTGTCCAATGCCATCAAGCACACCCAGGCAGAAGATACCATTACCCTCAGTATTACCACCGAAGGTAACGAAGCCGTCATCCGTGTGACTGATACCGGCAGCGGCATCGATGCCAAAGAGATAGATAAGATATTCGACCGTTTCTATCAGACCGAACAAATGGATAGCCTTACCACCGGCGTTGGTACCGGCATCGGACTGGCTCTCACGAAAGGTATCATCGAACTGCACCACGGCACTATCAAGGTAGAAAGTGAACTCGGCAAAGGCAGTAGCTTCATCATTCGTCTCCATCTTGGAAACGCTCATTTCAGTCAGGAAGAAATCAGTAAGAAGACTGAAGCCGTACAACAAATAGAACAGGCACAAACTTCTGAAATCGATGCTTCACTCAAAGCAGAGTTGGAAGAGAATGCTCCGATAAAACGCATGCCCGACGTTAAAATGGTTATCGTAGAAGACAATGCCTCCATCCGTGAAATGCTGGAGAATATCTTCCGCCCATTCTATCAGGTACTGACTGCCGCAGACGGAGAAGAAGGCCTGGAACTGGTACAGAAGGAGATGCCGAACATCGTAGTAAGCGACGTGGTTATGCCTAAAATGTCCGGCACCGAGCTATGTAAACAGATCAAAAACGACTTCAACACCTGCCATATTCCGGTAGTGCTTCTTACAGCCCGGACTGCCGTAGAACAAAACATCGAGGGCCTGCGTATTGGTGCGGATGATTACATCACCAAGCCTTTCAATACAAACCTGCTGATTTCCCGTTGTAACAATCTGGTAAACTCACGCATCCTCTTACAAGAGAAGTTCAGCAAGCAACCGCAAGCCTATGCCCAGATGCTGGCAACGAATCCGATAGATAAGGAAATTCTGGATCGTGCCATCAGCATCATCGAGAAAAATCTGGATAATACGGAATTTAATGTCAATACCTTCGCCCGTGAAATGGCAATGGCTCGTACCAACCTGTTCACCAAGCTGAAGGCTATCACCGGACAAACACCGAATGATTTCATCCTGACCATTCGTTTGAAGAAAGGCGCCTTGATGTTACGGAACAATCCGGAACTGAACATCACCGAAATCTCAGACAAGATCGGATTCAGCTCTTCCCGCTACTTCTCAAAGTGTTTCAAGGATGTATACCATGTAAGTCCGCTGGCTTATCGCAAAGGAGAGGATGCGGATACAGGAAGTAAGGATGAAGAAGACGAAGAAGGTTAATAAGCCGTATAAGTCTTCTCATCTTTCTCGCTATGGCGAGAATCTATTCTCATCATAAAGAGAATCTATTCTCATCGTATTGAGAAGAAACTCTCACCGCATTGAGAAAAGATTCTCTATAAAGGGAGAATATCTTCTTCTGTACATTCCAGTGTTTTCATTAGCATTATGTACATTTTCGTCCTTCCCTTGTACTCCCTTATACACTCAATTCCGGAAAAACCACTACTTTTGGCCTCAGAAATAACAATCTAAAGTCAAAGAGCTATGAAACATTTTTCCCCTTTATGGTCCCTTCTTCCGGGCGCAGCCCTGATAACCGGATGCGGAAATCCGTCGAAGAAAGAAACCACCGGCACTCTCCGTCAGAAGCCCAATGTTATCTACCTGATTGCCGATGATTTGGGTATCGGTGACCTGAGTTGCTATGGCGCCACTAAAATAAGTACCCCCAATATCGACCGCCTTGCCGGACAAGGTGTACAGTTCACCAATGCCTATGCCACTTCCTCCACCAGTACCCCCTCCCGCTTCGGTCTGCTGACAGGTATGTATCCCTGGCGACAGGAAAATACAGGAATCGCTCCCGGCAACTCCGAGCTCATTATCGATACAGCCTGTGTCACCATGGCTGACATGTTCAAGGCGGAAGGATATGCTACCGGAGCCGTTGGTAAATGGCATCTGGGACTTGGTCCTAAAGGAGGTACAGACTTCAACCATCTTATCAAGCCGAATACCCAGGATATAGGATTTGATTACGAATACATCATTCCTGCCACTGTGGATCGTGTACCTTGCGTATTCGTTGAGAATGGACACGTTGTAGGTTTAGACCCCAACGACCCCATTACCGTCAACTACAACCATAAAGTAGGCAACTGGCCTACCGGACTGGAAAATCCCGAACTTGTAAAACTGAAACCCAGCCAGGGTCATAATAATACAATAGTAAATGGTATTCCCCGTATCGGTTGGATGACCGGTGGAAAATCAGCCCTTTGGGTAGATGAAGACATTGCAGATGTCATCACTGGTAAAGCCAAAGACTTTATCGTAAAGCATAAAGACGAACCTTTCTTTATGTATATGGGCACGCAAGACGTGCACGTTCCCCGCGTACCTCACGCCCGTTTTGCCGGCAAGAGTGGCATGGGAACCCGTGGTGACGTAATCCTGCAACTGGACTGGACTGTGGGTGAGATTATGAACACTCTGGATAGTCTGAACCTTGCAGATAACACTATCTTTGTGTTCTGTAGCGATAATGGCCCCGTTATTGACGACGGTTATCAAGATCAGGCTTTCGAACTGCTGAACGGCCATACTCCTATGAAACAATACCGTGGCGGTAAGTATAGTGCTTATGAAGCCGGAACACGTATTCCTTTCATTGTACGTTGGCCTATCGGTATCCAGCCTTGCAAACAACAAGCTTTGTTCTCTATGATCGACGTGTATGCCTCCTTAGCTGCTTTACTGAACCACCCGCTCACGCCTGCAACCGTTGCTCCCGACAGCCGTGACCAACTGTCTACTTTCTTAGGGAAAGATAATACCGGATGTGATTATGTAGTACAGCAGAATCTGAATAATACCTTATCAATTATTCAAGGAACATGGAAATACATCGAACCGAGCAACAAACCAGCCATCGAACATTGGACGAAGATGGAATTAGGAAACAATCCAAAGCCCCAACTGTACAATATATCCATAGATCCATCGGAGAAAGACAATGTGGCGGCAGCACATCCGGAGATGGTAAAAGAGCTTTCAGCACTACTGGAACAAGTGAAAGCAGGTAAGAATCAGGGAACAAGGTAAGGAATCGTACAGAACAGGTCTTCTTTATCAAGAATGTACAAATTCGTACTTTTTGCGAACTATTAACGAAAGTCGTCTCCTATTTAATCACATACATTTGCATTGTGATTCGAGTCGTTTAACGAGAAAGAACAACCTTTTTAATAACTAATTAATTTAATATTTATGAAACAGAAAGTAACCTTAATGCTACTGGCAACTTTTCTCTGCTGCGTATTAGGCGTACAAGCACAGACAGGTAGCCAAGTTACAGGTAAAGTTGTTGATGCCATGGGAGAACTTCCCGGAGTTAGCGTCGTTGTGAAAGGAACTACAAACGGAATTATTACCGCACTCGACGGTAGTTTTAAACTGGACAATGTCAAATCCTCTGATATCCTGCAATTCTCTTTTGTAGGTTATAAAACTCAAGAAATTAAAGTTGGAAATCAAAAGACTTTCAATGTTACTCTGCAAGAAGACGCGCAAGCACTGGATGAGGTAGTCGTTGTAGCTGTTGGTTATGGTGACGTAAAACGTCGCGACTTAACCGGAGCTATTGGTAAGGCCAACATGAGTGACTTAACAAAAACCCCTATTAACAACGTAGCTGAAACACTGGGTGGACGTATCGCCGGTGTACAGGTATCTTCTACAGATGGTGGTCTGGGCGACAACTTCAATATCGTAATCCGTGGTGCCGGTTCTTTGACTCAGAGTACTGCTCCTCTATACGTTATCGATGGTTTCCCAAGTGAAACTTCCGGAATGAGCGCCCTCAACCCGAACGATATTGAATCTATCGACGTATTGAAGGATGCTTCTGCAACAGCAATCTACGGTTCTCGTGGTGCCAATGGTGTTGTTATCATCACAACCAAGAAGGGTAAAGCCGGAAAAGCTACTCTTACTTATAACGGTAGTGTCAGCATGAGTAAAGTGAAAAACACCATGGATATGATGAACGGTTATGACTTCGTCAACCTGCAAAAGGAAATCATGGAAGGAAACACTAAAGAAATCGATGGAGAAAAAGTAGATGAATTTGCTTATTACTACTTAAAAGATGGTATCACACTCGATGATTATAAGAGATTCAAGAGTTACGACTGGCAGGATGAAATCTATCGCACAGCTATCAGCCATAATCACTATGTAGGTTTAAGTGGTGGTAGCGATAAGATGGACTACTCAGCATCACTCTCTTACAGCAACCAGGAAGGTGTTATTATCAACTCTGATCTCTCTCGTTACCAAGGTCGTTTCAATTTTAATCAGAGAATTAACAAGAGTATAAAGGTTAATGCGAATGCAAACTTTGCAAGTAACGTACAGAACGGTCCCGATCCTTCTGCTGCACAAACAAGTGTATCCAACTCACTGATGTATAGTGTATGGGGATATCGTCCGGTTTCTCCTTCCGGTTCCGACCTCCTGGCAGAATTGTACGATAACGACGTGGACATGAGTAATGACTATCGTTTCAATCCGGTACTTTCTGCAAAAAACGAGTATCGCCGTACAACGACCAACCATCTGCAAGCCAACTTAGGTGTAGAATGGGAAATTATCAAGAACCTGAAGTTCAAAGTTACTGCCGGATATACTGGACGCGACATAAAGAGAGAAGAATTCAATGGAAGCCAAACCCGTACCGGTAATACGCATCCATCCAATACACAAAGTAAAGGTATCAACGCATTCCTGAGACAACAGCAGACACGCAATTACCTGAATGAAAACACTCTGTCTTACGTTTATGCTAAAAACGATCATAACCTGAACGCTTTGGTCGGTGCTACTTTCCAAAAGTATACCAGCTATCTTAGCAGCATTACCCAAGAACAGATTACGAACGAGGCTTTCGGAATGTCAGGTATTGGTAAAGGTTCTGCAGTTCCGGTTGTCACAGCCTCACAAGGAGAAAACGCCATGATTTCTTATCTGGGACGTATCAATTACAACTACGCATCCAAATATTATGTTACAGCTTCTATGCGTACTGACGGTTCTTCCAAGTTCGCTCCGGGCAATCGTTGGGGTTATTTCCCATCAGGCTCACTGGCTTGGGCTTTCGGACGCGAAAACTTTGTTTCCGATGCACTTCCTTGGTTGTCTAATGGTAAATTGCGTTTAAGCTGGGGTCTCACAGGTAACAACCGTATCGGTGACTTCGACTACATGGCACAGTTAGTAACCAGCTCCAATGTCTACAAATATCCTTGGGACAGCTCTTTCTATCCCGGATACGTATTAGGTTCTATGGCTAATGAAAAGCTAAAATGGGAAACTACCGAACAATATGACCTCGGTTTGGATTTAGGATTCTTCGATGGACGTATCAACGTTACTATGGACTACTATATCAAAACCACCAAAGACTTGCTGTTGGGCGCAGACGTTCCTGCAAGTTCCGGTTATTCCAGTGCAACTTTGAACGTAGGTAAATTACGTAACAAGGGTTTCGAACTTACCTTAGAAACTATAAATATCAAACAAAAAAACTTTAGCTGGACCTCTAACTTCAATATTGCTTTCAACAGTAATAAGATTGTAGAACTGAATTACGGGCAGGATGATATGATCAGTTTCGTAAACTGGGATAACAAATATAAAACCATGCCTGCTTATATCAGCAAAAAAGGTGACGCAGCCGGAAGTATGTACGGTTTCATCTATGACGGTGTTTATAAATATGAAGATTTCAACACATCAGTTGATGCTAACGGCAAAACCATATACAAGCTAAAAGATGATGTAGTTCGTATTTCAGACGATGCACAACCGGGTGATCCGAAATATAAGAAGCTAAGTAATAAAGAAGGCAATAAAATCACTGATGACGATCGCACCATTATTGGTAACGGACAACCCAAGCATACAGGTGGTTTCAGCAATAACTTTGTCTACAAGAATTGGGATCTCAACATCTTCCTGCAATGGAGTTACGGCAACGATATTTTGAATGCGAACCGTATGGTATTTGAAAATCCTCAAAGCAAGAAGAATACAAATATGTTCGCTTCTTATACAAACCGCTGGAGTCCTGAAAATCCGGCTAGCAACATGCCACGTGCAAGAGCTATCGGTGCAGAATACTACAGTTCTCTGTATATAGAAGACGGTTCATTCTTGAAGTTAAAGACCATCTCACTGGGTTACAATTTCACACCCAATACATTGCGTTCTTTAGGTATCAGTGCAGCCAGACTCTTTGTTTCGGCAGAGAATATAGCCACCATTACAGGTTATTCCGGTTCCGATCCTGAGGTTTCTACACGTAACAGTGTATTGACTCCCGGTTTCGACTGGTCCGCTTATCCGCGTTCATTCAACGCATCACTTGGTATTAACATAACCTTCTAATCACCTAAAATCAAGAAACTAATATGAAAAGTATCAATAATATCTTCAAGAAAGTTTGCATCCTGGCAGTAGTTGCTTCTATGGCTGGTTGCGATATGCTTGACACCAAGCCCTACGACTTTGTAGCGCCTGAAACATTCTACAAGAATGAAACTGATTGTACAATGGCATTAGCCGGTGTATACTGGACGATGGCAGCAGAACATGTGTATGGAAACCGTTATTCTTGTATGTTGTCCAATATTGATGATTTGAGTTATTACTATCGTCAAAACCAAACAAGTGCGGTAGTGGCCAATTCACATAATACGGGTAATACCGATCTATGGTACACATGGGAATCACTTTACTCAGGAATCAATAATGCCAATGTATTGCTCGATAATATCGATGGAGCCAGTATCTCTGACGAGAAAGTAAGAGCACGCATCAAAGGAGAAGCTAAATTCCTGCGCGCCTATTATCATTTCTTGCTGGTACAAGGTTGGTATGAAGTGCCCATCCGTAAAGAAACAGTAAAAGATATCACCGTCAGCAGTCTGGAGGCTACCCCCCACGCCGAAGCACTCGACTGGATTATTCAGGAAATGGAAGACTGTATCGACATGGTAGATGACAGCAATTATGATGCATCCCCTTCACATGTGAAGAAAACTGTAGTAGAAGGTGTTCTGGCTCGCGTATGTTTGTGGCGTGCAGGCGAACCTTCAAAAGGTGGAAAGCCATATTATGAAAAAGCTGCCAAATATGCTAAAGCAGTATACGACTCTAAAAAACATAAGTTGAATCCTGACGTATATGCTATGTGGAAAGCTTTAGCTTCTGACCAATATGAGACTACATACAATGAAAGTATGTGGGAAGTAGAATTTGTTGGAACACGTGATGATGGTAGCTATACTGAAAGCCGTATAGGTAATGTAATCGGTAATCTTCAAGAGAACTCAGCAGGTACAGGTGCAGGTTACACATATGCTTTCTATGCAGGTAGCTTGATTCTCTGGGACTTGTTCGATACTAAAGATGCTCGCCGCGATTTGGCCATGGCTCCTTACAAACTTAACAATAAGGATGAGCAAGTTGCATGGAAAGACAACCAGATTGTAGACCGTCGTTGTGGCAAATACCGTCGTGAATGGGAAAGCAGCAGTCCAAGACATAAAAACTATACTCAAGAGAACTATTGCCTCTTGCGTTATGCTGATGTATTGCTCATGCTCGCTGAAGCTGAAAACGAAGCAAACCAAGGTCCTACAGCATTAGCTTACACATGTATCAACGAGGTACGTAAACGTGCAGGAATTGACGAAGTGAAAGATTTGTCATACGGTGATTTCCAGAAATTGATCCGTGATGAACGCGGTCGTGAACTTTGCTTTGAGTCTCTGCGTAAGTACGACCTGGTACGTTGGGGTATTTACTACAAGGCTATCAAAGAAGATCTGGGAGCTGCAGTCAATGATCCGCGTTGGTCTACTGCCAACAATGCCAAAGGAGCAGCTCAGTATGTAAGTAATACAACTGAAAAGAACCAGTTCCTCCCCATTCCGACTAAGGAACTTGGTGTAAACACCAAATTGGAACAAAACAAATATTGGAAATAATCATTTAGTTACACAGAACTTCTAACCTTAAAATGAAATCAAATAGACCTTAATCAATTTGATATGTATGGAGGAGAGTGACCGTGAGGTTCCTCTCCTCTTTTATAATTTTAAAAAACAATATACCTTATGACCAGAAAACACTTGCTATTCATCCTTGCGTTGCTATGCAGCCAAGTATCTTTTGCTCAATTCATAGGTTTTGAGACAGAAATCCCCAAAGAGTTTACAACAGCCGATAAGGGAAAAATCACCCTGTCCACCCAGTATTATAAAGAAGGGAAGCAAAGCCTGAAATGGGATTTCCGTTCCGGTTCCAAGCTCAATGTTTCTCTGGAACAGCCTCTAATCCTTGATGAACGAATGGAAAATTCATACGGAATAACCCTATGGATTTATAATGAAGCCCCCCAACAAGATTCCATTCGCTTTGAATTCCTTTCCCCCCAAGGAGATGTATCTTATTGGTTCAGTTTCCAGTTGGCATCGGCTGGCTGGCGCGCTTGCTGGATTGGCTTCCAGCACATGAAAGGAGATAAACAAAACAAAGAAATAGCAAGCTACCGGCTGATAGCCCCTGAACGAAAAGGCCGCATATTTCTGGACCGTTTGACTTTCCCTGTGAAAAAGATGAACGACCGCACTACCCCCGACTTGCAGATGCCTTACAATAACTCCCTCTCGTATCGCGACCTGTGGCATTGGTGCCGGGTTTGGCAATGGGAACAATATAAGTATGATATTCCATTACCTTCCACCCTCAATCAAGCAGAAAAAAATGAACTGCGTACCGTAGAACAGCGGTTAACCACCGCCACCGCCCTCGATATTCAGAAAGCGCCGAAGGAAGCTGTTTCCAAAGCATACAATGTTTTTCAGAAAGCCAATATTCAACGCTCCGGAACAGGATTCACAGGTGCTCCTATCCTGACTCCCGATGAACTGGATCGTTCTAAAGGAGAAATATCCTGGAATGACCTGGAAACAATGCTCTCCGGATTCGCTTACGATGCTTATTACAATCATTCCTCAACAGCACTGAAGAACTATTTCACAGTATGGGATTTTGCCATTGACCAAGGATTCGCCTATGGCAGCGGAATGGGAACCAATCATCACTATGGCTATCAGGTACGGAAAATCTACACTACAGCCTGGCTGATGCGCGATGCCATTTGGAAAGCTCCCAACCGTGATAATATCTTATCAGCTCTTATCTTCTGGTCTGCCCTGTCCGAAACCCGTAAACCTTATCAATACGGAAGAGACGAATTGCTAGACAGCTGGCACACTTTGCTAATGGCGAAAACCGTATCCGCTCTGCTCCTTACTGACGAACGGGAACGGGCACGTGCTCTAAAAGGACTTTCCCGCTGGGTTTCGACCTCACTTCACTATACTCCCGGCACTATTGGCGGCATCAAGGTAGATGGCACCACATTCCATCACGGAGGGTTCTATCCTGCTTATACTACCGGAGTCCTCGCCATGGTAGGACAGTTTATCGCATTTACCAACCAAACGGAATATGAACCGACTGAAGAAGCCCGACAGACATTAAAGTCAGCCTTTATCTCCATGCGCAACTACTGCAATAAATACGAATGGGGAATTGGCATCAGCGGCAGACATCCTTTCAGAGGGTCAATGAAAGAAGACGACATCGCTGCTTTCGCCTATCTTGCCCTCTCCGGCGACCTTTCCGGAGAAAAAAATGATTTCGACCGGTATCTGGCAGCCGATTATCTTCGCCTTTGCCCCAAAAACACACCAGAAGCATGCTACTTCAAAGAGCAAGGCATACAACCCGCCAATGCACCACAAGGATTTTTTGTCTACAACTATGGCTCAACCGGTATCTTCCGCCGTGCAGACTGGATGGTTACTCTTAAAGGATATACCACTGACGTGTGGGGAGCTGAGATTTATACGAAAGATAACAGATATGGACGTTACCAAAGCTACGGCTCGGTACAAATCATGGGACAGCCCTCACGCCTTGCCAGCGGGTACGATGAGAATGGTTGGGACTGGAACCGTCTGCCCGGCACCACAACCATCCACCTGCCATTTGAACTACTGGACAGTCCTCTACCTGGAACTACGATGGCACGCTCGAAAGAGAATTTCTCAGGAAGCAGTTCACTGGAAGGAAAGAATGGAATGTTTGCCATGAAATTGATGGAACGTGAATTAAAAAACTTCACTCCAGACTTTGTCGCCCGTAAATCCGTCTTCTGTTTCGGTAACAGAATGATATGTTTAGGAACTGGAATCAATAATAGCAACTTCTCCTATCCTACAGAAACTACTCTTTTCCAAAGTGTCTTCCGAAAAGACAGTACAAGCATATTTATCGATGGAAAAAAACAAAATGAAATGTTCCATCAAGAACTGAATGATGGAAAACTACATTGGATACAAGATGGATATGGCAATCATTATTTAGTCAAAGGGAATAATATAACTGTACAAATAGCTCAACAAAATTCTCGCCATGAAAAAACACGGACAAAAACATATGGTACATTTTCATCGGCATGGATCAATCACGGCAAAGCACCTAGAGATGCTGAATACGAGTATATGGTACTGATACAACCGAATTCGGATGAACTAGATCTTGCCCGGCATAAACAAACGTACCAAATAGTACAAAAAGATCATATAGCACACGTTGTTTTTGATGAAGCAACTGGTATTACAGCCTACGCGATTTTCGAAGATTACACTCCCTTGACTGACGAGCTTCTTCTCCAAGTCCCTGCAGAAACAATAGTAATGCAAAGAAAAGTAGATAAAAAGCAAATATTAGTTAGTATATGTGATCCTAATCTTCATATTACAGAGAAAAGTTTCACAACCAAAGAGGCTAGTCAGCCTATCGAAAAAAAACTACTTCTAAAAGGGAAATGGGAGATGGACAATCCTTGCGAAAAAGTATCTCTATCCTCTAATGGGGAAAACACGCAATTGACCGTTATTTGCCAACATGGACAACCTGTAGAATTCACACTGAAAACAATTCATTAGAACCTTATATTTATGAAAACAAAAAAACTCCTTATCCTCCTCGTGGGGATAATACTAAACCTCAACCACCTGCAAGCCAAGACTCAGACATTTCACGGACTGCAGTTCAGCACCATCCCTACTATCTGGGACGAAGCAATTCCTTTAGGAAACGGTATCATAGGAAATCTCATTTGGGAGAAAGACGGAAATTTACGTTTAGCATTGGACAGAGCAGATTTGTGGGATTTACGTCCTGTTAAAGAGTTTGAGTCTCCTTCTTACTCCTATCAGTTCGTTTGTAATGAGGTTATCTGCAACAAAGATCTTTCTAGAGTTCGCGCTTTAATCGACGACCGCAGCCGAAAAGACTGTGCTCCCACAAAAATCCCGGTAGGAGCTATCGAATTCCCGATATCTAAATTAGGGAAAGTAAAGAATGTTAGACTGGATGTACACACAGCTGTTTGTACCATTACTTGGGAATGTGGAGCCATTGGCAAATTCTTTACCAGTGCCATCGACAAAACAGGCCATTTCCGATTTGAGAATTTGCCTGAAATGCTTTCCATCGAATTACAGGCACCACGTTTTGAAGATGACGGTTCCAGTATACAAAGAGTCAGTGCTCCCCGTACTCATCTGCTCACCCGATTAGGATATAAGAATGGTAAAATGACACAACGTAATAATAGCATTGTTTATCACCAGAAAGCTTATGGAAGGGTAAGTTATGAAGTAGCTTTGAAATGGCATGTTCCTGCTCAGCAAACCCTGGAAGGAAGCTATTGCATCACCACTCAAGGTACCTGGTACAGCGAAACTGTGCAGGCTGCTGATTTCATGAAGGAATACGCAAAAGATTTCCATACGGCATTGGCTGAACACACCGACTGGTGGGATACGTATTGGAATAAATGTCAAATTCATTTACCCGACCCTATATTGGAGGCTCAATGGTACTTAGAAATGTATAAGTTTGGTGCTGCCTCTAGAAAAGATGCCCCTCCCATCTGCCTACAGGCCGTATGGACTGCTGACAACGGGCAAACTCCCCCTTGGCGTGGTGATTTCCATAATGACTTAAACACACAGCTTAGCTATTGGCCGGGATACAGTGCCAATCATCTAGAAGAATCGCGTGTATTCACCGACTGGCTCTGGAAAATAAAAGATAACGGAGAAGATTTTACCCGTCGTTTCTTTAAGGTAGAAGGTCTGAATGTACCTTGCATAGCCACATTAGAAGGAAAAGCTATCGGAGGATGGAGCCCTTATTCTCACCAGCCCACCACAAGCGGTTGGCTCGCTCACCATTTTTACCAGCAATGGAAGTATGAAGCAGATACTGAATTCCTGGAAACCCAAGCATATCCTTGGGTTAAAGAGGTAGCCCGTTATTTTGAAAATGTCTCCGTGAAAACTACGGATAACAAACGCAAATTACCCTTGTCCACTTCTCCGGAAATCAACGATAATGAACTGGATGCATGGTTCCAGAAAACTACCAATTACGATTTAGCTAATATACGCTTCACTTATACGGCAGCAGCAGAAATGGCAGATGCATTAGGACTGAAAAAAGATGCTGCTCATTGGCGCGGGCAACTGGAAGAATGGCCTGATTTTGCCTCAGACAGTACGGGGTTGACCATCGCCCCCGATTATCCACTGACAGTATCGCATCGCCATCTTTCACACATGTTGGCTTTTCATCCCTTTGGACTCCTCGATATATCACAAGGCAAAGAAGTAGAGAGTTTAATCAAGCGTTCCATACACCATGTGGAGGAATTGGGCAATGAATTTTGGATTGGATATACCTATACTTGGTTGGCCAATATGCAAGCCCGTATATTCGATGGAGATGCCGCCGCACGTAATCTGCATATTTTTATTAAAGCATTCTGTTCGCCTAACAGCTTTCATCTTAACGGTGATCAGTTAAAAAAAGGATATACTTCTTTCACTTATCGCCCTTTCACTTTGGAAGGAAACTTTGCATTCGCCTCGGCTATACAAGAGATGCTTATGCAAAGCCATACAGGGATCATACGTGTCTTTCCTGCTATCCCTGAAGGGTGGAAAGAAGCTAGTTTTGATAAAATGAGAGCTATAGGAGGATTTCTAGTCAGCGCCAGCTATCAGAATGGTAAAGTACAGAGTATAACAATACAGTCCGAGAAAGGAGGAATACTGAAAGTACTAAATCCGTTCACCAATCAAATAGAGGAAAGGGAAACTACACAAGGGGAAATCATAAAAATAACTCCGAATACTATTTAAGATAGACCTTAATCAATTTTATATGAGGGAGAGGGACCGTGAGGTTCTTCTCCCTCATTTTTCTTGCACATACAGTACCTTAAATCAAAGTATATACTTGCTTTGTGATTTATTTTATAATAAGTAGTATTAGGGTATTTCTATAACAGATGGGTTCCCACTAAGCATTCCCCGTTTCATCGGAACAATTACGGTTCGCCCGTTAAATATGAGTGTTATTTCTTTTAATCCGGGAGTCATACAAGCATCCGTTACGGATAATTTATATTTGCCTTTTTCTTTCTGAATCAACACTGCACAAGGAGAAGAGGCAGAGAGAGACAAATTATCAACTTCCAAGCCTTTATTTCCGGGATAGAATACTACCCCAACCAATTTATCATCTACAGAACGTACGGCTTGCACCAATGTATCATTCCGCAAGACCTGGAAAGGTAAAGTGTCAGCAGGTTGTCCCTTACCTGTATAAACCACATACCCATAAGTATCATTTACCGGTACTTGCCCATGATCAACCCACAAACGCAAAATATCAACCGTCTGAGGCAAATCTCCCTTCTTTGCATTTCCTTTATTTCGCTTTATCCAATTTGTTGGACAAGTCTCTGTCAGAACAAAAGCCTCACGGGTAAATTCAGGCAACACACGATAGGCAAACTTACCTTCCTGCATCACCCACACAGATTGTCCTTCAGAAGTCAACAAAGATTGACGGCCTTTCTGTAAAAGCTTCTTTTTTCCCTTTTCCATCACAGTAACTGCTCCGATGTGAGCCGTCTGGTCTATAGTAGTGCGAATATGTCCTTCCAGTTCTGGCTTCCCATTAGTGACGCCCGCACCCAATGCTACAAAATAATCTCCCAAAATAAAATTAGCCTTATAGGCTTTAAAGCCGTAAAGCAGTGCATTCAAACCCTTACTATTACCACGATCATTCACATCTTCTTTATCAGCTGCATTCATCTTTTCAAAAATATAGCCGGTTACAGCATTCTCACCTCCATCGGTAGTTCCCACCGCATAATTATATTTACTGCAATATCCACGCCAATTAGTCACAGGTGTAAGTTTGTTCATCCCTTCACGTGCCGTGACACCCGGAGAAGCTGTGACATCCCAGCCTCCCATTATACGGAAGTATTCATCACCTGTACGCTGAAAAAGAGTCAGACCGTCCGTAGGATAGAAATTATATTCATCTGCCATATTCACCGCACTTTCCAGACCGTCACAACGGACAGAAGCCATATTTACTGTAATATGATAATCGGAAGTCTTCTTGATAAGATCATCGTTATTAAAAAACCATCGGGTACCATTATATACCCCTGGCGCATAGCTATCCATAATTATACGATTCTTCTTTACTTCCGCCTGCAACAGTTGCAATTCTGTCTGCTCTTCGGAAGTAAAAGAATCCATCCAATTCGTTATAATATTATCGAGCATCTTAGCATAAGGAATAGATTGCTCCGTAGGATTATATACATACGATCCACGGTCGAGGCAAGGCAAACGAAAACCTTTATAATAGTACCAGCTACCACCACGCAAAAAATTCAAGATAGCCTCAGCATTATCACGGTTCAGAGTCTTCGACCAGGGAGTACCTTTTAATAAATTCAGGATGCTGAGCGCATTGGATGTTCCATCAATAGGATATCCCCAAATCAGACACTGTTTACCATGTCCCCATCCGGCTCCGTCGGCTGTAAACCCTTCCGTCCAGAAAGCCTCCGAATAAGTGTTTTGCGAAGTCATACTGATCCCACGTTGACAGACCTCTGCCAGTAGGTCAATCATAGGAATAGAACGATACATCGCTGCTACCGGAAGTAAAGATCGGTAAGCCAAGGCATTACCTCCGACCCACCACACATGATTACGGAAACGCGGAATTGAAACTACATTTTCGTCCGTTTCATCGTGTCGCAAAGGCTGTGTCCAAGCTTGAAGCCCCAAAGCCTTCAACATATCGCATACCTCCTTCAACAAGGCTCTTCCTTGCCCGGCCTCTGCCTCGTCCATTTGCGCAAGATAAGCATAATAGGTATTAACGGCTGCCGTTGGAATAGCAAAACAGGAGGCATGAAAACGCGGTCCGTCATTAGGACGTCCCAATTCAATGTTCCCATAATGCAATATAGCTTTCAATACTTTATCGCTCAGCGCCTTGTCCGCAGGAAGTTCCTTTTTACGAAACGCGTCGGCAATCTTCCAGATACGATTAAATGCATCCGTCAAGAAGAGGCCGATCTCACCCTGCACTACAGCATAAGGCTTCTGAAAACCATTGTCCTTTCGCAATTCCTCCTCCTGTGTCTGTAAAGGAGTGAATATACCATCATCAGTCAGTTGTTCTAAACATTCCGCAGCACTGTATGGAGTGTTCAATGAATGATAACGATACGGATGTTCTGCAAATGAATGTCTCAGACTTTCCAAGGCTTTCTCTTTCTCTACATTACGAACTTGCCGACCATCCAAATAGTAGCGTCGATAATTATCGAAAGCATATTCTCTTTCAGTCTCTTGTGCATGGAGCAAAAGTCCGGTACACGTGATCAGCATAATAAGGAGCAATTCTTTTTTCATGGTAACTTATTTGATTTTATCAATAAAGATTAGCTCATCAAAAATAGGGAAAAAGAGAAAGAAGAAACTATCCAAATCATACAATAAACCGTATGTTATCGTCCAAGAGTTTATGGAAAGAGTATCAAGAAATGAAATAAAGATTATCTTTGTTACGTTCATTAAATCTGCTGATCGAAACTTTCTGATTTTCGTACAGTACATTTTACCTCCGCAGTATGCCTGCTCCATACCCGGAACCTGTCTGAGCCGTACTTGCTCCGTACATTCTCCACTCAGAGGTACCTTCGTACGGAGAAAGTATGGAGTTGGTACGGAGCAAGTATAGCTCAGGTATGGTTCTAATACCTTCCAGAGGGGGTTAAAGGGATTATGAAGCCAACCAACAGATATTTAGGAAAGCAATGAAGTTTAAATCATAATATGAAACAAGAATACAACCATGAAAAAGAGTTATTTATTATTTGCACTGGTACTTCTCTCTTCAATCAGTATGATCCGTGCACAGAAGATTGATAACCTGATAGAGTTAAAACAGAAATCACAAAACCCGTTATTCCACCGGCTGGGTAAAGCGATAGAAACACCTGCTTTTGAAAGCGAAGGTTATTGGAGTTGGGGAAGCTCTGTGGTAAAAGGAGATGATGGCAAGTATCATATGTTTGTATCCCGATTTCCCAAATCACTTCCCTTTCATCCCGGCTGGATGGTGGCTTCAGAGATTGTACATGCCGTATCGGATGTTCCGCAAGGACCTTACCGGTTCAGCGAAGTAGCACTGCCAGCACGTGGTGCACAGTATTGGGACGGACGTTCTACACACAATCCGCGAATACTGAAATACAACCATAAATACTATCTGATTTATATGGGTTCCACCCACCCTTTCGCAGATCCAACGTACGACCAGTTGACGCTCGACAGTCCTTGGTGTACGGTAGCACGTTCCAATAAGCGCATCGGACTGGCTGTTGCCGATTCACCATATGGACCATGGAAGCGTCTGGATGAGCCTATCCTGAAAACGAAACCTAATACTTTCTTTAGTTTCCTGACTTCCAATCCCTCGCCAGTAGTACAGGAAGATGGTTCTGTCATGATGATTTTCAAGGGACGCAGACACCTGGAAAACGGAAAATATTCGAATATGGCTTTAGGAATGGCCTATGCTCCGACCATCGAAGGCCCTTACCATGTATTAAACAATGAGCAACCCATCTTCCAGGTAGACGGACAAGGAGAAGCGGAAGATCCTTTTCTCTGGAAGGATGATAAGGGATATCATGCCATCTTTAAGGATCATGTAGCTAAATTTACAGGTGAAAAAGGAGGTGGTGTTATGGCACATTCCAAAGACGGCATCAACTGGACTGTTGATAATGACCCGAAAGCATATTCCAAAACAATAGAGTGGGAAGACGGCACAATAGCGAAACAAGGACAATTGGAACGTCCATTTATACTTTTTGAGGATGGCAAGCCGGCATTCATATTCTTTGCGACAATGGATGGTCCGGGTGAATTTGAAAACGGGACGCACTCCTGGAACATGGTTATTCCGCTAAAATAGTTACCTTTGCAGAAATATTGAATAACTGATTGATATGCAGAGTACCCTCCCCATTCATTTTGCCCCGCTGCAAGGTTACACCGAGGCTATTTACCGACAAGCGCATGCCCGTATATTCGGCGGTGTAGAGAGTTATTATACTCCTTTTGTACGTGTAGAGCACGGAGAAATCCGAAAAAAAGATATGCGAGAGATTACTCTGGAAAACAACCGTGGCGTGCAACTTATTCCACAACTCATTGCTTCCGATGTGGACAAAATGGAGCAGATAATTGCCCTATTCATCGAAAAAGGATATAGGAATGTGGACATAAATCTGGGATGTCCTTTCCCTATTTTGGCTAAACGACACAATGGTTCGGGGATGCTTCCTTATCCCGAAGAGGTACGGGAATTGCTGACTGCAGCCATAAAGAATCACCCCGACCTTCTGTTCTCTGTCAAGATGAGGTTGGGTTGGGAGAACGCGGAAGAATGCCTGGCTTTGCTACCCTTGCTGAATGAACTGCCACTGACACATATCATCATGCATCCCCGATTGGGAAAACAACAATATAAAGGGGAAGTGGATTTAAAAGGTTTTGAAGCCTTCTACAACGAATGCCGTCATCCGCTTATTTATAACGGTGATTTACTTACAGTAGAAGATATACAGGCCATCAGCGAACGTTTCCCACAACTGGCGGGTATTATGATAGGACGTGGACTGCTTGCTAATCCCGCCTTAGCTTTAGAGTATCAACAGGGACATCCGCTTTCCGAAAAGGATATGCAGGAGAGACTCAGATTGTTCCATGCTGACGTATTTGCCCAGTATGGTAATCTTCTGGAGGGGGGAGACAAACAACTGCTGACGAAAATGAAAAACTTCTGGGAATATCTGATGCCGGACGGAGACCGGAAAGCCAAAAAGGCAATTCATAAAGCCAACAAGCTGGAAACTTACCAGGCGGCAGTCCGCAGCTTGTTGGGGTAATCATTAATCTTATTCCGGATTTACGCCCGGAATCGTATGTACATCCTTACGTATCTGCGCTACATGATGCAGCTTCATCCAGTCGTGCAGGTACTCACGGTGTTGCAACAGGATTACTTTGTATTTCTCCTCGATGGCTAGATTCCGCATTTCACCACGGTCTTTTTCCATATCAAAAAGTTGTTCACGATAACGGCCTTTGTCATACAACACATATTTATAGCGAGAGGTACGCAAAGCCCAGCCACGTGTATTTCCACCTTTATCGAAAGTGGTTTCAGTCACGATATAGTCCTGATGCTTCAATGACGGATCAGCTTTCTCTACCAACGCTCTGAAAGAGATACCATGCAGCCCTTCAGGAAGCCGGATGCCTGCCCAGTCGCAAACTGCTGCAAAGAAATCGACACCATTATTCACCAGTTGCGGCATCTCCTTGCCGGCATTCTTCTTTCCCGGTAAGGTTACAATCAGAGGAATATTTACTACCTCTTCATATAAAGCCGATTTCTGGTTCCAATGGTGTGCTCCCACTCCATCGCCATGATCACTGGTAAATATCACGACTGTATTCTTCCATAAATCCTGTTTATCTATAGCATTCAAAATCTTACCGATTTCTGCATCCACCTTTTCAACCAAGCGGTAATAGAGGCTACGGTAACGGCGCCAATCATCCGGAGTGTAGTTACGGGTAGGATAAGCCGAATAATTCAGGCTCTGCTCATAACTGATAACATCAGCGTCATAGGGATTCTTAGCGAAATTAAGAGGTAGTCCCGGCCACTCATTCTGCGGCAGGTCTTCTATATTTCCCCAAGGCAAATTCTGGCTACGTGCGTACTCACAGATATTATGCGGGTTATCGAATCCCGCCACCAGGAAGAAGGGTTTGGGGTGTTTTTGTTCCAGAAAGCCGACACAGGCTTCCGCCAGCCCATTATCACTATGAGGATGGATAGTAGTAAAACCGAACTCTTTATCCGGCATGGAGGCAGTATGTACATGCCATTTACCGGCATAGATACAATCATAACCGGCATCCTGCATCAGTGTTCCCAAAGTCCGGGTACGCAACGAGTCCGGTATCGGCGTACCGTTTCGGGCAAGTCCTACTTCGTGCGAAGTATAGCCTGTAAACATAGCCGCCCTGGCAGGTCCGCTCAGGGGCGTAGAACAATAGGCATTACGGAACAGAACACCTGACTGTGCCAGTTTATCCATATTCGGAGTATGCAAGTCATCGTTTCCCATGCAACTCATCGCAGAGGCTGTCTGCTGATCGGTTACAATGTAGATGATATTAGGCAACCCTTTTGCCCAAACCAAGGAAGGAGCGACAGCCGTTGCACACAACATTATATTCCTTACTTTCATCACAGTTCTATTTTAAGTACTCACTTCATTATTTCTTCAGCTCCACATCGAAGCTGGCGGCATCTCTGCATGTAAAACGCAGAACAGTTTGCAACTTATCTTTGGAAATCACTTTGCAATAAGGAGTTTCTGCAACATTCCATTCACCCTTTAAAGTAACGGTTACAGGTATTTCACCACTATCATTGTCAATCCAGGGACGCGAATAGATGCTACGTTCTATACGTTTGCCATCCTTGTCAAAAGCCTCATCGCTCGGACCTCGATACAGTGCCAGATCCGGTTGAGAAACGGTCAATAAGAGCTTATCTCTGTCTTCACGTATCATGACGAGGCAGGAAGTATCAGCTTTCTGCAACAATCCCTCCTTAGGTAATGCCTGTGGTGTTTCAAAAAGTACGTATGAAGTCAGGTTATCAGTCAAAGAATAAACAACATGGGCGTTGCGATCCTGTTGCAGTACCTTGTAAGACGGCTTCTTTGCGAAAGCTTTCAGAGAGGCTGCATCCGTGCGGGGCAGGACAGCATATTCATAAGAAGCACCTTTCGGAGCTTTTCCATGCTCTAATACCAATGAAACCCAATCACCGGAAGTAGGCTTCGGATTACGTTCACCTACGGTAACTTGTGGGAAGTTCTTTTCATATTTTGCCGCTTTCATCGAGCTTTTCGACAAATAATAACCTACTCCGTTAGGATCGATATAAGTCTGTCCGTCACTTTTATAAGCTGCCCAGTAATCATGCATTTCGGGAGTAGTGGCTGCCAACTGGAAAACGGTAGTTTCTGTCGGGAACTCTTCATTTGTATTCTCAATATCCGTTCCCAGACATACAATCGTTCCATTGAAGAAGTGATAAGATTTACGGGCACGGTGTGAACCGTTGTACTTGTCATGCTCGTGAAGCTTCATGCCGAAGTTACCGTTTAACCTTGCCTGAGACAATCCGCCTGCAAAAGCCTCATCGGAATATAGCATTTCTTCCATACCGGAGAAAGTATCTACATTCATCACTTTGGCACGAAGCTGATCGAATGGCAAATGAATAGTCGTCGTACCGGGGAAACGGTTCCAGTCGAAGCCTGCTTCCTGCCAGCCGCTGGTTGTAAAAGTAACCATTTCATCGGGTTTTCCGGTCAATATCTGCATGCTTCCGTGAGCCAGGTAGCGACCAAAGAAATTAGCATCCAGATAATGCTCTGCTGCCCAAAGGTAACGGGAATGCCCGCGTACCACAGCTGCCCAGTTATCCCGGCGCTGTACTGAAACGCAGCCGTAACCTAACGCCAGATTACCTTGCGGATCGGGTTCGGGACGGAATCCCTGTGCTTCAAATAGTTGTTTCAATTTCTGTTCATGGACAGTAGATGCTTTCGGTAGATAATCAGGAGCATTCTTATCAGGAGTTTCCGTATAAGAAACCAGACGCAGATAAGCGGCAGCCAGCTCAGGATCATATTCCTGCTTTCCATCGGGAGTGCCAGCCAATGCCAAAGTAGCATATTGTATAGGTATCAATTGCCCCTTTCCATTAGGATGGCGTCCTGACATGGAGAGAGCCCATTGCTTGGTATTACAATAGAAACGCATGGTAAGCAATACATTCTTTACTGTTTCGTGGGCTATTTCAGATACTTTGAAACCTGTTCCGCTCAACAGATAAATCATATTTGTCGCACCATCCAGACCACCGACTGCATAAGCCGGATAATTATTGCGATGGTGGAAACAAGCACCGTCTTTTTTGAAAGAACCGGCCAATCCGAGTGCCGGGCGGCAACCATAATCTATCCAACGGGAGAAAGAACGGAGATATTGAAGTTTCTCAGGAGTATCTTCCATAATCAGGATACTTGCCATGCGCCCCTGCGTCTGTGTATTGAAAGTATCTATATCAATGCCATTGACCGTAGGTTTAGGATATACTTCATTGGTGATAGCATACCAGCGCAAGGTGCGTTCCGCTTCGTTCAGTTTTCCGGCTTCTCTCAATACATCTTTCATCAGGAAATAGGCCACATACAAACCGCGCATACTGTATCCGTAATGATGGATATTTCCCCAACAACTGCCATAGGCTACTCCTTGATCGGTGATGTGGTCGTACATAGCCAGGAACTTCTGTTTCAGTTCATCCTTTGTCACATCATCCGAGGCATTGTTATAAGCATAGGCTATCCGGCGCATCAGATTGAAATACTCACTCATCTCCATCCCTAACTTGGTGAACATGCCTTTATCCCAGTTGGGATACATACGTTCGTAAGCTTCTGCCTGGCGTACCATAAAGATGGGCAATCCGCTTACAACGCCGTCTTTATAAGTAATCCCATAGAAATCATATTTCTTACGGATGCCTTCCATCTCTTTTTCTGTAAGTTTAGAAGGAGTATAAAGCATATCGCGGAAACGTTTTTCCATCAACTGCATATCTTGTCTGTCCTTCTCACTAACCGGAGTAAGGGCTATTTCCGGTTTCCACAGGGAATGTTCATAAATCACCAGCCAATGGTTGGTGGTTCCTTTATTAACGAAGGGCACTTGCACATCAGCAGTTTGCTGACGGGCATCCACTTTACTGGCAGTTATCAGATGGTCGATGAACAACTCTCCTTTCACGTTAGGTGCAACGATACGCAGTTCATTCATCCCGAGTTCAGGAGTACCTTGCATATCGCGCTCGTAGCAGACCCATGCAGCACGCCAGCCGGTGAAGTTAATACCGAAAGGAAAAGAAGTACACTTCTTCCCATCTTTCAGGAATTCAAACTCAATAGTAGTATCTTGGGCTTTTGCATTATACACCCAGACAATGAAAGCGGAAAGGTAAGTATCTTTTCCAGTAGGGTCTTTCTTCTCGAACTTCAGATCACGCTGAAGAGTCAACACAGAGCCGGGTTCGAAGGTCCATCGCAAACTGTGTGTACCGTCTTTATAATGTTGGTCGCTAATGCCGAGCGTGGCTTTCGTTGCACTTAAGCCGGTAGGAAGCTCTGGTTGTTCAAAAGAGAGTAACCGGTCATTCTTTACGACTTGTGCCGACAGGCTAAAGGAGAACAGTGCAGTACATACAGCAACAAGGATAGATTTCATCAGATCAAATTTCGTCATCATGGTATGAGAATATTATTGGGATTAATTCAAGCGTTCGATATGGAAGTTCGTGAAACAAACATGATTTTGCAGAAGGCGCAGACCAAAATGACCATCGCCTGCACCGGCTTCGAGAGGTAGGTGGAAAAGTTCCTCACCATCTACTAAGAAAGTTGTGCTATTATTCTGAACACGAATCCGGATGTGATACCATAGATTCGGCTTCAATAGATGAACGGGATCGGTATACTCTTTAATCAAAGGTTTGATGCGAGCCTCATCTACATCGTAAAACTGACCGTAGTAACGACGGAAACGGGTAGTGGTATTATCATTGCCACCATAGCCTACATAGAACAGATTCAATGTATTATAGTTACGGAAGATACCATTTCGCCAGGTGGAGCGAGCTAATAATTTGCCGGGGTATTTCGGATCGTTTGCAGCCCAGAAGCAGTTCATGTCGCTAAGACGATCGTGTTCCCCGCCATTCATCACCATGCAGATATGATAACTGATTTCATAATCACCGGTCAGACGGTCTTTATACCATAAAGTAAGTCCTTCGGGTACGATAAGTTCAAGCGTATCTTCACGGATGGTGAAGTCCATCATTCCCGACTGGTCTTCGGCAATCCAATGGCCCAAAGAAGCGCGCTCTTGCGCCAATAAAGTACAAGGGAGAAAAAGGAAAATACATTTCCACAGAATTTGTATGAAAGATGAATGTGTCATTTCCGGTATTAGTTTCGTTTACAATATTTCCACATTGCAAAGAAACGGTACTTTTTAGAGAAAATGACACATAAATCGTACAGAAAAAGTATATTTTAGTAATTTAGGGATGCATCTCCTCAAACGCCTTATTCTCTTCTTCTATCGTAGTGATGGTTTCCGGCAGCTCACTGATAGGAAGATCGAAGTTATACCAGTCAGTATAGCAATCGGTGACATACCACTTTCCGTCAATCAGCTCAAACACTACGCGAAGGGAAGCTTCCGACTCATCATAGCCTGCCTCAAACTCTTTATGTTTGGGGTTGTTTACGGTGAAACGGGAGACATAAACTCCACCTTCCTCGTCTGTGATACGCTCTTCTTTGAATGCATCTTCGCCCAGCAACGCCCACTTCTCACGTGTAAACGGAAAAGTCTTCTCCGTCTCACCATCTTCCTCTAACAGGGCAATAGGAGTTTTCAACGGAAACTTGATACGGGAATACTGGAAAGAGGCACTGGAAGTAAATTTCTTGAGGAATGCCTGAAAGTCCTCATTAGCTGCGGCAGCCTGACCATTCGTAGTCGTCAGCATAAGTACCGCGAAAAGACAAAATACAAAGTGAATTGCCTTCATCTGGTTACAATGTCAAAGGGTTTATTAATCAGCGACAAAGATAATGCAAATCCGCAGATTTAATATAAAAGAGAAAAAGAATATTTTAAAGTATCTATTCCGCCATTTCTCATCAATCCAGTTCAGTACCTGCTGAGTCTTATTTTTGCCGCAGATACTCAAAGCCGAAACGACAGCGCAAGCAATCTTTCTTATCACAATACTCTTTCTGAAGTTGCAGTAAGGCTTGCGAGTCGGCAGCAGTGGATACAGGCAGCCCTGCCCCACTCCAATGGCGAATGATGTGATTATCTTCTGCCTTCAGGCTCTCAAGAAAACGGGTGGCACGTTCGCAGAGTGCTTCGTCTGCTTTATGCAAACCGTAAGCATAGAGGAAAGGAATGATAGTGTTAATCACAATCAGGTTTTGTGCATTCTTTCCAACTTGTTTTTCCTGGCTGGGAGAAGTCTTTTTAAAATTGAAATGCTCTTCCCAATACGGAGAGGTACTAATAGTCAGTAGTTTCTGAACAACTTCCAGTGTTTCCGCTTCCATGATGCGGGAGAACAGCGAGCGCTCCTTATAATACAGGTTTGCCAACTGTGCCAGCCGGACATGGGGAAAATTGCCGGGACGCAAACGAAGAAAACGCCATTGAGTGGCGGGCATTGGAGCTGATAATTCAAACTTATGCTGCAAATAGCGGAACTCTTTCTGCAATTTCCGGTAATATTCATCAGCATCCGGCAATTCCTCATCCAGCAACCCGGCTTGTCCGAAGAAGAAAGCTTCCACCTGAAAGAGATTGTCGCGGTGCTTATCTATCGCCCGGAAAGGCAAATGATTGGCCCATGCCTCAAAAGCATCCCCATTTAACCCGAAACCAAAGTTACGGGACAAGGTTATGAAGAATACATCTTCCCAATGATTATTGCAATGTTTCAATCGGGCGGCAATAGCACGGGCCTTCTGTTCAAAGCGTTCCACCTGCAAGGCAGAAAGCCAGGAATGAACAATGAGTTTCGGTAAAGAAGATAATATGGAATAGCAAGGAGGATAAATCTCCGCATGGCTCAGCTCGGCATAGTGTCGGCGGATGGACTCGGGGCAAGAAAGCTGCAACTGGGGTATCGGTGCACCGTTCGCACAAAACACTTCACAATCTACGGTCTCCGCTACATGCAGGATCACGTTATCATAAGCAATATCTTTATCGTGCCCATGCCGCATCCAGTCGGAGGCAACAGTATGTACTTCAACGTTTCCCACCCAGAGGGTACCGTCTATTTTCAGTTTGGCATTAAAGAAGTCGGGGCCTGCATTTGTGTTCGGTAGTCCGGCATCTATCACCTCAACCGGCTTGCCGGTAGTCGTCCGAAGCATCTTCAAAGGAAAGATTTTATGCTTCCAAACGTAATGCAATAGTAGTTCCATTGTTAACAAGAAGTTAATATTGCCCGCAAATGTAAGAAAAACATTACCTTTGCGACCTATAAAATGTTGATAAAGTGAATTAAAACAGAAAAAAGAATGAAAATAGCATTAATCGGTTACGGAAGAATGGGTAAGGAGATCGAGAAGATTGCCCTCAGTCGCGGACACGAGATTGTCAGCATCATCGATGTAGATAACCAGGAGGATTTTAAATCGGATGCTTTCAAGAGCGCCGATGTTGCCATAGAATTCACCAATCCCATGGTAGCCTACAATAATTATATAAAGGCTTTCGAAGCCGGTGTGAAGTTAGTTTCCGGCAGTACGGGTTGGATGGATGAACATGGCGATGAAATCAAAGAGCTTTGCACCAAAGGAGGTAAAACGCTGTTTTGGGCGTCTAACTTCAGCTTGGGCGTCACCATCTTTTCTGCCGTGAATAAATATCTGGCAAAAATAATGAACCAGTTTCCGGCTTACGATGTGACGATGAGCGAGACACACCATATCCACAAACTGGATGCTCCAAGCGGTACGGCTATCACGCTTGCCGAAGAAATTCTGGAAAACCTCGACCGTAAAGAACGCTGGGTGAAAGGAACCATGCAGGCACCGGATGGAACCGTTTCAGGTTCTACCGAATGTGCGGTCAATGAACTACCCGTCAGCTCCATCCGCGAAGGGGAAGTGCCGGGTATCCACGTAATCCGCTACGAATCGGAAGCTGACAGCATTATCCTTACGCACGATGCCAAGAACCGCAAAGGTTTTGCGCTGGGTGCCGTACTCGCTGCCGAATTTACTGCTAATAAGGAAGGTTATCTGGGAATGAGAGACTTGTTCCCTTTCCTGAAATAATAAAACAGACCATAAACAACAAGCTAAAATGAGAAAAGCAACTCGCGCCCAATGGATTAAATTTGCAATCATCACCGTGCTTTACCTCGCCTTCCTGGTATGGGTAAAAAGCTGGTTGGGACTGATTGTCCTACCTTTCATCTTCGACATTTACATCAGCAAAAAAATCCCCTGGGGCTTCTGGAAAAAGTCTAAGAATCCGGCTGTACGCAGCATCATGAGTTGGGTAGACGCTATCGTGTTTGCACTGGTAGCTGTTTACTTTGTCAATATCTACGTATTCCAGAATTATCAGATACCTTCTTCTTCACTGGAGAAATCATTGTTGGTAGGCGATTACCTCTACGTCAGCAAATTAAGCTACGGTCCGCGCGTACCCAATACACCGTTGTCCATGCCGCTGGCTCAGCACACCCTGCCACTGGTAAATACCAAATCGTACATTGAGTGGCCTCAATGGGACTACAAACGTGTTCCGGGTCTGGGCAAAGTGAAGCGGAATGATATCGTAGTATTCAACTTCCCTGCAGGAGATACCGTAGCCACCAACTATCAACAAACGGACTTTTATTCTCTTGCCTACAACGAAGGGCAGCGGATGTATCCGAATCCCGTAAATATGGACAGTCTGACGCGTAAGCAACAAGGTGCCGTTTACGATTTGTACTACAATGCCGGAAGAAACCTGATACTTTCCAATCCTAAAATGTATGGTGACGTTGTTATCCGTCCTGTAGACCGCCGCGAGAACTATGTAAAGCGTTGTGTCGGATTACCGGGAGATACACTTGAAATCAGGGATGCCCAAGTCTATATCGACGGGAAGCCTCTTGAAAATCCGGAAGACATGCAGCTCAACTATCTGGTACAGACCACAGGTCCGTACATCACAGAGGATATGTTCCGCGAACTGGGCATCAGTAAGGATGATCAGGCAATGGTCACTAACGAAAGCCTGTTAATGGAGATGGGATTAACCCACCGTGATGCACAAGGACGCCTGGCTCCTACCTACGATCTGCCGCTGACAAAGAAAATGCTTGAAACGCTATCGGCTAATAAGAAACTGGTCAGCCGCATCGTCATGGAACCGGAAATGTTCACCGGTCAGATGTATCCGTTGAACCTCTATACAAAGTGGGATCGCAATAACTACGGCCCAATCTGGATACCGAAGAAAGGTGCTACCATCAAACTGACCGAGGATAATCTGCCTATCTACGAACGTCCTATCAGAGCATACGAAGGCAATACGCTGGAAGTAAAAGAGGATGGCATCTACATCAACGGCAAAAAGACAGACGAATATACCTTCAAGATGGACTATTACTGGATGATGGGTGACAATCGCCACAACTCTGCCGATGCCCGTTCCTGGGGATTCGTTCCGGAAGATCATGTCGTAGGTAAGCCGATTGTAGTTTGGCTGTCACTCGATAAGGATCGCGGCTGGTTTGACGGTAAAATCCGTTGGAACCGGATATTTAAGTGGGTAAAGTAAGCGCCTGAAATGAAAAAGGCATGGAAGATAACGGGAGCAATCATCGGAATAATACTCGTTGTAGTGTTACTCCGGGGTTGCGTTATGACTTCCTACCTTATTCCCTCATCGGGTATGGAGAACTCCCTGTTTCAGGGAGAACGTATTCTGGTAAATAAATGGAGCTATGGGTTGCGCCTTCCCCTCATGGCGTTGTGGAATTATCATCGCTGGGGAGACAGTCCCGTAGAAAAGGAAGACATTATCGTCTTTAACAATCCGGCTAATCTTTCAGAGTCTGTCATTTCCCGACGTGAGGTATTCATCAGCCGTTGTATCGGTGTGCCGGGAGATACGTTGCTGATAGATTCCCTGTTTTCCGTCATTCCATCGGAAAAAAATGCTCCCGACCAGAAGTTCCTGTACACCTATCCCCGGAAAAAGGAGAAGCAGCTTGATTCATTACTCACTCTCCTGTCCATATGCGATAATCGCCTGATGGGACAGGACAGCATAAAGAACGTGCGTAGTTTCAGCCGTTACGAATATTATCTGCTGGAACAAGCCATGAACGGGAACTGCTGGATAAAACGATTGGATAAGAAAGACTCCATAGAGGCCTTACGTCCGCTGATTGTTCCCGGTAAGGGAAAAGCTGTACGTGTATATCCGTGGAACCGGACTCTGCTACGCAACACCCTGGTGCTGCATGAGAATAAGCAAGCTGAGATTAAAAACGATACATTATATGTAGAAGGTAAGCCCGTACAGCATTGCTGTTTTACCAAGGATTATTACTGGGTAAGTGCTAATAACTCCATCAATCTCTCTGATTCCCGTCTGTTTGGTTTTGTCCCTAAAGATCACATTATCGGCAAAGCCTCGCTCATCTGGTTTTCCAAGGAGAGCGACACCGGGCTGTTCGGGGGTTATCGCTGGAAACGTTTCCTCAGTCCCGTACAATAGAAAAGGAGAAATCGTAAGAGAACTAACCAAAGAATGAATTCAAAATGAAAACTGTATATCTTTCTTCTGCCTATCTGGCACCCGTAGAATATTATGCCAAGTTACTGGCTTATGACAAGGTCTTTATCGAGCAGCACGACCATTATGTGAAACAGACTTACCGCAACCGCTGTACCATTGCAGCACCGGACGGTGAATTGGCACTTTCCATCCCTACCGTCAAGCCCGATACCTTGAAATGCCCACTAAAAGACATTCGTATCTCCGATCATGGCAACTGGCGGCACCTGCATTGGAATGCCCTGTCATCTGCTTACAATCATACGCCTTTCTTTGAATACTACAAAGATGATTTCCAGCCTTTCTATGAGAAGAAATATGAGTTTTTAGTCGATTTCAACGAAGAATTATGCCGTCTTGTCTGTTCACTGATAGACATACAGCTAGACATGGAGCGCACTGACATGTACAAGATCGACTTTACATCCGATGAAGATGATTTTCGCGAACGAATTCATCCGAAGAAAGATTATAAGGAGGAAGACCCGGACTTCATAGTCCAGCCTTATTATCAGGTCTTCCAAGAACGACTCGGCTTCCTGCCTAATCTCAGCATCGTCGATTTACTGTTTAATATGGGACCGGAGAGTTTACTGATATTGCAAAAATCATTGTGAGAATTTCTGTAGAAATTCTACAAGGTTCTCCCCCTCTTTAAGTCCAAACTTTTTGCGTAAACGATAGCGGCTGACCTCTACCCCACGCTGTGAAATATTCATTAATGGAGCAATCTCTTTTGACATCAAATTCATTTTTATATAAGCACATAATAATTTCTCCCTTTTCGTTAATTCAGGAAAACGTGCTTCAAGTTTTTGGAATAAATTATGGTGTACTGAATCAAATGTACTTTGAAAGGCCGACAAATCATCATCATGCTCCATATTCGTATCAATTTGGCTAATGAGGCATAAGATTTTCCGACGAATAATTACTAAATTTTCTTCCTTGGCAGCATGTAAAATACTCAGTACTTCACTCTTGATATTCTGTAATATCTCATTCTTACGAATAATATTCAGTGTAGTATGTATCAACTCCTCAGACTTGTGGCGTAATTCTGCCTGCAAATTTTCTTCTTTCAACAAATCAATCTTCTTACTATTTAATTCATTTTCTCTCTGAAAAACTTGTTTCTGACGATAAAGTTCTAACTCCTTCAACATGACCAAATGTTTACGCTCCATTGACATACGATAGTATATATAAGTTAACAACATTACAATCAACACACTATATAGTAAATAACTCCACCATGTACGATACCAAGGAGAGAGTATTTCAAAAGAAAAGGATGCCGTTGTAGGCTCTTCCTGACCAACATGCGTACGAACATAAAAGGTGTATTTTCCTTCAGGTAATAGAGTATATTCCTTTATCGTATTTTCTCCCAACTGACTCCAAGGTTCAGAAACAGGTCCCGTCAATCGGCAAGAATAGAACAAAGCCAATGACCTATCATAATTGTTGATACTATACTCAATACGAATAGAATTATTTTTATAAGGAATCTTCAAGTACATATCATTTGGAATATAACTACACCCGTATACAAGGGAATCCTTAACTCCGGTCAGATATACCCGCCTGATTTGTAGATTCAATGGATATTTTTTCACTCGCTCCTGCATAAAATGTAATAGTGAAAAACCGTCCTCCATACCTATCATTGCTTCATTCTCGGTAAAAACATTAACAGTTTCAAAATCTTCTATCAAACAATTTTTTAAATAAGCTTCATTCTCTCTCCGATAGTAACTGTTTGCTAATGGATCATAATGCAACAACTTTAATACACCATCAGTCACATACCAAATATTCCGCAAGGAGTCTTGCATTATATATGTATAAGCAGTTCTGCCATCCATTTGCTTTTCCAATCGATCATATCTTTCCAAATTATCTTTCAATTGGTTATAACGAAACAATCCTTGTCTCGAAGCTATTACAATCTCATCATCAACCCTAGTAATACATACATTATCTCCCATAGGCAACTCCTCAAAATTGTAACATTTTTCATGAAGGATGGAATCACATTCTTCAGAAAGAAAAAGCCGATATAGTCCTCCTTCCTTATTTGCTGTCCACAAAGTATTTGCCAAAGGTTCTATATATAAACTTTTGGAAGAGAATCTTCTCCCCTTAACTCTTCTATGAAGTATCCATCGCCCCTCTACCTTTTTTAATGAATAAAGTCCAATGTAGGTAGCAACTAACAGTCTATCTTTCTGCGGTATAGATTTTACCCACCATACACCACGAATACCAGGAATGAGATAAAACTCATTGCCATCCAACACTCCTAACGCATTACTCCCAGCACAAAATAGTTTATCATCGTAAACTGCCAAAGAATAGATCTGCCCTGCTGTCCCCCAAACAGGTTCCAAACTCTGTACTTTATTTAAGACCAAAGGATAGTCTGTTACAAATACTCCTTGATTAGTTCCCAAGTATAATTTATTACGATATAGGCATGAAGCATAACCACTCCCTATCGTAGCCCTATTCTGAAAAATCGGAGAATGAAGATGAATGCAATCAATACCATTGTCCAACCCTAACCAAAGGTTATCTTCTCTATCAAAGAACAAAGAAAGTATTGTTTTATTCTGTAAGCCATTATGAACAGATATATGTTCTGTTTCTCCGGTATCCATATCTAAAAGTAACAAACCATCCTGCACAGTTCCTAAAGCCAGCAAAGAACCTTTAATAGTAGCACAAAAAAGACGATTTTGCTTCAAAAAGTCATCAGCACCCGAACGGAAAGGAATCAACATTCTATTCTCATAAAAAAATAATCCTCCCCGATTAGTTACCACAAGCAATTTATCCCGATAAGAAAAAAGTCCAATTACCCTCATACCAGTATCACTTATCATAGAATTAGTATTGGGCAGTAATACAAATTTATTCTTATCCAATACAAACAACCCGGTGCCTGCCACATAAAGCCGTTGCCCCACTAAAGCTGAATGAACAATACTATGACAATTAATTCGATGAATACGCTCATTTTCGAAGCAAAAGACAGCATTATCTGATTGAAAATAAACTTGATCTTCTATTATATGAATATTCCAAATATTTCCGATACTTCTTTTATCAATGCTATCTGAAAGGCAAATATAATCTAAACGCCCTAAAAAGTTCGGAACAAAATAACCAAATTGTTGCAGTCCACCCACATATATACGTCCATCTTTCCCAGCTTTCACAGCACGCATTTTCGCATTATGAATGGGATATACAGACCAGTTTGTCCCATCATATTCCAATAGCCCTTTATTATTAGCAAAATACATCCATCCATTATCATTCTGCATTATTCTCCAATTTTGTGAAGCAGCTTTATAAGAATTACGAGAGTAGTTAGTGATAGAACGTTGCCAACCAGCACACAATCTCTGGCTACAAAAAACAAAGAGGGTTAATAGTAAAAATGAAGTAACAAGTCTATTCATAGCATAATACATTAAAAGAGTTTTTAAAGATACATCTTTTTGAAGAAAAAAATATCGAAATACTGATTGCCGATCTAAAATAAGAAACCCTTCATCCTGTACAAAAACCATATAAATCAGCTACTTACCAAAATACAAAGAAAGTATTGATGTAGTATAAATGTTTTAATTGTGAGTTTTTGACGTATCCAAACTCCACCCTCCAATTCTATAAACAAATAGTTTTGCAACGCATTCAAGTCAATAATGTAATTATAGTATTAATCAAAATCTAAGTATTATGAGAATGAAAAATTCTTCATGGAAATTAGTGCAGTTTTTATTACTATGCTGTTTCCTTTTCCTCTCAGATGTCGGGATGTACGCCCAAAACGCACTTACCCTCACGGGACAGATAGTGGACACAACAACAAAAGAACCACTTATCGGAGTAACCATCCAAGAAAAAGGTACCACAAATGGAGGTATCACTGATTTTAATGGTAATTTTTCTCTTAAAGTATCTTCAAGTGATGCGCTTATCTCCTTTTCTTATATAGGATATAAGACTGTAGAGTTAAAGGCATCTGCTGTAAAAGGAATTATTCAGTTAAAAGAAGACAGTGAAACATTACAAGAAGTAGTAGTGGTGGGGTACGGAGTACAAAAAAAAGTAAATCTTTCAGGATCAGTGTCTGCAATTGATGGAGAACAAATTGCAGCCAAGCCCTCCAGTGATGTACTCTCCGCATTACAAGGTGAAATGCCGGGTGTTGCTGTGTTACGTAGCAGCGGGCAACCAGGTAGCGAAACATCGGGAATGCGTATTCGCGGGTTTTCATCCGTCAACTCCACATCAACATTAGTTTTAATTGATGGAATAGAAGGAGATATGACTTTATTAAATCCTAATGACATAGCTTCCATCTCAGTATTAAAAGACGCAGCAGCTTGTGCTATTTACGGTGCACGTGCAGCAGCCGGCGTTGTATTAATTACAACCAAAGTAGGTACAGAAGGGAAACCAAGAATCTCCTACAATGCTTATTATTCTTTTAATATTCCAGGTAATATGCCCGAACGCCTTCCGGCATGGGAAGAGCAAGGTTTTATTGATCAAAGCCGCATTCCTACTACTGGAAAAACAGAATGGACTGCAGAGAAAGCATCTTGGGTAGGAAATCCTAATTTCAACACTCGCCCCCTCTCCAATGGACGTTGGGACTTCTTTGATGCAGTCAACTGGGTAGCAGAAGGAACTAAAAAACATACGGCTCAGCAAAGCCATTCTGTATCTGTCAGCGGAGGTAGCAAAGCCATGAACTACATGTTGTCTGCCAACTTTTATACGAAAGATGGTTTGCTAAAATATGGACCGGATAGCAATGACCGCTACAATATCCATGCAAAAGTAAATACTAACATCAATAAATATATTGATTTAGGTATCAATGTGCAATACCAATCCAAGGAAGTGGAATCTTCTTCCTATGGATCTACCGGACTTTTCAATCTTCTTTACTCTGCCCGAGGACGTCAGTCCATATATAATCCCGAAGGGGATGAAAGTGGAAATCCGTATAATGGAGACTTACAGGCTAATGCAATTGATATAATGAAAAATGGTGGTCAGAAAACAACTAAATATGAAGCTTTCATCGGAAAAGCAAACCTGACCATCAAAGATTTTATAAAAGGACTCCGAATAAATTTGAGTGCATCACGTAAAGCAGGCTACTATGCCGAACAGAATAACAGACGTACCTTGGTTTGGAAAGACCGCTTTGGAAAAAATGTTCGTAACAGTACCAATGACCCAAATTCTTTATATAAAAAAAAGAACTCTGATTACCACGATTTGATGGAAGCAACCATCAACTATACATTCAATTTACAGAACCAGCATCATTTTAATGTATTAGCAGGTTCTTCTTATGAGAACTACCGCAAAGATGAAATTGATGCTACGGCAAAAAACATGAATTCTAATGATTTCTTCTCTTTCAACTATTATGATACATCAGTAGCCACTAATACCGTTATCGGAGATAATATTGAGCCATGGTCTATGATGTCCTATTTCGGAAGAGTCAACTATAACTTTAAAGAACGTTATCTACTAGAAGCTAACATCCGCTACGATGGCAGTTCACGTTTAGCCCCTGATAAACGTTGGAAAGCATTTCCGTCTATATCTGCTGCATGGCGTGTTAACGAAGAAAGATGGTTCAAAATTGATTGGATAAGCAATTTAAAAATTCGTGCTTCTTGGGGGCAACTGGGTAATGGGGCTGTACTCGGTCTATATGATTATATACCATTAATCAGCGATTCACAAAGTAATACATCAGCCACTTATATGGGCGAAAAGTGGTTCTATCAAGCTAATATGCCTTCTACTGAAAAGACTTGGGAAGTTATTGAAACAACCAACCTCGGTATAGATTTCGGTTTCCTGAATAATCGGTTAATCGGTAGTTTGGAATATTATTGGAAGTACAATAATGATATGCTTTCTTCTCTTCAACTTCCTCACCAAATAGGTATCGGTGTACCCAAAATAAATATCGGACGTTTAAAAACCTGGGGATGGGATTTCAATATCGGATGGAAAGATCAAATTAAAGATGTCAGTTATCAAATAAGTTTCAATCTCTCTGACAGCGACAACAGATTAGTAGAATATGATGGGGCCAGTGTTATCTCAGCCGGCGGTGTAGAATTATTGGAAGGTTATTCCTTAAATACTATTTGGGGATATGAGACAGATGGTTTCTGGAAAAGTCGTGAAGAGTATCTTAAATACAAAGAAGAACATCCGGGGTACAAATCATTCAATGATGGTAAAGTCAGTGGCGGTGACATAAAGTATGTTGCTCAAGGTGAGTCCAACCATGAAATTGGTGTCGGTGAAGCAACTCCTGAAAAGCCGGGTGACTTGGTCTGTCTAGGTAACTCTAACGGGCGCTACCTTTATGGGATAAATTTGGCAGCACAATGGAAAGGTTTCGATATTTCTGTAATGTTTCAAGGTGTAGCCAAACGTAAAGTAATTGTTAATCCGGAAGCCTTTGCACCTTTGTATCAAGACTACATGATGCCATGGACTATCCATCGTGATTATTGGACAGAAGATAATCAGAATGCATATTGGCCTCGACTGTATCAATATAAAGGCAATGATTTTAACTTTAAAACATCTGATAGATGGATACAAAATGGAGCATATCTTCGACTGAAGAACATTACTTTAGGGTACACTATACCTGTTCCTAAAAAATATCTGGAAAAACTGAGAATATATGTAACCGGAGAGGATATCTGGGAACATAGTAATATGCTTTCTGTGTTTGATCCGGAAATCGGAAATAATGCAAAAAGAGACCTCTATCCATTCTTCCGCAGTTGGACAATCGGATTAAATGTCACATTCTAAATAAAAGGACCAATATGAAAAAGATATATTTATTATTAATAGTTACTTTTCTAGTAGCTGGCTGCACGCTTAATAGAGAACCTGAAACCTCGCTTGCAGATCCCAATTTCTGGAAGTCAGAGAAAGACCTACGAGGTGCATGCAACAGATTATACATTGATCTGCCAGGTTTCTCACATGACAAACGTTCTGATGAACTAGTAGGTCCCAATCAAGATGTAGTTTCCAGTGGCAATCGTAGTGTTCCTGGTACCTCCGGTGATTGGACTGATCCCTACAAAAAAATTGCAATATGTAATAATATCATCGTTAAAGGAGAAATAACTCCTGTCAGTGAAGAAGCCAGAAACCGTTGGATAGCAGAAGCTCGCTTTTTCCGTGCTTATCATTACTTTGATTTAGTAAAGAAATATGGTGATGTGCCCTTAATTTTAAAAGTATTCGGAAACACAACCGATCCGGATATTAAAAGAGCACGCGATCCACGAGAAACTGTAATCCAGCAATGCTATACTGATTTAGAGTTTGCCTTACAATGGCTTCCCAAAATTGATGCTTTAAAAAGTGAAAGTGATTGGGGGCGTGTTTCACAGTCAGCGGCATTAGGCATGATTGTACGAATCGGTTTATATGAAGGAACTCATAGTAAATATCATCAGACAACCGGGGGAGACTACAAAGCCCATTTAAAAAGAGCCATCGATGCTGCTGAAACAATGATCTACACAGAAAAAAAGCATGACCTTTACACTGACTTTCAAAAACTATTTTACTTCGATGGAGAAGGCAGTCAAAACAAGGAGAGCGTCTTTGTTAAAATCTATGGACCAAACGGAGCCGGAACAATTACACACAACAATTCTCGAGGGCTCGAAAATACAGCAGCAATAACCCGTAGCATGTTAGACAACTTTCTATATAGTGATGGCCTCCCCCGTGAAAAGTCTCCACTAGCAAAACACCCGGAAGTTAGATACAATGACGTTCTGGAGAATCGTGATCCTCGTTTGGCGATGACTATCTATGCAGCAGGTGAAGAAGCTTATAAAGGTACATATAAGCCATTCAAAACAGACGACCAGGCGCATGGCTACGGCTACCCTATTAAAAAAGGTTTTATGCTGGACCAATGGAGCACTAATAGTAAAGAAACTGTAGATAAGATAATTATCCGCTATGCCGAGATCCTAATTTCATATGCTGAGGCTTTATACGAGTATAATGGAAGTATCAGCGACCAGAAACTTGATGAAACCATTAATTATGTTCGCCAACGTGTAGGGTTTAACATAAAATTGACCAATGCTTTTGTACAAAGTAATAATCTGGATATGTTGAAAGAAATACGTCGAGAACGCATGGTGGAATTTATCGATGAGGGGTTACATTACAATGACATCATTCGCTGGAAAACGGCAGAAGAGGTTTTGCCTAAAGCGGTTTTAGGACTTCTCTATAATTCGGAAGATACGCCAGTTAAGGAAAATGAGTTAGGTGGACGCCTAACTGACAAAAATGGCTATTACAAAGGTGATAAACTCTATGATGAAGGTAATATTTTTGTTATTGAAGAGGCTGGCTCACGCAGTTTTGATCCCAAAAGAGATTATCTCTATCCAATACCTTCATATGAAATCGGTACTTCTGGAGGAAACATTAAACAAAACCCATATTGGGGCAATGAAAACTAATTAAAAACAAGCAATGAATATGAAGAAGTTTATGACACTTTTACTGTTTGTTACAGTATGCGGTCTGTTTGCCAGCTGCGGCGATGACGACTGGAGCAACAATAATCCAGAAATGGAGCACATTTACTATTATGGACTTGGTAATGTGAAATTTCCTGGAGGGAACGAATTACAATATGATGTAAAACAAGGAGAGGTTGTAGCTATTCCAACTTATTTTTTCAGTGCATATACGAGAAATTATAGTCCGGTTGTATTCTATTACACTTCACCGGTTCCCAAAGTCGAAGAGCTAAAATGCGGTGAAGATTATCAAGTAGTAGATACTAATGGTAACATCTTAGCCCCTGATACTAATACCGGATACAGCATGATTTGGCCAAATGCCAAAAAAGGGACCCAAAATATCTATATCAAAGCACTAACTGGTAAAAAAGGGAAAATCCGTGTATTGACTTTTGATCCTCAAAAAACGATTGATGCCACAGATATTAATTCTACAACCATTACCAAAACAGATGAATATGAAGTAAGAGCTTTTAGTGAAAACTATTATGTTACAGTTAATATTAAATAGAGATTTACAGTTCAGCTCTTTTAAAAAGGCATAGGAATATTCTAAATGAAGGCATGTCTTTGGGGACATGCCTTCATTCTAACTTAAAATTAATTATAAAATAGACGCAAACGCTCAACCATTCTCATCCACAAATTATTTTGAGAATTTCTGCAGGAATTCTGCAAGATTCTCCCCTTCTTCCAATCCCAGTTTCTTGCGTAAACGGTAACGGCTAATCTCCACTCCTCGCAAAGATATATTCAGGAGTGGAGCTATTTCTTTAGAAAGCAAATTCATCTGAATATAAGCACAAAGCAGTTTTTCTTTGTTATTCAGTTCCGGATATGCCTCTTCCAGTTTACGGAAGAAATCATGATGCACAGAATCGAAAGTACTCTGGAATGCCTGTAAATCATCATCATGCTCAATATTCGTATCGATCTGCCCCAACAACCGGAGTGTTTTCCGGCGAAGGGATACAAGATTCTCCTCACTGATAGAATGAGAAATACCCAGCACTTCTTTCTTGATGTCCAACAAGATTTCGTTCTTGCGCACAATATTCAAAGTGGTACGAATCAGTTCCTCCGATTTATAACGTAATTCTGACTGCAGGTTTTCTTCTTTCAGGATATCTATCTTCTTATCTTTCAGTTCACTTTCTTTCTTAAACTCTTGTTTCTGACGATAAAGTTCCAGTTCTTTCTGCATCAGCAAGCGCTTGCGGCTATCGGCAATACGATAATATATATAGTATAGCAAGCCACTTAACATGACTGCATAAATCAAATAGCTCCACCATGCACGATACCAGGGAGGTAATACCTCAAAAGCAAAACTCGTAATCACCGGTTCCTGATCTTTATCTGTCATCAGTTTTACACTGAATACATATTTCCCTTCATGTAAGCCTGTAAATTCCTTCATGCTATTCTCGCTGTACTCACTCCATTGACCTTTATCACTACCATTACTGAGCCGGAATGAATAAAGGGTTGCTTGGGAAGGATCATAGGTATTCACATTGTACTGAATACGAAGAGAGTTGTGACGATAAGGAACAATCACCGGCGAATCATCATACTGGTAACTACGCCCATAGATCAATGAATCACGTTGCCCGGTCAGATATACCCGACGAATCTGCAAAGACAATGGTGTAACATCCGTAGTAATCTGCGAAAGACTTACCAATGAGAAACCTTCTTCTGTGCCTACTACCGCCTGATCGTCACATACATTTACACACTCATTATTTTCAATCAACGAACCTTTCAGAAAAGACTCATGAGGATTCTTATAATAAGTATTTTTCATGGCATCATAGCGCAACAGTTTCAGCGCTCCGCCCACTACATACCACATATTATGCGAAATATCTGTAGTAAGATAAGTATAGGAAGCCTTTCCATCCAATAAAGATTCCAGCTCTGAATACTCTTCCAAGCTATCCGTAACCTGATTATAACGCCATAAGCCATAGTGTGACACCACCACGGTTTCATTGTTTATCTGAGCCAAATAAGCATCATATCCCGTAGGAAAAGAATGGTTATTATAGTTCTTCAAATTTATGACTTCTTTCAAGTCATCAGACAGTTGAAGGCGACACACACCTCTATCTTTATTAGTAATCCATAATATATTACCTGTCTTCTCAGCCAAAAGACTTTTTGCAGAATAGGTAAAGTTCCGAAGCCGGCCGGCTACTTTCCACTTTCCGGATTCCTTCTGCAACAGATGTAATCCGCTATATTTGCCATATGTTCCCACAATCAACACATCCGGCCGGTGGCTGAGAGATACAAGCAGACGCGTCCCTCTCAAGCCATCCAGATGTTCCACATTAGCACCATCTATTACAAAAATGCCATTATCCGAAGCACAGAACAGCTTATCATCATGATTCAGGAACGACCACACCTGACCACCCGTACCGGGAATAAAATCCATCGGTATCGTCTGATTCAAATCTACAGAAGGCACGGTACAATACAATCCCTGGTTAGTTCCCAAATATAGTTTATCCCGATAGAGATGAGAAGTGTATCCCGAACCTATAACCGGCTTGTTACCATATAAAGAGGATATACGAGAATTCAAATGAATATAATCAATTCCATTATCCAATCCTAACCAAAGATTTTCCTGTGTATCAAAAGCCATACTAAGCACTGTTTTATTCTGCAATCCGCTACTAATAGATATGACATCGATCTCATCTTTTTCAAGATTCAATAAGCACACCCCATCTTGTACAGAGCCTATGGCCAACAAAGAATGATTAAGAGCCGCACAAAACACACGGTTTTTCTTCATGAACTCATCTGCCGCACAAGTATATTTATCAATCTTTTCACCATCATAAGTAAAGAGTCCGTTATAGCGGGTAGCTATCAGAACCTTACCGTTATAAGGTAACAGACTGGAAATTCTTCCCAATATCTCCGAACCGGGTACTACAGTGAAGTCTTTCCCATCAAGAATAAGTAGCCCCTCGGCAGCGCCTATATAAAATTTATTGTATACGATAGAAGAAGTATATATTTCACCGCTACATTCCAGATACTCCAAACGGTCATTTTCCCAATAAAACAAGCTACGATCCGACTGGAAACAGATTCGGTTTTTGTCTTGCAGAATATTCCAGATAACACCAATAGCAGAGTTAGGAGGCAAACTATCCGAAAGACAAGTATAATCTAACCCTCCCAAACGATTCGGCGTAAAATAGCCAAAACGACCGATTCCACCGATGTAAATCCGTCCGTCATTTCCTATTTTCATAGCACGGGCTTTTGCATTATGCATGGGATAAAGATTCCATCCGGCACCATCAAACTCCAGCAGTCCATTGGTATTGGCCACATACATCCAACCGTTTTCATGCTGCTGTAACCCCCAATTCTGATTACCGGCTTTATAAGCATGACGTGTATAGTTCGTTATCGGCCGTTGCCAACCGGCACTCAATGATGAGCACAATAGGAGAAGAAAAAAGAATGTAGCATACGTCTTTAGTTTCATAGCGGTCAACTTTTGGTTTCGTAAAAGCAAAGATAATGTCTTTTTTATGAATAGCACTCTATTCTTTGAGAAAAAGAGAAGTAGTCTTGCAAGCATAAAATTACTACATATACTATTAATATCCAAAACATTACTTTCACATAGAGAAAGTCTTGATGTAGTCAGTAATCAAGGCTGATGTAGTTAAGATGTAGTCACATTTCCAATGTGAGTACGAAAGAGCGATATATTTGCCATCACTTTATACAACGATTTAGAAAAGCATATTAACCATTAAAAGAGAAAGGACGCCTATGAAATAATACTTAATGAATCACACATCTTATTAAAGAGGGGCATAAGATCCACTTCCACCTTAAGAAGTAAAAGCCCTCGGTTCTTACATGAAATTAACCTTTTATTATTCATTTAAATTTAAGCTATATGAAACATTTTTTGGTATTCCTATTAGTCTTTATTGGTATCGGAAGCGTCTCGGCACAACAGACCAAGATTACCGGTACAGTAAAAGATAACACAGGAGAAACGATTATTGGCGCTAATGTCACCATCAAAGGAGGTACAGGTGGTACTATCACAGACATTGACGGTCATTTTAGCATTGATGCCTCAACAAATGCCACTCTTGTGATATCCTTCATTGGATACACAACACAAGAGGTTGCCTTGAAAGGCAAAACAAATATCGTTGTAACTCTCAACGAAGACTCACAAGCATTGGACGAAGTTATAGTGATTGGGTATGGCACCCAGAAAAAAGTCAACCTGACCGGTTCGGTATCAGCAGTGAAGATTGATGAAGCAATTGCCAGCCGTTCCATTTCCAATGTATCGTCCGGACTTTCCGGTTTAGTACCGGGATTAGTGGTAAACCAATCTACTGGTTTTGCAGGTTCCGATGGCGCATCACTGAAAGTGCGCGGTTTAGGTTCTATCAATAACTCCGACCCGCTCATCGTAGTGGATGGCATGCCTGATGTTGACATCAACCGTATTAATATGAATGATATCGAGAGCATTTCTGTATTGAAAGATGCTGCTTCATCAGCCGTTTACGGTTCGCGTGCTGCTAATGGTGTTATTCTGATTACCACCAAAAACGGTCTGGGACAGAGTAAGGCAAAGATTACTTATAATGGTTCTTATGCTTGGGCAAGCCCGGTAGAATTCTACGACTACATGAATGACTACTCCCGCGCACTAACTATGCACATGCGGGCTGCCGGCACAGGAAACAGCTCAACCAACTTCCGCCAAGGAACAGTGGAGCAATGGATGGCCATGAGTATGGTTGACCCTATTCTGTTTCCCAACACCGACCAATTTGATGAGATGTTCCGCACAGGTGGTACACTCAACCAGACTATTTCGGCTTCGGGCGGTTCGGACAAAATGAATTTCTATGCATCAATCGGTATTATGGATCAGAAAGGATTGCAGATTCATAATGACTATAGCCGCTACAATATGCGTTTCAACCTGGATTATAAAATCCGAGACAACTTTAAAATCGGAATGAAGTCAGACGGTCAATGGTCCGAAACAACCGCTCCCCGTGGAAGCGGTTTGGAAAATGCCGGTTTGAAATATGCAGTATCCGGTATATTGAACAAGCATCCTGAAACGGGCGAATATGGTGGCGCCATGGCTTATGGTGAAAACTCTGCCGCCGGTAACGTCGCTGCCGAATATGAAGCATACCGTACAACTACCTCACGCAAGGAGTTCAATGGAAATGCTTATGCAGAATGGGAACCTCTGAAAGGTCTTAAACTAAATGTAAGCTATGCATTGAGGTATTATAATCAATTCTCAAAAGCTATTCAGAATCCTTTAAAGCAATGGAATTTCCAGAGCAATACAGTAGCCCGTGAAATGCCGGACAACGGAGGAGATGGTATTACCGACTCTAATTATGAAGGTTATAAAACACTGTTCCAAGGTAGAATTAGCTATGACCGTGAGATTGCTCCGGGACATCACATTACAGCGATGTTTAATGCCGCCGAAGAATTCTGGTCTGACCGTCAACTTGGCGCTTGGAGAAAAGACAGACTCCATTCAAGTCTCGAAGAACTGAATGCAGCCTCAGCTGCACAACAAACCAACTGGGGTAGATCCGAATCAGAAGGCTTACGTTCCTTTATCGGTCGTGTCAACTACGCAATGTTCGACAAATATTTGTTTGAGTTCAACTTCCGTTCGGACGGTTCTTCCCGTTTTGCCAAAGGACATCAGTGGGGCTTCTTCCCCTCAGGAGCAATCGGCTGGCGTATTTCTGAAGAAGCATTCTTTGAACCTTTGAAGAAAGTTATCAGCAATGCCAAATTCCGTGCTTCTTACGGTACATTGGGTAATAACTCCGGTGTAGGCCGTTATGAACAAAAGGAAACGATGAAAACGACTAATTACATCATGAATGGTAAGTTAGTACAAGGATTCAGTGCCAGTAAAATGATCAACCAGGATCTTTCCTGGGAATCAACACGTGTTATCAATGTGGGTCTGGACCTTGGTTTATTCAATAACCAACTGACGGCTGAACTTGACTGGTACGATCGTTTCACCACCGGTATGATTCGTGGCTCCAGTATTTCTTCTATCCTTTCCGGATATGACGCCCCCCGTGTAAATATCGCCGACTTGCGCAATCGTGGTATTGAAGCCAATATCACCTGGCGTTCCAAAGTTGGAAAATTGGATTACAGCATCAACGTGAATGCTTCTTACAATGTGAACAAACTGGAAGAATGGGGTGATCATCTCGACAGAGGATGGACAGCATTGAATATGCCTTACCACTTCCTGTATATTTATGAAGCCTACCCCGGACTGGTACAATCTTGGAATCAGATCTATAATGCTCCCTATCAAGGTAATTATACCGCACCCGGTGACGTCTTGATTAAAGACCTGAATGGTGACGGACAAATCGATGATAAAGATAAAAAAGCATGGAAAGATAAGTATCGTGAAACCCCACTCGGACAATTTGGTATCACCCTGACCGGAGGATATAAAGGTTTTGATATCCAGGCATTATTCCAGGGCAGTTATGGTCGCGCAGATATGTGGTTGGACGATCTCAATAATGTAAGCGTTCCAGCCGACCGTTATGCTTTCCAGAGTTTCCACTGGAATGACACCTGGTCATTGGATAATCGTAATGCTTCCATGCCAAGACTGGTTACAGGTAGCGGAGGTTCCTATAACAGAACGGAAAGCACTTTCTGGGCGGAAAACATGAATTATGTACGTCTGAAAAACTTGCAGATAGGTTATTCAATCCCAACCAAGTTACTGAAAAAGATTTCATTTGAACGTGCTCGTATTTATCTGTCTGCAGAAAATGTTTTCACAATAACCCCGTGGAAAGGTGTTGACCCGGAGAAATCTATCAGTAGTTGGAATCAACAATACAATAGATCGGATGCTAATGACCTCTATCCTTTGGTTAAAACCTATTCTATCGGTATTAATGTTGAATTTTGATAACCACCTTAAATTAGAAAACGAATATGAAATACATTAAGTATATATTATTTGCCGGACTGGTCGGAACAATGTCATCTTGCGTAAGTGATTTACTGGACAGACAGCCGACTACAGAAGTATCTTCAGACCTCTTCTGGAAAAGCACAGATGATGCTTTGTCATCCACTTACGGGGTCTACAATGCTATCCGTGACTTGTATGCTACCGATTATTATTACGACGGACAGGGTGAATTTCAAAATACCCGTGGCAAAAGTATCGGAAGTATCACGGGATGGAGCCCTGCCGCCTGGGTGACAAGCGGTTTTTCATCTATGTGGAACAATGCCTATAAAACTATCAACCGCGCTAACTTTACTATCCAGAACATAGAGCGGATGATTGAAATAGAGGGGAATGCCACCACCCGAACTTCTCTGGAACGTATTAATGCTGAAAACTATTTTCTTCGCGCATTAGCTTACTTCCGCCTGATTGAGAACTGGGGTGATGTACCTTATTATCGCCATGTACTCTCAGGAGATGCTGAAGCTTGTTCTCTTGAACGTATTCCTATTGCAACCATCAAGGATGATATCCTGCAAGACTTGCAATATGCTTACGAGAAACTGCCTGCAAGCGTAAGTGGTGGCGAAGCCGGACGTGCAACTCAGGTAGCAGCTTTGGCTTTCAAAGGCAAAATAGAACTTTACTGGGCATCCTGGAAGAAAAACGGTTGGCCGGAACTGAAAGATTTCCAACAAAGCACAAGCGAAGCCCAAGAATACTATAAACTGGCCGCTGCCGACTTCAAGAAAGTGATCTACGATTATGATCTGAAACTTTTCGGCAACGGTGACCCAGGCGAGTATCAGACTCCCAACTATTGGAAGTTATTCCAATATGATAATGAGTATTGCCAGGAAATCATATTTTCTCTTCAATATGGAGGTCCTAACTTAGGTGACGGACAAGGAGAAAGCTTATTACGTGATTTTGGCACACGTTCTACAGCCAATGCACAATGCTGGATTATGCCGACTAATCGCCTGGTAAACCGTTATCAATCGACTATAACAGGAGATTTCTTACCTGAGTTAATCTTAAACAATCAGGAAAATCTGGAAAACGGCGCATGGAACCGCAAAAGCTACGAAAATCGTGACTGGCGTATGAGAAGTACTATCTTATGGAATGGTGAAAAGATGATTAAAGTAGCTTTGGACGGTATGTCCATTGGTGACAGCCTGACTTGGATGTTCGGAGTTAGAGGCGAAGAATCCAAAGGCTTTATCAATAACGATGCCAGTAGTCAGACTGGTTATATCTACCGTAAATGGGTACGCCAAGTAGGTATTGCCGAACGTACACAGGGACCTCAAGATTTCTATCTGATGCGTCTTGCTGACGTCTACCTGATGTACTGTGAAGCCGTGAATGAAACAGATGGTCCATCACAGGAATTAGTAGGATTAATCAATCAAATCCGTAACAGAGGTAATCTGCCTGGATTGAAAGAAAGCAAGTATGCTAACAAAGAAGAGTTCTTTAAGGCTATCGAGCAAGAACGTATCGTAGAATTAGCTACCGAAGGGCATCGTCCGTTTGACATCCGCCGCTGGAGAAAAGTCAACGAAATATGGGGTGAACCGAATAGTGATGGGCAAACGCTGTATGACACTAAAGGCACCAGGCTCCGTGACGAGTTCAAAAATGCTTCCGAACGTGACTTCCAGAAATACTATATTTATCAGATTCCGGAAGGTGAAAGAAGCCGTAATCCGAAGTTGACTCAGAATACCCCATGGTATTAATGCTCAGCGTGAAAAACAATACTTATTTAAAACAAGAACGAACATTTATGAAAAGTGTATATAGAATACTAAGTCTTTTGTTTGTATGCCTCCTGATACAAGCTTGCGGAGACGCCCCGTTGGATGACAACAATTTGTTGATTACCGACAGTGAAGAATGCTATATGTCCAACTTCGAGTTGAGAGGTCCGGACGATCGTAATGTATTGGTTGAAACCAATATTCAGGATATAGAAACAGATGCTACGAAAGGTATAGTTACTGCTGTAGCTAAATTCGGAACAAATCTGAAGCATGTTAAACCTCACTGTTCTGTAGCTAAGGATTGTATTGTAACCCCTTCTATGGGTTCATGGATCGACTTTAGTCAATCACGTGAATATACGGTTATCTCGGGTAACCGCCAAGTGAAGAGGACCTATACCATCACTGTAGCTTTACAGGGAGAATAATTTAAAACAGTATCAACTTTAAAAAAGGAGACTATTTATGAAACTACTGAAATATGTAATGCTGTCTGCCATTGCGCTTTCCTGTTTTTCATGTAGCGATGACGATGATTCTACGCTGAGAAACGATCTGATCAAAAAGACAGTTGCTCCTGCTATCGCAGGTGAAAAAATAGAGTTCGCTTATGCCATGGGTGCCCAGATGGGACAGTTGGGTCAAGCCGAAGTAAGGGCTTCTATCGCAGGAGCCGAAGGTACAGGATTTGAACTCAACTCCTGGTTCACTGCAAGAAACAAACTGGTGGTAAACGGAGTGACGTATCAGGCAGGGGATGATGTTCCTGTACAAACAGTAAAGGACACTTCCACGAATGGTGCCACATCTACTGCCACTATGATGGATAAAGTAGATGAACACTATATGAATCCGACAGTGGCTTTCGGTACCAGCCAAGCATCACTGATTGCTGCTACTGTACGCTATGCATACGTGGTACCTGCAGAAGCTAAAGGAAAGAATATCTCTTTCACTTTCTCATCAACTTCCAGCACAGGCGCCAAGGCTTCTTACAGTACACCATCTTACCCTGTCTCTAAAATGGATATGAAACGGCTCATTGAATTGGGTAATGAAGGAGCCTGTTATTTCTCTATTGAAGACATGAAGGCTTATACAAAAGAAGAAGTAACCGCTCAAAGTCTGGCCGGTAAAATTGACTTTATTTACATTTACCAAGCTAAATTAAATGGTTACGATTATAAGCATTCATTCGTATCGCCAGGTACTGACCCGAAATACATTGCAATTGCAGGCATCGTTCCTGCTGGAGCCACCAATAAGACCCCTATGGAAAAACGCGCCAATGTACGAGATGCACAGCTGAAAGGTGAAGCACCCAATGTTTACATTGACGATGTTGACTTCCAGAGTTTGGATCTCGGCGCGGCAGTTGATTATGCATTGACATTCAGCAAGGATGACGGTGCATTTATGAAAACAGCAAATGGCAAGTATGCCGCTTATGTATATGTGAACAAAATTGATGATAGTGGTAAAATGACGGTTAGCATCAAACGTTATCCGTTGTAATCTCATGCACATGAATCGTATCAGAATCCATATTTTCTTTTTAATTGTGCTCCTCGCAGGAGGAATACAAGCTCAAAATCCCCGGTCGGTCTTCACCGACCGACCGGTGGACTCTGCAGCCGTATATTTTACTCCGGAATACTTCCCTATCAAACCAGATGGAAGTACGGACGTATCTGATGCTCTGCAAGAAGCACTGAATACCGCCAAACATAAAGAATCGGGTTGCGGTATTCTTTTTGTCCCCGAAGGAGTTTATAAACTTAGTAAAACGATATATATACCTTCAGGGATACGTCTCATTGGATATGGGACCAAACGTCCGGTATTCGTCCTTGGCAAAAATTCACCCGGTTTCCAGGAAGTGACGCATGAAACAAATAAAGGGAAGTATCTTTTCTGGTTCATCAGCGGAAACTACCGTTCTGAACGTCCAGTGAGTGATGCTAATGCCGGAACTTTTTATAGTTCGTTACTAAACGCAGATATTCGTATTGAAGATGGAAATCCGAATGCTTCAGGAATCCGCGCCCATTTTGCCCAGCACTGCTCCATCTCCAATGTGACGATTCACGTAGGAAAAGGACGTGCAGGAATTGTAGATGCAGGTAATCATCTGGAAAACGTATCCGTCTTTGGAGGAGAATATGGTATTGATACGGATAAATCAGCCCCGGGATGGCCCATTATGCTACTCAACAGTTATTTTGAAGGACAGCGTAAAAGTGCGATCCTGACTAATGAAGGCGGATTGACTATCGTACGCATGAAAGTAAAGAATGTACCCGTGGCTGTAGAGATTAAAAAAGATGCACCTGATCGCCTGTTTATGGAAGACTGTATCTTTGAGAATGTACAACAAACGGGACTCATTCTGACCGATGCAGGCAATGCAGCTACGCAAATCAATCTTCGAAATATACAGTGCAAAAATGTTCCGGTATTTTCTCTGGAACGTTCTACAAAAGAACAGGTATCCGGTAAGGGAAAGGCCTACTGCATTACCCGTTTCACTTATGGTTTCAACGCTAACAGTCTCGAAGATATTCCCCAGATAGTACGCGAAGCTGAAACCGTACCTATCAAGAATATTATTTCACTGGATGCCAGTGATACCCCGATGCTCCCTACAATGAATCATTGGGTCAATATTCGGGATTTGGGTGCCAAAGGAGACGGATTTAGCGATGATACGGAAATATTCCGGGAAGCCATAAAGAAATATACGAATATCTATATTCCGCAAGGATGGTATGTGGTCAAAGATCCATTAGTTTTAGAGCCGAATACAAATATAATCGGACTACACCCCGGAACCACTATCCTGTTAACACTAGGCGGTAATCCTGCATTTAGTGGTTTTGGAGCACCTCAGGCACAGTTAACGGCTCCCAAAGGAGGTACTAATATCGTATGTGGTATCTTCCTCAACGCTGATGCATATAATTATCGGGCTGTAAATTGTAAATGGATGGCAGGTGAAGGTTCATACTTATACGATGTAAAATTCAGCGGACATGATAAGAACCGCTTCTTCTATAACGGGCAAAGTGCAGCCAATCCATTAGAAAAGCCTATGCCTGTAACTCCGGAAACTCATGACCTGATAACCCGTGCCTGGGATAACCAACATTGGAGTTTATGGATTACCAACGGAGGCGGAGGTACTTTCCGGGATTTATGGACGGCTAATGAATATAGCTCGGCAGGTCTTTATGTGAGCCATACCGAAACGCCCGGACGCATCTATGGAATGTCTCTGGAACATCACTTACGTAATGAAGCAATCTTTCGTAACGTTGCCAACTGGAAAATCTATGATTTTCAGTTTGAAGTAGAAGCTGAAGGTATCGACACACAGCCATTGGACTTGATTGATTGCCGTAACCTGACTTTCGCTAATTTCTACTCTTACCGTGTATCACGCATGTTGAAGTCTTATCCATCAGCTATACGAACCTGGAATTGCAAAGACATTGAATTTCTCAACCTGCATAATTATGCCCATGCCCGCGTGAAATTTACTTCCAATGCCAGCCTGTATGATGTAAATAGTCGGCATGAAGCACGTCGCTGGGAATTGGCACGACTGCAACTGACCGGCAAAGAGAACCGGAAATACTCATTGAACAATGAAATAGGAAAAGCTGAGATTATAGTCACCGGCTTTGAATTCATTGACGGATTGACTAAAGACAGCCAAGGCAATATCTATTTCTGCGAATATCGTATGCGACGTATCTACAAACTGGATATTAAAAGCGGGCAAGTGACTTCCATTACCGATTTCCCCTGGAATGCAGTGGCACTGACCTGTGATACGCAGGACAACCTGATTGTTGTCACCAAATACATATCTCAACCCGGTTATAAAAATGATGATACACGCAATGACAACCAGCCATTATTCGGATGGCGTGGATCGGGTGGCTTATGGGGATTCACCTACGTTCCCAAGCTTTATTCAATCCGCCCTGAAAATGCAGATGATAGCTTTCAGGTACTTCCTTTAGTAGATATGTCACAGGTACAGAAGCCTCAGAAAGTATGTTATTTAGCCAACCGGACTATTACCCAAAATGAATATTACGGTGGTAGAAAACCAACTCAATGCTTTGTAGCCCCGGATGGAGTAACTATTATTCCATATTATGAAGACCTGTTCCGTTGTTCATCTATAGTGGAAGCCGTTCCGGGAGAAACAATCTATACACTGGATGAGTATCACCAACGAGTTATTCATTCGGAAACAGATACCCAAGGTTTCTTACAACGTAGTCATGTATTCGCAGATGGAGGTGACCGTAGTGTAGTAACAGACCAAACCGGCAATGTATATGTAGCAAACGGAGATATCTCTATTTTTGATTCCACAGGCAAAGCTATAGGAACAATAGAGGTGCCCGAACGCCCGACATCTTTATTGATAAGCGGGGATAAGCTCTATATTACAGCCATATCCTCACTTTATCAAGTAAGATTAAAATAACAAGTTTTTCCCATTCAGACTAAGTTAGCAATAAGGTTAATAAGAGTTCGATAGGTTGGATTAGTAAGATTGTGACTTGATTGTGATTGGGGGCAAGGAGCGGAAAATAATCAGTTTCTTTATTTTCCGCCTCCTTTTTTAGTAATTTTGAAAATTATATCACATATAATTATCTTACCATGAAAAAGAAAGAAAACACATCCAGACAGAAAGCTTTCCACAGGATAGCTACTACCGCCCTATCTCTATTATTCCTGACAACCGTACAGGCACAGCGAGAAAGTCAAACCATCAATGACAGTTGGAAATTCCTACAAGGAGAATGCCCTGCAGCAATAGATAGTGCTTTCAATGATGCAAACTGGACATCCGTCCATCTGCCACACACCTGGAATACGGATGCTTACACTGAAAAGGATTATTATCGGGGAACAGGCTGGTATCGCCGGCAAATATCGATACCGCAAAGTTGGAAAGAAAAACAGATATTTCTAAAACTGGATGCTGCCAGTAAAGCTGCCACCATTTATATCAATGGAGAAAAGGTAGGTGAACATACCGGAGGATATACTACCTGCACATTCGATATTACCCCATTTTGCTCATTGAATACTCCCAATTCTCTTGCTGTTTGTGTAGATAATGCCCGTCAGGATATCCCTCCTATTTCAGGTGACTTTACATTCTTTGGCGGCATATATCGGGATGTATGGCTCACAGCTGTCCCGAAACAACATTTCCATCTGACGAATTATGGTTCGGAGGGAATTTTCATCAGTACCCCCCAAGTATCCGAGGAAAAAGGTACAATACTTATCCATGGAGATATAAAGAATGATGCTATCCGGAAAGCATCACTCGAACTGGAACACATCATATATCACCCTGACGGAAGCATTGCCCAGAGCCTGAAACAGTCCATACAGATCAAGGCCGGAGAACAGTATTCTTTCCGTTCTGAAACCTCTCCAATCTTAACTCCTCAGTTATGGACTCCGGAAACACCTCACCTCTACAGGGTGGAAAGTATTCTACGTGATAAAAAGACTAAAACGATTCTTGACCAAAGTAACCACTATACCGGTTTCCGCTGGTTTAGTTTTGATGGTGAAAAAGGATTCTCCCTCAACGGAAAACCTTATAAACTACGCGGTATTTGCCGTCACCAGGACCAGAAACCCATTGGGGTGGCACTAACGGATGAGATGCACCGTCGCGACATAAAATTGATGAAGGAAATGGGAGCCAACTTCATCCGTATCTCTCACTATCCACAAGATGATGCTTTACTGGAAATGTGCGATAAACTCGGTATGTTAGCTTGGGAAGAAATACCCATCATTGACATTGTACCCGATACTCCCGGCTATACAGAGAACTGCGAACGCAATCTGCGGGAGATGATACGCCAGCATTATAACCATCCTTCAATCATCACTTGGGGATATATGAACGAAATCTTACTCGTCACTCAACGACGCTATAAAAAAGAAGAAGAATTAAAGCCCATACTGGAACGAACACTGGCACTGGCCAATCGCCTGGAAGTAGTGTTAAAAGAAGAAGATACAACCCGTGTCAGCACTATGGCCTTCCATGGTAGCAATAGCTATAATGAAGTTGGCTTAGGCAGTATTACCGATATTGTCGGTTGGAATCTTTACCAAGGCTGGTATGGAGGTAACCTCACCGGATTCGAACAGTATCTGGAAGAACAACACAAAAAGTATCCTTCTCACCCCATGATTGTCAGCGAATACGGTGCAGGATCTGACAAGCGCTTACATTCGCTACAACCTCATGCATTTGATTTCAGTATCGAATACCAGCAGAAGTATCTGGAGCATTACCTGCCTGTACTGGAGGAAACATCTTACATCTGTGGTGGAACACACTGGAATTTCATCGATTTCTCTTCCGCATTGCGTGATGAGTCTATGCCACGGATCAATAATAAAGGATTGGTATATTCAGACCGTACTCCTAAAGATGTATACTATTATTATAAAGCTGCCTGGCGTCAAGACATTCCAGTATTACATATCGCCAGCCGCGACTGGACACATCGTGCCGGTGTACAGCATGGGAAAGAGTCGGTCATATTACCGGTTAAAGTATATACTAATCTTCCTGAGGTAGAGCTTTTTATAGATGGAAAGTCTTTGGGCAAACAGAAAACCAAGAATTTTGCAGTAACATTTGAGGTGCCATTCCGCCAAAAAGAACACTTTATCTTTGCTAAAGCAGAAAATAAAAAAGCCGTCCAAGATATCTCTTTTGTAGAAGACGGAATCCGCTTAAACTTTACCCCTATCCCTGCTAATTTAAATGAAACAAATCTACGGGACTTAGAACTTGCCATCAATGTAGGAAGTGATTGTTTCTATACTTCCGATGAAAGTAATCTCACCTGGTTGCCCGATCAGCCTTATACTGAAAACGGCTGGGGATATATTGGCGGAGAAAGTAAAAGCAGTCAGATACAAATAAAGAATACCAGTGACGGGCCTCTATTTCAGACTCTTCGCAACGGAATTGAAGGCTACCGTTTCGATGTTCCCAACGGAGTTTATGAAATAGAATTTCTTTTTACAGATATATTCCGTGAGAATGCGACAACAGTTTACCAATTAGGTCGTAATTCTGATGTGGAAAACCGTGAAAACAGATTCGACATAATAATCAATGATCAAACTATCGAAGAAAGTTTTTCCCCTTGTAGCGAAAACGATTATTTTCATGCTCTGCGGAAAAGATACAATATTACAAACTTTCGGAATAAAATTGAAATACTCTTCCCTGTTCGGAATGGAAAAAGCTTTCTGAACGGTATAAAACTCAGGAAACTTTATTAACTTCAAAACAAAAACACCATGAGAGTCAGAATTAACTTAGTTATTATCTGTTTATTACTTGCAGTAGGCCATATTCAGGCACAATCCATTTGGAATGGAGCACATCTGCAAAGAGTAAAACAATCATTACACCAACCCTACTTTTCTACCACATATCAAGAGTTGGTGGCAGAAGCAGATAAGTTGCTGGATGTACAACCTCTATCCGTTGTGATGAAAGAAAAGACGCCCGGTAGCGGAGATAAGCACGATTATATGAGCCAGGCACGCTATTATTGGCCCGATCCCTCGAAGCCTGACGGTTTACCCTACATCAACCGTGACGGCGAGTCGAACCCGGAGCTGAACAAACTGGACCGGAACCGTCTCGGAGCAACTGCCCAACGTGTTACCACTCTTGCACTTGCCTGGTATTTCAGCAATGACGAGAAGTATGCCCAAAAGGCAACTGAACTGATCCGGGCGTGGTTCTTCAATAAAGATACGCGCATGAACCCGAATCTGGAATATGCCCAGATGATACCGGGACACCATAACAACAAAGGGCGCTGTTATGGCATTATCGATACTTATTCGTTCGTTGAGATGCTGGATGCCGTACAACTATTGGAAAAATCGAAAGCCTTCACACCCAAAGACAGTAAACAACTGAAAGCATGGTTCGGCAAACTGCTGACATGGATACTGAATAGTCCGCAAGGACAGGAAGAAGCTAATCAGGCTAATAACCACAGTACAGCACATGATGCACAAGTTATCGCTTTCGCCCTATATGCAGGGAATGTGAAAGTGGCACAAGAAGTCATCAATGCTATCCCCCAAAGACGTATCTTCACTCAGATCGAGCCGGATGGCAGGCAACCACATGAGTTGCGCCGTACCCTTGCATTCGGCTATTCACAGTTCAATCTGTCCCATTTCATCGATATTTTTCTTATGGCTCAGAAGATTGGCATTTCGATTGATAACGCTACATCAACGGACGGTCGCAATTTCTACAAGGCAATGGACTTCTTAGCCCCATACGTTGGCAAAGATGTAAAAGAATGGCCCTACCAACAAATCAGCGAATGGGATTACAAACAGCAGGAATTCTGCAAAGACCTGTACCGTGTTTTCCTGTTAAATCCGGAACGTACAGACTATCTGAAACTTTATAGAGCACATCGCACCATTGATTGGAAAGACCGTTTCAATCTATTGTGGGTAAAACCTGATGATATAGACAATGCATATGCCTTTGCCTGTGGACAACTGCAATTTGCCATAAAATGTGCAAATAAGGGCAGAAAAGAAGCTGACAATCAATGCAAGCACCGCGTAACGCCCCGGAGTATCAACAAAGACGGTTCACTGCGAATGATACATCCGCACGACTGGTGTTCGGGCTTCTTCCCCGGTTCATTATGGCAAGTATATGCTTATACAAACGATGATTTTTGGCGTCAGGAAGCTATCAGCAATACTTGGATGATAGAAGAGGCTAAATGGCACAAAGGTACTCACGACCTGGGTTTCATGATGAATAACAGTTTCGGGAAAGCTTACCAGTTAACAGGTGAACGTTCTTATAAGGATGTAGTGTTACAAAGTGCCAAAACCCTGATTACCCGCTACAATGACAAAGTAAAGAGCATTCGTTCATGGGATCATAACCGTGACAAATGGAAATATCCCGTTATCATCGACAACCTGATGAACCTGGAAATGCTATTTTGGGCTACTCAGGAAACCGGCGATTCCATTTACTGGAAAATTGCAGTAAACCATGCCAATACTACCATGAAAAATCACTTCCGTCCGGATTACTCTTCATATCATGTAGTAGATTACGACCCTGAAACAGGCGAAGTGCGTGCCAAACAGACTGCACAAGGTTATGCCGATGATTCTTTCTGGAGCCGTGGACAAGCATGGGGATTATACGGATATACCATGTGCTATCGTTTCACAAAGGATCCGGCTTACCTACAACAGGCACGCCATATTGCAGACTTCTTTTTCGGCCTACCGAACTTGCCGGAAGACTTTATTCCTTACTGGGACATGAAAGCGCCCGGTATTCCCAACGTTCCCCGCGATGCCTCTGCCGCTGCCATCATGGCTTCAGCCCTGTATGAACTCCAGACCTATGTTTCAACAGAAGATAGCAACCGTTATCAAGGCATTGCCGACAAGATCGTAGATAGCCTCAACAAACATTACCAAGCCGAACCGGAAACAAGCTATGGCTTCCTGTTACTCCACTCTACCGGACACCATCCTGGAGGTGATGAAATAGATGTTCCTCTCAATTATGCAGACTATTATTATCTGGAAGCATTAGCCAGAAAAGACGTTTTTAAGCAATAATTAATACTTTTTGATATAGGAGTTCACCTTTTTGAGACGTTTGTTATAGTAAACGAACTACTTTTCCACTACTTTTGTAGCACAGAGATTTAGAATAAACTTATAAATGAAAAGACATGAAAAACTTATTCGACATTAAAGACAAAGTGATTATCGTTACCGGCGGTTGCGGTATCCTGGGTAAAAGTATTGCTAACTATCTTGCAGAACAAGGTGCCAAAATCGTAATCCTTGACCGTGTAGAAGAAATCGGTAAGGAGCTGGAGGCTGAACTAAACCAGAAGACAGAGGCTATGTTCTTGGTAACAGACGTCCTGAACAAAGAAATATTGGAAGAAAACAAGAAAGCTATCCTGGAACGTTTCGGCACCATTGATATATTGTTGAATGCTGCAGGTGGAAATATGGCCGGCGCTACTATTGCTCCGGATAAAACCATTCTTGACTTGGAAGTAGATGCTTTCAGAAAAGTAGTAGATCTGAACCTTTTCGGTACGGTATTGCCTACAATGGCATTCGTAGACGTGATGGCAAAGAATAAAAAAGGCGTTATCGTTAACTTCTGCTCCGAATCGGCCCTGCGCCCTCTCACGCGTGTGGTAGGATATGGTTCTGCCAAAGCTGCCATTGCTAACTACACCCGTTATATGGCTACGGAACTGGCTACCAAATTCAGTCCTGAACTTCGTGTAAACGCCATCGTTCCGGGCTTCCTGCTGACAAACCAGAACCGTGCTCTGCTGACTAATCCGGACGGATCTTATACTGACCGTGCAAAGACTATCATTGCCCACACCCCATGCGGCCGCTTTGCCGAACCGGAAGAATTGTTCGGAACCATCCACTATCTTATCAGCGATGCTTCCAGCTTCGTAACAGGTGCTTTGTCAGTAGTAGACGGTGGTTTTGACGCTTTCTCTATCTAACATTTACAAAGTGAATATGGAACACTATAGTGGTACAAATGAAACACTTGTATGGCTCAACCCAAACACTTGTGTGGTACACGTAAAACACAAGTGTTCTATATTTGCTTCATAAACATCTATTTATCAACATAGTACAAATTAATAAATCAAGCCCATTCATTATGATATTATGTGAACAAACCTGGCGCTGGTACGGTCCTAACGATCCGGTCAGCCTGTGGGACATCAAACAAGCCGGAGCAACCGGTATCGTGAACGCCCTGCACCACATCCCCAATGGCGAAGTATGGACAGTAGAAGAGATCATGAAACGCAAAGAAATGATCGAAGCTGTCGGTCTGCGCTGGTCAGTAGTAGAAAGCGTACCTGTACATGAGCATATCAAAACCCAGACGGGAGAATTCCAGAAATACATTGATAACTATAAAGAAAGCCTGCGCAACCTCGGCAAGTGTGGCGTGAACATCGTAACCTACAACTTCATGCCCGTACTGGACTGGACGCGTACCGATCTCGCCTATGAACTGCCTGATGGTAGCCGCGCCCTGCGCTTCGAACGTGCCGCTTTCATTGCTTTCGACCTTTTCTTGTTAAAGCGTCCCGGTGCAGAAAACGACTACACCGACGAAGAAAAAGCAAAGGCAAAAGCCCGCTTCGAACAAATGACGGATGCCGACAAACAACTGCTCGTTCGCAACATGATTGCCGGACTACCCGGTTCGGAAGAGAGCTTCACACTGGAACAATTCCAGCAAGAGCTTGATCGTTATAAAGACATCACTCCGGAAAAGTTACGTGCCAACCTGATTTACTTCCTACAAGAAATCACTCCCGTTGCCGATGAAGCCGGTGTAGAGTTGGTTATCCATCCGGACGATCCTCCTTGCTCCATCCTTGGACTGCCGCGTATCATGAGCAGCGCTGCCGATTTCCAGGCATTGATTGACGCCGTTCCTAATAAGAGCAATGGTCTTTGCCTCTGTACCGGTTCCCTCGGGGTCAGCAGTTCCAACGATCTGGAAGGCATGATGAAACAGTTCGGTGACCGCATCAACTTCGTACACTTCCGCAGCACACAGCGTGATGCAGAAGGTAACTTCTATGAAGCCAACCATCTGGAAGGTGATGTAGATATGTATCACGTCATGAAAGCTTTCCTCGAACTGCAGCAAAAAAGACAAGTATCCATCCCTATGCGTCCCGACCACGGACACCAGATGGTAGACGACCTGAAGAAGAAAACCAATCCAGGATACTCCTGCATCGGTCGTCTGCGCGGATTAGCGGAATTAAGAGGTTTGGAAATGGGTATAGCAAAATCTATCTTCAAAGAATAGATTCCAAAACCACATAGTTTAGACTAAAATAATAAGGGTATGCCTAAGGAGAAAAGCACATCTCCGGCATACCCTTCGCTCATTTCATAGAGAACTTAAATCAAAATAGAGAGCTTATATTAAATCACTACAGCTCCTTCTGGCAAAGAGACTTACATATCTCTCATCAAGCACCTTCAATTTTGTTGGCAGGGTATAGGTAAAATCAACCTTTCCGCCTGCGTGAATCATCATTACCGGAGAATATTCTCCCGGCTCCAATGTGGGCAGGATCACCAACACCTCTGTGTCAGTATACTTAAACACTCTTTTAACATGTATCAATGTGCCCTTATCGGAGACGGGAGAAAGCCCCAGGTAAATGGTTCCAAGTGAAGACAGACACAGGTTCTCACCTGTAATGACTACCGGAGCATTAGGAGTAATAGTACCGTCACGCAAACCTGTCAACGGATCATATATCTCCTTAATAACAGGAACATTCTCTCCGAGAATTACCGGATATTCATTTCCTTCCTGTTTATTATGATGCAACTCAGCCACTATCTTTTTTCTATCTTTCCTCACCATTCTATTCCTTTTTAGTTAGTTATAAGAGTCTCTTAGACTACACCACAAAATTACACCAGAATGCATATACTTTTGTGGCAAGAAAAAGAAAGATCAAGCTTTCAGACTTTCTATGTATGATGCTCCCTATTCACCCAAACACTTTTTTCGGAAATAGGGTGCAAAAAAAAAGAAATATTACGATTATCGAAACAAGTAACCCGCCAAAAGTGTTAAATAGACAATAGACAAACCTCTAACTCACACAGAAGATTATGATAACAAACGAGTTAAACACAGGATTAGTTAATGCCGCCAGAGAGAAACTCCCATCCAAAGACAATCTTGCCAATGCTTTAATGGACATTCTTTATATAGGTAAAGAAGCTATTTACCGGCGGCTCCGGGGCGAAGTACCCTTTACCTTGGCCGAAGCAGCCGTTATATCCCGGAAACTGGGTATATCGCTGGATAAAATGATAGGCGTAAGCTTCCAGGACAATGCCGTTTTCGACATGAATATAGTGGATAGCAGCCAGCCTTTCGAAACTTACTATTCGATTCTGGAGAAACAGGTAGAGTTATTCCGGAAAGCAAAGGAAGAAGAGTACTCGGAAATCGGAACTTCATCCAACATCATTCCGCTGACCCTTTCACTGAACTATAACATGCTCTCCAAATTCCGGTTATTCAAATGGATGTACCAGAATGACAACATAAAGTGCAAGCATTTCGAAGAAATGGAAATCCCGCAGAAGATAGTGGACAAACAGAAGGAGTATGCCAATGCGATAAATCATATCCATTCTGTAGATTATATCTGGGACAATATGATTTTCAGTCATCTGATCAATGACATCCAGTACTTCTGCGACATCCATCTCATCTCCGACGAAGATAAGAACCTGCTTAAAGAAGAACTATTCAGGGTGGCAGATGACCTTGAAGAATTGGCGACCCGGGGAAAGAGCCAAATGGGAAATGACATCAGAATCTATATCTCAAACATCAACTTCGAGGCTACCTACAGTTATCTGGATACAAACACCGTACAGCTCAGCCTGATCCGGATCTATTCCATCAATTCCATCAGCACGCAGGATAGTGAAATGTTCCGCGGTCTGAAAGAGTGGATTCAATCGTTGAAGAAATTCTCTACGCTGATATCGGAAAGTGGCGAAATGCAACGCATTCAGTTCTTTAAGCAACAGCGGGAAATTATCGGCACACTATAGCTATTTTTCCGAATGCCGTAATTATTCAATATTTAATTATCTAATTTCGCAAACAGATAGTACTTCTATCTGTTTTTTTCGTCTATCAACTATTTCGCATTATATTCTTTTCAAATAGAAAATATCCTTGTTTTCCACACACGCTTTCAGATGCAAAAGTTCCATAAACAAACTATATATTTGCATATGTTACAAAATCCATCTATGGTATTGATTATTAATAAAAGAAGAAGAAAGTCATGACAAAGAATTATATTGTAAAAGAGTTGATTAATAAAATGAAAGAGAGAATTCCCCAAGGGCAAAACTTAGCCAATTATCTGACAGATACATTATATATGGGGAAAGAGGCAGTCTATCGCCGGCTTCGCGGAGAAGTTGCATTCACTTTTGATGAAATAGCCGTTATCTCTCATAACCTGGGTATTTCCATCGACCAGATTATCGGCAATCACCTCACCAACCGGGTCACTTTCGACGTGAACCTGCTGCATTCCCCCAATCTGTTCGAGAGTTACTATGAAATTATAGAGCGTTATCTGCGGATCTTCGGTTTCTTGAAACCAGACGGAAACACAGAAGTGTATTCTGCAACCAATACCATTCCCTTTACTCTCTACTCATCCTATGAGTATCTGTCGAAGTTCCGTCTGTGCCGGTGGATTTATCAGCACGGGAAGGTTAATACACCCAATTCTCTGAGTGAAATGAATGTGCCCGAAAAAATAGTTGCCTCGCATAAGAAGTTGTGCGAGGGATTGAGAAAGTCTGAAAAGACTTACTTTATTTGGGACAGCAATGTCTTCCTGTCTTTTGTCAAAGAGATAAAGTACTTTGCCGGACTGAACTTGATATCCACCTCGGATGTCATGTACCTGAAGAATGAACTGCAACAGTTGCTTATAGAATTGGAACAGTTATCCGTAAAAGGAGAGTTTAGTGAGGGCCATGAGTTATATATCTACTTGTCGAACATTGATTTTGAAGCGACTTATACGTATGTTGCCGACAAGGATTTCCAGATCAGCCTGTTCAGGGTATACTCCATCAGCTCCATGGATTCTCAAAGCCCGCAGATTTGTCAGATACAAAAGAACTGGATACAGTCTTTGAGGAGGCACTCTACACTGATTTCGGGTAGCGGAGAGGCGCAGCGAATAGAATTTATAGAGAAGCAGAAGAATATTATAGATATGCTCTAAAAAAGTCCGTCTCAGGATGATGTCTGCATCATCCTGAGACGGACTTTTTTAGAACCGACTTAATTCACAGTTCTCACACAGCGGTATTTGGGCCAGCTCACAGTTCCTCCCTGAGGCCATGCACCAAATATTCCACTATTTTCTCCCACTACCCAATAATTAGCATCGCGATTAGTCAAGGTCCAGTGTACACCGCTAATCTCCTGAAAGCCATTCCCGGTCCAAGCTGAAGAACTGCCAAAACCTTGATTATCATTTCCTAAAACAGAAGCCCCCAAGCTAAGAACCAGATACATTTCACGCTGAGTGGGTAAACGCCAGTTACCCCCTTTAGCTTCACATATATTCTTCGCTTCCTCCCAGGTTTTGGTGCCACTGCTGGCATTTTCTATCTGGAATTTCGGTGCAACCTTATTCGTTGTACCCGGACTATCACCAGAAGCGAGTAGCATCGACGGATCCACACCTCCATTAGCATCACGGGAAACAACAGTAACTCCATCAGCAGATTTGATAAGATAAGGATACTTCGTTCCACTCTTGTTATTATCTCTTACGCAACGAAAATACTTAGTGTCATCGGCAGGCTCAGAATAAGGATAGCCTGTCGAGATTTCTAATGAGAACCGGGTAGCCGGACCCGCAGCTGTATAATAGGATGAAGACCAGTAGTTGCCAGTCCAATTTTGATACCATCCATATATATTCTGACCGTTATAGTAGCTGTTATCCAATGCATTACCTCCCAAAGCATTTATGTATACATATGACATCAACAACTCGCTGGCAGTAGGCAGGCGCCAACCATCACCCACACTCCCGCATATTGCTTCCGCATCGGCGGCATTTCCCTGACGTCCCTTGTTACCAGCTTCCGAAGTGTACTTCCGGTTATCGAACCGAATCGGGTAAAGGTAAAAAAGAGGTTGTCCGTCAGTTGTATAAGATTTGACTTCAGATACCATTTGCAAGTCAATCGTGCGATAGAACGGATAATAGTCATCATTAACAGTATGCATCACATTTCTGAATGTAACTCTTATCATCCCGCTTTTCCCCTCTTTCCATTTACCGGCATGGAGCTTTAACCTGAAATCGTATCCCCGGTTCACCACATCATTTCCTTTACCATCATCGCCTACATCTACAACAGACTGTTGATACATTTTGGGGTCTGCATTCTTTGTACCTGCAATAATATCATTATCCGCATCAGGGCGGATCAATCCGGTCCCATCATCACCGATGAGGTCCAGTTCTTCCACCTCCATAATTTCCCAGTTATTATTGGTAAACAATTGCACATACTGTTCCGCACCCAGATGCATCTTATAGGTTCGACTGTTGATAGTAGTAGGATAAAATCTGATAGAAAATTCCAGTTCCCCCTGACTGATGGGAAATTGTACCTGATCAAAATAGCCCTCTTTATCGTACAAATTGAATTTTATATAATCCTGGCGCCACCACCAGCCAGTACCATTTACAGTACTGCCATCACCCACTCTTCTCGGATTGGGCTGCACGGTGAATGCCTGTACTCTTTCACTGAACGACATCCAATTGTCTCTTGACAATAGCGGAATCCAACCATCAGTGGGGTACTGGATCACTGTTGCACCACTCTTCTGTTGAAGCTGTGCAGTTAGTCTGTCCATGGAAAACATCACATACATCGTCTGCGGCTCGATGGGAAGATCATCACCGTCAGGGTTTCTAATCGGAAAAAAGAGACCATTCTCCAATACGTTTCCGTATGCGTCGACAAACTTGATAATCCCCGGGTCTATCGTTTTCTGCGTCACCTTGATCTCATGTGTCAGCCGCCCTGCTACCAGCGTAACGGTTGCCGTACGGGTACCACCGATAATTTCGTTCTTATAATAAGGAAGCCTCAGCGTGAGTTTTGTGTCCTCATTGGCAATGCCCGATGCCGTAGTCGCCGCCCCTTCAAATGTGAGCCAGTCGCTACCCTCCGTAACAGAAGCCTTCCAGCCACCGGGACTATCGGTAAAGACATCTATAGCATAATTATTATTCTGATACTGGGTCGTAGTGACCTCTGATTCTCCCACTCCGAGCATATACTGCCCATTATAAACCACATCCTTCACTTTGTCACGGTTATAGTGTATCACCCTGAATTTCAGATTGGACATCACCGTGTAGGAATCCAGTGCTTCACCAATACTTGCATAGCCGGCACCCAAAGCCTGCGTAATGCTGACAACGTATTTATAATTTCGCTTCAGGGGCAGATACCCTACCAGTTCACCGACCTCCCCAGTCCGGGTAAAATCTACCCGGTAGAAAGTAGATTCTCCACTACCGATCTTCCCTTTCACAATTAAACAGACAGCATCCTTACGGCTCGAATTTCCATCTTGTGACGCTTCACCGGCATCTGCCACCGCGGCAGCCTCAAATGTATAAATTTCTCCATCATATGGAGTATTGCCGTCTACAGGATAGCTGAGCACGAGTGCCTTTCCTACCTGCTTGCCATTGTCGGCAGGAATATTCAGTCCATCACCTGACGGGGAAGTAATGATCTGTCCGTCCGCATCCCAAATCGGAGCGACATATCCAGTTGTATTGTAATTGGCAAGAAAAACTTCCTCTACCGTAAAGTTAGATGCAGAATTACGGATATCGATACGTGCCAGCATACGTTTCATGCTGATACCGGTTATCGGATTCATCGAGGGATCGAGCTTCGCCACCTCTTTCTCTCCGTACATGGGAATCGGCATATAACCACCGGAAGTGGATCCATCAGCCGGCCATTTACCGGTCAGGGTATGAGTCATTGCCTCCATCGCCTCGGGCTTAGTGGTCGTCCCCTTCTCAAAGCCCGGCACAATACTGCTGAGTTTTTTGTTCGCCACAACCACAATACAGACCGATCCGGTAGTGGGAGAAAGCATGGCAGAAAAATCTACCGTAGCAATATTATTAGTCAGATCCTGTGTCATATCTGTCCCCTCCGTCCACTCCAAAAATACCGCAGGCGATTTCGACATATCGAAAACAAGGATATCCACTGTCTTCACTTCATCTTCCTTTTTGGCTGCTCCTGCTCCGCTCATTGTGCGCGAAGATACGGACGGAACCCCCACATCGGGAACCGTAAGGCTAAACCGGACACCCTTCTCTGCTGTCGGGGGAATTGCATCAAACTCTTCCTGCATACATCCGGTTAGCCATACAGCCGCCAGCAACGTCAACAAGCGAAAATTTTTTTTAAATATTAAAGTCCTATATGTCATCTTTTCATTTCCTTTCTTAAAAATATACTACATACACTTATCGCTATGGCGCAATCAACGTCACCTTTACAGGCGGATTGTCGCCATTCGTATTGACCAGTGTAAGGGTAGCCGTTTTACCGGACGCTGCGTCAGCCGTGAAGTAGAAGTAAACCGCATCGCCACTCACACCACTTGCTTCTACCATCGTTTCGCTATTAAGCAGTATCTTATTGGGATCCTCCACCTGGGATATCTTCCAACCCCACCAATCAGGGCTACCCGAGGTAAACACAATCTTGCGGCGTTGCATATTCCCGGTACCACTGTCATTGCTATCCAGTTGTACCGCCGCAGTCATCCACACACCGTCCCCACCCCATTGCCGTAGAGATACTCTATGACGCAGATTACCTGCATCAATATAAAACCCCGTCCACCGTTCAGTTCCGACTCCGGAATTAAATTCGGGCATCACGACATTGATATTATATGTATATACCCCTTCCGAAACAGATACCTGGTTCATATGAACCGTTGCCCACGTCTCCATGCCGTTATCATCCAACAGTGCACCAACCGGATACCCCGTGTACGGATTCGCATCATAGTTCGTTTTCACCTCTATATTGACAGTGGCGGCATTACGGGCCGTCAGCACCTTGTTCTGAGACAATCTGAGATAATACTGTTTATCGAAAATCACATTTACCGGACTATCCGTCCACTCAAGCGGGGTGGCTGTAAACTGATAGTTCTCGTTCGATACCGTAATGTTATAGTTGATGTATTCGCCCGACTCCCAAGCATGCGGCTTTGCATCGACAATATCTTTGAGCAGGAATTCCCGCTCACCACAATTGGTGGTGATAATGATCTTAGCCGTTTCCGGGAATGCATCGGTCGGCAACATGAGGAATGTGTCGCCAATCAGAGTAGCCTCATCAGTAACCATCTTATTGCCAACGGGAATAGAAGTGATGTTTCCGGTTGTGACATCACTCCAGATAAAGTCGGGTTTGTTATGTTCTGTAGTGGCGGCCGGTATATCGGCTACGGTCAGTTTCCCGCTCGTCCCCACATTTCGGAATTCTATTTTCTCGATAGCCACCACATCGGGTGCCGGAGCCACCTTTTTGAATGTAAAGGTGACTTTGGTCAGTGTGTGATAAAAATGTATATTCACACCTTCACCCCACGCAGGCCCTGATACGGCTGCCAACACATCGACGTGACCGGATGCCACTGCATTGGCTGTATAGTTCAATACCATTTGTCCCGGATTAGAGAAATCCGTAGTGGGCGCATTCGCATCACTGAACGGATACCAGGAGAAGAATTTCATACTTGCACTTTGCAACCCGGGCCAGTATTGCAATGGCGAGATTGTAGCCGTCAGGTCAGCATTTACCCTGGCGTTTGCATTGAAGTATTGTTGGGGAACGGAAGCATTGGGAGTCAGTGAGCCGAAAAGGCCGAATGTTTCTCCTTTCAGATCAGTATTCGAAGAGATAACCGTACCACGAGTGTCAACATTGCCGCCTTCTCCGATACGCTGCACAACAATCAATTCCTTATCACACGTCATCTCTTCTCCGATACACGAAAAGAGGACAGCCGAAAGAATAGCCGTTGTTATAATCATCCTGATATCATTTATAATCTTTATCATCTTACTTCTTTTCTGAAATTAAAAAAACAACCGGTGAAAGGTATCACATATCCAGATCCAGATCAATATCCTGCTTTTCACCCCAATCTTCTACCGTTACCGTCAGTATCTGAATACCGATTTTCCCTACACGTGCCGTTATCTGATACACGTTGTTCCGTCGGATCTCCGTAAAAGGCTGCGCCGTCGAGCCACCTTTATCATCAACCTTCGTTATGGTCTCAATCACTTTTTCAGTTATCCCGGTGATATCTGAAGGACCTTTCGGGACATTAGCCATACTGACAGCCAGCCGGTCGGAATAATCTGACTTGAATATGCGTTCGGCAGTATAGAACGAGCAAAGCAACTTCCGGTTTTTAGCTCCGGCAGCCGATGAATACGCCCACTTTTCCGATGTTGCCGCTGTCCAGGTGTCTGTCAATAAATCTTTTTCCGGCACGTTTTCCTTCACTTTCCCATAGTTTTTTGAAGAGTCGGCATTATCACGCGTGCCGTTGTCCACATTTCCCATTACGAAATAACTGTCGTGGGAGAGATTGTGCAAGGTGACACTGGTGCTTCCGGCAGTATATCCGGTCACCGCTCCACCGTCTATAGCTTCGAGAAAGACATCGACCCGGGCTACGGCACGTTCGATAACCATTTCTACTTTTTGGGTTTCATCAGGCGCTATAGATATATCCCGAACTACTCCTATCATGGGCATTCCGGTCATAGAAATTATCTGTCCGCCACTATTCAGTATGTCAGAGATGTCATAGAGCATATCTTGCAACGTCCAAAGACTGGCAATACCATCGAGTTTACTTGTAAGACTCTGCGGTTCGTTGGCAATAACTACGACCAGAATATCATTGCTGGAAGTCACCTTGAGAAGCTGCGCGTCTATATCGGTAGCTTTCTCCGGAGTACCCAACAGGATGTGTTCATTCACATCCAGCCTCACACCACCGGGCGTGCTGCCGAATACGATAAACCGCATGGAGCTTATCTCCTCCTGTTGATCCGTATCCCCATTGTTCATCAGGTTGATGCTAAGTTGCGCTCGGGTAAGAATAGGCAACTCATCAGCTGCATCTCTGCTGCATGAGAACAAAAGAATAGTGGATGCCAGACAAATGATATGTAATAGTTTCTTTCTCATTCTTAAACTTCAATCCCGTGGAGCCAGTAAATCCAAGTGCCCACAACCAGACCGATCTGAAGGAATCCTCCTCCGGGGTTTTCAACAACAGTAAATATCAAGTTCCATTCACTCTGCCTGTCAAGGTATTCCTGGAAGGGAAGTTCCGTCCCATCGTAACGGGAAGTCGGCCGGGCAATACTCAACAGTGTCATCAGATTGTAGCTCCACACTTCGGCGCCGGTATCTGCATTCTTTATAATGAACTTATAATCCCATCCGTTTCTGTTAAGCAGACGCAGAGTGTTCAGGCGTGCGGACACAATCACATCGGGTATCTCACCCGGACCTGTATGGTAAGGCACATAAGTAACCGGTCCTTGTCCTGTAGGCTCGTTTTCCCAGGAATAAGCCGCATTTTCCGGTACCTGAATTTCAAACGTATATTGCGTTCCATCCGCTTCATCTTCCCCCTGTCCCATCAACGCGATATTAAACCGATTGGTGTCGCGTATCAGATTCACCGGATAAACTTTATGGCTGGTATTGGATGGCAGGTGATCCACTTCCACAACTTCTCCGAAGTAAAGGTGCTGGAACTCGAAATCTACAACGTCCGTCTCCCGTTTCAGGATTACAATGACCTGTTGGAGGGTGGTTGTTCCCGGCACCAGTTCATTACCTGCGCTGTCCGAAAGCCGGAACCTGCCGGACAGACTGCCGACAGTCAGTACCTTATAGTTTCCGAAATCGAGTTCATCAGTCAGCGACATCCGGTTTCCACCAACCAGCGCGGCAACCTCGGCTCTTTTAGAAAAGAGCAATTTATCATCGCTGCCGAACACAAGTACATCCACCGATTTAACCTGCGGATTGAAGGCATCCGCATATTCCATATTGTAGGCGAATGCAAATTCCAACCAAAGTTCGCACCGGGGCAGGTCTTCGCGTATACTGTCGCACGAAGCCATACATAGCATCGAGGCAACGATAAGGAACAGCGATTTAGTTTTTCCGAACATATCTTTTTCTTTTATGGGGCAACCTCATCGGGTTGCCGTTTATATTGTCAGAGACTATGTCTTATCAGTCTCCGGTTATTTCCTCTTTAGGGGGCGCGCTCCGCATTTCATGCATTTCGGGTGCGCCGGGATATTTCAGTGCTGTTTTTGGGAAGCCTGTCACCGGCTTGTTTTTACTTTTTCCGGCGGTCTGTCCGCACGGGATATCTATTAAAAAAAGTACAGGGCAGGCAGTCCGCACTGCCCTGTTTTCTTTAAAGTAAAGAGTATATTTAGATCTCGAAATTGGTAGTCCAGTATATCCACGGAGCAACTTTAATCTCAAAGTGGAGATAAGCACCCAACTTATCTATATCTTCTTCTTCATCCGGATCTTCGGGACCACCGCCAGGGTACCACGGTGTACCGTTACCATTCACCTTTGTCAGTGTAAGCGTGTAATAGTTATTACGTACTACACCATATTTTCCATACTCCATGTGATCATTGGCTGCATTGTCATGACGAATCTCATAATAGTAATAGTTGAGACTCTTTGGGTACCAATAGATACAACCTTCTTCTTTAGTCAGTTCACCGCCATTCGCAATATTGTTGGCATCAAGAATAGCTTGACTAAGAGAAGCAAAGTCACCCGGATCATTGACGGTAAGTGCAGGTTGTATCTGGGTATAGAACAGTTCACATGCCGAAACCAAAAGTTTTTCCTGGGCGGTTCTGTTAGCCTCCGGTTTAGCTACAGCAGATGTATAGGCAGCCAGCAAATCAGTAAAGCTCTTGAAGTTTACAGAGTTAGTTCCGTTAGGAAGGCGGTACCAGTCATCTCCTAAATTAAACTCACCGGTCGGCCAAGGCGCATACTTGCCTTTAAGCACCAGACGCGTAGCCGCACCAAACTTCTGAAATCCTTCATCCATCGTATTCTCGATGCAGTATCTGTAGTTCTCACCAGCAGTTGTACTTTTATTAACCCATTCTACTTTAGGTTCGCGAGTAGCGGCATCAAGCACATTTTTAACAAGGCCCGTAAGATATTCACTTCCACCCGCAGTCGTAAAGTTAGGATCGATTGTATAGAAGTTACTTTTGTAGAATCCGGGAGAAGTATGAGACGACTCTGTTGTAGTCTTCTTTGCAAACGGAAACAACAGAGAGTTGTAATAGTCAACAGTCCAATTTCCAAAATCAAACTGTCCAAGACTTCTGTCTGTTATATCTTCAAAAGGTCCAACTTCTAATGGACTACCAACCATAACCTCCAACTTGGCTGCAAGACGTTCTATCTCAAGAGTAGCCGGATTACCTTTCGCTGCATTCAGAGCTTGGGCTTCCGTCTTATAGTCTTTGGCCAAAACAATCTTGTCCGATACATCGAGCAGGCATTCATCTTTCCATGCATGATTGGCAGGGTCTGCATCGGAATCATCGAAGAATCCGGCATTAATCATTGCACAACCATCGGTATGCACCACCTCCTCTACAAGATAAGCATTGCTGGGCTGGTTAGTCTTTGTAGGAACTGTAATCATAGCATTGATGGTAGCATACGTTGCACCCGCTGTAATATTATCCAGACGATCCTTTAATACGGCACCCGGATTGGCAACAACAAGCAGGTACTTAGTATCCGTACCCACCTTAATCGGAGTATTTGGAGTGGTAACTCCACTATTCGTCCCGAAAGTACCTGCCCCCAATACTGTGACATACTTGGTTGCATCTGCGTCCTTAGTCACCGCCTTACTCGAATTGAATGTAATCACATAGAGCTCTTTAATCAAGCTCTCCGCCGGCAAAGACGGCTGTTCCGCAGAAGCGCGTGTCCCTGTCGTTTTAGGATTAGTCATACTGATTGACACATAAGCTACATCGTAGTCCTTTCCCCCATCAACTTCGGGGTTTTCGTCATTCTCTTTCGAACAACTTGCCAATGCCGCAATGGCCAGCAACGAAACTAAAATAGATTTAATCTTTAGCATAAAACAAACATTTATTAGAAATTAATACATATATAATTCACTCATTTTTATTCCTCCTCTTTATCTCGGCAGCATTAGCCTTTTTCTTAGCCAATTCTTCCAGATTTCCCTTAGCTGCATCCAGCCCCGACTGTTCGGCAGCCTTCAAATACTTTCCCGATAACTCATAATCTCCTTTCATTAATAGTAATACTCCCATTGCATTGTTATATTCGGGCGAATAGTCTTCCGACTTTACCCTTTCCAGATAGCGTTCCGCAGAAACCAGATCTTTGCGTGAAAGAGCGGCGGCAGCGGCATTCATATTGGCTATCTCACTTTCCGGATAGATACGGACAGCTGTTTCGAAAATGTCGATAAACTCCTGAGAACCTTTCGGATAGGTATTGGCCACCATGAACATCTCATTCAAACTCAGATTCTGCGGACGTTTCTTTATCACTTCTTTCGCTTCTTCCAGATCGAAATTCCTGACGTCGTAACCCACCCTGCAGATCGCTACACGCAACCCCGGAAATATATGCTCCAGCATAAACCGGTAAGGCACACCTGCATGAAGTTGCATCAACTTTGCCTCCCTTCCTTTTTCAATGGGAATATTCGTGATGATATCCAGCACCTCTTCTTTATAATCCATCTCAAACGTATCGAGCGCCTTTACCAGCCCGTCCCAGTTTTCACCACCGAAGATGATATAATACTGGTCGCGCGGGAAGTCATAGCGGGCAGCCAGATAATTGCGCAATGCCATGGCACGACCTTCGGACAAACGCCTATTCGCTTCCAGAGTTCCTTCGGGAGAAGCATAACCAATGATATCCAGACGCTTCACCTTCACATTGGCATCAGACTTCAGATCATCAATCATTGCACGAATCTTTGCCAACTCCTGAGGATTATTCATATATTCGTGACGAATGTTTACCTTATTCACCTCAAAATCCAGAAAACATTCCGCTTGCACATCCCGGCTCTTTATTTCTTCCACCATAGGCTCAATATAAGTCAGAGCCGGAGTCACAATGTACGGCACCAGCATACGTTCGAGTGTAACCTTATCAAAAGTATACTCCACGTTCATCAGTGTGCTCTCGCCGCAGCCACACTCGTCGCGCTGCACGTTCAGCCGGGCATTCGCCATCCAAGCCTCGTAAGGCAACGTATATCTGTAGCGAATAACACCGCTCTTCTTCTTCTGATTTTTCTCTATCAGATAAGGCGCCTTATAACTCTTCTTCGCCTTAGCGCTCATCAATGCCAGCCTGCGTTCATAAACCAGATACTCGTTTTTCCCCTTGATGGAAACCCGCGGAAGGTCGTAGGTAGCGGCAGGAGAAACCAACTGCGGGATAAAGTCTATCCCATGAGATGATTTCACCTTCACATTATCCATCACAATATCAATATCTATATAGATAGTTTCCCCTAGTTGCTCCAATCGTACAGGTTCTATAGTGATAGTCCCCTCATAAGAGCGTTCCTGAGCCATGACTCCGTTCAGATTCAGGCATAAGGCAGTCAGCACCAATATGATGAATTGCATATTTCTTTTCATCCTTCTCATTCTATTTAATTACGTAAATAAGTGACACACTCGCTTTAGTAGGACCCAGGTAGTTCTTGCCGGTATCTTTCAGTTTAGTGCCACACGTTGCACAGGGATACTTCTCATATACCATACGCGCATACCCCAGACCGATAGAAGCCTCTATACTCCAGCGTTTCCTCAATATCCATGAGTGCCCTATCGAAATGCCGCCTCCATACAGATGTCCCTGATAGCGCATGTTCTGCATGTTATCGCTGACAAACGGCCAGTCGGGCCATCCACCCACATTGAAATCGGCATAATGCCCGTGTACCCCGATGAACGTACGGTTGAAGCTTTCGCAGAACCAGTAGCGAAACTCCGGCTGTATGCCCCAGTGTTTCAAACGAGTATCATCAAACTTCCATGGATTATAATTGACGGGGATATCCAACGTCCACTTACGAGCCAAAGCTACTTCCAGACCAAGGTTCATAGTAGTGGTAGCATCATAAAGAAGGTTGCTTTTCACAACAATCTTCTGAGCTTTACTTTCAGTCGGCAATAATCCCAATATGAATAGTATGCATACTAGTATTTTCTTCATTTATTTCTAGTTTTTATTTTTATAAGTCATTCCCAGATTTCATGCCCTTTTCAGCATAATAAAACATGCCGAAAAAAGCATAAAATCTCAGATGCAAATATCGCTGAAATAAAGAAGATTGGAAATCGTATCAAGTTCTGTTATAGGCACTAAAAAGAAGGGCATACAACCAATTATGCCATTGAGTAAGATAAAAATGACTGAAATAAAAAAAAAGAGTATTTTTCGATACACTATTTCGTATTACGAATATTTTCTTTTTTCAGGTTTCAATATCCGAAACTTTCCAAAGAAATTAATTCAAACTATTTAATATATGAAAGAGAACCAAATAACCATTAAATACAAGTTTAACACAACAAGATATACAACTTAACATTTTTAATCACCCCTACATGCTATTCTCGCCCACACAGCAAGAGAAAAGATATTAATTTTCATAGAAACCAAATTTGTATTAATTACTACATTATATGCTTTATATTCTTACCTTTATTATAAAACAAACCGTTTAGCACTTCTTCTTACAAAGAAAAGGATATTTCCATTATACACAAAAAGGCGCAGCCTCACGGCTACGCCTTTCCAAATATAATCTTTGATAATAACTAATGAAATGACCTATTTCAATTCAAACGACACTATACCTTTTATATCTGCCGCCGAAGCAGCTATCACAGCCTCAAATTTACCTGGCTCGGCTACCCAAGCATGTTGGGCATCGTCAAAGTAACTCAAAGCTTCCTTATCTACAGTAAATGTAACCTCTTTCTCTTCTCCCGGAGCCAGTTTCACTTTCTTGAAACCTTTCAGTTCCTTAACAGGACGAGGTAAAGAAGATTTCTTGTCACTGATATACAGTTGTACCACTTCCTGCCCTTCACGATCACCTGTATTCTTCACGGTTACAGTAAAGCTGATCTGATCATCGGCAGACATTACTTTCTTATCGGCAGCTGGCTTTCCATAAACAAAAGTTGTATAAGACAGTCCGTGTCCGAATGGGAACAGCGGCTTCACCTTCTTCTGCTTGTCTGCCCAGCGATAGCCGACAAAGATACCTTCATTGTACTTCATATCCACTACTTTCTTGCTACGTTCAGCAAAATACTCACCCACACTGTGAGCCGGAACATCTTCCAAACGTGCAGGGAAAGTAAAAGGCAGTTTACCGGAAGGATTGGCATCCCCCATCAGTACAGCAGCAATAGAATTTCCGGCTTCCGAACCCAAGAACCAGGCTTGCATCACAGAAGGAACTTCTGTAATCCAAGGCATAGCTACAGCATTACCGGAAATATTAACAACTACCAGGTTCTTATTTGCCTTTGCCAAAGCCGTGATAACAGCATCCTGTCCGTAAGGCAGACCAAGACCGGCACGATCCGTATCTTCACAATCCTGGTTATTACTCTTATTCAATCCGCCGATAAAGATCACATAGTCCGCATCTGCGGCTACCTTTACAGCTTCGGCAATCAATTCTTCCGGTGTACGGTCGTCTTTCAAATTCTGACCGGTTACTACGCCATTATATTCACCACGTGCATCTCCCACGTAACCACGAGCATAAACCACTTCTGCTTTATCGCCTACACGCTTCTTAATGCCATCCAACGGAGATAACTCACGCTGCACTTTCAAAGAAGAACTACCACCGCCTACGGTCATCATCTTCACAGCATTCTCACCGATAACAGCAATTTTCTTTGCTTTATTCAGGTCGATAGGTAACAGAGAACCCTTGTTTTGCAGCAGCACAATTCCCTCTTCACCAATGCGGCGGGCAGCCTCATAATGTTCAGGAGAAAGCATGGAACCCAAAGGACGGTTCACATCCATTGTTGTACGGAAACTCAGGCGCAAAATACGACGCACCTTATCATCCAGCTCCTTCGTACCCACTTTCCCGGATTTAATGCGTTCCAAATAAGGCATAGCCAGATAATAGTTATCATAAGCATTACTACTGCCATTGGCAAGACCATCCGTCCAACTACCGAATTCCATGTCAAGACCATTCGTAATAGACTGATCCGTATCATGTACACCACCCCAGTCAGAGACAACAACACCGTCGAAGCCCCATTCACCTTTCAGAATATCATTCAGTAAATACTGATTATGACAAGCATGCTGTCCTTTATAAAGATTGTATGCCCCCATGATGGCCCATGTCTTACCTTCCTGAACTGCAGCCTTGAAAGCGGGCAGATAGATTTCATAAAGAGCACGGTCGTCCACAATAACATTGGTGGTGTGACGGTTGATTTCCTGATTATTCAACGCATAGTGCTTTACACAGGCAGCTACACCATTTTGCTGCACACCCTGTACATAAGGAACCACCATACGGGAAGCCAAATACGGGTCTTCGCCCATATACTCAAAGTTACGTCCATTCAGCGGAGTACGGTAAATGTTGACACCGGGACCCAAAAGGACATTCTTGTTGCGATAACGTGCCTCTTCACCGATACTTTTTCCGTAAAGCAAGGCCATATCAGGATTCCATGTAGCAGCCAGACAAGTCAATGCCGGATATGCCACACAAGAGTCATTGGTCCATCCTGCCTGATCCCACTCATCCCAAAGCACTTCGGGACGGATACCATGAGGACCATCCGTCATCCAGTTTTCCGGAATGCCTAAACGGGGCACTCCTGCACTGCTGAATTTACTTTGCGCATGTACCATAGCTACCTTTTCTTCCAAAGTCAGCCTTTTCAACGCATCTTCTACTCTTTCTTCAATAGGTTTGGTAGCATCCAGATATACAGGTTTCTGCTGCGCCAAGAGTGGAAGAGCAACAGTGAATGCCAAACCAAATAATACTTTTTTCATATGGATAAATAATTAGTTTATTAATGATTATTTCATGCCTAACGACTGGATATATCCCTCCTGCACCACACAGTTCTTCAGCTTACAAGCCTCAAGGAAATCCATCATTGCCTTGCGTGCCATCATCTGGTCGGGACGGGCATCCCGGATTTCTTTATAAGATGTGCGTGGAGATTCGGAGAAGTAAAGGATATTCGCCCAATTTTCCGGCGGAGTGATGCCTACAAAGCTGGAACCATCCATCTTCTTATATGGCCAGAAGGTATAACCGATATTATTGTCACGCATCGTCTGGCAAAAGGCAGCCTGCCATTCGTCCGTGTTATGTCCTATCTCACCCATATACATCGGTAAGTTCACACTGTCGCGGAAGTTTATTATGGCTTGAATAGCATCTTTAGTAGGATCACCTCCATAACGATGGCAAGTATACATTATTTTATCGTCAAACTTAGAATCCTTGAACGGCTTGAAGTTACCGTTCCACTGAGCACCACCCAACAGAATAATATGGTTATTGTCCACTTCACGGATAGCAGCTACGCCTTTCTTATAAATATCTTCCAGTTTACCGTTCAATTCTTCCATATTCGGGAAATACGGAGCGATAGGTTCATTGAAAAGTTCATAACCGAGAATTACCGGCTCATTCTTATACCGGTCTGCAATCTGACGCCAAATATCGCAGTACAATTGTTGGCTGGTTTCACTTTCAAACAACCAGGGATACCCGTAACTATCATCTATATTATCACCCGTTTGTCCGCCCGGAGCATCGTGCATATCGAGAATCAGATAAAGATCGGCTTCACGACACCATTCCACAACACTGTCTACACGGGCAAAGCCATCCTGACCGGCAGTCAGCCCCATAAAGTCCTCATCCGTAAAAAGCTTATAATGGAACGGAAGACGGATGGTATTCGCACCTGTATTCTTAATAAACTGAATATCCTCACGAGTGATATAATTGTCTTTGAATGCTTTCCAGAACTCAGCAGTAAAGTCAGGTCCCACTAACTGACAGAACATCTCATTGATAAACCGGGGAGAGTTCGTTTTATTGAACTTAAACATATAACCTTCCGGATTCAGCCAATTGCCCAGATTGGTACCCATGATAAAGAGTTTCGTACCATCAGGCTTTATCAGGTCTTGCCCCTGAATAGTTATAAACGCAGCAGAATCCTGTATTTTTTCTGCCTTTTCACCACAACTCCCCAACACCAGAGAAGCTGCTAAAAGGGATGTACCCACTAAAATCGATTTCAACATGGTATTTTAATACTATAAGATTATTTCTTCCAGCGATAAGAGGCCACTGCTTTGGCAGGCACCACACAATCTACATAATTCTTTCCATCCGTTACAGTCAGGCGAGTTTCCTCATTTTCCTCGTTCAAAAGTACAAAAGCAACAGTTCCATCGGGATTTTCAAAGGCAGAGTACATTAATCCTTTCCCGTCAACACCTTTACTTTCCACACGAACTGCACCCGGTTTTACTACGGACGACAGATGCCCGATAATATAATAATGAGAATTATAAGTCATCGTCTTATAGTCCCCACGATTAATATCAACAGCTCCGTAGCAAGTTTTACAACCACCTTCACGCCAGGGACCACGTTCATCGTCCAGCATCAGATTCCAGACAATGACGCCTTTACACCAATTGTTTACCGTACCAAGAGCCACCTCGCGCATATCCTCCATCAAACGCTTTTCCAGGTTGCGTCCGTCATTCCACATACCGATAGAAGTTTCCGTAAAAATAAGTTCTTTATCGGGACGTTTCTGCTGAATGTTATTCAATTCCTCACGTCTGCCGCCATAGTTGTGGTAAGCAGCTCCGGTAAGGAAGGCAGCAGCCACCTCATCATCATACATTTTAACGGGATACTCCTGCTGATCGGCCATATTATCATAGTTGTAATTATGGTCGAAAGCATAAATCTTCGTATCCAGTCCGGCAGCCTTGAAAGCAGGACCGAGGGCATCGCGTACAAAAGCCTGTTCTTCCTTCCAACCCATGAACAAAGAAGCGGAATTGCCCCTATTCAACGGTTCATTCTGTGGAGTGACGGAGTAGATTTCAATACCTTCTTCACGGAATGCCTGTATCCACTTCACAAAGTAAGTGGCATAATCGGAATAGTAATCCGGATTTAGCTGACCGCTTGTCCAGGAATCAAATGGTTTCCTTTCTTCCAGGTTATTCACCTTCATCCACTTGGGGCATGTCCACGGAGAACCCAATATTTTGATAGTGGGATTAAGAGCCAGAATATCTTTTAAAATAGGTATTACATATTCCTTCTCTTCCGTTTGCAGAGCAAAATTCTCAATTCCTTTTGTATCGCAACAGGTATACTCGCTCAGTGAGAAGTCGGAACAACCAATAGAAATGCGGATATAACTAAATCCCAGCCCGTCTTTATCAGAAAACGTTTCAGCCAGGAATTTCGCACGATCGGTCGGTGTCATCTGCATCAGATTATAGCAGGTAGAACCTGTAACAGCAGCTCCGAAACCGTCCATCTCCTGATACCGTACCGTAGGATTTATAGTGATTACGGACTCAGATGTAGGGACTTTGGAAAGCTTTTGAGTAGTGTGGTTAAAACTTTGCTGCCGGTCAGCAGTCGTAATGTAAACTTCTGCTTTGTTTTTTCCCGGAGCGTCCTCACCTAATGAACCGGAAGTCCCGGCATAGGCTGTAATAGCAACAAACAAACAGCATCCTAATAAAAGAGATAATTTCAAATTCATGGTATGTTTTTCAAGGGTTAATTAATCTTCCCCAAAGGTAGGCAAGATAAAGGCATTACGTACCTCCACATTATGAATATGTGGATAAGACGAAACATATAACAAAGATAACTCACTAAAAAACAACGAGATAAAATTCAATGAGGAAAGTAAAAAAGTGGATAGAAAATAAGGCAATGACGTATGCTTAACGTATCTTCATAATGCATGTTTCAAAGTCATCACGCGAAACGCAAGCTTTGTTTTTCACTTTAGCACGGTAATTATAGATTGTATTGACGGAGTAACGGAGAAATTCGGCAATCTGCGAACTATCGTCAATGCCCAACCGGATTAAAGCAAAAATACGTAATTCCGTATTCAAAAGTTCGCCTTTGCGGAGTATGATCCGTTCCTCCGGTTGAAGCAGTTCATTGAATTTTCCTACAAAATCAGGGAAAAGGTGTAGAAAAGCTGTATCAAAGTTCTCATATAATTCTTTCAGATCCGTATCAAGCACATCTCGTGAACGTACCATTTTCAGAAGTTCTTCCATCTGCCCGCCGGTAAGCTTCTTGTTCACCATGCGCCGGTAAGCATCCAGTCGGTCAATGTAGGTAGAACAGAGTTTCAGGAAGCGCCCGATATATTCTTCTTTGATATGATTAGACATTTGCAACTGTTCATTCGCCTGCTCCAAATGAGCCCGGGCAACAGAGAGATGCTTCATCTGCCTGTAAATCCAGACAACAGCCACGACCAACAGCAGAGATAGAATACTGATCATCCAAAGATAAAAACGAAGACGTTCATTCTGTTTCTCCTGCATAGCCTGATAGGTAAGATCTATAAGCGACAGAATGCCGGCTGTCTGCAAACTGCGGCTACGGGCATTGTAATGATTGGTTTCATTCCACGAAAAACGGATATAGCGATAAGCACGTTCAATGTCTCCTTCCTCATAGAGTATTTGTGCCAAAGTCCACAGGGAGGCATGGTCTGTAATCGCAAGGCGGATATCCGTCAAAGCGGACAAAGCCAGATAATATTTTGCTTTCTCCAGGTCCCCCAGACGATGATACAGCAAAGAACGGTGATACGTTACCAACGCATACTCCGGAGTATCGGGGCGTACACTTGCCAGGCGGTCATCGTTTATCTTCAAAGCTTCCTCCCACCTACCGGCAGCAGCTGCCTGCATCTCTTTGCGTTCCGGATAAAGGGCGAAGACAGGTGAAAGCACCTGCATCAATGAATCTTCATAACCGGCAGACAAACCATAATAGCGGTTACGCCGGAAAGCATCTTGCGTATATGTCCCCAATTCACCGTACAAATGACGATAATCTTCGTAATAATCGGGCAACAGACGGGACGAGAGCCCGGAGGAATTTATCTGTTCCAAATCCTCAGAGGCTTCCTTATACATACCTGCCGAAGACATGAGGTGCGCCCGCCGGATACGGGTTTCATCTGCCGCTTCCTGTTCACCGTGGCGCTGTGCCCAGCGCAAGTTGCGGCCCAGATAAAGAAGGGCTGAATCGCATATATATGCCTTGTATTCCTGAAACATTTCTCCATTCAGACGGAAATATTCCGGCGTCTCCGTGTCTGTCTGCGATAATTGCTGCCTCAAAGCTTCAATGCGAGCTTCCCTCACTGCCACATATTCCTGATGTGCACCGATAGCCTCATCCAAGGCAGCAGGCCATCCATCCATTGCAGGGACATCAACCGGAGCAGACATTCCATGAATGCCCACTAAAGCCAGTCCGAGAAATATCAGCAGTTTTACCTTCATGGGGACAAATATAAAAAATTAGTTTCCTATATTTGCAGCATTAACCCCCAAATGTATTCTAAAATGAAAAACTTAGCACCTCAACGAGTGGCTGCGGTTGATGTATTCCGCGCACTCACCATGTTTCTCATGCTCTTCGTGAATGACATCCCCGGTCTGAAGAACATCCCCCACTGGCTCGAACATGCCGACATCAACGAAGACATGATGGGATTCTCCGACACCATTTTTCCCGCATTCCTGTTTTGCATGGGCATGTCTGTCTCTTTTGCTATCCAGAACCGTTACCGAAAAGGAGATACTACACTTCAGGTCATTGCCCATATCTTCTGGCGTACGGTGGCACTCATCGCTATGGGGCTATTTTCACTTAATTCGGGTGGCATAGCAGGTGGCATTTCCCACCAGTGGTTCTGCATCCTGATGGTTATCGGCTTTTTCCTGGTCTGGGCCGTTTATCCGAAAGCTGAAGGGTCAAAAAAGCACCTATTCATCGCAATGAAAGTGCTTGGCGTTGCCTTGTTGGCATTCCTCGTTCTATATAAAGATTTAAACGGGAAACCTTTCCATCAAGGTTGGTGGGGCATCCTGGGACTTATCGGCTGGACGTATGTCGTATGTGCCGGTATTTATCTGTTTACCCGCGAAAGTTTGCGTAAGAATGTCATAGCATGGCTGGTCGTCATGCTCCTTGCGGTAATCAGTCACTCTAATCTGATCCCACAGGAATATGGTTTACGCATCATCCTTTTGCCTTTCATCCCCAGTGACTGGACGCTGCATGCATTCGGCATGTCGGGGGTACTCACTTCCCTGTTGATGCAGAAATATGCCGACCGGGAACATCCGCGTAAATTCATTGTTATCCTTTGTACCTTAGGTGCCATTATGCTCATTGCTGCACTTTGCTCGCACCCCCACTGGATTATCTCAAAGATACAGGCCACTCCGAGCTGGCTGTTCTATTGCCTTGCTGCATTTTTCCCATTGTTCGGCCTGTTCTATTGGCTGACGGATGTAAAAGGTAAAACACCCTGGTTCGATATTATCAAACCTGCCGGGACTGCCACGCTTACGTGTTATATCATTCCATATATATGGTACGCCGCACAGCAATTGTTGGGCTGGCACTACCCCGAGTTCTTGAATGCAGGTGCTCCGGGTCTATTAAGATCACTCATATTCTCCCTCATCATCGTTCAACTGACCGGACTGCTGGTGAAGGCTAAAATAAAACTGAAGGTATAAATACGTACCTAAAAAGACGAAAAGATGATGTTAAAGCTTCAAACTCCTAACCATGAAGACAAGGTGCTGCTCCACTCTTGTTGCGCACCTTGTTCTTCTGCCATTATCGAATGCCTGCTTGCCAACGGCATCCGCCCCACCGTGTTTTATTACAACCCCAATATCTACCCTCAGGCCGAATATGAAATACGGAAAGCCGAGGCTATCCGTTATGTTCAGGGGTTAGGACTTGACTTTATAGATGGCGACTACGATTACTCATTCTGGCGCACCTCCATGCAAGGAATGGAGGATGAGCCCGAACGAGGGGGCCGTTGCCTGAAATGTTTCAACCTTCGTCTGACTGAAACTGCCCGTTATGCCTCCGAGCACGGTTTCACCCTGTTCACCACTACACTCGCCTCTTCCCGCTGGAAAAGCCTCGATCAAATAAACGAAGCGGGACGTAGAGCCGCCGCCCTTTACCCCGGAACCACTTTTTGGGAACAAAACTGGCGAAAAGGAGGATTACAAGACCGACGAAACCAGCTTCTCAAAGAGCATGATTTCTATAACCAGCAATATTGCGGTTGCGAATTCAGTATGCGAAGACTTGAAGAAAAAGGTTCTTTATAGACAAGCTGAAAGTTAAAACAGGAGGTTTCACGACAATCTTTTCAAAACTTTCGGCAATATCCCTACATAATAAAAAGGAAGATTCACCAGACGGAATATCTTACCTGAATTTGTCTTTACTTCATCCACAGAATAATTACCGGACCATACCCTGACCGCTATGTTGCAAATCACAAGCAAAACAAACGTTTATTTGTTGCAAATCACAAGCAAAATTACAAGATTACTGTTACAAGTCACAAGCAAACAGAATTAGTACAGACTTTATTCAAGAGAAGAAGATCAATAAATATCTCTCTTCACAATACCTTCCCTTCTTTTCCTCATCCGAACCACATCCGGGCTATACTTGCTCCGTACAATCTCCACTCAGAGGTACTTCTATGTGGAGAAAGTATGGATTTGATACGGAGCAAGTGTATCCCAGATAAGAAGCAGATATTTTAAACCATCAATCCCAAGCAAGAATAGCCAATCAAGCAAATCGCTGCAAACGGACGCAAAAATCACATTCATGAAGCCAAACCGCTAAAATCATTTGGCGGAAAGAGATATAAATGTATACCTTTACGCCAGAAACAGAATAACCAATTTAAAATGCGACATCATGGGAATTATCAATCAAGGCATACTCGGAGGCTTCTCCGGCAAAGTGGGACCGATAGTAGGATTTCACTGGAAATCAAAATACTACATACGTGCACGGGCGGCTAAAGTCAGCAATCCGCGCACGCCGAAACAGCAGGAACAGAGAGGTAAGTTTGCCACGGCATTCAGTTTCCTGAAAGCCATAAAACCTTTTATTCGTATCGGCTATAAGGAATTTACACAGGAAAAATCCGCATTCAATGCTGCCATGTCCTATACACTGAAAAGAGCCGTGACGGGCAACGGGAAAGAAATCTCGATTGACTTCAACCGGGCATTGGTTTCCATGGGAACCCTGATGCCCGTATTCGAGGGAACAGCTACACAGAATGAGGATAAAATGTACTTTAACTGGCAGGACAATAGTGGCATGGGAAATGCAGAAGATACGGATATAGCCATGCTACTGGTGTATAACAAAAATAAAGAAACAGCCGTTTACAATACGGAAGCCGCCCTACGTTCCGATTGTCACGCCGTGCTGCAACTTCCGGCTGACTGGCAGAACGATGAACTGATTGCTTATCTCAGCTTTTGCAGTGCCGACGGAAGTTGTGTAGCCAACAGCATTCGCCTGACTGTAACAATGACTGAAAGAATGTCAAAAGCAACAACACCAGATAATGCCATATTCCTTAGAAACCTCATTAACCATTCTTTTTCCCAAAAGGGCTTTCAAGACAAATCGTATAGAAGTGGGTAATTTCAGATGATACCACATTCTGTCCATAATCATGCAACTTTAGATTATTATAAATACAATAATCATATTCATAATAATCGGAATACACGGACAATAGAGGCATCTTTCGCGTATAAAACTGGTAGATACAGCGTAATAATTTCCGTAACTTTGCCAGCAGTTAACGTAAAAAGTAGAAAAACATGAAGAAATTTACTATCACATTGGCACTCTCTATCCTTGCAGTGCTGTTGGTTGTCACTCCTTGTAACGCTAAAGGAAAAGCAAAACACGTCGTATTAATCGGTTTGGATGGCTGGGGAGCCTATAGTGTTCCCAAGGCAGATATTCCTACTATCAAGCAACTGATGGCTGACGGAGCCTATACGCTCGAAAAACGGTCCGCACTCCCCTCTTCAAGTGCCATCAACTGGGCTTCCATGTTTATGGGAGCCGGTCCTGAACTGCACGGGTACACACAATGGGGATCTAAAACACCTGAATTACCTTCGCGCGAACTCAATCAACATGGTATTTTCCCCACTATCTTCCAATTATTGCGCGATGCACAGCCCGAAGCCGAAATCGGTTGCCTGTACGAATGGGACGGTATCAAATATCTGGTGGATACACTTTCTTTGAGCCACTATGCGCAGGCTCCCGATTACAACAAGCATCCCGAGGCTCTGTGCACAATGGCGGAAACTTATATCAAAGAGAAACAGCCAGCCCTACTCGCCGTCTGTTTTGATAATCCTGACCACGTAGGACACCAAGCCGGACACGACACTCCTGAGTATTACGCCAAGCTGAAAGAACTGGATACCTATGTAGCCCGTATTATTCAAGCCGTAAAAGATGCCGGCATGCTGAAAGAAACTATCTTTATCGTCACTGCCGACCACGGTGGCATTGAAAAAGGACATGGCGGCAAAACCATGAACGAGATGCAGACGCCTTTCATCATCTCCGGTAAGAATGTGAAGAAGAGCGGTGAATTCCACGAAAGTATGATGCAATATGACGTTGCTTCTACTATCGCCTACATCTTCGGACTGAAACAACCACAAGTTTGGATAGGAAGACCGATGAAGCAGGTATTTAAATAAAAAATGATATAGCAAACAGCCACTTGCTATACTGGATACAGCCGGAAGCTCCCCTCTCTTTATTATGAGGAGAGGAGATCTTCCGGCAAATCCGAAATGACAAAGCAAAAAACAAAACTATATCAAATCCCCGTATCCACCGGATTCTCATCAGGGAAAAGCGGACTGTAAAGAACTGTATGTTTCAAAACTTGAAGTTGTCCATCTTTTACAAACTCCTCTCCCCTCTCCGACAGATGACGCACCATGGCTGCACGCATGAGCAGCAATTGGGAACGATATCTCTTTTCTTTTGCAACATTCTTCAATTCATGCGGATCCATCGACAGGTCGAACAATTCTTCTTCGCCGGTATGGAAACGCCAGATATATTTCATTTTACCATCAGTCAAGGCACACCAATAGTTATCAGGGCTATAGCAAGTAGAATGTTCCAAATCTATATACTTACGCCATTTTTCTGTATTTCCATTTATCAGATTCACCAGGGATTGCCCATCCATATCAGCCGGAACCGAACCTTCCGCCATTTCAAGAAATGTAGGTAACAGATCACGCAATTCTACCGGTTCTTCAACCCTGTTACCTTTCGAAAAGCCACATTTGGAAGGCCATTTCACAATATAAGGTATATGGGATGAACCCTCATAAGGATACGTTTTACGCCAATGATAATGATCACCCAGCATATCTCCATGGTCAGAGATATAACAAATCAATGCATTATCATACATTCCCTGCTCTTTCAGCGCCTGAACTACTTTACCTATTTCTTCATCAATAAAGGTAACATTCGCATAATAATAACGCCGGGAGTTCTTGGCATATTCTTCACCAAAGTTTCCGAAAGCGGCATCCTTATCCGCCAACTTCGCATCCTGACGGACAGCATAATCTTTATCTTTACACCATTCCCCCACAAACGGAGCCGGCACATCCTTATCCTTATATAAATCCACCAAACGTTTGGGAGGATCGTACGGACTATGAGGACGGGCAAAAGAAATTTTAAGAAATAATGGCTGTTGGTTCCCTTTTTTATAATTCCGTATCATCTCACAAGCAGTTTTACCTGTCCAAGCTGTAGGGTGCAGGTTTTCCGGCAGTTGATAAGCTTTTGCACCATGCTCATTCCACCCCACACCGGTAGAATCAGGATTTAAGCCCGGAGCCTGCAGTTGAAACCAAAGGCGATAATCACTGATAAAATTATCGGATTCTACCCTGCCACTTTCATCCACCAGTGTACCATGGAAGCCATGCAGTGCCTTCTGAGGAAACCAGTGCATTTTGCCTATACCGAAAGTATAATAATGAAGATCCCGTAACATTTGTGGCATTTCATACCGATAATGACTTCCGACTCTCCCGTACCCTAACATTCCGTGATGCCACGGCGAAAGCCCTGTTAGCAACCCTGACCGCGCAGGCGTACTGCTTGGCGTAGAAGAATAAGCATTCGTAAACAGAGTTCCATCCGCTGCCAATGCATCCATATTCGGCGTTATCACCGAAGGATTGCCCATGCAATGCATAGCATCGCCACGATGCTGGTCTGAAATGATTAGAATGATGTGCGGTTGTTGTGATAATGCTTGTTGACTCGTTACCAAAGTCCCGGTGACTGTTAGGAGTGAAACACTCCAGAAAGAATGTTGTTTCATATTGTTTTATTTAAGATTATGTTTACTAAAATTAAATAGCAAATATACATTTTTTTACAGGAATACAAGACAAACATATTATTAATTATTACCTTTGCAATATCTTAAAAACACCTAACTACTTCTTAGAAATATGAAAAATGCACTGATACTATTGCTTTCTATCTTTACGAGCTTCACGGCACTTTCCAAAGAGCTATACTTTAAACATTTGGGAATACGTGACGGACTTTCTCAAATTTGTATCTATTCTATTTATCAGGATGAAATGGGTGCAATGTGGTTTGGTTCTTCCGAAGGGTTAAACCGTTACAATGGCAAAGAAATAAAAGTATATCAACCCTCCCAATACAGGCAAAATTTAACCAGTAACGAAATAAATGATTTATGTGGTGACAAACAAGGACATATCTATATCCGATCCGGTAATGATCTTATCGTTTTCAATATCTACAAGGAGCAATTTGTTTGTCTACGGAAAAACGATGTAAAAGGGATCTTCTGCCAAAGCGACAAACTATGGGTGATTTGCAGTAATGCCATCTATACATATCTTCCTGAGGAAGAAGATCTGAAACTGTTCGTATCCTTCCCTACCGATTTAGGGGAAGGAAGGGGAATATTCGCAGACACTGAAAACGTATGGGCCATCACCCATAGTCATCTGTTACACTTCGATACTTCCTCTCATGAACCGGCAAAGATAATTATGAGCTTTGACAAAGGAAGATGCATATTCAGAGATCGCTCCCACAACTTGTGGGTAGGTACTTGGGACGGGCTATATCGCATAAATACAAAAGGAGACATTTCCTTGTTTACCCACCAACCCGGCCAAGAAGGGCTTTCGAATAATCAGGTACGCTGTGTTATAGAAGACAATATTGGCTGTATATGGATAGGAACATTCAGAGGATTGGATTGCTATAATCCTACCACCAACGAATGGAGCCATTATACTCATCAAGATTACAATCCTAACAGCCTCAGTCATAACTCAGTACTCTCTCTTTATAAAGATGTCCGCAATAATGTATGGGTAGGTACTTATTATGGCGGAGCCAATGTTTTCATTCCACATCACTTTAATAAACAGTTCTATGCAGCATCACTTGAGCATAAAGACTGTCTCAGTTTCCCATTTGTAGGCAGGATGACTGAAGATGATAATGGTTACCTGTGGATATGTACCGAAGGGGGAGGACTTAATAAGCTGGATCCTGCCACAAGAAAGTTCGTTCGTTATACCCATCAGGAAGGTGATCCGCAGAGTGTAGGAAACAATAATCTCAAGGCAATCTACTATGACCAGTCTACCGAACGCCTATACATAGGCACTCATACAGGTGGTTTGTCAATATTCGACATTCGCAACAACACATTCAGAAGGACTCCTGAATTCCTACAACTTGCCGGTAATATCATTAACAGGATACAAAGATACAAGGAAGGGCTTGCTATACTAAGTCAGAAAGGGTTGTTCTTTATGAATCTGCAAACTGAAAAGTTTTCTTCATTCTCCAAGCTTCCTCTCATAAAGGAAGTGCTGGAAAAAGAATTTACTTATGAAACATTCTTCATTGACAGCCAGGACCACCTTTGGTTAGCCTTGTCAGTGGGAGGATTGATATGTGTACACCTCCCCTCGGGCAGAATAGAAAAATATGAAACAAATGCCAACAATCCATTTTCCATCGGAAAATTCAAAGTAGTGCACATCTCTGAAAATAGTAACAGAGAAGTATATTTCGGAACGATAGGTTCCGGGCTATTCAAGTATCAGCCGGAAAATAATTCATTCAAAGTCTATAATACCCAAAATGGTTCCTTGCCTAACAATTATTGTTATTACATTCAGGAATCACCTCTTAATCATAGATTATTGTTACTCCATAATAGAGGTTTATCTATATTCAATACCCAAACAGAGGTTGTAGAAGAAACCTACCACATATTTCAGCAGAACTATAGCCAGGGTTCTACCCTATATATCAGCCGTAATGGTACTATGTATATAGGTGGTATCAACGGATTAGCCTCTTTACCGGAAGAAGATCTATACAATTCTCCCGATAAAGAGAAGCTCTATTTCGAAAAACTACTGATACTCAATCAAGAGGTCCTGCCAGATGATGTTACCGGCATTCTGAAACAAATCCTTGCCCGAACTTCTGAGATCCAACTGAAACACAATCAAAATCATGTTACTGTTACATTCAGTACATTCCGTTACCTATCAGAACGAGACAACTTATTTGAGTATTGTCTCGAAAATCTAGATAAGCACTGGATACAAACTTCAAACAATTCCATCACCTACACCAATATCCCTCCCGGAAACTATACTTTGCGTGTTCGTCCCGTAGAGCTTGACTCAGCCAACGCAGAAGAAATAACTCTCAAGATACATGTTTCCGCACCTTTCTATGCCAACCCATATGCCTATGTCCTCTATGCATTAGTATTGGCGGGAGTTTTGAGCCTGTTCCTCCACTTCAAATTACGCCAGGCTCGGCTACAAGCTTCCCTTGAAAACGAGAAGAAGGAAAAAGAACACATAGAAGAACTCAATCAGGCTAAACTGCGCTTTTTCACTAATATTTCTCATGAATTTCGTACTCCACTCACACTGATCATCGGGCAGTTAGAGGCTATCATGCAAATAGATAAACTGGAACCATTTTTCTACAAGCGGATATTGCGGATATATAAAAACGCATGGCACATGCGTAATCTAATCACTGAATTACTGGATTTTCGCAAACAAGAACAAGGTTATCTGAAACTTAAAGTAAAAGAACGTGACTTGGTACCTTTCTTACATGAAATATATAATAGCTTCTACGAGTATGCCCAAATGAAAAATATCAACTATAATTTCAAGCATACGGAAAAAGTTGTCAACGCCTGGTTTGACCCGGCACAATTACAGAAAGTCATATTCAACCTGCTTTCCAATGCTTTCAAGTATACCAAGGAAGGAGGAAATATTACCATCAGCTTACGCCATAACTCCACTCAGGTATTTATTACTGTCAGTGACGACGGTTCGGGAATACCGGAGGAGGCCATCCTTAAAATCTTCGACAGATTCTATCAGGCAGACTCCACCCCTTCATCTTTCAGCCTCGGCACTGGAATCGGATTGGCTCTGGCAAAGGGCATCATGGATGCCCATCATGGTAAAATAGAAATAAAAAGTACAGTAAATCAGGGAAGTGATTTCACATTGTCATTACTTTTAGGCAACCAACATTTCAATAAAGAAGATATTGCCGCAGACCCGCAACAAGCTGATGCAATCTATTTTATAGATTCACCAACCGACCTTCTTCAAAGAACCACCGAGTTCCGAATACCGATTGAAACCGGAATAGATACCCATAAACCGATTCTGTTGCTGGTAGAAGACAATGAGGATTTATTAGAGATGCTCAACGATATGTTCAGCACTTTTTATAAAGTGCATACAGCCCGCAACGGACGTGAAGGGCTAATTGCCGCAGAGCGTATCCAACCTGATATTATTGTAAGTGACGTAATGATGCCGGAAATGTCAGGAAAAGAAATGTGTTACAAACTAAAAAACAATGTAGAACTTTCCCACATTCCTATTGTGCTCCTTACAGCACAGAACTCTGTAGATTTTATAGTAGAGGGATATATGTTTGGTGCCGACGATTATGTTACCAAGCCATTCAATGTTAAAATACTATTGGCACGTTGCAGTAATCTGATTCGTAACAAGCAGCAGATTATTGCACACTATTCCAATGTGTCGACAGTGCAGATCACAGAATCCATCCCCCCTTCCAATACCTATGATAAAGAACTTCTGAAAAAGAGCGTAGATATTATCAGAAAGCACTTTGACAATCCTAATTTTGATGTGAATATGCTGGCAGCCGATCTTTGCATGGGGCGCAGTAAGTTATATATGCGATTCAGACAGATAATCGGCCTGACACCTAACGAATTCATTCTGAAAGTAAAATTAGACGAAGCGATGTCATTACTCAAGAATCGCCCCGAACTGAATATTTCAGAGATTTCCATCATGCTGGGCTTCTCTTCAGCACGCTATTTCAGTAAATGTTTCAAATCATTCTTCGGATTGCCACCGCTGAAAGTAAGAAGGAAAGAAGAATAGGCTCCTCCATAAAGAGGAGCCTGATTGAAGAGAATTAGATTCAGTCGAAATTGTGTGTATACATCATTATTCTTTAAGTCCGGTAGTCCAACCGTAATTTTGTCCAAGATTCGTATTCTTGCTGATCGCAGAAGACGGAATGGGACGCAGATAATCCTTTTTCGGATCAAATGTACGGCGATTAGTTGCATAGTTCGTTTTTTCATAAGCATCGATATACTGCTTGCCATCCGCATCTTTGAATACGTAAACAGGATTCTGACCGGCGTTTTCTGTTCCTCCTTTGGAAATAACCCCTTCATAACGGGGATCATCAAAGTCAGCATCTTCCAAGCGCATACCCAGAACACGGTCTTTCAGCTTTTCACCCCATGCCCAACGCATCAAGTCCTGATAACGCAAATACTCAAAACTAAGCTCCACACGACGTTCGCGACGAATCTCTATAATGAGAGATGAAAGATTACTATCTGCATATTTGGGATCCATTTCCGGGTTTACTGTCAAATGAGGCATATCCACACGATCACGTAATACATTAATCGTTTTATCCAATACCGCTTGATCACATCCCCCCAATTCCGCTTTCGCCTCCGCATAATTTAACAAGACTTCTGCATAACGGAACAACGGATAATCATGCGTCTCTGCATTAAAGCCCTTTTTATCCTGTTCACGGATATAATATTTGATAGGATGATAGCCTGTAAGCGTAGGCCATCCTTGCATATTTCCAATACGGGGGAATGTACGGTTGGCATGTGCATTATCTATAAACAAAGCCTTTGCAGCGTCATTTCCCGGAGCAAGAAAAGTCTGACTCAAACGCGGGTCACGATTCGTAAATTCCAATTCTGGAGTATCGTTACTATAATCCCGACTCAGGGCTACAGCTCTCGCCACTCCATCTGCATCAATGCAGAGGAAATCATCCACAAAATCTTTGGTACCGCCATTACGAAGATTAACTGTATAGCCACATATACGATGACGTTTCAGACCATCGGCATATTTTCTATAGAATATTACTTCCTCGTTACTTGATAAATCATCAGTAGTGAATAAAGCTGTATAGTCGCTTGACGGATTACCTGTATCATGAATCTTATATCCCATTCCCATCAATTCTTCACAAGCACTTACGCAAGCATTCAGGAATTCTGCTTCATCACCCAGATTATGATATTTACGGTACGTACCTTCATACAGTCCGATACGAGCCTTTAATGCCAATGCAGCACCTTTAGTCAAACGATTATCGCCCCAATTTTCTTCGGGTAGAAATGAGCAAGCATTATTAATGTCTGTCAGCACTTGTTTCATAACCTCTTTGCGCGGAGTACGTTCACCATACAACTCTTCGGAATCTGTTTCTAAAGGCTTGGTTATCAACGGTACATCACCATAAGTCTGAACCATATAAAGGTAGAACCATGCACGGAAGAAAAGAGCCTCACCGGCATAACGGTTCCTCACACTTTCCGTAACTTCCGTTGCACGTTCATAATTGGCCATAAATACATTGATACGACGTAACAACGTCCATGACCAACTGCCATAATTAGGATTTCCACTCGGTTGATTTTCAATGCCGGCAGCTACGGCAGACGCCCAAGTCTGGGAAGCATCCATTGTAGCAAAATTATCAGACATAGCTTCTATTGTATAAGGTCCTACGACCTTTACAGAATAAGCGTCACTATGGAAACCCACCATGAATTTATAAGTACCATTGCTTGCCGCTTCATTGTAAATACCATTGGTATATGCCTCCAAATCAGAAGATGTATTCCAATAAGCCGCATCATTTAAGTCATTGGTAGGGGTACGTTCCAAAAAGGAATCGTTACATGCAGTCATTGATAAAACGACTGCACTCAACACCAAACATTCTCGTATAAAGTTTTTCATTGTCCTGTTTTTTAAAAGGTTAGATTAATTCCAAATGAATAAGTTCTCATAAAGGGATAAAGCATTGTACCATTTCCACGAGCTGCCTCAGGGTCATACGGGCCTTTAACTTTGGTAAACTCGAACAAATTTTCACCACTGACATAAACCGATGCACCTGACAAGAACACTTTACTGATCCATTGCTTCGGCAGATTCCATCCGAATGTCAGATTCTTCATTCTTAAATAAGAAGCATTCTGCAAATAACGATCTGTCTTCACCCCTCTGTTCCTGGCGTCCGTCGCACGCGCAATGGGGAAATAAGCATTCGGATTATTCGGAGTCCAGGAATCCTCTATATGCCATTTCTGCGCATTGTAATATTGTGTAGCAGCCGGCCAGAAAGATTCGTCACCCGGCCAGAAATCACGTTTGCCAACTCCTTGCATAAAAATATTCAGATAAAAATCTTTATAAGTCAGATTAGCGGTAATACCATACTGATAACGTGGAGTAGTATTACCAATAATCACCATATCTCCGTGATTATCTAAAGTACCATTGCCGTCATCAATCTTTTCATCATCATTCAAATTCTTAAACTTAATGTCACCAGCTCCCCACTCTACGTTCTTAATGTCACTTTGATCATACCAGGCAGCGGCTTCTTCATCACTTTGAAACAATCCCTCTGTCTTATATCCCCAGATTTCACCAATCTTGTGCCCCTCATAATAAGTGCTGATAGCTCCGGTAGGATTATTGTATTTTGTTACTTCTGCTTGAGAATCCGACAATACAAAACCTAACTCATAGCCAAAATTCTTCCCAATCCGGTCTCTCCAATTGATGGAAAGTTCCCAACCACGGGTTTTCAGCTCAGCAGAGTTTGCAGGAGGTGCTGTAGTACCCAGTACATCGGGATAAGTAGCCTTAATCAACATATCTGAAGTAGTACGAACATAGTAATCGAAACTCATATCCAGACGTTGATTCAGGAAGGTAGCATCCAAGCCGACATTGACTGTCGTAACTTTCTCCCATGTCAGGTCTGAACTTATCAGGTTGCCCGGATTGATTGTGGTAGCATATTCATCACCAAAAAGCCAATACTGAGAAGTACTATTACTCATAAAAGGAATGTATGGATAATATTTAGTATTTCCACTCCAGTCGCTGGAAGAAATCATCTGATTACCTAAAATACCATAAGTAGCACGAAGTTTCAAGTTATCCAACCAAGAGCGGGTATTCTTCATGAATCCCTCCTCACTAATGCGCCATGCACCGGAAAATGAAGGTAAGAACACAAAACGATTGTCCGACGGAAAACGTGAAGTACCATCATAACGTCCGTTTACCTCAAACAAATAGCGATCATTATAGATATAGTTCACACGGAAAAAAGCTCCACGTAAAGCCCATTCGTAACCATCCTGTGATACTGTATGTGTGCCTGAACCAAGACTCAATGAAGGCAGGTTTTCATTCAGAATATCATTGCGCTGCCCACTGAAGGTGGAATATTTTGTTAATTCTTGGTTGAAACCTATCATCGCCTTCAGATAATGCTTCTCTGCAAATGTGTTTTCATAATCCGTATAAGCATTGAAAGAGTAGTAACTTGTGTTATAATTACTCATCTTATAATAATTTGTACTTGTACGACCATAGGTCTCATTAAAGGAACCATCGAAGAATTTGATTGGTTTAGAATGCTCAGAGGCTTTCTTATAATTCAGATTATAATTAAAGTCAACATGAGCTTTCCATCCTTTCAGAATATTAAGATCAGCACTCGCTGTCAACCAGATATCATGCTTGTCATATTTATTTCTTCCACCGTCCTTAAGCAGTGAATATGCATTATTTTCCATATACATACCCTCATATTTATCTAACTCCGGATAACGTGAATCTTTCTTCCAAGAAGAAATAAACTCTGTAGGAGTAGAATAAACGACACGCTTCCAAACATCTTTGCTATCATAGGTAAAAGGTTTGTCTTGTGTACTATAATTATACAGTGCCTTGAAACCTAACTTTAGCCATTTCGTCGTCTGATTTTCTACATTCAAACGGGTATTCAGCTGCTTAAAGTTATCATCCCCAACCTTATAAAGTCCATCTTGATTCAAGTATCCTACAGAAGTATAAAAGCGTGTCTTTTCATTACCACCTGAGATGTTCAGATTATGGCGTTGCGTGGGAGTCACATTCTTAACCATCAGTTCCTTAAAATCAGAATAGCCATAATAGTACAGAGTCCCATCAATAACTTCATATTCAGGATTACCGGCAGGATTTGCCTCATAGGCTCTCATCTTCTCTATGCTCTCTGTCTTGAATTTCGTTGCAACCCCACCGGCCACGCAAGCTTCATTCATCCACTCGGCGTACTGTGACTGGCTTTCAATAAACTCCGGCATAATAGACGGCTTAGCAAAAGAGAAGTTTCCACTATAGCTAACCGTTACTTTTTCTGCTTTTGAAGGACTTTTGGTTGTTACCAATACTACACCAAAAGCAGCACGTACACCATAAATGGCAGATGCAGCAGCATCCTTCAATACTGTTACATTCGCAATATCATTGGGATTCACCAAGTCAAGGCTCATTTCTACACCATCTACCAGCACCAAAGGGCTACCACCATTGATAGAAGTAGTACCACGCACATTCAACGACGCATTTTGTCCGGGTTCACCACTGGTATTTGTTATCTGCAAATTAGGAATTGTTCCCTGCAAGGCACTGGAGGTACTTGTAATAGGGCGTGATTCCAAAACCTTAGAATCGATTTGTCCGATAGCCCCGGTCAAATTCACCTTTTTCTGTGCACCATAACCTACTACCACAACTTCTTCCAAAGCCTTAGCATCTTCAACCATTAAAACTCTAAAAGTAGTCTTACCGTTCACCTTGATTTCTTGCGTGACATAACCGATAAAGGAAATCTGCAAAATCGCATTCTCCGGAACATTAGAAAGAGTAAAGTTACCGTCAACATCAGTAATCACACCATTTGTAGTTCCCTTCACAAAGACGTTAGCACCTGGAACCGGACCAAGATTGTCTGTTACAACACCTTTCACTGTCTTACCATTTTGAGCTACCATTTGTACAGCATCAACAGTAGGAAGGCTTCCGCCACTCACAGGACCTGCCACTATACCAGCACTCGACAACACGCAAAGTGCACAAAGCAAAGTCCTTCTTGAGAAATCAGGAAATGTTTTTCTTTTCATAAATAGATCAAATTAGTTGTTAAATTAGATTAGGATAACGTTTTCTATTTTCGCATTTCGGGAAGTAAAAGTACAGAGCATACCTTTATGGAGATACACTTATTTTCCATCGCATATGCTCATATTTTCCATTAAATCACCAGAGGCCTTTTTTTTGTACAAAACAAACAACTGAGCAGTAATATTTCGGAAGATTTTACCACCAAAGACCTATGGGAACATATTGTCTAAAATACAAGAGAAGGGATAGCTACAGACAACAATAGTGTTGCTTTCAGTAGAAAAGAAAAAAGTCAGGTTCATACGAATTCTCATAATTCACCCTGAGACATTTACAGAAGGCGGAAGTTATTGCGTAATTTATGTAGCACAAAAAGTGCTGCACTTTTTATGCTACACATAAACTTTTGCTTATGAATAGAATAACACCGTGCAACCTATACCCATAGTGATACCAGTAGCATAAACACGGCTCTAAAAACATTAATAAACAAGGAATATGTATTCAAATCCGACAAAGGTTATTGCATCTACGACCAGTTTATGGAGTTGCGGTTGCAGACGTTGCCTTATGCCAATCAATAAAGGATACTCAGCGATAGATTAACGTCGACAGATAATCTTCCGCAAACATTTCATTCGCCACTTCCAATAGAATCTCCGGAGTAAGTTGTTCAATACGTTGATAAACCGCTTCGGAGGTTTCATATTTATGATAATGCAGGAAGGTCTTTGCCATACCGAGGGCATTGTTCTCATTATTATCCGAAGCTACACCTATCTGTCCGATGAGTTGCTTCTTGGCAGCAGCCAGTTGCTGGGAAGTCATCTTGTTATCACGCAGGCTTTTAAGTTCCTTCATAACCAACCGCATACATGTATCCACATCTTCAGGATCGCATCCGAAATAAGTGCAGAAGACGCCTGTATCCGTATAAGAAGTCAGATTGGACTCCACATTATAAACTAATCCCCGGCGTTCACGCAGAGAAACGTTCAGACGACTATTCATGCCGGGGCCTCCAAGAATATTGTTCAGCAGATAAAGGGCTGTACGTTTATCATCATAGGCATTGTATCCACGGCTACCAATCATGACATGGGCCTGATGCGTATCTTTATGTATAGTGAGCTTCTCGGGCATATAAAAAGGAGGAGGCATACGACGGTTATCCACCGATACGGCAGGAACATCTACCAAAAGTTTCTCTGCCCAACGGATGACTTGCTTGAAATCCAAATTGCCCCAAACAAAGAAAACCATATTACCCGGATGGTAAAAGCGGGAAGTGAAAGCAGCAGCATCTTCACTCCGGAAGGTTTTCAGCAACTCAGGATTCCCCAGAATATTACGTCCCAACGGATGTCCGCGGAAGATCAAATCCTCGAAGTCATCGAAAATAAGTTCGGAAGGCGTGTCTTCGTAAGACTGGATTTCATCAATGATTACCTCCGTTTCCTTCTCAATCTCACGTTGCGGAAAGGTGGAGTGAAATACAATATCCGCCAGCAATTCAAAAGCCCGGCCGAAGTGCTCGGTAAGGAAAGCAGAATAGATAACCGTCTCTTCTTTATTGGTGTAAGCATTCAGGTCACCACCCACATTCTCCATACGATTGAGAATATGCCAGGCTTTCCGCTTCTGTGTACCTTTAAATATAAGATGTTCCACAAAGTGCGCCATGCCTTGTTCATTCTCAAGCTCATCACGGGTTCCGGCATCAACAGCAAAACCACAATAAGCTACATTGGAATAGGCCGGTTGATGGATAATACGCAAACCGTTGGCAAGTGTATATTCGTTATGTCCCGGTAAAGGGAAAAGTGCTAACTTCTTCATTCTTACGTTCAAAACTGATTGAAGGCGCAAAGATAGTGCAAATTGAATGCAGAATTTTCATGCTTGCATGAAAAAGTTATGCTGAAATACAATAAAACTTATTGCCATTTATGGAAAATTGCAGATATTTGTAGGCTATAACCTAACTACTAACAAAAATAGTATAATGATTGAATCCATTCAAGAGCTTTTGCAGAAAGAGGCACAAGCTGTTCTAAACATCCCCGTGACAGACGCTTACGAGCGTGCAGTAGAACTTATCGTGGAACAAATTCACCGGCGGAAAGGGAAACTGGTAACTTCGGGTATGGGAAAAGCAGGACAGATTGCCATGAACATCGCAACTACGTTCTGTTCTACCGGAATCCCTTCCGTATTTCTGCATCCCAGCGAAGCTCAACACGGCGACTTGGGCATCTTGCAGGAAAACGATTTACTGCTATTGATCTCTAACTCTGGCAAAACACGCGAAATCGTAGAACTCACACAATTAGCTCATAATTTGAACCCAGAGCTTAAATTTATTGTTATTACCGGAAATCCGGATAGTCCGTTGGCTCATGAGTCTGATGTATGTCTCAGTACAGGAAAACCCAAGGAAGTCTGTGCTCTGGGAATGACTCCCACCACCTCGACTACTGTAATGACCGTTATCGGTGATATTCTTGTAGTACAGGTAATGCAACAGACAGGCTTTACGATTGGAGACTACTCCAAACGTCATCACGGTGGGTATTTGGGTGAAAAATCAAGAAAATTATGCGAAAAGTAATCGGTATAGGAGAAACTATCCTTGACATCATTTTCCGCAACGGGCAGCCGACAGCAGCTGTACCGGGTGGCTCAGTATTTAACGGCATCGTGTCATTGGCACGGACTGGCGTACCTGTGAGCTTCATCAGCGAAACGGGAAACGACCGGGTGGGCAACACAATTCTGCAATTCATGCAAGATAGCGGCATGTCTACCGAATATGTCAATGTGTTCCCCGATGGCAAATCTCCCGTATCACTGGCTTACCTGAACGAACATGGTGATGCGGAATATATTTTCTATAAGGATTATCCCAAGCAGCGGCTGGATGTAGTCTTCCCCAAACTGGAAGAAGACGACATCGTAGTTTTCGGTTCATACTTCGCCTTGAATCCGGTGCTACGCGATAAGGTTCAGGATCTGTTGGAGCAGGCACGTGAGAAGAAAGCAATTGTCTATTATGACCCTAACTTCCGCTCCTCGCATAAAGACGAAGCCATTAAACTGACATCAACCATCATCGAGAATCTGGAATATGCCGACATTGTACGCGGTTCTATAGAAGACTTCTTCTATATGTATAATCAAAAGGAAGTGGACAAGGTCTACAAAGATAAGATTCGCTTCTATTGCTCTAACTTTCTTTGTACTGCCGGAGCCAAAGAGATTTCACTGCGTACGAAAAGCATTACCAAGGAGTATGCTATTCCGCCGTTGGAGGCAGTCAGTACTATTGGAGCGGGTGATAACTTCAATGCCGGTATCATCTATGGCCTGCTGAAGTACAATGTACGCCACTGTGATTTGGGACAAATAGACGAAGCCACCTGGGACAAGATTATCCGTTGCGGCATCGAGTTCTCGGCAGATGTATGCCGGAGTTTTAACAATTCCATATCACCGGAGTTTGCCCGACAGTTGCCTCCCATTAACTAAATCCCCGTTAAAGGAGAAAAAACTCTGTGAAACTCTGCGCCTTGAAGTAACAAAAGTCAGCAGAATACATATCTTTGCAGTATACGCTCAGACAAAAAAACTATGTATAGAAATCTGTTGAACTTGCTAACATGTGTATTGCTGCTACCGGCTTGTAGCGGCACAGCTCCTCATATTTCCGTTGTTTGTGAAGAAAACAACGTTGGAAATAGTATCGTTAAATGGGAAATAGCTCCTCTTATCAAAGGAAACGTAAAGGTATACGCCTCTACCGATCCGAACCATATTCCCGAAGATTCCCCGGTAGCCATGGCAAATATTGCCGACCAACGAATGACGATTGTTACCACAGATCCTACCAGACGGTATTACTACACCCTCGTATTTAATGATAAATACCGTGTAAAGATTGCTACCCGCAATGTCAATATTCCTGGTATACAAAACTTCCGCGACTTGGGAGGATATCCATCATATCCTACCCAGAAACGATTGCGTTGGGGCATGCTCTACCGGTCGGCGCAAATAGACAGTCTGGAATGTTACTCGCGCAGGGAGCTAAAGAATATAGGCATCAAGACTATTGTAGACCTGCGCTCCGAATCAGAGTTAAAAGGACATACCCCATTACAAGAAGGATTCAATGCCGTGCATATTCCCATAAAAACGGGAGATATGGAAGATATTCTGAAAGGTATTCAGGAACAAAAGATAAAAAGTGACACCGTCTACCGCATGGTGGAACGGATGAATCGCGAACTAGTGATGAATTACCATCATGAATATCGACAAATATTCGATATCCTGTTGGACAGTGCTAACTATCCTGTCGTCATTCATTGTTCCTCCGGTAAGGGACGCACCGGCATTGCTTCGGCACTGATACTCGCTTCTCTTGGTGTGAACAGTGATATTATCATGGAAGATTATCGCCTCAGCAATGATTATTTCAATATTCCCAGTGCTTCACGTTATGCCTATAATCTGCCTGCACGTTCACAAGAAGCCATCACAACTGTTTATTCAGCCAGAGAAGATTTCCTGAATGCTGCCAAAGAAGAAATAGAACGTCGGTACGGCGATGTGGATACCTATCTGGAAAGGGCTATCGGACTCAAGAAAGAAGAAATTAAGAAGTTGCAAAGTATTTTGCTGGTGAAAGACAATCAGTGATGTTTCGCATGTAGTTTGTCAGACTACATACGAAACTTAAATCATTGACAAAAAAATAAGCCTGATATTTAATTTTATCGCTGATAACTAATCACTAATCACTAAATTTGTTCTATCTTTGTGCCCGAATATAAAGATATACAAAGATTTAATGAAGAATTTTGAAGAGCTCGGTCTGTCGCCGGAGATACGCCGCGCCATTGAAGAAATGGGATATGAGTGTCCCATGCCGGTACAAGAGGAAGTGATTCCTTACCTTTTAGGAGAAAATAATGATGTTGTAGCACTTGCACAAACAGGAACGGGGAAAACCGCCGCATTCGGCCTGCCACTTATCCAGAAAATTAATGTAAAGAACCGGATTCCACAATCCCTTATACTTTGCCCTACACGCGAACTTTGCTTGCAGATTGCAGGTGATTTGAATGACTATTCCAAATACATCACCGGATTGCGGGTATTGCCCGTATATGGTGGTTCATCCATAGATAGCCAGATACGTGCCCTGAAACAAGGTGTACATATCATCGTTGCCACCCCGGGACGACTACTCGACCTGATGGAACGTAAGACTGTATCGCTCACCACTATCCAGAATGTAGTGATGGACGAAGCGGACGAAATGCTGAACATGGGATTCACGGACAGTATTAACGCTATTCTTGCCGATGTGCCCCAGGAGCGTAATACGTTATTATTCTCCGCCACTATGAGCCCGGAGATTGCACGTATTTCAAAGAAGTACTTACGTGACGCCAAAGAAATCACTATCGGACGGAAAAATGAAAGTACAAGCAACGTGAAGCATGTAGTCTTCACCGTTCATGCCAAAGATAAATACGCGGCCTTGAAACGTATTGTAGACTATTATCCGCAGATATACGGTATCATTTTCTGCCGTACGCGCAAAGAAACACAGGAAATTGCCGACAAGCTGATGCAAGACGGTTACAATGCTGATTCACTGCACGGTGAATTAAGTCAGGCACAACGCGATACCGTCATGCAGAAGTTCCGCATTCGCAACATACAAATCCTGGTTGCCACGGATGTTGCTGCCCGCGGACTGGACGTAGACGACTTGACACATGTCATCAACTATGGCCTGCCGGATGATACCGAAAGTTACACTCACCGCAGCGGACGTACAGGACGCGCTGGAAAAACCGGTACTTCTATCGCCATCATCAACTTGCGCGAGAAAGGTAAGATGCGCGAAATAGAACGTATCATCAGCAAGAAGTTTATTATTGGTGAAATGCCTACCGGCAAACAGATTTGCGAGAAACAGCTTCTGAAAGTGATCGACGACCTGGAAAAGGTGAAAGTGAACGAAGAAGATATGGCTGACTTTATGCCTGAAATATACCGTAAACTGGACTGGTTGAGCAAGGAAGACCTTATTAAACGTATGGTTTCCCACGAGTTCAACCGTTTCTCAGAATACTACCGCAATCGCGAAGAAATAGAAATGCCTACCGATAGCCGTGGCGAACGCAACAGCAAAAGTGGCAACGAACGTACCAGCGACCGCAGAAGTAGCAGCCGCAAAGCAGAGCCTGGATTTACCCGCTTATTCATCAATTTGGGTAAGATGGATAATTTCTTCCCCAATGAACTGATAGGATTGTTGAATGGCAATACCCGTGGACGGGTGGAATTGGGACGCATTGACCTGATGAAGAACTTTTCATTCTTTGAAGTGGATGAAAAAGAAGCCAACAACGTGGTAAAAGCCCTGAACCGAGCCAACTGGAACGGTCGTAAGGTATCTGTAGAAATTGCAGGTGAAGAAGGCAAGGAAGCTCCTAAAGGCAGACGTAAAAGCGAAGGAAGCAGTTACGGAAAAAAGGAGTTTGATGGCAAGAAGCGTAGCTTCAAAGATGAAAAGCGTAGCGATGCTCCCAGAAATAACAGAAGTAAATCTGAGAGTGCTCCGGCTGACAAAAAGAAAAGCAAGCCAAGTCGCGAAGACCGTGGATACTCCCAAGCACGCGGCAAGAAGGATGACTGGAGACAGTTCTTTCAGGATAACAAAGAATTCCGCGATAAAGAACCTGACTTCAGTGAAGAAGGCTGGGCAAGAAGGGCACCCAAGAAGAAATGATTCATAGTGATTAGTGGTTAGTGATGAGTGATTAGTACAACTGCTAGTCACTTATCACTAACCACTAATCACTTATTAACGTGAATAAAGTAAACGGATTCTTATATGGACTTCTTTCTTCGGCGAGCTTCGGGCTTATTCCACTGTTCACCATTCCTGCCATGCATCAAGGCATGCAGTTCTGGTCCATTCTGCTTTACCGTTTTTTCTTTGCCATGCTGGCATTGGCAGGTATCCTGTTACTCGATAAACAATCTTTCCGCATCTGCAGGAAAGAGATACTTCCACTTTTACTACTGGCATTTCTGTACGATTGTTCCGCTGTATTTCTATTCTGGGGATACAAATTCATGTCGAGCGGAGTAGCTACTACCATTCACTTCATGTATCCTGTACTGACTACACTTATCATGATGATTTTCTTCCGCGAAAAGAAATCCATCTGGCGTATAGCGGCAATTCTTTTAGCAGTAAGCGGTGTTTTCTTCCTCTCGCATGGCGACACTACGGGAACTGTTACTTTATGGGGTATTTTTATTGTTTTACTCTCTGCATTGGGTTATGCTCTCTATCTAGTTACTGTCAGCCAACTAAAATCTCTTGAAATGAAAGGGCTGAAAATGACATTTTATGTTTTTCTGTTTGGCGGAATCCTCCTTTTCATCGGGATGACAGCAACAGGCGTCGGCGTACAACCCATCCCGGACCGGATAACTTTTGGAAACCTGGTAATGCTGGCATTAGTACCGACTGTTATTTCCAATCTTGCGCTGGTACGCGCTATTAAAAACATAGGCTCCACGCTCACCTCTGTGTTGGGAGCCATGGAGCCTGTAACTGCTGTTTGTGTGGGAATTCTCGTCTTTGGAGAACCTTTCACTCAAAGTATTGCTCTAGGAATTATACTGATTATTTCGGCGGTTACGGTTATCATACTGAAACGATAATCATATCCTTCATTTAGGAGTATAAATCGAAACTATTTCTGATAATCAGACAGCTTCTCTCACTTTTTTTCATAATTTTGTCCAGCATATCAAAGCACCCTATTTTTATGTCTATATATGAAGAAGCACAACTTTTATATACTATTATTTTTATTGCTTTGCATTACTAACGAAGGATATTCGCAAGGATTACAATTTTACGGAAATGAAAAGCGAATCTCTGAACGTTCCTCCTTTTCTGTCTTCACTGATGAGAATGCTCCTGCTGCAACCGGTAAGTTTAAGATTTCCTTTGAATATGCATCACAAAATATAGAAAGTCCCGGATATATCTTTTATCTGAAAGATGCCAATGGAAAAGAAGCTTTCAACCTGACCTATGTATATGATACTAAGCAAGGAAGTTTTATGTTTGCCCAAGATGGGAAACAAATCTATTACACCTATCAGCACCCTCAGGATAAACTGCATGGCAAATGGATGCTCATTTCACTCACAATGGATATAACAAATAATCGGGCTGAAATCAGCATAGGAGATGATAAAGCAATCCTTGAAGATATTGGATTGAGTAAAAAGACATTTACTCCCCAACTTTTCTTTGGGATATGTAATCACATTCTGGACACCGCCTCCTTCTCTATTCGCAACCTGACAATAAGCAATGGTGAAGAAACTTGGCATTTTCCTTTAAACGAAAGTAAGGGAGAAGAAGTCCACGACAGCAAGGGAAAAATTGTTGGTCATGTAACCAACCCCATTTGGCTCATAAACCATTCGTATTACTGGAAACCCTTATTTCAATCCTACTCTTCCACGCCATCAGGATTTGTATTTACGCCGGGGAAACAGGAATTTTTTATATATAGCCAAGACTCTATCACCACCTATAATATTCATAAACACACATCAGAAAAACTTCCCTACGCATCAAAAGAAACGACTTTTCCAATTCGTTTGGGGATGAATTTCTATGATGAAACCAAAGGAAATATCTACGCCTATGAATTAAACGGAACAGAAACCTTTGTTGCAGAAATGGATCCGAAAGCCAAAACATGGGAAATAGTTAACCAGAACAGCATTACCCTTCAAATGCATCATCATAGTGGACTTTTCAATCCACAAAAGCAACAGTTCCTCTTCTTTGGGGGATATGGTAATCGCCGGTACTACAATACTTTCATAACCTATGATCTATTGCAGGAACGCTGGGATACCCTCCGTTTTACAGGAGATGAAATACCGCCCCGCTTCTTTGCCGGCATAGTGATGAGCCCTGATTACAAACGCGCTTATATCTATGGTGGAAAGGGTAATGAAACCGGTGATCAAAATGTAGGAATCCAATATTATTATGATTTTTACCAATTAGACTTCGAGACACTACAAGTCAAGAAATTGTGGGAACATAAAGCTCCCCGGACAAATCGTGTTCCTACAAGGGATATGATACTTTCTGAAGATGAGAAATACATCTATTTACTGGCTTATCCGGAGTATAAACCCGAAACCCAATTGCAACTCTATCGCCTCTCCATATCTGATGGTAGCTATGAGGCCTTAGGGGATAGCATTCCCCTTACTTCTGAAGAGATAGCAACTAATGCTAACCTATATTTCAACAAGGAACTGGGAGAGTTCTATTGTGTCATTCAGGAATTTGAAAAATACGGGCAATCTGCTACACGCATTTACTCACTTTCAAATCCTCCTGCATCACTGGCTGCTGTGAAGTTCTATGATAAACAGACCGGTGAATTCGGTAAATCAACTATCTGGATGTACCTTCTCCTCATATTGTGCTTTATAGTAATTTGGAGTAGTTTCATTATCATAAAACGACAACGATCTGCCAAAAGGCAACTTAAAAGAAAAAACAAAACTTCACCTTTGGAAAGTGCTTCTCTTGAAGCGGAAGCTGCATCACCAGTAGTCTCCGTCCCAACCAAAGTCACCGAGGAAGAGAAAATAGAAGAGACATTCCTAACAGATACAATCACCACACGCAAAAATTGTATTTCTCTCTTTGGCACCTTTACAGTCACAGACAAGAATGGGCGGGATATGACCTATATGTTCAGTCCTAAGATAAGATATATATTCATCTATATACTGATAAACAGCATAACTAAAGACGGAGTATTGTCTTCTGATATGAACAGTCTTTTTTGGCCTGACAAACCCGATGATAAAATAAAAAATCTCAAAAATGTAACAATGAACCACCTCCGCAAAACCTTGCAAGAGCTGGAAGGTATTGAACTTACCCACCAGAAAGGTTACTTCAAATTGATACTTGCAGATGAGTGTTATTGCGACTACCAACGTTTCTTCTCATTAACAGAGGGAATGAAACGTGCACCTCAGGCGGAGAGTGAAACGACCGAATTACATAACATTCTTGCAAAAGGGAAATTCCTGAATACCATCGAAGACAGTTTATTCGATTATCCGAAACAACAGACAGAATCATTCACAATTTCACTGTTATCGGAGCAAATATATACATTCTACAAAAGCGGAAGAAATTCTGCTACAATACGTATCTGCAATATCCTATTTGCCATAGATCCGTTATCTGATATGGCTATGACTTATGCCGTATGCACTTATCGTAGACAAAGTAGATCGGACAAGGCTATACAACTTTATGGCACTTTTACAAAAGAATACCGGAAGGTTATGGATGAAGACTATCCTATAACTTTCGATGACGTCAGTACCGACAATATCAGATTATGATATAAATAAGGCGGATATGGCAGGATACTCCAGGTTTCCCTTTCATATCCTCATATCCGCCTTGTCTACACTGAAAACAATCTATTATAACTTCATATAAGTATATCAGAATAAATTAAATTCACTCACAGTAACATGAGGTCCGCCATTAACTGCAGTGATGGTTAATTTTACAAAACGCCCAGTAGCGGCCTGAGGTAAGAATGAACGATATTCTCCGGCCGCCGGAATATCCTTAAACTCACCAACATTCGTCCAACTTTGGCCATCATCACTAACCTCGAGTACAACAACCTTCGGCCCGTCAGCTCCTTCTTTACGCGCTTGGATAGTGAAACCCTGGATATAAGTGGATTGTCCTAAATCAAATGTTATCCAATGAGGTGGTTGCGGATGGCTCTGCTCCCAAGCTGTACTCCAGAATGTATTTATGGTGCCGTCTATACATGCTTCCTTTAATCCACCATTTCCCCAATCTCCTTCTTTCGGTTCTTCAGACGAAGCTGCTAACACAGTCCATCCTGTACGGTCGAGCAATTCCATATTGCTGGCATCCATAGCACCACGGCAGAGAAAATAGACTGTTTGGCAGCAGTGGTCCGTCGCCACACCCTCGGCAGAAACAATGCTAACCGGCAATAAATATTCGGTAAACGGTTCTATGTTTCCTTTGGAATTAATTGTGATACTAATTGGTTCAGATTCCACTTTACCAGCCTTAACCACTGTCGATGAAGCAACTGTATAAGCACTGGACGGAAGTACTGGATAGTTAGTACCTTTAGTTGCATTATATTCGGCCACTTTATCAGGATCAGCTTCCAAATATATGGTTGCATCGGTAGACAATCCGGTCGGATTCAAATCAGGATAATGCTTTGCAGTCACTTTTACAGTAAAAGTTTCAACATAGGGTTCATCTTCAATATAGAAGTTAACCTTCACCAATGCTCCTGCATTAGGAATATAGATAGTATCACTGCCGTCATTATCACTACAAGCAGACAAAAACAACAACACGCCCAGCGACCAACATATCAATTGGAATATATTTCGTTTCATTTTTCTGTTCATTTTAAAGATTTATATTATTTCCATCCCGGATTATTAGGCAACAGATTCGGATTCATTGTAGTCTGATCTATTGGCAAAGGATGTAGATAAAGTTTATCATCCCATTTTCGAGTCTGCTTATCAGGATAAACAATCATGTATCCTTCTTCATTCAAGCTACGTGAGAAATCACCATAAGCTTCTTTCATCTGGCTTGAAACTTTCATACCCAACATTGTTTTCGGATTCTCCAATAGCTTACCGGCTTTCCAGCGTACAATATCATCCCAACGAAAACCCTCTCCTAATAATTCCACTGCACGTTCACGACGAATCTCATACAGAAGCGGTGTTAGTTCGTATCCATAGTCCGGCCAGTTTGGGTCTTCAAAACCTACTTCTTTTGTCAAATGAGGCATTTCCACCCGGTCACGCAACTCATTAATAGTGATATCCAATACCTCTTGGTCACATTCACCTAATTCTGCTTTAGCCTCAGCATAATTCAACAAAACTTCTGCATAACGGAATATGAAAACATCAAGAGTAGACAGACCGATATTCCATTGGTCCGGATCCGGTGAATGGTATTTCATTACATGGTAACCGGTAGTACAGTATTTAGTATCCAATGATGGTAATGCATTAAAAGAGGGAGTGCCATCAGCCAATAATTTATAAGGCAAATTAGGATTATCTATACTTTGAGCTAGACGTGGATCACGTTTAGCAAGTTCATTAACAGGCATACTGGCCTCGCTACCATACGTTGGACTAACAGCTGTAGGTAAGCCGTCGGCACACAGATATTGCTCAAACATGGCCCGACTCATTCCCGTATAAGACTCTTCCATCTGGCGAGTATTATTATGCATCAATAGTTTAGCTTCATAAACACGGGGCATAATACATTCGCTGTTACCCGAGAGATCTTCCTGAATGAATAAATTATAATAATCCGTTTCCGGTTTTTCATTACTCCAGATTTCATATTTCCCACTATCGATTATTTTCCAAGCAGCATCAGCAGCTTCACGGAACAAGCTTTCAAAATCTCCCAATCCATGATATTTACGATAAGAAGCCTCGTACAAACACACTCTTGACTTGAATGCCAAAGCTGCAGCTTTGTGCATGCGCCCTGTAGCAACAGAGCTGGCCTCCTGTAAATGTTCAATTGCAAAATCGAGGTCTTCCAGAACATGCACAAAAACATCCTTGCGGTTGTCACGTCCTTTGTAAAGTTCTTCTGAATCTATATTCAATTCAGTTTCATACCAAGGAACATCGCCAAAACGCCTCATCTTATAAAAGTACTCCCATGCACGGAAAAAACGTACTACCGCTACCTGACGATTTATATTTTCCTCATTCCCGGATACACGTGTATAGCGTGCCATGAAATAATTGGCAGAACGGATATTCCCCCAGTCACCACTGCTCCAGCCACCTCCCGATGTGGGAATCGTTTCCTGGTTAAATAACCAGGTATTCGGTTTTTCATTTACATAGCAGTCTGACTGGTCATCAGCTCCGGGGCCTTGTGCTCCGGGCAAGATTCCATAGAAACCATTGGCAAAAAGCTCAAGGTCTTGTTCATTCTTCCAGAAGTTTTCATCCGAAACAGAATCTTCCGGATATAAATCCAACATATCTGCGCATGAGGTAAATACCGGTACACAAAACAATGCTGCAATCATAAATATATTTCTTGTCTTCATGAGTTCTCTGATATTTAAAGTGTTATATTTAAACCGAATGAAATAGATTTTTGTAACGGATACGTACTGACGCTGACGGTTTCCGGATCATAAATGTCAAAAAGATGATCAAATGTTAATAAATTCTGTCCGCTTATGTACACACGTATATTATCTATTTTCCATTTTCCCAACAGTGATTTCGGCAATGTATAACCTAAAGTCAAATTCTTCAGACGAAGATAGGAAGCATCTTGCAAATACCGGGTTTGAGTCACACGGTTTCCTGTAACATTGTCATAAGTAGAACGGGGGAAGTAAGCATCACGGTTATCTTCTGTCCAACTATCCAAGGTATGTGGAAATGGAACATGCCATTCATTACCAAAACCCCAGAACTGATTACCTCCCAATACTACATCTTTCTTTCCGACTCCCTGGAAGAATATACTTAGGTCAAAACCTTTCCACTGTGCATCTGCCCGGATACCATAACAATAACGAGGTTCACTATTTCCAATTACCTTACGATCGCCCGGATCGTCAGCTGTATTCTTACCGTATGATATTTTATTATCACCATCCAAATCTTTATACTTCACATCTCCTGGATACCATTCACCGCCGTAAATTTCAGATTGGTCAGCATGAGCAGCTACTTCTTCCTTACTTTGGAACAAACCTTCAGTCACAAATCCCCAGATTTCCCCCCATCTTTTACCAACATAATTCTGCGCATCATCACCACTGAATAACAGTTTTTCAGGATTATTAAACTTGGTGATTTTGGCTTTATAATCAGATAATACCAGACTCACATCATAGGAAAAACCACTTTCAAGACGATCTCTCCAACCAATATTTAATTCCCAACCAGTAGTCTTCAGATCAGCTGTATTAGCTTGTGGGGCACCTGTACCTAATACAGCAGGTAATGGAACGCCATTCGTCACCATGTCATACGTCATACGCTGATACCAATCGAAAGTTCCATATAAACGATTATTCAATGCAACCCAATCTAAGCCAAAGTCCATTTGACGGACAGTTTCCCAAGTTAGAATAGGACTCACAATACCACCGGGAGTTACACTGGCTATTTTTTTGCCATCCACCAAATATCCCATTTCACCGTTGGCTCCCATCGTTGAGATGTAAGGATAGTCACCGCCTACCGACTGATTACCTAAAGAGCCGTAAGAGGCACGAAGTTTCAATTCATCCACATATTTCTTAGCTCCTTCAAAAAAAGCTTCATTAGATATACGCCATGCTAATGAGAAAGATGGGAAGAAAGCAAACCGATTATCTTTCGGAAATTTAGAAGAGCCGTCATAGCGTCCATTCAACTCTAACAGGTAGCGCTCATCATAATTGTAATTGATACGTGCAAAATATCCCATAGTTGCCCATGCATGCTCACCGCTACCGTTATACTTTTCACCATATGCCATACCCAGAGAGGCTATATCCTGACTAATCAGATTCTGACGTTCAGCATCAAACCAACGATAATCTTTACGTTCGTAATTATAACCTGCCAGTAACTTCAGATTGTGTTTACCGAAACTACGGTCATAATCACTATAGAAATTAAAGACCTGATAATAATTATCATCCGAAGTATACTTTACAGTACTGGGAGTTATATGTGGGAAGATGGTAGTTACATCAGGATTGGCATAATGTTCTATAATTTCCTTTCCATGATACTTCTTATTCAACATATACATATTGAAAGTATAATCCAGATTAATATTCCATCCTTTCAGAGGATTAATTTTCATACTTCCAGTAAGCCACAAGTCATTTTCTTTATGAACACGACTACCGGAAAGAGCTTGAGTAGCTACCATATTTGTCCAGCTACCTTGTCCGGAGTAATTTCCATCCGGGTGGTACACAGGCATGAAGGGACGAAGATCGGCACCATAAAAAGCAGCCTCCATATCATTACTGTTATGCCCATAAGGAGTATCATGCATCGTATTGTTATAGTTGATTTTCATACCTATTTGTAACCATTTCCTTATTTCCGAATTCACATTCAGAGCTACATTGAAACGGCGATATTCATCATCATAATGTTTCAATTGTCCTTCCTGATCCATGAAGCCTACCGAACCATAATAATTGGTCTTCCCCGTACCTCCATTAATAGACAACGTATATTGTTGCATCAAGGTTGTAGTCTTACGAGTTTCTTCAATCCAGTCCGTATTACCACAATACAAATACTTATCGGGGTTTGAGGGATCAATAAACACCGGCAGGTTATGTTTCGGATCAGTATAGTAAGCATAAATATGATCCATATAGTTCTGATCATAATAATCGCCACCTCCCGAATTACGGTTAGTCAGATTATGGAAGTTAGCAAAAGTCCACGAATCCATATATTCAGGAATTCTTGTCGGACTGTTTAATGACCAGTTACTGGAGAAGGAGACTTTTGCACTTTGGTCTTTTCCTTTTTTCGTTGTAATCAATACTACACCATAAGCAGCCTGTGTTCCATAGATAGAGGCAGAAGCCGCATCTTTCAGTACAGATACGCTTTCCACATCAGCAGGATTAATCAAATTAGGGTCCATCTGAACACCATCGACCAGCACTAACGGCCCGGCAGAGTTTATAGAAGTAGTACCACGTACATTGAACCCATATCCTTTGCCGGGGGAACCATTGTCTGCCGAGATATTCAGATTACCAATCATACCTTGCAATCCTTGGCTTAAATTCGTAATAGGACGACTCTCCAATACATCGGATGAGACACTGGCTACCGCACCTGTCAGATTCACTTTTTTCTGTGTACCATACCCCACCACTACTACTTCATCCAAAGTTTTACTGTCCTCGTCCAGAGTAATCACCAAATTATTCTGGCTACCTACAACAATTATCTTACTGATATATCCGATAAATGAGATTTCCAGTTTATCACCTTTTGTCGCTTCAATCGTAAAATTACCATCGAAATCAGTTATCGCTCCCTGATTTTTTCCAGTAATCCGTACAGTAGCTCCGGGGAGACTTTCACCACTTTTATCTATGATCTTTCCCTTAATAAGGATATTCTGCTGCGTAGCGTTGACCTTATCAACTGACATAGCAACACTTTGTGAAGCAAGGCATGGCTGAAAGCTCATACCGGCGAGAAGGACTATAAGTCCGGAAGCCCTGACGGCTTTTTCTACAACTCCAAGTCTTTTCATAAATGTGTTTTTAATTTTAGTATTATTAAAAATATGTGCAGGATACAGATTCCTGCTAAGGTTCCAAAACATCAGCAAATCTATTAAGCTTATCTTAAGGAGATGATTAAACAATGATTAATAGCAGCGTTAACCCTATCATTTTTTTATTAACCGCCATTCATCCGATATAAATTAAGATCGTAAATACTAACTTTACAAAAGATAGCATCACGTCTTGAGAAAAGAAGCTTTAATTTGCGATTAACAAAGAAACTTTGCTATTAATATTCGCACTAACCCTCATTTAATCCAATTACTAACTTCCTTTTTTTAATTTTGCCTACGGTTCTAAAACACACATATCTATTTCTTATATTTATTAATTAAACGACCATGAAATTAAAAAAACTATTTCTCGCTGCCGGATTTACCGCGGCAGCCACCGTATCGGTTACAGCGCAAAAAGCGCCCGAACCTTGTGGTTTGACTCCCAGTGCCCGCCAGATAGAATGGTACAATCGTGAAATGATTGCTTTCTTCCATTTCGGTATCAACACTTTCGAAGACTTTGTCAACGAAGGAGACGGAAAAGCCTCCACAGCTATATTCAACCCCACTGCGTTAGATTGCGAGCAATGGATGCAAACCCTGAAGTCAGCCGGCATCCCAGCAGCTATCCTCACTGCTAAACACGCCGATGGTTTTTGTCTTTGGCCAAGCAAATATACAGACTACTGCGTAAAGAATTCCACTTGGAAAGGTGGGAAAGGTGACGTCGTACGCGAATTTGTAGATGCCTGTGAAGAATACGGCATCAAGGCAGGTATTTACCTCGGCCCGCATGACCGTCACGAACACCTACGACCGGATTATACAACGGAGAAATACAAGTACTATTATGCGGCACAGCTGGAAGAATTAATGAGTGATTACGGCAAAATATGGGAGACCTGGTGGGACGGTGCAGGAGCTGATGAGCTTACTACTCCTCTCTATACCCATTGGTATAAAATAGTACGCGAGAAACAACCTGACTGTGTAATCTTCGGCACAAAGAATTCATATCCTTTCGCTGATGTACGCTGGATGGGTAATGAAGCCGGAAAAGCAGGCGATCCTTGCTGGGCAACTACAGACTCTATTGCCATTCGTGACGAGGCAGCCTACTACCAAGCACTGAATGAAGGTATATACAATGGAAATGCTTATGTACCTGCGGAAACGGACGTATCCATCCGTCCCAGCTGGTTCTATCATGAGGAAGAAGATAACCGGGTAAAGACTGTAAAAGAGTTGTGGGATATCTATTGTACCTCAGTGGGACATAACAGCGTACTGTTACTTAACCTCCCACCCGACCGCAGAGGATTACTCCATTCAAAAGATTCATTGCATATTGCCTTACTGAACCAAGGTATCCATGAGACTTTTGATAAAAACCTGTTAGCAGGCAGCCGTGTCAGTGCTACTAATAATCGTGGCGGTAAGTTCGATGCCAGATATCTGATAGATAATGATAAGCAAACTTACTATGCTGGACGCGATGGGAACGTGAAGAGTGATATTACTTTCACCCTGCCTCGTTCCACGACTTTCGACTGTCTCATGGCAGAGGAAGTAATAGAACTGGGGCATCGCACCTCCCGCTGGAGCGTGGAGTACTCCAACAATGGTAAAGACTGGACATCTATTCCAGAAGCTACAGGCAAACAATGCATCGGATACAAATGGATTGTACGGTTTGCTCCGATAACAGCCAAATACGTACGCCTTCGCATTGAAGACGGACGTGCTTGCCCCGCTATCCACAGTTTCGGAGTGTATAAACAAGCTGAAATACTCAAATAAAGAAACAATCATGTATAACATAAAGAACATAATACTGTCCGGTATGCTTGCCTTCTGTAACCTTTGCGCCACAGCACAGACCATAGATACAGAGCAAACATATGAGATACATACGTTGAATGGTCTTGCCATGGATAATCAGGAAAGCGTGGATGCCGGTTCCAAAATATTCATCTCTAAGCGTGTCCCCGGTAAGGGATCGCAAATATGGCAATTCATCCCCATAGAAAATGATATTTATTGCATAGTCAGTCCTCTTTCTCAGCAGGCCATTGATAACGGTGGAGATGGAGCTGTAGAACGAAGCATCTTGCAATGGAGTAGCGATCTAAGTAATTCAAACCAGCGATGGAAAGCAAATCGGCAGGCCAATGGAAGCTATATCTTCACCAGTGTAGCAAGTGGATATAATCTGGGGTTCTCAGATGCCAGTCCGGTAGGCGAACCTGTTTTCCAATTGAAGCCCGACGTCCATCAAGCCAATCAGCAATGGATTCTGGTCAAATCAAACGTGAAAGTTAAGATCGATCCATTGAAAACCCATAGTGATAATGACTGGGAGAACCAAAACATTTTTGCCATTAATAAAGAAGACGGACATGCTACATTCATCCCTTTTGCCAATATGGAAGAAATGCAAGCAGATCCTGCTTACCGTCGCCCTTGGAAACGTACCCGTTCCAGCCGTTATATGTTACTGAACGGTAATTGGAAATTCAACTGGGTGAAGCAACCTGAAGATCGCCCGAAAGATTTCTATAAGACAGACTATGATGTTTCAACATGGGCTGAAATTCCTGTCCCCTCCAATTGGGAAATGCACGGCTACGGGACACCCATTTATACCAATATCACTTATCCATTCCGCAACAACCCTCCTTTCATACAGGGGCAACGCGGCTACACGGTAGAGAAAGAGCCTAACGCTGTCGGATCTTATCGCCATGAATTCACCTTACCTGCTGACTGGTCAGACAAGGAAGTATTCATTCATTTCGATGGCGTATATAGTGCCATGTATCTGTGGATTAACGGGAAAAAAGTAGGATATAGCCAGGGAGCCAACAATGACGCACGCTTCAATATCACTCGTTATGTACATCCGGGTAAAAATCAAGTAGCAGTAGAAGTATATCGTTGGTCGGACGGTAGCTATCTGGAAGATCAGGATATGTTTCGCCTGAGTGGGATCCATCGTGATGTCTATCTTGTAGCCAGTCCCAAAGTACAATTGCGTGACCTGCATCTGACCTCGGTTCTCAGCACCCGCTACGATAAAGCTGAGCTACATGTGAAAAGCAAGATCAAGAACCATGGGAAAACTATCAGAAATGCATCCGTACGTATCTCCTTACTCGATGAAACGGGAAGAAATCTCAAACAATTCACCACGGAAACCGGTACCTTGGCTGCAGGAAAAGAAGTTATCATAAACAGTAAAGGAAGCATTCGTGACCCCAAACTATGGAATGCAGAGACCCCTTATCTGTATACCGTCAATGTGGAATTGCTGGATGAACAAGGAAAAGTAACTGAAGCTACTACACAGCAATATGGTTTCCGCCGTATAGAAATCCGTAACAACAAGGTATATATTAATGGCATGCTGACCCTATTTAAAGGAGCCAACCGCCACGACATTCATCCGCAATACGGAAAGGCAGTCCCTGTAGAAAGTATGATCGAAGACATTCTTTTATTCAAACGTCATAACTTAAATACCATCCGTACAAGTCATTATCCTAATGATCCCAAAATGTACGGGCTATTTGATTACTACGGACTATACGTTATGGACGAAGCCGACCAAGAATGCCATGGCAATATGTCATTAACCGATAATCCTACATGGGAAGCAGCATTCGTCGATCGCATGGTACGTATGGTGGAACGTGACAAGAATCATCCTTCTGTAATCTTCTGGTCATTAGGAAATGAGTCCGGTGGAGGTTGCAATGCAGTAGCCGAATACAAAGCAGCCAGAGCGATTGACGACCGTCCTATCCACTATGAGGGCATGAACGACCTAGCAGACATAGACTCGCGCATGTATCCTTCTATTGAAAGTATGATAGCACAGGACAAGGAGCCACGAAACAAACCGTACTTCTTGTGCGAATATGCCCATGCCATGGGAAATGCTGTAGGGAATCTGGAAGAATACTGGGACTATATTGAATATCATTCTGACCGCATGATCGGTGGTTGTATTTGGGACTGGGTAGATCAGGCACTTAACAAGCCTGGTGAAGCTAAAGATCATCTTTACTTTGGAGGTAGTTTCGGAGATAGCCCCAATGACAATGATTTTTGCTGCAATGGCCTCGTCACAGCAGACCGTCGCATTACTCCCAAGCTTCTGGAAGTAAAGAAAGTGTATCAATACATCTCATTCAAGATGAATGATAAAAACAGCGTAGAACTGCATAACCGTTATACAGTTCATAACATGACGCACTTCAATCTGCACTATACCCTTGAAAAAGACGGCAAGGTAATTAAAGAAGAAGAGTTCGGATTACCTGATGGAAAACCGAATGAGCGCCGTACCATTCATGTTCCAATGGAGCGCTACCTAACTGATCCAAATGCAGAGTACTTTGTAAATTTTGAAGTGAAGCTGAAGCATGACTGTGTGTGGGCCCCTGCAGGCCATATAGTAGCAACCGAACAGTTTGCTCTCAACGAAAAGATAAATAAGCCTTCTGAAATTACAGCCGATACTCCGGGTAACGAAATACTAAAGGCTTACGAAGAAGAGCGTCGCTACGTACGCTTCGAAAACAATGCTTGCGGAGTTTCATTTGATATGGCTACCGGACAAATGATCGGCTTGCGCTATGGTGCACAAGAAGTATTGCATCGGCAGCAAGGTCCCGAATTTAGCTGGTATCGTTCCATCAACAACGATCCCCGCAATTGGACCAACACACAAATCAAACTTCAGGATTTCACATGGAAACAGGCCGAAGATAAGAAGTCTGTAACTGTAATTGCAGAATTGGAGGCTATCATAGGAAAAGTTAATGTCCCCCATACCATAACCTACACTATCCATGGAAATGGTGCCATTGATATAAAGGCCAGTTTTAAAACCGGAACCGACTTTAATCTGCCCCGCCTTGCTTTACAAACCAGTCTTAACCCTGCTTTGGATAAGATCACTTGGTTTGGGCGTGGTCCTATTGAGAACTACCAAGACCGCAAGAATGCAGCCTACGTAGGATTATATTCTACCACCGTAGAAGATATGCGCGAATACTATACACGTACACAGAGCATGGGAGAACGATGCGATTCACGCTGGTTGACATTGACCAACAACCATGGGAAAGGTATTAAGATCACTCCGGAGGGTACTATTGACTTCTCTGCCCAGCATTACACCGACCGCGAATTATGGCAAGTGAAATATGCTCATGATCTTGGAAATATCCGTCGTTCCGAAGTTGTATTAAATCTGGATTGTGTACAACGCGGACTGGGCAATGCCAGTTGCGGACCAAGTCCACGTCCGAAGTATGAGATTAAAAAAGATAGCGTATATACATACGCTTTCCGCATTGAAGAAGTTAAATAAATCAGATTCTTAAAGAAGAAATCAATATACTCAATATAAAAAAAGCAGAAATACTTGACTTCACTTTTTCAATGTAGTATATTTGTATTCGTAATCTTAATTCTGATTCAAATTTAGATTAGCATAAGAGGAGGGGCATAGCTTCTCCTCTTTTTGTACCTATCCATTCCATGGTATTTCAAATGCCACACTTTAGTTCCCCGAATGCCATACCTCAACTATTAAAATGCCATACCTCAACAGTAGGAATATGTGGCATTTGGGTTAGCCAAGTGTGGCATTCAGGGAACTAAGGTGTGGCATTTACACCATCTATCTGAGGCAAACAGACCATCTGTCTGCATGAAATACAGGGTGCGTTCAGGGCAAACAGATGGTCTGTTTCAAAAGAGTATTATTTACACTAATAACTATGAGATTCTTTCATCAACAGTTAATAATATAGAAATCTGCTCTTGACAAGATTGCCATTTCAGAGCATCATTTACTGTAAGAATACGGAAAATCTTCCAGATGTATTCCTCTTTCTATATTAGGAACACTATCCATAACCAGACGGAATTCTCCACCGCCTACCAACTCTTCATGTTTTAGATAATTACGAGTAAACCCTTTAGCATTTAATTCAGCCGAACGAATATAACAATTAGCATCTGATACACCTTCAGCATAGATTGTAAATATTTTCTCTCCAGGCAATGTAAGAGTAGCCTTCGGAAATAGCGGACTACCCAAGACATATTCCGATGTACCGGGACACACCGGATAAAAACCGAGTGCTGTAAACACATACCAAGCCGAAGTTTGTCCGTTATCTTCGTCACCGCAGTAACCTTCCGGTCCCGAATTATAGAGTTTATTCATGACATTGCGAGTATGATACTGAGTTTTCCAGGGTTGACCAACATAATTATATAAATAAATGGCATGTTGTACAGGTTGATTACCATGGGCATATTGTCCCATATTCAAAGCAACCATTTCGGCTATCTCATGAATCACGAAACCATACGTACCGTAATTGAAAGTATTGGGAGCAGTAAACATAGAGTCAAGACGGGCTGCCATCAGTTCATGACCACCTAACAGGGATGACAAACCTTCCGGATCATGAAATACACTCCAGGTCCAGTGCCAGGAACAGCCTTCTGTGAAAGGACCTCCCCATTCGGTTGCATCAAAATTATCGCGCCACTTGCCATTAGCATCTTTTGCCCAGATGAAACCTTTCTCCGGATAGAAAAGATTACGATAGTTCTGAGCCTTTTTATAATAGGCTACGGCAATTTCCTGATTTCCCGTCTCTTCTGCAAAACGTGCCAAACACCAGTCAGCATAAGCATATTCCAGAGTTTTAGCAGTCGCCTCGTGCACTTCGGGATAAGGAATGTAACCCAAGCGATCATACTCAGCATAACCATCACGCCCCACAGAGGAGATTTCTTCACTACATGCCTGCGTCTGATGCAGCATGGCTTCCAGTGCTTTATCCTTATCGAATGTCCTTATACCTTTCATCCATGCATCAGTAAGCAAAGAGATCGAATTGTTTCCTATCATGCAACCACGATGACCGGGACTTGCCCACTCAGGCATGAAACCGCTTTCGTTGTATGCATTCACAATCGATTGCATAATTCGTTCGCTTACTTCAGGATAAACTAACGTAAACAACGGATGTACAGCACGGAAAGTATCCCAAAAACCATTGTCAGTGTACATATATCCATCATGTACTTGTCCGTCATAAGGACTGTAATAAACAGGCTTATCATCTCTATCAAACTCATAGAACTCACGTGGAAACAAGAGTGTGCGATACAAACAGGAATAAAATGTTTTCTTCTGTTCATCTGTACCTCCTTCTACTTTGATACGCCCCATTTGTTCATCCCATACTTTCTTTGCATCTGCTGAGACTTCCGCCAAAGAACGCCCCCCGACCTCACGATCCAAATTCAAACGTGCTTGTTCATGGCTAATGAAAGAAGAAGCTACACGAATAGTCAACTTTTCCCCTACCTTCAAACGAAATCCAGCATAAGCACAAGCATTCTCATCCGTTCCTGATTCTACGATAGGTTTATCAAATTCCACAATGAAGTGATTACCGAAATTATCGGGAACTCCACCATTATTGTAACGGGTAGTTCCATAAATACAATTCTGTCCTGCATCCAAAGCCACATTTCCTCCATGCTGGTACGCATCAATCACAATGTATTGTCCTTCTTCAGAAGGATAAGTAACCTCGAATACAGCAGCACGGGAAGTTGCTGAGAAGGCCGTAGTAACGCCGTTATCAAATTTCACCTGATAGCAATCCGGAGCTGCTTTCTCATTTTCATGACGGAAGTTCACCCCACGACTCTTATTATCCATAACAACATCACCCAATAGAGGCATGATGGAAAACGTACCATAATCGTTAATCCACGGACTGGGTTGGTGTGTTTGGCGGAACCCTCTTATCAGGCTGTCAGTGTACGTATACATCCAGCCGCTACCATTTTCCCCAGTTTGAGGACTCCAAAAATTCATTCCCCAAGGTACGGCTACTGCCGGATATGTATTACCATGCGAGAATGCGAATGTAGAAGATGTTCCCATCAAGGGATTTACAAAAGATGTCAATGACAACTGGGGTTGCGTCTTTTGCCCACACGATACGAGCAAAAAACAAAGAATAAAGAAGTTAATCAACTTTTTCATAAGCAGTAAAAAGATTTTATTTAAGTATTCAAGTGTCTGTCTGGAACACCCATAATCAAAATTTCACTGCTAAAGTAAGTAGAGGAAGGTTAAGTAATCGCTTAACTATGGGTTAAGCATAGATTAATTCACGAAAAGAATCATTAATCCTACACAAATAGATACAATCCATCGGAACTTATACATATAAGATAAGGTGATAAAGCAGTTTTTCCACCACTCTATCACCTTTCCATCATTTATCACCTAAACCTATATATTATTTGTTTGTGCATCCTTTTGTGCTGAAAGCAACCAGCATCCAAACCATCTTTTCCTGTTCTTTCAGATAGCCTGTCATCAGGTCGGCAGTAACGTCGTCGCCTGCTTCATTAGCCAGTTCAATGATCTTTCTTTCCTCACCAATGAGGTATCCGTAAGTTTCAAGAATATTGCTGACCGCATCGCTGCCGCAAGCCACGTCAGATACTTCTTTGACCTTTGCAACTTTCAGGTATTCGCTGAACTTGTTTTCGGGTACACCACCCAACATCAGAATACGTTCTGCAATTTCGTCCACCTTCTCGGCTGCGTCGTCATACATACTTTCAAACTTCTCGTGCAATACGAAGAAACCATGTCCCTTGATGTTCCAGTGGAAACCGCGCAGATTCGTGTAATATACCTGGAAATCTGCCAAAAGTTGATGCAATGCAGATACTACGTTAGCTACTCCCGATTCATTTAACTTGATGTAATTTAAAGTCTTCATAATTTTATGGTTTTAATAATTTATACTGTTTTTCTTTTTTCTGAGACAAAGATAAGGCGGAAACCCATGCTTGTCAAACAGATAATTTCTATCTTTGCATAGACAGAATCTATATAACCCGTTCAAACCCCTTATTCATCATGACTTTACAACAACTGGAATACATTCTTGCCGTTAATCAGTTCCGCCATTTCGCCAAAGCTGCGGAACATTGCCGTGTAACTCAACCCACCCTGAGTGCCATGATACAGAAACTGGAAGACGAGCTGGACACCAAGATATTCGACCGCAACCAACAGCCCATCTGCCCTACTCCCGTCGGACAACTTGTAATAGAGCAAGCCCGTATCGTATTGGAACAGGCAGGCCATATAAAGGATATTATTGAAGAAGAGAAGCACTCCTTGTCGGGTGTCTTTAAGTTAGGTATACTCCCCACCATCGCTCCTTATCTGTTGCCCCGCTTCTTTCCGCAACTGATGAAGAAATATCCTAAACTGGATATCCGCGTAACGGAGATGAAGACGAAGGACATCAAACAGGCTCTTATGAAAGGAGACATAGATGCCGGCATTATCGCCACCCTGCCTGAAAAGGATGACTTCCGCCAGATACCTTTATTCTACGAACAATTCTATGCTTATATCGCGCGCGAAAGCAAACTGTTCGAAAATAAGATTATCCGCACCTCCGATCTCAGCGACGAACAGCTTTGGATGCTTGACGAGGGACATTGCTTCCGCGACCAGTTAGTCCGCTTCTGCCAGATGAAGGCGGCGCAAGCCAGCCAGATCGCTTATCATCTGGGTAGCATGGAGACATTCATGCGCATGGTGGAAAGCGGTAAAGGCGTTACCTTCATTCCCGAACTTGCCATCGATCAGCTCAACGATACACAGAAAGAGTTGGTGCGCCCCTTTGCCATTCCTACTCCTACCCGGCAGATCATTCTCATCACCAACGAGCACTTCATACGAACCACTTTATTGGAGGTACTCACAAAAGAAATACAAGCGTCTGTACCCCGCGAAATGCTGTCCCTGCGGGCAACTCAGTGCGTTGTATAGATTTCGTCTATCGGCCCATAAATCTTTTCAATCGTTTTTTTTGTTCTATCGGCAAAAGATGCTATATTTTTGCATCATCGAAAAAACAAAGTACTAAACCTTTTAAAACAAAAAAGATTATGGAACCAATTATCAATTCTCAGCTTCCTGAATTCAAAGTTCAGGCATTCCAGAACGGAAGTTTCAAAACAGTAACTAACGAAGACGTAAAAGGCAAGTGGGCTATTTTCTTCTTCTATCCCGCAGACTTTACGTTTGTGTGCCCTACCGAACTGGTGGACATCGCTGAAAAATACGAGCAATTCCAGGCAATGGGTGTAGAGGTATACTCGGTAAGTACCGACTCTCACTTCGTGCACAAAGCATGGCACGATGCATCCGAAAGTATCCGTAAGATCAAGTATCCGATGCTGGCAGACCCTACAGGCGTGCTGACACGTGCATTCGGCGTAATGATTGAAGAAGAAGGTATGGCTTACCGCGGCACATTTGTCGTGAACCCCGAAGGCAAAATCAAGATTGCCGAAATACAGGACAATAACATCGGACGTAATGCCGACGAACTTCTCCGCAAGGTAGAAGCAGCACAGTTCGTTGCAACACACGACGGTGAAGTATGTCCCGCAAAATGGAAGAAAGGCGGCGAAACACTGAAACCAAGTATAGATTTGGTTGGTAAAATTTAAGTTCACATCCCTTTTTTATTAGCGAGGTCCCCTTTATCCATTGCACACATAGAGGGGACCTCTTTTATCTTACATTAGTATAATACTGTTATGTTAGAAACAAGCATTTTAAACCAAGTACGCAGCGTCTTCCAAAACCTGGAAGCGCAGTACACTTTTCATATCACCTGCCATCCACGGCACGAAAGCGCGCAGGAGCTGACAGAGTTGCTGAAAGATGTAGCAGGATGTTCCGATAAACTCTCCTGTGAGGTTACTGAAACCGAAGAACCGAAGCTGGAATTCTCTTTGCTGAAAAACGGGAAAGAAACCGGTGTCAAATTCCGCGGAATACCGAACGGTCATGAATTCACATCTTTGCTTCTGGCAGTACTGAATGCAGATGGAAAGGGGAAAAATCTTCCTGATGAAGCCATCAGCCGACGCATTCAGGCGTTGAAAGGGCCCATTTCATTGCAGACTTATGTATCATTGACATGTACCAACTGCCCCGATGTGGTGCAGGCCCTGAATATAATGGCTTTGCTGAACGGGCAGGTCACACATGAAATGATAGACGGTGCCCTTTTCCAAAAAGAAGTGGATGCACTGAAAATACAAGGTGTACCGTCCGTCTATGCCAACGGTAAATTGCTTCATGTAGGACGCGGCACTTTAGGCGAACTTCTGCAGAAGCTGGAAGAAATGTTCGGCTCCGAACCTGTGGGAAATGCAGAACCTATCTCACGGACTTATGATGTCCTTGTATTAGGCGGTGGGCCGGCAGGTGCCTCAGCTGCGATTTATTCAGCCCGCAAGGGATTACGGGTAGCCATTGTAGCTGAAAAGATCGGTGGTCAGGTAAAGGAAACCGTAGGAATCGAGAATCTGATTTCCGTGCCACAGACTACAGGTGCACAGTTGGCAGACAATTTAAGAAGCCATATCAATCATTATCCCATCGACTTGTTTGAAGACCGTAAGATAGAGAAGGCGGAACTTCAAGGAAAAGAAAAAAGGATTTCAGTAGTGGGCGGTGAAGTATTCATATCTCCCAGTGTAATTATTGCTACCGGTGCAAGCTGGCGCAAACTGAATGTGGAAGGTGAAACGGAATACATAGGCAGAGGAGTTGCTTTTTGTCCGCATTGCGACGGGCCGTTCTATCAGGGAAAAGACGTAGCCGTTATCGGTGGCGGAAACTCCGGTATAGAAGCAGCCATCGACTTGGCAGGTATCTGCCGGAAAGTGACTGTCTTTGAATTTGCGGATAGTCTCAGAGCTGATCAGGTGCTACAGGAGAAAGCTCAAAGTCTGCCAAATGTTGAAATATTCACTTCCTCACAGACTACGAAAGTAGTGGGAAACGGAGATAAGGTAACAGGTATCCGCGTCAAAGATCGCGTAAGTGGCGAAGAACGGGATTTTCCATTGGATGGCATCTTCGTACAGATTGGTCTGGCAGCCAATAGCGCTCCTTTCCGTGACATGCTGGAAACGACTCCGATAGGCGAAATCAAGATCGATGCTTTTTGCCGCACCACGCTTCCGGGAGTTTATGCGGCAGGAGATGTTTCGAACGTTCCCTACAAACAGATAGTAATTGCAATGGGTGAAGGTGCAAAGGCGGCACTGTCGGCATTTGATGACCGCATCCGGGGAATTGCATAAATAGGTACGCGGACGATACGGATTAGGTGGACGAACACGTCGTCCGCGTACCTATCTCCTAGAAAGAAATTCAGCAATATCCTCTTTTTCTTCCATACCCAATTTCTGCCGTATAACCGTCTTACGTTGATACACCGTCCGTATGCTTTGCTGAATAACCACACTAATCTCTTTCGTTGAAAAGTCCGACTTCAACAAACAGCAGAGTTGCAGTTCCTTTTCATTCAGGATATTTCCATACTTCTGACTGATACGGGTATAAAAGCCATCATGCACCATATCAATAGTCTTATATAAATCACTCCAAACCAGCAAATCATCTACCGCTACATCTTTATTGGCTATCCGTCCCATCTGTACCAATAGCTCCTGATGATCGGAACTGGGATTCGTAGCCACAATACGTATCAGACCTAACTGCTGAAGCAGCATCTTCTTGACAAACTTATCATTATTGCCGCTTTCATCGCCTTCCGTCTCATTCAACAAACGGCGCAAGGCTTCCAATTCTTCTTCTTTCTCTACAAGCAAATGCTTTCTTCTCTGCAAATACCAGGCAACAGCCAGCAACAACAAAATACAGAGAGCCACCAATCCGACAAAAAAGGTTCGTTCTTTCTGCTTTTCCAATTGGAGATTCATATTCTGCTGTTGCAGTAACAGTTGTACCTTTCCTTTTTGGGCTATCACCCGCTGGTCACGGATAAAGTTGTTATACAGCCGGTTTGAGAAGAACGCCACATCCCGAATTGTAAAAGAGCGGCTATCCGTATAATTCATCAACGTTTTCTGTACCAGATAAAAGTTAGCCAACGACAAGTCCTGGTCAATGTAGGGTGAACGCACGCTATCTCCCATTTGTATATAGTAGCGAGCGGAATCCATCTGACCCATATTCAGAAAATAACGCGAAAGAGCATAATAAGATAAGGACTCGAAAGGATGTTTCGTTTCTTTATATTCTTGTAAACTATGGCGCTGCAAATTGATGGCTTCCCGATTCTTTCCGGAATCGCTCAGTATATCAGCATAGTTGCGCATCACATAGTACAATGCCTTCAAAGAGTCTGTGGAGGTATACAGGCATTCAGTAGCTTTACGGAGAGCCAGCAGCGCAGAATCATTCTGATTTGCACAGTAGTACGATATCGCCAGGCTGTTGTAGTTATTATATTGTCGGGTGGAATCAGGCTCTATAGCTATCAATTGCTTCTGTAGGCGTATCAGACCTTCAAAATCATCATTACCTTCCCCTATATTCTCTACAGACCGCAGCAAATCAAGACGGGCAGCCGTATCGCCGCGCAGGGCTGCAATGCGATTTCCTTCAACCATCATCTCAGTGGCTTCTTTATATCTCTCGCTATCGTAGAAGTAATGCGCCGCCAGTTTGTAGGTACGCAGCAAGCGCAATGTGTCACCCACATCCGGTCTTCCATAATAATCCAGAGCGTATAACAGCAAAGAGTCTTCATTCATCACCCAATGCGCATTATAGTGGGCTTGCCCCATAGCCAATGCAAACCGTGCCCGCAATGAATCCGGCAATATTTCGGGATCTTTCACCGACCGAAGCAGAGCAATCGCCTCCTCTGCATTCTGCTGTAACATCTGCTCCGCCTTTTCTATCTGGATGCGTTGCGATGGCAGGGCTTCTGCACATGCTGCCAATGCCAACACGCATACCCAACCTATCAAACCATGTTTCAATGCTTTCATGCCGTTTTTCCTTCTTGCTTTAAGTCTTTGCAAAGATAGATATTTATCAATTAACGGAAGTTACGGTCTCCCTTTTTTTGCACTTTTCTTTATATATAAACCTGAAATGGGAAGATATAAACTTTTTCATAAAACATAGTTCAAAACCCTTTAATTTTCAAATAGTTGCAAAAGTCATTGCAGTTTATTTAGTGCCGCATATAAACTACTTTTCTGTTTCTATCGCTCTACCTTTGTCATGTTCAAAGAACAGAAATAATCACTAAAAATAATAAGAAAAATGAAAAGATTAAGTATCATTTTAGGAGTATTATTCCTATGCACCTCCCTGATGGCTGCAAACAAAATCACAGGGAAAATCATCGATGAGAGTAACAATCAGAACATCGAGTATGCCAATGTCAGCCTGATGACTCAAGACTCGGCATTCATCACTGGAGCTGCCACAGACAACGACGGCTATTTCTTACTGAAAGAGGTAAATAATGGAGATTATATCTTATGCATCTCATGCGTCGGATACGAGAATTCCTGCCTCTCCATCCATAACCTGCAAGCCAATCTGAATTTGGGAGAACTGCCCCTGTCACCCGATAATGTAATGTTGGAAGGCGTTACCGTCACAGCGAGCCCCATCATCAAAAAGACCGACCGGCAAATTATCCTCCCGACCGAAATGCAGACTAAAGCCGCTTCCAACGGAGTTTCCTTACTGAGAAATCTACAACTGTCGCGCATCCTAATCAATCCGATAGACAACAGCATCACGATTCCCGGAGGAGACAATGTACAACTTAGGATTAACGGTGTAGAAGTGACTCAAGCTGAAATAATTTCCATCCGCCCGGCAGATGTGATCCGCATCGAGTATATAGACAATCCCGGCGCACGCTACGGAAATGCAGGTGCCGTATTGAACTACATTGTAAAGAGAAGGGAATCGGGAGGAAATATCTCTGCTGATCTCACCAACGGAGTATCCGATACGGGATACGGCGAACATAACCTCGCAGCCAAATACCACTTCAACAAGTCTGAACTCAGCACTACCGTATATTGGGGACAGAGAGATCTGAAGTGGACGCGTGAAAACTATGAAAGTTTCCACTTCCCGGAGGCTTATCAAGAGAATAGAGAAGTAGGAGAACCTACTAAAGTAAAGTATGATAACCTTAACTTCAACCTCAATTACAGCTATCAGGATAATGACAAGCAACTTCTCAACATTGCTCTCAGAAACCAATACAGTGATACCCCCAGTTCCATGTCGGACAGAATCAGTACATTGTATGAAGGAGACACCTCCTACTCCATATCCGACCTTTCCGCCTCCAAAGTACTTATCCCTTCTTTGGATATCTATTACCAGAGAAATCTGAAAAACAAACAGACAATCTATGCGGATGTAGTGGCTTCTTATCTGGATAGCAAGAATGAACGGACTTTTATGCAGAAAGCACTTAATAATGACAACAACGATACGGATATCTATTCGGAAACCAAAGGTGAGAAGTACTCCATCATTGGAGAAGGTATCTACGAAAAACAATTCAATACGGGTAAGTTTACCGGAGGTATCAAGCATACACAGGCCTATTTGCAAAATAGATATTCGGGCAATATAGAAAATAGAATCACGATGAATACGGCCGAAACTTACTTATTTACCGAATATCAATCCAAGATAAAAGCACTGAACTACACTGTAGGGATTGGAGCTATGAGAACTTATAACAGCCAGGAGCAGTATTCTTCCGAGAAGTATATAGTCAAGCCCTCTTTAAGCCTATCGTATTCTATAAACGGGAAGTGGTTTTTCAGATACAACGGATACATGTCGGGCTATGCTCCTTCCCTCTCCGACCTGAACGACATCTCGCAAGCAATGGATAAGTATCAGATACGCAAAGGAAATCCCGACTTAAAGTCTGTTACATTCTATGCCAATACACTATCTGCCAGTTGGCACAGCAAGTATGTATCTGTCGATTTATTTGGAAGATATAGCTATGACAATAAGCCGATTATGGAAAATACCTACTACGAAGACGGGTATTTTGTCCGCACTACCGAGAATCATAAAGGTTTCCACCGGATCAATCTGGAGACAGCTATACAAATACGACCTTACAAAGAGTATATCTCCATTAAAATCACTCCGTTCCTGAACCGCTATATCAGCTATGGCAACACCTACACGCATACACACACCAATGCAGGACTGCGAGGCAGCCTGATGGCAATGTACAAAAACTGGGTACTGATGGCAGAAATGAATACCAGCAACCACACTCTGTGGGGCGAAACGTTGACTAAAGAGGAAAAACTGCACACCATCATGGCAGGATATAATACGGAGAAATGGAGCCTTTCTGCCGGGGTACTGAATCCGTTCACCAAGAAATATGAACAGGAAATAGAAAATTTATCAAAGTCGGCTCCCTACCGCCAGTTAGCGTATTCCAAGAACTTAAGGCTTTTGTTCATGGTAAATGCATCCTTCAGCCTTGACTTCGGAAAGAAGCGCAACAGCCAAGGTAGAAGAATCAACAACAGAGATACCGATACTGGAATCTTGTCCGGAAGCAAGTAATTGTCTCCCTCACGAAAAGCAGGGACCCGTCCACTAATTGAGAATATTCAATTCCTGAATCAGGTTCCCTGCTTTCCCGTATTTCTCAATCATAAACAATATATAGCGCACGTCCACCCCGATGGTACGCTGCATCTTCGGTTCATAAAGAATATCACTGCCCATAGCTTCCCAGTTTCCATCGAAAGCCAACCCCAGCAATTCACCTTTCGAATTGAACATCGCACTACCACTATTGCCACCCGTAATGTCATTATTAGAGATGAAGCACACCTTCATTTCGCCCTTTTCATCGGCATATCTTCCGAAATTGTCCGAAGAGAGCAATGAAAGTACCTCCGGCTGTACTGCAAAATCAACATCATCTACGTGAGCTTTCACTTTCTCCAGAACACCCTTTGTCGTTGTATAATAATCATATTCCGCTCCGTCAAACGGAGTATATCCGCATACCGTCCCAAAGCTCAATCGCATAGTGGAATTAGCATCCGGATAGAAATTACGAGATATATACATCCGACGGATAACCCCGTTCAGCAAACGTTCCCCACGGATGATCTCCGTAGTAGGCGCCTGCATCTGCATATTCATATCGAACAACATCGTCAGCATATCAATGCCCAACGAGATAGCCGGATCATCGAAAATCTGATAGGTAGTATCCCGTTCAAGAAAGCGTTTCAAACCACGGGGAGTGGTCAACTCAGAACTTGCATAAAGACTATCTACGAAAGCTTTCTCATCCCCATTATACTTCTGTGCGATAGTATGGTAGATTTCCGGCAGGAAAGTGGTATCCACTTTTGAGCGATACTCCTTCAACAGTGCCGTAAAGACTTCCTTGTCTATATCCAGGTCCAAATTAGAGTATTGCTCAACGATATCCTTCAAGGCGGCAATAACTGTTTTCTGTTCCCCTTCAAAGTCGAAGTTTAGAATCTTCAGTGCAAGCTGCACTAATTCCGGTCCATACAGGAAAGACTCGATAAAGTAGGCCTGTGCACGGTTTACCTCCCGGCGGTTCTTGTAGTTCAGTTCCAAATCCGTAAACAGTTGAAGAAGCTTCTCACGTTCTTCCGGGTTCTGCTGTATCCACCGACGGATTTCCTGCTCCATTTCACGCTTCTTCTCCAGGATTCCCAGCTTACGGATGGCACGGTTGACCCCGATACTGTTCTTCCAGTAATTGGAGCTTTCATCGTATTTGGAAGCATACTTAATGCGTATGCTGTCTTTACTGTCCATTTCACGTTTCCAGATGGCTTGTTTCACACCACGAATATCAATCTGCGCCTGATTGGAGTTATTCATCATTTCCTCGATGCCGAATGAAGAAAGATAACGTTCCGTACTTCCCGGATAACCTATCGTCATACAGAAAGAGCCCTCCTTATAGCCATCCAGTGAAATCGGAGCTACATATTCAGGATGATACGGGACGTTATCAGGAGAGTAATCGGCAGGCCGGTTCTTGCGATCTGCATAAATACGAAATACACAGAAATCTCCTGTATGCCGGGGCCACACCCAGTTATCCGTATCCCAGCCGAACTTGCCGACAGAGGAAGGAGGTGCAAACACCAGCCGCACATCATTGAAATCGCGGTAAACGGAGAGCCAGAACTCATTGCCTCCATAATAAGCATCTACCACGCCAAGCAAAGTGGAGTCTTTCAGGGATACCTCACCGCCTATTACCATCATCATAGAGTCTACCGCACTGGAACGTTCCATCTCGTTCATCGAAGGTTTAACGGCTCCCAGCACACGCTTGGTTACATCTTCCGTACGAAGCAGAAAACGAACATAAAGCTCCGGATTAGGCAATTCCTCTGCACGGCTACGGGCTACGAAACCATCTTTCAGGTAATCATGCTCCACCGACGAATGTTGCTGCACACTGCTGAAGCCGCAGTGATGATTGGTAAACACCAACCCGTCTTCCGACACTACCACACCGGAACAAAATCCTCCGAAGCTGACTACTGCATCTTTCAATGAGGGTTTCTTCGGATTATATAGTTTATCGGCAGGCATTTGCAGGCCGAGTTCTTTCATCGTTTTACGGGTCTGTTTATTCAGGTTTCCCAGCATCCACATACCTTCGTCCGCCTGTCCCGTCAACGTGAAGAGGCTGCAAGCAACAATCAGGATATACTTTAGCTTCATTCTATTTCGTATTAAATTATTCTGCAATCAGTCTTAGTTGTTTCGCTCCCGTACGTGCTTTCAGCCATTCGGTGATTTTCTGTTTCTCGTGGGCGTCGGGATGCTTGCCAAACTTCAGTACGGCAAGTGTAATGGTATCTGTCCGTACCGAATCAACCGTCAGTTCTATGGCATGAGAGATAGAAACTGTTTTCACTGATGGATAGAGAACTTTTAGTTCCGGAACAATCTTTTTGCCCAATTCATCGAAAGACTTATATCTTGCCAGGCTCTGTTCCAGCACCGTAATCTTCTTTGTTTGTTCCACCAGTCGTTCTTCACTGTTCTTATAGAAGTCTTCCATCACCATAGCCCGGATAGAAGAAATATCCACTGCTTCGTTATTCATTCCCTGAAGAACAATCAGCTTTGTTTCACCTAACTTATAATCCTTCATCTTGCTACGGGCAATGGCAATCGAAGCCTCAGGAACTTCTTGTCCGATCAGCACCACGCGTATCTCATTGTCCTTGCTACCATGATAATGGATTTTTTTATCCAATACCTGTGTATTCTCAAAAGAAAGCTGCTCGGCAACAAACCGGTTGGCAGCACTCTCATAGAAAGTACTCTGAATGATACCTACCGTCAAGTAAACAGCCGGACACATGGTCAGCACAGCAATGAGTATAATGTATTGGCGTACTTTCTTCTCCCGCTTCTTATCCACAAACTCTTTACGTTGGAAGTGCATCACACGCACTCCCAGGAAGGTAGCAAGGCTGATAAATACCGAATTAATGAAATAGAGATAAAATGCTCCGAGGAAATAAACCAAGTTACCCGTTGCCAACCCGTAACCTGCCGTACAGAGAGGGGGCATCAAAGCCGTGGCAATGGCAACACCGGGAATTACGTTTCCTTTCTCCTTGGTAGATAGGGCAACCACACCGGCAAGACCACCCATCAATGCGATGAATACGTCATAAATCGTAGGTGAAGTACGTGCCAGAAGCTCCGACTGTCCTTCGGCAACAGGGCTTACAAGAAAGAATACAGTAGCTGTAGTTACACTGAACAGAGTAGTTATCAGAAAGCTCTTCAGTGAACGTTTCATCAATTCAAAGTCATTCAGACCGACAGAAAGTCCCACACCCATGATGGGTCCCATCAGTGGAGAAATCAACATGGCACCGATAATTACGGCTGTGGAATTAACATTCAGTCCTAATGATGCCATAAAAATGGCAAAGATCAAAATCCACAGGTTAGCCCCTTTAAACTCTACTCCTTTGCGGATGGAGTCTACTGTTTCCAGCTCATTGTCCTTGTCTTTTCTCAGATCAAGATACTCGCTCAGGAACTTTTTAACGGCAAAAACATTTCGGTTTTGTTCAGGTGTTTCCATCATATCATTTACAATTTGACGATTTACAATTTACAATTTGCCATGCGGACTATTCTAATTTCTTATGATACGGTTCAGAATTGGTATTTGGTTCAGCGGCAAATCACGCTTCACAACGTAAGCGATAAACAGTATCAGCAGAACTGTACGGTATGCCATACGCAGGTAGATATTGTCTATCGGCACATATTCGGCAGCGAGATAAAGCACAGCAGCAAGAAGCACATACATACCAATTGCTTTCAAATCATACTGTATCGGATATTTCTTCTGACCCACAAAGTAAGAAAGCAACATAGCAACGCCATATCCTGTAAATCCAGCCCAGGCACAAGCAATATAGCCATACTTCGGAATCAGGAAGACATTCATCAATATCAAGATGGTACAGCCTGTCAATGAGAAGTAAGCTCCCCAACGGGTTTCATCAATCAATTTGTACCAGAAAGACAGGTTGAAATAAATGCCCATAAAGATTTCCGCTGCCATAACGATAGGTACTACCCGTAATCCGTCCCAATAATCACGCCCGATGATATGGCGCAGAATGTCCAGATAGAACATTACTGCCAGAAAGGCGAGTAAAGTAAAGATGATAAAGAACTTCATAGCCTGGGCATACATCTCACGACTGTCTTTCTCCTTGCTCTTACCAAATACAAAAGGTTCATAAGCAAAGCGGAATGCCTGAGTAAACATGGCCATAATCATGGCAATCTTACTGGCAGCTCCATAAATACCGAGTTGTACGGTAGCCTCAGCCTCATCAGGATAAACAAAGGGAAAAATAATCTTATCGGCCACCTGATTCAAGATACCTGCCACACCCAGTATCACCAATGGCAAAGAGTAACGAAGCATCCGTTTCAGTAATTCTCTATCCAGTATATAGGTAAATCCCCTCAGTTCCGGTATCATGCACAACATGACAACAGAAGTACATATCAGATTGAAGAGGAAAGCATAACCTACATCATTCCCTTTCAGAACGACGTAATAGAAAAGATTGAGAGCAATATTGAGGAAGATAAACAACAACTTCAATGCAGCAAACTTAATGGGGCGTTTCTTATAACGCAGATAAGCGAATGGAATACTTTGAATAGCATCCATTGCTACCACAATCATCATCATACCTATATACCAAGGATGCTCTCCGTATTCTAACCATCCGGCAATAGGTTCCAAAAACAACAATCCCAAAACAACGAATATCACTGAGCCAATACTTACGCTCAACAAGGTGGTGGAATATACCCGCATCGGATCATCTTGCCCTTTATTGGCAAAACGGAAAAATCCCGTTTCCATGCCGCACGTCAGCAATACCAGCATCAATGCCACCCAGGCATATATATTCGTAACCACACCATAACCACCCGATGATGCAGGCAAGGCTATCGTATATACAGGTACCAGCAGATAATTGAGGAAACGTCCTACAATACTACTTACCCCGTAAATAGCAGTTTCTTTTGCTAAACTCTTTAATCCCGCCACTTTATTTAATGATTAACGTTTAGTGATTAGCAATGAGACTTGGCTGTCTTTATGCTAGTCGTTAATAATTTCATTAATTCTTCTGCATTTGCATAGATACTATTATATTCCTCTATATTCAAGTATGAGGTTTCATACAATAATTCTAACCAGTAAATCGACTCACTACATTCTTTTTGTGCAATAGCATATTTATGAATAAAATCAAGTTTACTTTCAGCATATTCTCCCTCACGTTGCATAGCTCCTATCGCAGTTCCAGACCGTAATAACTGTTTAGAAATTACATATTCTTTTTTCATTTCCGATAAATACTGATAAAGCTTTATAATACGGATAGCAAAAGCTTTGCTTTTATCCTTCAAAACTCCATTTCGATACTCCATACTAATCACTAATCACTAATCACTAAACGTTAATCACTAAACAACGTACGCTGACTATTGTAAAGGCTACGTCCTAAATGCTTATAAGCCAGTTCAGTCACTTCACGTCCGCGGGGGGTACGTTTTAAGAAACCCTCTTTAATCAGAAACGGTTCATACACCTCTTCTAAGGTTCCGGCATCTTCACCCAATGCCGTAGCAATGGTAGTAAGCCCTACCGGACCGCCTTTAAATTTATCGATAATGGTACAAAGTATCTTATTGTCGATTTCATCGAGACCATACTTATCGATATTCAGTGCTTCCAAAGCAAAATTGGCAATCTCCGTATCAATGCTCCCCGAACCTTTCACCTGTGCAAAATCCCGCACGCGACGCAGCAATGCATTCGCAATACGCGGCGTTCCACGGCTACGGGAAGCAATCTCCGATGCAGCCCTTGTAGAGCAAGGAACATTCAATATCCCTGCCGAACGGCGAATAATACCACTCAGCACATCATCATCGTAATACTCCAAATGCAAATTAATACCGAAGCGGGCACGCAAAGGCGCAGTCAGCAAACCGCTACGGGTAGTAGCCCCCACCATCGTAAACGGATTCAGATCAATCTGAATACTCCGTGCAGACGGGCCTTTATCTATCATAATATCAATGCGGTAATCCTCCATTGCGGAGTACAGATACTCCTCCACCACCGGAGAAAGGCGGTGAATTTCATCGATAAACAGCACATCATTCGGTTCCAGACTGGTAAGCACCCCCGCCAAATCGCCCGGCTTATCAAGCACCGGACCGGAAGTTACCTTAAAGCCCACTCCCAGCTCATTCGCAATAATATTGGAAAGTGTCGTTTTACCCAATCCCGGAGGTCCATGCAGCAATACATGATCCAGCGCTTCGCCACGCAGGCGGGCTGCTTTAACGAAGATACGCAGATTATCCACCACCTTATCCTGTCCGCTGAAGTCTTCAAAGGACAACGGACGAAGTGCGTTTTCAAAATCACGTTCCCTACTGGTCAATTGATTATCACGTATATCAAAATCTTCTCGTTCCATTCTATATTTATTTCTTTTCTTATCTTTTTAGAAAAAGAATAGAAAACAATATTAAAGCTGAAAATCAACCACTTAAACCTTTTATTTTTCTATTTCTTTTTTTTTCCTTTTTTTTTTTACCACTTATTTCAGTGCATAACGTCTATCAGTACGGGCCCCTTCTGTTATCAATTCCACATCCACCATCGAATAAACCATCTTTCTCAACTCCTGTAAATCGACTTCCGGCAACCGGCCCGCAATCTCCGAAATCTTGCTTTTAGGATGTACTCTCAAGTCTTCCATTATTAGAGTTCTCAGCACATAAGGTTCTACTGTTTTCAGAGTTGTCTTCAAATTTACCTTTGCATTCTTTATTAACTGGGGATTCACAAAAAACTGAGTACCTTTCTTCGCACCAGTCCTTCCGATAATATTATCTTTCAACAACTTATCTGTATAGCTACGCAAACGGTCTTCTTCTTGAAGCTGAAGTATGGCAGAAAGCCGCGTACTGAGCACCTTCTTCTCACGGGCTATGATACCAAAAGCTGTAAATGCCTTTTGCGTCAACTGATAATTCTGCAAAACAAAGTCCAGCAAAGGAAGCAGCTCCGTATCTATAATCTCCGCATTTTGAATCACTGTAACTTCATTGTACGAAGATTCTATCATAGGCGGATCCTTTGCTTCCATAGCATTCAGTTCATAAATCAAATCATAACCGGATCCTTCACCTTCCATCATTTCCAAAGCGCTCAGTAGCTCTATCATATTAGGATTACGCCGATGCTTGGCATGCAAAATATTATTTTTTGTTATACCCAATGGCAACCCTCCCGGATTAGAGATTTCTAATCTGTCAGAAAAAACTTTAATCATTATGTCACTGGAAATGGTATATGATTTATGAGCTAAAGCATTGACCAACAACTCTCGTACCAACTTAGGATGATAATGCCGTATTTGTTTACGAAACAAACCATTCGGAAACTCATACGAATAAGTCAACTCAACAGCCTTCTGTTCTATATCAAGAAGCAGCTCTTTAGGATTCAACCGATTATCATGCCATTCTTCTTTTCGTACTTTTCGCTCAAGCACATCATAAACAATATACTGAACCGTAGCAGGATAACAGATAGAACTTCTCTGCTTTGCCGTACCTAACCAAAGAACACCTAAATTCGTCAAATAACCTTCATCAACCAGGTGATAGTTCTCTGTCTTCTTGTCATCGTAGCCTATAAAAATTCTTCCGCCTTGTGCATTTGCCAAAGCAACACAGGTCACGGATAAGTCTTTGAATCCTTTATCTCCTGTCCTGATTTTCAGAAGACTCTTATATTCGGTTGTCTGCTTCTCGCAATCCATGTCTCCATATTTTGGTTCTATTGAGCAAAGATAGTACAAACTGATGAACCCTATCTATTTTTTCACTTAATTTCTTTCCTCGCTTCATCATTCCGTCCTTCTCCGCTTGTTCATGCTGAAAAGAAACTCTGCCTTTGCGGCTCACATGCAATCACACATCATGAAAAAAGACTGCACAAGGAATATTTCCTCATGTAGTCTTTATCCCCAATGAGGCTTAGTTTTTTACTTAAGATTCTTGTAGTTCTTGATGTACAGTGACTTCATACCGCAACTTTTTGTTTTCTGCAAAATAACTAATTTATTTTGAGATTATCCCTATAAGTTAACTCTTTTCACAAACAACATTACTGTATCAAGATAAAATACCCTGCATAAGAAAAAACCTCCGCACGCAAAGCTTGATAACTTCACAAACTGCAGGAAAATATAATAGCTACTGACCTACTCCCTACCTTCTCCTTACTTTCCCCCTACCTACTCCCTACCTACTCCTTCTTATATACAAGGAGAAGGTAAGACACAACTAAGTCCGAGACCAGCCTTAATTATGACGAAGTACCACATTTTGAGAATGTTCCACATATATTTAAAATTCATGAAAACAAACCGTCAAAATCAAAGGCTAAAAGAAAAAGTTTATTCATACCTTTGCAGTGCAACACTTTTCAAAAAGCAATGCATGAAGAATCAGAAAAGCCATGCCCAGACTTCTCTCTCCCTTCGCAAACAACAAAATATGAATTATTAAAAATTAAACTATCATGGGAAAAATCAAACAAGGAGCTTTCGGCGGATTCACAGGAAAAGTAGGAAATCTGGTAGGATGTACATGGAAAGGGATACCTTATATGCGTACCCGCCCTGCCAACATGACCAATCCACGCACCGAAAAACAACAGGGACAACGCAGCAAATTTCAGGTAGCACTCAACTTTCTCAGAACAATCACTCCTTTTCTACGCATCGGATACCGGGAATTTGCGGAAAGGCAGACTGCTTTCAACGCCGCCATGTCTTATGTGATGAAAAATGCCTTGGCAGACAGTGAGCAGGGATTAGTAATTGACTATAACAAAGTATTGGTGTCACATGGAAGCCTGACACAAGCATCCAATGTAACAGTCAGCACCGAAGACAGCAAAGCTCTCTTCACCTGGGAGGACAATAGCGAACAAGGGAATGCCATGACTACGGATGCAGCCATGCTATTAGTATACAACAAAGAGAAAACCATGGCTGTTTATGATACATCAGCAGCTATGCGCTCGGATGGCAACGCCGAACTGGAACTTCCTAAAGACTGGAAGGATGATACTTTGATTGCCTACCTGGGTTTTTGCAGCGCAAACGATGAAAGTGTGGCCAACAGTATATGTCTGCCTATTACCGCTTCATAAATTCTTTTCGTTCTTCTTCCGGAAATTTTTCTATCGCATAGCGCAATGTCGTGCGGGGCATCACTTTACAATGCTTTTCAAGAAACTGCACCAATAAGTCCTTGTCCCGCTTCCCCATTTCCCGCAGCATCCAGCCTACAGCCTTTTGCATCAGATCATGGCGAGTGTGCAAGAAGTGTTCAGAGAGAGCTATAATCTCGATGAAATCGTCGTTTTTGATTAATGTATAGGTAGAGACCACTGCTATGCGCTGATCCCAAAGTAGATCGCTATCGGCCAAACGATAGAGAACATCACGAGGCTTATCTTTCAGATATTCGCCCACAATGCCCGGAGCGGATAGATCAACCAAATCCCAGTTATTGATGCGGGCAGTCTGCGTCAGATAAAAGTTGAATATTTCTTTTTTGCCCTTTTCATCGCATTTTTTAAAGCGTTCTACCAACATCAGCAAGGCACACAGGCGGCATTCGTGCCATTCACTTTGCAACAATTCTACCATTACCTCGAACGGTGCATCTTTATGACGCTTCGCCACCATACGGGTGTTAGGAACTACGATACCCAGGAACTTATCACCTTCTCCGTATTGTCCCTTTCCGGTTTTGAAGAAATTAGGAAGATATTCCCGCTTTACAGGATCAATGTATTGCTCCAGTTCTTGCTGGATTTCCTTTGCTGTCTGCTTGCTTTCCATAAATTATAAAAAAAGAATTGCATGAATTACGCAAAGATACTCTTTACTTCATAAAACATAAAGAAGATTTGCGTAATTCATGCAATTCATTTTTCGGGGAGCAGAGACCTTATCATTGATTTGAACCGATGCGGGATATTCTGGGTACAATACGTTCTTTACTTATCCGCAACCGATCTACCCCTCTTACTTTTTTGAAGTAAACATCACCAATATACATGGCCCGGGGATGAATATTTTTCTTGTCTTTATGAGCATGATAAACAATGCGCAGCTTACCATCTTTATCAGTAAAAAGTGCATTATGCCCTATTCCTACCAAGCCTTTCTCATTCTGCAGCAACGGGTTCTCACCATACTTTATCCATATCCCCATAATATCAGTAGCAGTGGCACAACCTATTCCATAGTCCTGGCATTCAAAGCTATTGGCCGAGTAAGTCATATAATAACGTCCCTCATGTTTTATAACAAAAGGTCCCTCATTAACACCTCCGCACGTCTTTTCCCAAGGTTGAGTCGTTTTAATACAAGGATGCAGTGTTTTCTCTTTCAAAGTTACCAAGTCTTTTTCGAGTTCAGCGACCCATACATTCAATCCATCGTTAAAACGGACAAAGAAAAGGTAAGCTTTGCCATCGTCATCTATGAAGAGTGTATGGTCTATTGCTTTCTCATTGAACATCGGCTTTTTCTCCACTTGCTTAAAAGGCCCCAACGGAGAATCGGACATAGCCACACAAATACGTTCGTCACCCGAATAGTACATATAAAACCTTCCATTCACCTGGTAGACTTCAGGAGCCCAAAACCAGGTCTCACCATAAACATCTTCTTTGTGCAGGGCCAAATGGCGTTTAGCTCCTCCCGGCACTTCCCAATGCTCCAGATCTGTAGATACCAGGGCTTCAATGCCATCAAAGGAAGAAGTTCCATAGGCATAATAGAGTCCATCGTAATAAAAGATGAAAGGATCGGCAAAAAGCACTTGTTCCCCTTCCTGAGCCTTCGGGACGGTTTGCGCTTTAACAGTATACACTCCTGCAAGCATGCTCAAAATAATATAGCCTATAAATCTCATATCTTTCATGATTCCTATTTTGTCAAAAGTACATAATAATTTATTTGCGCACGGAGAATTTATAAATACATTGTGTATTATACTTCTCACCCGGTCTTAATATAGCCGACGGCCAATCAGATTTATTGGGAGTATCGGGATATTTATCCGTCTCCAGGCAGACTGCTGCACGGAAATTATATACTATACCTTTCTTTCCGGTTAGTGTTCCATCCAGGAAGTTTCCACTATAAACCTGAATACCCGGTTCATTGGTATAAACATCCAGTATAATACCTGTTGCAGGAGATTCAAGTGTAGCACAGGAACGAGTGATATCTTCTTCTGTATTCAGCACCCAATTATGATCAAAGCCATGTCCGTTTCTCAATTGTTCGAAATCCAGGTTCATGCGACTGCCAATCGCTGCAGGAGTTCTGAAGTCCATAGGTGTTCCGTCTACTGCTGCCAGTTCACCAGTGGTCATAAACGTGCTGTCCACCGGAGTGTAATAGTCAGCATCTACAGTCAACAGATAATCCGAATTGTTCTTGGAAGGATCGCCGTCAAGGTTGAAGTAAGAGTGGTTAGTCATATTAATGATGGTCGGTTTATCCGTATCAGCCTCATATTGAATATGAATAGAGTTGTCATCCGTCAACGTCATGGTTACCTTGCAATTCAGGTTACCGGGAAACCCTTCCTCACCATCTTTTGCCAGATAAGCCAACTGTAATTCCTGATCGCTCTTTTGAAGGCCATCGAAAACACGATATTGAAATCCTCTCGGACCGCCATGCAGACAATGTCCGTAATTATTTTGCGGCAACTGATATTCTGTACCATCCAGAACAAACCTTCCCTGATTGATACGATTGGCATAGCGGCCTATGGTTGCACCCAGGTCAGAAGGGAATCTCAGATAATCCTGTATCGAATCGAATCCTAATACTACATCACGCATCATTCCTTCTTTATCCGGAACCAGCACAGAAACGATACGTCCTCCGAAGTTGGTGACGCATACCTCCATGCCATTCTTATTTTTCAGAACGAACAGATCTGTTTTCTTTCCGCTTACTTCCGTCTGAAAATGGCTTCGTTTCAGGCCCGATGCCGTCAAGTCTTCTTTCTGGCCAGTAGTGCATGCAACCAGTAAGACTACACACATCCAAAGAACTAATATCTTCATAGTCTGTCGTATTATTTATCATAACGGAAAAAGTCAATATCTACGTATCCACCGGCATTTTTTGTAGCATAATTAAAGATAGCAAACTTATTGCCCGTAAAGTGGGCCATACTGAAAATCATGTGGAACTTCCCACCTAATTGTTCCCACTGTTTATCATTCAGACTATAAGAAAATACGGCATCATCGGTCGTAAAATCACAATCCATCTTTAGGTAAACTTTATCCTTCTTCAGTTCTACACGCGCCTTTTCAACACCACGGTCGGTCATAATCAGGAACTTCTTTCCATTTTCCTGAACCACAGTCAGAGTTCCCGGTTCAGAACAGAAAGCAGCCAAACCGGCACGGTCACCATCTTTCATGTGAGAGAGTTCCAATGCCACTACTCCACTGCACTTCGGACCTTCTGTGCGCTGGGTTAAGGTATTACGTGCATCAAAAATATTATTAACCACTTTTCCTGTTTTCAAGCGCAGATATCCGGGACGTTCAGCCAGTGACCAGAGTGCATTATCAGGGTTATGATTCCACTGCCAGGTCAACCCTAATTTCTTACCCTTGAATTCATCGCTCACTACCAGTTCCGTCTTTTCATTATAGCCTTTTACCGGCTTCTCCATCACCTGAGGTACTTTACCATTTTCATCTCCCAGCATCAGCCAGCCATCTTCCCAACGGCAAGGCATCAGCACAGGAACACGTCCTACTGCCTCATGATCCTGGAAAAGCATACCGTACCATTTACCATCTTCAGTATCAATGAAACAGCCTTGTGCCACACCGTGATTGGGATATCCCATATCATCAGAGAGAATTATTTTCATTTCATAAGGTCCGGCCACCTTATCAGAACGGAAGCAGAGCTGTGTGCGAATACCGCCTTCAGGCCACCAGATAAATGTCATATAATACTTATTATTAAACTTATAGAAATGTACCCCTTCCAGCAATCCTTTAGGTTCTGCAGGAATCACTTCCACGTTCAGTCCTTCACGATTAATGCCCGACAAGTCTTTATTAAACTCGATAATACGGATATGACGTGCTCCATAGGCCAGATAAATGCTGCCGTCATCATCAAACAACATGGAAGCATCATGTAAATACTCATCAATTACAAGCTTCTTTTCCCATTTACCGGCAGGATCTTTTGCTGTATAGATATATGATTTATTGCCTGTACCAAAGAATACATAGAAAAGGCCATCATGGTAGCGTAAAGAGGCCGCCCACTGCCCACGGCTATAAATGTTTCCTCCTTCCAGGTTATTTTTGGGACTTTCATTGATTTCATCAAATACATAGCTGATAATCTTCCAATTCACCATATCTTTGGAATGCATGATAGGCGCTCCGGGCGACATGTGAGCGGTGGTACTTATCATATAATAATCGCTGCCTACACGTATTACATCCACATCGGGTACATCAGCAAAGATTAAAGGGTTCGTAAATGTATCCACCTCTTTTTCAGCTTCCGTTTTCTTTTTTGTATTTGCACAACCAGCTATTACAAACAGTATTGTGCAAATCAACCATATGCATACTTTCTTCATTCGTCCTTGTTTTTTAATATTGATTATTTCACTTCTTCAGATAAGGTTTCCCCTTCTTCCAGAAAACCTCCACATTGGTTATGAGCCACGTTTTACCATAGTCATTATTACCTTGATAAAACAGATAAGTTCGTCCGTCAAGGTCAGTAAACAAATGAGGATGACCGGATTCACAAGAATTCCATTCACCCGGTTTGCCATTGGGCATGAAAGGTTTGTCGAACAAACGTTCCCAATGTATACCGTCTTTGCTGACAGCAACTCCTACCTGCTGGGGGGCATTGTTGTATGCTCCAGCATAAAACATGAAAAGTTTCCCATTTTTCTTCGCTATGGAAGCGCCTTCAATACATTCTCCTTCCCAAGTCAGTTCGGGATATAGTATTGCCTCATCTATTGCAAGTTTCCAGGCATCCCGACTGAAATCTGTATCTCCAGGCGCTACGGCAACTCCTTGCATCTGAATCTTAAAGTCTTTGTCACGCGTGGCAAAATACAAATAGTATTTACCTTTGAACTCGCAAACCTCCGCATCAATGGCACGCCCGCAATTCCAGTCTCCATCAGGACGAAAAATAGGATTGGTCGGATTTCGCTTAAAGTTAATCCCATCTTCAGATACGGCATGACAAATAGCATCTTTCGCTCCATTCCCATAAGTCTGATAAAACAGATTCACTTTCCCATCCTTGACCAAGGCTCCGGGAGCACATAACCCATTCTTTTCATAATCCTCTCCAGGTACCGGAGTGATCTCACCTACCTTATTCCAGCGAATAAGATCATGACTTTCAGCAATGCCTATATTCCAACCGGAAGCAGGATTGTCTTTATAAGGAGGAATCGAATAATACATCAGATATCTCCCTTTAAAGTTAACAACATGAGGATCTTTACTAAAAGGGATACCTATCCGGGTAGTATCCCCATACATCATTTGCGCCTGTAACAGAACAGGAACAGCAAGTAACAGAAGTAATAAAATGCTTTTTCTCATACGTATAAAGATTTTCAATTAATCTATCTCATAAAAAATCATATTTATTCCATCGGGTAATTTTCAAAAATACTTTCTTTTTTATTTCACCTAAAAATTACTTCCTAAAAAATAAACTTATAAAATCTTACCTGGTTGATATCGCAAATGTATGCAGTTTTTTAGCTAAACGGCTAACACTTTAACGTCAAAAAATAGCACTTTTTTACCCTTTCGCTCTGTTTTATCAAATTAATTATCAATATTATCCTTTTCTATAAAAGCTCTATTCTGTCCTTTTTAGCTTTTTTCTCTCATAATTCATTATGCCCAGAATTTCAACACATTAAATCCATTCGAATCATTAAATATATGGCTTAATTTCTATAGATTTGCGTAACAAAAAAACTTATATCTATGAAGTACATCACATTTATACTACTGTTCTCAGTACTTTATCTTGAGAATGCAGTTTCGCAACAGACCACTTACTACTTCAAGCATTATAACATTAATTCTAAATTATCCCAGAATACTATTATGAGTATTTTCCAGGATAGCAAAGGCTTTATCTGGTTAGGAACTAAAAACGGATTAAACCGGTTCGACGGATATGACTTCAAAATCTATCAGAGAGGCAGTACGTCCAAAGATCTAAAAAACAGTATGATCTACTCCATCGCCGAAAACTCGGACAAGACTCTTTGGGTTGCTACTGATAAAGGGATCTTTCTTTATAATCCCTTTACTGAGAATTTCTCCGGTTTCAAGGCCAAAACGGAAAATCAGGAGGGAATCGAAGGCAGTGTCAGTAAGATCATTATCGATAAAGAAAACAACAGGGCGTGGATTCTAGCAGGACCAGATTTATTCCTCTATCAGATAAAAGAAAACAAACTATACAGGATAAGTGATAAGTTCAGAACACATCATGCGCACAACCCTTCCGCGCTATACATTAACAATGAGGGACTGGCATATATTGGTTTCCCAAGAACCGGTATTTTCAGCTATGATGCCGAAACAGACAAGATTACTTTTATCCATAAGAACAGCAATACACCGACTGTTATCAGTGACTACAAGAATGACTCTATCCTTTTAGGCACCATGAACAATGGACTTTATGTAATAAATAAAACCACAGGTGCCTCAAGAAAAGTAAGTGTCAACGAGAATATCGATCCGAAGATTATAGATTCGAACCTATTCGTCAGGGATATCAAACAAATAACCGAGTCAGAATACTGGATTGGTACGGAAAGCGGTATATACATCCTGAAAGGTGACATTACACAGCACATCGCCCATGAAGAATTTAACGACCAGTCCCTTTCGGACAATGCCATATATTCTATTTTCAAGGATAGAGAAGGTGGAATATGGATAGGAAGTTATTTCGGCGGCGTAGATTATATTCCACCGCATTACTCTTATTTTGAGAATTTCTATCCCATAGCGTATAAGAATTCTGTTAGTGGCAATCGGGTCAGGGAGTTTGTCAGCGATGAACACGGCAATTTATGGATAGCTACAGAGGATAATGGGTTGAACTATTATGACGTAAGTAACGGTACTTTCACTCACATATCTCCCGAAAGTAAACCATTGAGTATTTCTTTCACAAATATTCAGTGCCTGAATCTGTCACAGGATAAACTATGGATCGGTACTTTCAGTAAAGGAATCGATGTATTGGACTTGAAAACCAAACAGCACAAACACTACGAAAAAAGTGACCACCCCAATTCTATTGATAATAATGATATATTTGCCATCTATACCGATAAGAGAAATACAGTATGGATATGTTCAAGTAGTGGCATATACACTTATATACCAGAGGTTGACGGTTTTAAGATATTTGAAGGAATTAGAGGAACATTTATCAGCGATATATTAGAGGACAAGAATGGCTACATCTGGTTTACGACTTATAACAGAGGGGCAATCAGATATAATCCTAAAGACGGAAAGATTAAAGAATTCCGATACGACGAAGAGAATCCATACAGCCTCTGTTACGACCGTGTCACTTGTATCTTTGAGGATAGTAAACAATATTTATGGTTTGGATCTGAAGATGGCGGTTTCTGCCGATACGATGATACCACCGAAAGTTTTACCCGCGTCACAACTCAACATGGACTACCCAGCAACGTTATTTATACTATTCTGGAAGATGACAATCATCACCTCTGGCTAAGTACCAATAACGGATTGGTAGATTTTAATCCGCAAACCATGACAGTAGAAGCCCTCTATAACCTAACCAATGGGCTACAAAGCAAACAGTTTAACTATAACTCAGGAATCAAAACTCAGGATGGTACACTCTATTTTGGAAGTATAAACGGATTCGTCGCATTCAACCCCAAAAACTTCCGACCTAACAAGAATAAATATTCTGTTGTTCTGACCGGCTTTTATGTTTTCAATAAGGAAGTCAAGGTAGATAGTATTCACCGAATTATGGATAAGGCAATGCCCTACGCAGAAGCTATCCGGCTTAACTACGACCAAGCTACTTTCAGCTTCAGTTTCTCTTCATTAAACTATTCGACCGAAAGGAACGAAAAATATGCCTATAAACTGGAAGGGGTCGATCCTAAATGGATTTATATAGATAACATTAGCCGGATATCCTACAACAGTATACCACCGGGCAATTACACTTTCCGCATCAAATATTCCAAAGACGGTCATCAATGGAACAAGGAAGAAACCCAAATCAAGATTAGCATAATTCCTCCATTGTGGCAAACATCTTGGGCTTATGCATTATATATCTTCATTATAAGCTGTATCCTTTTCGTCATTCTGCGATTGTATACCAATAGAAAGAAGAAGCAGGTAGAAGAAAAGATGGCACACCAGGAACAAATGAGAAAAGAAGAAATTTATAAGGCAAAGATAGACTTCTTTACGAACATCGCACATGAGATACGTACGCCGATTACGCTGATAAAGGCACCACTCGACTATATTTTGAACTCCCGACTTAACGAGCAGGAAGTAAAAGAGAACTTAACAACGATGGAAAGAAATACAGACCGGCTATTGGTTTTGGTTAACCAATTGCTCGATTTCCGGAAAATCGAATCAAAAGTATTCACTTTATCACTAAAAGTGAAAAGCATAAATAGCATAGTGATTAATACCTATAATCGCTTTATGCCGGCTGCCAGACAAAGGCATCTGGACATGACGTTAGAATGTCCCGAACAGAACATTGTTGCCTCTGTCGATGAAGAGGCTATCACAAAAGTGTGCAGTAACCTCTTTAATAATGCCATCAAATATTCTGCCTCCTACATCAAAGTCATACTCTCGGTCGATGAAGAAACAAGCAGTTTCCGGATAACAGTAAAAAACGATGGAAAACCGATTCCGGAAGACATGAGAGAAAACATTTTTGAAGCCTTCTTCCAGATAAGAGATGCCAGCCAACCTGCACAACCGGGTTCTGGAATCGGGCTCACACTGGCAACTTCACTGGTGCAACTACACAATGGAATGCTATACCTTGACGCAGAGGCAGAAGATACTTCATTCGTGGTACAAATACCCACTAACATTTCTAACGATACACAGATCATCGACACCACCCCATCGATAGAAGAGAATATCAAAGCAGAAGATGATGAATTATTTCTGATGTCAAAGACCTCATCCGCTACTAAAGGAACCGTACTCATCGTGGAGGACAATGAAGAATTACAAATATTCCTTACTAACCAATTGAGCAAGTATTACCAAGTATTCAAAGCGGGAAATGGAATAGAAGCTTTGGAAATATTGAAGACTGAAATCATCAGCCTCATCATTTCAGACGTCATGATGCCCCTGATGGATGGTTTGGAATTTTGCAAGATAATTAAAACAAATCTGGAAACATGCCACATACCATTTATCATGCTAACGGCCAAAACAACTTTAGACAATAAGATTGAAGGATTGAAAATCGGAGCCGATGCCTATATCGAGAAACCGTTTGCCATGCCATACCTATTGGTACAAATAGAAAACTTACTGGAAAGCAGAATAAAACTCAGACAGAATTTTGCCAATAGTCCCTACATTGCTACCAGCACCATGGCACAGAATAAAGCCGATAAAGATTTCCTGAATAAAATGACGGACATCATCAAACAGAATATAGAAAATGAGAATTTCAATGTAGATAACTTAGCTGAAGAGATGTACATGAGCCGCACCAGCCTGCATAGAAAAGTGAAAGGAATGACAGATATGACTCCCGGTGACTTTATACGTATAATACGATTAAAAAGAGCTGCAGAATTATTATCAGAAGGCAATTATCAGGTTAGCGAAATATGTATGCTTATAGGGATTCGTTCTTTGTCTTACTTCTCTAAGATTTTCCAAAAGCAATTCGGAATATTACCAAAGGATTTCATGAAAAATCATGGAGCCCTCCCACCACAATAAAAGTGAAAGAAAGGTCGCTATTTATAAACTTAAATATTGGGCGAGCTTGTCATAGCTTATGTCTAAGTATGGTTCTATCTGAGCTTTTTAGACAACTCACCCAATATTTTTCGTTTAAAAGAAGCTTAATGAGTTATTATTACTTCATTTTGAAGATGAAATCACACGAACGTTCATCTCCACTTGTTTGAGATTAGGATTCACCTCTTCGTAGGGTGCCATATCAATGACAGGTGAGCCATCGAAACGGAAGTGAACGGGGCACACACTGGTATGGCGTGGTCGATGACCACTGTGATAGACATTGTACAAATCCCCATACTCATCTTTAACAAATGAATTATGTCCCGGTCCAACCTGAGAAACCGGTGAACCGTTGTTCATCCAGGAATGTGGCGAATTGCTCCAAGATGCCGGGTACAGCAGGTTGCTACCTTTGCGGGCTGTGAGCATACCGACCTCATAATTACCTCCGGTAACACCTCCGCCGGAATATACCATATAGATGTTGTCATCTTTACTTTCCAGTACAAAAGGACCCTCGGCAAGCTGCAAGGGCCTAATGCAGAATGACCAGCTATAGGCTTCCGAACCGATGACAGACGGAGCACTTGTGAGCTTCCAGGGTTCTTTCGGATCAACAGTGGCAATGCATAGTACAGGTCCTGGATCTACATCTTTTCCATTTACGAAGAACTTCTTCCGATCCGACCAGCAAACATAAGACTTTCCACCATCCTCAAAATAAGTCATATCCAGTGATAACCCGCCTGTGTTTCCATCACTATAAATAGGGTTTCCATCTGATTTCACCACGCGGATAGGAGCGCTCCAGTCTTCCGGTTTCATCGGGTTACCGTTTTCTTTCAGTTGCATCATATAAGCCTGAACACCTTTGTCTCCTTTGATAATAGCAAACAACATATAAAGACGCGAGCCGATGACATGCAATTCCGGTGCCCAATGAGGTCCTTCCCCTTGGATCAACACAGTTTCTTGCCAACGATGGTTAGCATCCGTCAGGCCGTCTAAAGTGTCCGAGCAGCGGATAGGGATACGGTTCCACTCTACATCGTAAGTAGACACCAGGTAGTATTTACCTTGATAGTACAAGATATTTGGATCGGCACGATTCGACATCGATATCGGATAGTTGAATGAATATTGGAATATCTTTCCACGGACGGTATAGACGCCGGGAGTTGCCGAAGCAAGACATTTCAAATCCTCTTCATTCCATATCACCCGTTTCTCTGCCCGGCTTCCATCATTATAGAGCAAGGTCGCCCGCTTCTTCCGAATGTCAGAAACAATAGAAGGAGAAACCGGAACGGACATTTCCAGCGGTAAGACATCTACATTGACGATTCTTCCCAGTTTGTTTTTCAAAAATTTACCTTCTTCTGCGGTTAGTACAAGTGAATTACCGAAACAGGCGTCACGAAAGTTGTACCAGTCACCAGTAATCTTTTCCTGCGCTCCATCCAGTTGGGAAGCCACTTTTACCGGAGAGAAATGGAAAAAGTCTACTGTATAACTCTGAAAGGTTTTCCCTTTTATCACCCACCGTATGCGATACTTCCCCGCAGTCCCATCAAATTCGCAGGAAATCGCCTCCAATGCCTCGCTGACCGGCAAGTGACACAATTGCTCCGGTTCATAATGTACTAGATCCCGGCTCTTGATGAAGAGGAAAGAACCGGTAGCTGAAGGATCGGACATACCGTTTTTATCGGTACGGAGTGCCACAACACCAAACCCTCCCTCTTTCATTCGGAACAAATAGGGAGCCGTAAGGGTCTTCATCACCCCTGGTATCTTTTGTTCCTCAGAAAGTCCGGGTTCATTATCTACCTTACGAAGAGCCATAACACAGGCATCGTTGTTCAATGCCACATAATGCCGTCCATCCTCGCTATAGCCCAAATGAAGTGCGTTGCCTAACTTTGGAGGTATCTCCGTACGTGTATAGCAGACCACCCGGAGGGCTTCTTCGACGTTTACCCGCTCACCATTTTCTTGCGCTACCATCCCTTCCGAAAGAGCTATGGAAAGAAGCAGGAAAGATGAAATAAAATACAGTTTTTTCATATGTAAATAATTTGTGCTCTCTACTTATAGAGAACTCATTTAAAAATTAATAAATTGATTTCAGACACCTTCCTGTCTCTTTCATATACTTATCCTATTACCATTCAATAGCCTGATCTTCATCCGGAATCTGAGTATTGATTCTACGTTCAAGTGTCAAACTACCTTTTACCTTATATGGAATTTCTACTCCAGGTGCAGAAGTATAGTCAACAAAATCATATTCAATGTCAAATGTCACGTAACGATGTAGCAAATACGGTTTCTCATCATCCATCTTTTCTGTGATAGAATAGAAAAACGCTTCTTTGGATGGCTTAAACTTAATTTTTTCATTAGCCGCATGCAAGTTCAGACTTTTATCATTACCTGTTCCAAATTCAAAATACACTTTATAGGCTGCACGATCAATCAGGTCTTCTTCTACCAATCCGGCATAGAAAAAGACCCTATTATCATCTACGACATAAGCTGTACGACTACTTTTCACCATAGCATCTTTAATGTCATAGGTGCCATCAGCTTTCTTTATGAACACCTGCATCGTAGTAGTACTGTAATTACCGGAATAATCATTGAAAGGCAATACACGTAATAATGCTTTCGCAAAATTTTTACGAGGATTCTTGTCATAATTGTATGATGGGTTATCCACAATTGTCAAAGGTAGTAACCATTTATTTACCAAATCTATACCACCCAATGAAAAATCGATATCAGCAGTAACGGTATTCACGCCTTTAGGAATATTCACTACCTCCGGAAAACTATAGTTACTTTTCTGTAACTCTTTGAAATAAAGATCTTCACGTCCGAAACGTGCATCATTCAAGACTTTCAATGTATCCGAATCTACTGCGATATGAACTTCACGGTTAGCTACATTGTCTGTATTACCACTAACAATTATCGGCAATTTATAAGTCACCTTACCGTTCTCTTTGTATCTGACATAAATATCAGTTACCCCATTAGCACCTATAGGCGCTTTAAATGAAATATATTGTTGATACAGTTCATCTGTCCACTCGTCGTTACAAGAAGTTCCCAGCAAAACAGCAGCAAGCATCACAATACAAATATATATTTTCTTCATAATGTATCTCTTATTTAAAAATTTATTCATTATATGTCCAGCCAGGGTTCTGTACCAGCTTCTTGTTACGTTTCAACTCCTGATGACTGATAGGCCAGAAGTACATTTTGCGTGAAAAGTTGGTAGGTAATGAAGCGACCTCTACCGGTATATGGAACAATTCTCTTTGATCGACAGTCAACAGTGTGTTACAGCCATAAATAGGCAATGACTCTTCTATCTCCGCATCTTTCCAACGACGCAAGTCATAATAGCGTTGTCCTTCACCCATTAATTCGACCTGGCGTTCACGCTTGATATTAGCTCGCATTGCATCTTTGCTTCCGTAGTCCTTGAAATCAGGAAGCCCTGCACGACAACGAACCGGACGAGTACCTCTCTTCATTTCATCAATATCGCGTTTTATAGCATAGCTCTTAGCACCATCCCAAGAGGGTATATTATAAGTTCCGTCTACTTCATTCAAAGCCTCAGCATACATCAACAGAATGTCCGCATAACGAATTGCCGGATCCACCTTCTTCTGTATATATTGTGTAACTAATGGGTCATTCCCCCAATGGCAATCATTAGGATGGACAAACTTCTTCACACCAATACCTGTACGTAGCCAATAAGATGTATTAGTATAGCCATTACCAGAACCACGATAATAGAATACTTGCAAATTCTTTTCATGTTGCTGGGATCTGTTCAGAAAGTACCAGGTAGAACCATTGAAAGCAACCGATGCATAAAAACGAGGCTCACGTTGTACATACTGTTTGGAAACTCCTTCTTCATGTACATCCAGTTCCGGATATTTCTTTTGTGTTTCTTCTTCCCGAGTTACAAAACCTTCCGCACGCTTACTGCCATTTCCACGACCTATTTCCATATCTTTTCCCGGACAGTCTGTACCATCGTTCATATAGTAAGCATCACATTGCTTCTGCGTAATGCCGTGTGTATTGAATCCATTACCAAGAGGAGGCAACTGATATAATACCATCTGCGATACGCTTTCTTCTTTGAGATTTTGTCCACGGGTGAAAATCAATTCCGGATTATCGGAAGCAGCCAGCGAACCATTGAAAATAGCGCGATAAGATTCAAACGGATCAATATCTTTCCAGCCATTCGGCCACAGGTTATTAGAGAAATCACCGTCATCCGGTGGAGTAATCGTTGCAGGGAATCCCGACATTGCACTTTCCGGTCGACGTACTCCTGCATGATACAAATCATATTGCCCTAATTCTATCACATCGCGGGCAGCGGCGGCTGCAATAGCCCACTTCTTATCATCATATTCCTGCGCAATCAGATGTTTGCCATCCCAATTCACCATATCAGCAAACTTCTCCTGATCACCCGGACGCGGATTGTTGATGGGGCTGGCGGCGTATAGCAATGCCTTAGCACGAGTAGCCAGTGCTGCGCCACGTGTCGGACGTGCAATGTATAATGCGCTTCGTGACAACGGAAGGTCCTTAGCTGCCAACAGCATTTCATTACTAATATACTCCACACATTCATCATATGAATTACGAGGAAGTCCCAGATCATCATATTCCTTCGTATAATCAATACCTTCATCCGGAATCAAAGGCACAGGACCATATTTGCGTAACAGTAACCAATAGAAGTAAGCTCGTACAAAGCGAGCCTGAGCTTTATAATCAGCACGTTCTTCAGGAGTCATCTGTTCATTCATATCAATATTCAAAACAAAGATAGAGGCCTGGCGGATACCTTTATAAGCATCAATCCAACTACCTTGCAGAAAATTCTCATCATAATCACCGTTTTTCAATCGTTTGTAACGGTCGTCGGTATCGCCGTAATACATGTCATCTGCAAAACAAAACGGATTGTATTTCTTACTGGAGACATCAGTATTATTTATAGTCAGATAATAGTATGCATTTGCCAGCCACTGCTCCGAATAGTCTCTGTCTGTAAAGACTTCTTCAATCGTCATTCGGTCTTCAAAATAATGGTCAGCATCCAAGACATCCGCACAAGAGGCCAGTGTAAAGGCCAAAACACAAAGAGCGGACATTAAAGTATATTTCTTTTTCATATATACGATTTTAATTTATAAGTTAACAGATAATCCTAAGGAGAATGCTTTAGTCAACGGATATTGCGTGCCGGTTGAACTCGCTAATTCCGGATCCCACCATTTGAACTTTGAGAAAGTCAGCAAGTTGGTACCTCTGAAATAAAAACGAATATTATTGAAGTGAATTTTATTAGCAATCTCCTTGGGCAAAGTATAACCGAGTTCTACCGTTTTCAGACGTAAATAAGAACCATCACGCAGCCAATATGTAGAATGGCGGTAGTTATTATCATTCCCTCCAAAACTCAAACGTGGATAAGACGCATTCGGATTCTCCGTCGCCGGATCACCGGAAATATCAGCAGAGACCCAACGGTTAGAAGAAGCTACCTGAGAGAGAATATTACCCCATTCACCTTGACTGAAAGCATATACCGTAGCACCTTCCACGAAGAATGAAGACTTGCCTGTACCCTGGAAATGTACATTCACATCCAGACCTTTCCAATTAGCAGCAACACCGAAACCATACATCAGGTTAGGGCGGGTAGTCGCACCAATAGGTACTTCATCATTTGCATCAATGATGCCATCACCATTAACGTCCTTATACTTGATATCACCCGGCTGCACGGTACCGAATGTTTGTGTCGGACTGTTACGGATATCATCATAGTCTTTGAACAGACCTAAAGACACCAAACCTCTTGCCTGATTCACACGATACCCTTTCTCCATTTTATATGGATAAACATGATATTCTTCATCCTTTTCCTGGATTGTATTCTTACTATAAGTAAAGTTACCACGAATGGTCAGGAATACTTTATCCAATCTGTGTTTGAAAGCAAAATGACCGTCAAAACCTTCAGAAAGAACAGCACCTACATTGGCATGAGGCCATGCAGTGATTCCTGCCATGTAAGGTAAGAATTTACGCTCCAACCATATTCCATCACGTTGTTCGTGGAAGTAGTCAATACTGGCCGTGAACTTATCGTTGAATAATGCCAGGTCTACTCCCAAATCATGCTTGGTAGCAATTTCCCAGGTAGCATCATTAGAAGCCAGCACTGTATAAAGTTTACTGGTATATGCTTTGTCATAGTTAAAATCTGCCCATTGATATCCTTCTTTAGAATCACCAATAGTATAGAGATACGGGAAACGGAATTCATTATTGCCGATTTTCAGAACATCATTTCCCACCTTGCCATAAGAGTAGCGTACCTTAAACATACTCAACCATGGCAGATTCTTCTTGATGATAGACTCTTCAGCAATATTCCACGCAACAGATGTAGCCGGAAAGAAACCAAAGCGATGTCCATCAGCAAAGTTTTCCGATCCATTATAACCGAAGTTGAAATCAACGAAGTAGCGATAGTTCCAGTTATAGTTGACACGTCCGGATAGTCCCAAATGCCGACGGGCAATACCATTCTTCAAATCGTCTCCAACATTTACAGTAAATACTCTTGAGTCCTGATTCAGTTTCACAATTCCGCCCAAATGATGTCCCTTAAATGTGCGGTCATAATGTAGTTCAGCCTCAAAAACTTCCTTTCGGTTACCTTCTGCACTACTTTTCTGAAACATAGGCGATTCTGGAGAAATACGGTCGAATACCAGATTACCATTGTCATCACGTCTGCGTTGTACTCTCCACTGTTCCGGCCACTTTATACGTTCGATATTATTCTTATTCCAAGTATCAAAACCAAAACGAGCTACAAACCTTAGACCTTTCGTAAGGAAATCCAGATTCTGTTCCAGTGTAATATTGGTCTGAATGGTGTTTTCCCAAAATTCCTTATAGCCAGTCTGCGTGGCAAGTACCCAAGGATTCGCCTGAATACCGGTTCCATAAGCAGGAACATAACCATTGGAATACATCACAGGAATATTAATAGGACTCTGATACATCAAAGACTGCCATGCATCACTCGAGAAACCGGATTCATTATACTTCTTCAAAGAACCGGATACACCGACTTTTAGCAAAGTTTTACGGGTTATATCAATATCCGTATTCAAACGGTAGTTCCATGTATTGGCGTTACAGTTAGTATCATACTCTTTCTTCAAAGTATCATCTGTCTTGAACATACCACCTTCCTGTACATAACTCATAGAAATAAAGTAGCGTGCAGTAGAACCACCACCATTCATGTTTAAGTTCGCACGATAAGTCATAGCACCGTCTTTCATCAAGACATCCATCCAGTCCACATTAGGATACAGGTCAGGATCAAGTCCTAAACGTAAGATTTCCAACTCCGTATCATCATAAATAGGTTGTAGATTACGGGTAGTACGGGCTTCATTCATCATATTCGCATACGTGTATCCGTCGGCAAAACTCGGAGTGAGTGTACGGGCATTGTAAGAGGTCTCTACTTTTGCATCGATATTAATCTTACCGCCTTTACCATGTTTGGTGGTTATTAATACAACACCGTTTGCACCACGGCTACCATAAATAGCGGTTGCTGAAGCATCTTTCAATACTGAAAACGTTTCAATATCTTCAATGTTGACATCATCCATATCGCGCTCAAAACCATCCACCAATACCAAAGCAGAAGTGCTGGCACCAAACGTAGAAATACCACGGATCCAGAATTCGGATGTATTTTTACCTGGCTGTCCGGTAGTTTGCATTGCCATCACACCAGCCACATTACCTGCTAATGCATTTGTCAGGTTACCGGTAGACGTCTGTTGCAATGACTGTACGTTCACTGTAGTGATGGCCCCGGTTACAGTCAACTTCTTCTGTGCACCCGTGCCTGTAATAACAACTTCATCCAGAACATTGTCCGATGCTTCTTTCATTACTACATTAGCTACATTCTGCTCTTTAATCAATACCTCTTCTTTATCAAAACCTATATAAGAGAAGACCAAACGGTGGTAAGGCTCCATTTTGATTTTATATCTACCATTTACATCGGTAATTGTACCCAGACCAGGCATATCTTTTACAGCTACATTCACACCGATCAGTGGTTCCTTGTTCGAGTCCGTTACTATACCTGTTACTTCTATAGTATTCTGCGCATAGATTCCTATCGAGAAAACAAATAGCAAGGCTATCATTATTATAAAGTTTTTCATATTATCTACATTAATCTGAACAAAATTATTTTCCTTCTTCCGGTTCTTCTTCCAACTCTTCCAAAGCGATCTTACGCAAAAGATTGTTTCCGGTCTCTCCAATATAGAAAACATCATTTTTCTCATCGTAAGCCAATGAAACCGGTTTATTGAAACGGGCATCCGCACGGATAGCTCCATTAATATATCCTTCCGGCTTTCCATCTACACTCGTACTACCACGCCCGGCAAAAGTGGTTACAATACCTTCCGGAGTCAGAACACGAATTGCATGGTTATCTCTATCGCAGAAATAGAAATCATATTGATCCTCTTTACCTTCAGCTACATAAGCCTGATTTTTCACAAATATTCCCTGATAGGGAGAAGACAAGCGGGCACTCGCGCCTACCCCATCCAGCCAACCAGCCTGCGAAACTCCACCGCAAATCAAATAAGGTGTACCGAAGGTTTTTGACTCCCAATTATAATTCATACGCATGATATAGTGTTGGTTCTTCACAACCAGATAAGCATAATTGCCACTTGGATGCATCGTAATATTGAACTCCCAGTTACTATCTTGAATCGTACAAATAAACTCACGGTTCAAGGTGGAGGCCTCTACACCTGCTCCATAGGTAAGAAAATCATAACGATATAAATTTCCCCGGCTGAAGTTATTGTAATACAGTTCCTGATTAACAGGGTGTAATGCAGCTCCGTTACATTGCTTACCGATGGCTAATACCTGCACATCTTTTTGGAAATTATTTTCACGGGTAACAAAAACTGTACTTGCAAAATTCTCGTCCCTGTCATTCGGACCACCACCATCATTAGCTATAACCATTGTATCGCCTTTGGCAGTCCATGCAATGGTACGCATACGTGTAAGAGTAGTACCAGTATTAGTTAAGCCCGTACTGATTCTCTTATTCTCCAAATCAATAATACGCATCGGTTGTCCATCCTGTGCCAGATACAATATCTTATTATCACTGTTGGGATCAAAAGAAAGCCAGGTAGGATTTAATAGTCCATGATTCTTTTCAAAAGACTCAGCAAAAGTACCATCAGCGACATCATAATTTCCACGCTCATCCTTATGACCATATACAGTAGTCACTACTTTCTGCCGTTCATAAATAAATTTCTCTTTAGCAGAAGCTTTTGACTCTCGTATGGATACTTCTACTGTACCTTCATAGCATTTGTTAGGCGTCACACAGTAAAGACTCGTCCCTTTAGCGCTGATAACAATCGCATCTTTCCCACCTACTTTTACTGAAATAAGTTTGGGATCCGTACCAAAATTACTACCATAAATAATCATTTGCATCTGTCCACCACCTTTTTTAGGAGTGAAATCCTTAATTTCTATCGGCTTACTTGCGTCATAAGAAGCAGTCACTCCCTCGTCCTCATTAGAACTACAAGAGCAGAAAATCAAGGACAGTAGCAAAAACAATTGCACAATGTTTTTCTTTTTTCTAACTTGTCTCATTTTTTAAAGATTTAAAGTTTCACATAAATTTGAATTATAGTTTATCAACCAGGTAATTCTTTTTTCAAATTATTTTTTAATATGACTCAGCATAGTAAATCTGTCCCGTACCATTGTTTCATTCTGTTAGAAAATGAGGCTGTGCCGCCGATATCATACATTTCTGACACAACCTCATTATATCAAAACTATCCCTACAATCTCTTATTACCTACTCTATCACAATCTTGACCAATACCAACTCTTACCTCAAATTTCACTTTTAAACAAGCAATGTTATCAAGTAGAAATACACTTCCGAAAACGATCAACCGCTATAAATCTATAATCTTGTTTTCGTTAGTTCAGATACAAAAATAGGAGATGCAACATGGCATCTGATAATATTATTCGACCAGATATTAGCATTTATCACCCAAAATTGAGATTCATATATCAGATAGAAGAATAATGTTATTTTCTGGCAAATTACTCTTAAAGAGGTGCTATTCTAATGGGATTAAGACGTGACAGACACCAATTTTCTGGTGACAACATTATTATATATCCTATCATGTTGATATCAATTTAGGATTAGAATAAAGTTTTGATATATTGCAGTATTCTGAAAGAATATAAAAATGCGGATATTGATAAGTCATACTAATCATCTGGAAAATCGGTGAAAAGTATTAGGAAGTAGGAATGACAGTACGCTTACTGGTAGTTATAGATGCCATAGATACAAATATCTTTTTTTCATTTTAGCTTTTACATCGATACACAGAAAATAAAACGGGTACCTTGGGTATATTCTTTATCTATAATCAGAAAACCACCCAACCTTTCTGCAACGATACGGCAAATGGATAAGCCCAGTCCAGCTCCCTGACTAAAGTTATCCAGCTTAACAAAACGTTCAAACACATGTTCTTGCTCGTCAATGGGAATACCTATTCCGGTATCCGTAACCGTAAAAATCAATTGGTTCGTTTCTTTCCTTGTCTCATAAGTCAATGTGACAGAACCTTCATGAGTGAATTTCGATGCATTACTCAGCAGGTTATCAAGTACCTGAACTATATAATTATAATTACTGTTTATAATCAGTTCATCACAGGTCGGTTTAAAAATAAGTTTTATATCCGAAGAGAACAAAGTTTCCGCCGCATCTATTGAGGCCTGGCAACAAGCATTGACATCAACTGCATTGTGTTTAATTTCAACCTCACTATCAAGAATAGAAATGTCAAGAATATCACCTACCAGCTTTAGCAACAACTTACTGTTACTCTCTATCAATGCCACATATTGCCCGATGTCTTCTTTATCATCAAGCATATCGACTAATACTCCGGAGAATCCGACAATGGAGTTCAGGGGAGTACGAATTTCATGGGACATATTCTGAATAAACATTGTTTTCAGCCAATTACTCTGTTCTGCAACCTCCTTGGCTTTGCGCAGTTCTTCTTTGGCTTCAATCAATATACGATTCTTTTCATCCAACTTATCCCTTGATTTCTCTAATTTGGCATTGAGTTTTCTCTGTTGCCATAAGAAGACAACAACGACACACAGAATTCCAATGACAGAGAAAAGAATAATGCGGGTATTTTGAAGTTGCTTCTTTTGAGAAATCTTTTCCAACCGTCCCTTTTCAGCAGTAAGTTGTTGCAGATTCAACATAGTAGCAAATTCACCGGTAGCAACCTCTTCGTTTCTTTCTTTCTCCTTCTTTTGTTCCAAGAGAAAATCACGGTATAATCCGGCAGCCTCTTCCTTACGGTTCATATCCCAAAGAATATCCGCCTTTGTTTTTCTCAGCTGCATTAAGGTGGCTAAATTATTTTTCCTCTTTAACTCAGTATCCCGCTCATCCAGTACGCTAAGAGCTTTTTGGTAATTACCGACTTTCCAGTTATAATCAATTTCCACATCATACAAATAGTGTATATGGCGTTTCAGAGAAGGCTCATTCGCATACATTTGCCTACACTTCTCTAATGCTTGGCGGGCAGCCACTGTATCCCCCTGCGCAAGATAAAGTGATACATAAACCAAGTTTGCCGTCACTTCATGATAGGGAGACTTGACTGCCTTAAGTGCTTTTTTAAGTAATTCGGGAGCTTTTTCTTCTTCACCCAGATCAATGTATATTTTTGCGGCATCACTGTACTGACAGGATATATTATATCTTACGACATCGGTATTCTCAAAAATATCTATCTCCTTAAGCATGAATTCCTGAGATTTTTTCATTAAACCTTTCGCCGCATAGACATTGGCTAATGCATAATAACATTCAGCAATACTTTCTTGCTTTCCCTCCTCTTTTGCCTCCTGCAACATCTTTTCAGCTTCGAGAAGAGCAATATTATATTCTCCCTGTATAATATAATAATTAACCAGTCTGGCAGCCCATGCCCAATAGTAAAGTTCAGCGTTTCCAACACTCTGAGCAAATCTCTTTAAACGATTGACTCCAGCTATAACACTATCTGTACGATTCTCACCTTGACCATAATAATAATAGTCTAACTTAGCTCCCAAAGCTATTTTAGACATTACTGTATCATTGCATCTGATAGCCATATCCAACAGTGTATCCGATGCCGTCAGCACTATGGGATCAGTCGGATCACTAAAATGCTTTTTGTAATAAGCATGCATGTTTTTGATATGGGTAGAATCCACCGTTTGGGCAAAGACAGTTCCTAAAACCAATTGCAGAAAAACACAGGCAAGAATCGTTTTTTTCATCATAAGCTATTTGTCTGTTGTATATTATAGGATGATAAAGATATATTTTATGCATGAAATAAAATATCCCCCTATCCTGCAAAGCATGGGAATTGACGATTTTTATCTTTTTATTGCATATAATAAACATTTTTTAGACATAAAACGCTAGTTAGTGGATTACAATTCACTTTCATAGTATCTATAAACAAACTGTATTAACAGGAACTCCGCTTATTATCAATAATTTACAATTGACAATAAGCGGAGTTTCTATTATACCAAACGAATAAATTATTTCTGTGTCACTCCTTTCCAGTCATCTGTACGGAAAGGCGAAGCAGGAAGACCTGCACCATTATACAAATTACAAACCGGATTATCGGCCCATGCATAGCGAACAGCAACGGGGTATGATACTTCCGGAGAACTTACCACAATCTTATCGCCTTGTATTTCTGCTTTTGCCCAGTGGAACTTATGATCGCGTCCAGCAATAGAAAAGCCTTGCAATGCTTTTCCATCACCACTCTTTAAACCACCTTCAGTATGGTCAAAGGAAAGGATAATCTTATCTCTATCTACCTCATAGGAGTGGTACATAGGACCTGAATAAGGTATTTGCTCTCCGTACGTCTTGGCACGGGCTATCAATGCCAAACGATGACCAACTGCCTGTTTATCTTTGGGATGAATATCATTTGCTTCACCTTTATCTATGATTACGGCCATACCCGTATTTGCCACAGATAATGTACGGGTTTGCGCTTCGCGAAGTTCCGCCCAATCAGAATCAACTGGCTCCGGAGATACAGGTTTAAAATTGGCTAACTGTACAAAGTAGAACGGAAAATCCTGGGTCCAATCTTTACGCCAGTTCTCAATGACTAACGGGAAAAGTTCACGGTACTGGTAAGCACGTGAAGCGTTGTTTTCTCCCTGATACCAGATAGCACCACGAATACCGTAAGGTACTAATGGATGGATCATAGCATTATACAAAGATGTTGGCAGATTAGGATTTTCAGACATGTCTTTCGGAGGCATCCCCTCTTTACGGGCATCAGCCGCCACTTGGTATTTCCACTCTCCTGCGAGGCTGATTTGCTCTCCATTGGCAGAACGAAGATAAAGATCGTTCGGCATGCCGCAACCACCACCTGTATCTACAATACGAATAGCCAGACTGAGTGGTCCAGCTTTGACTAATTTACCAGGGATGGTATAATTGCGCTGAATAGTATAACCAGTAGTACGTCCAACTTCCTGACCATTCCAATACGTAATATCATTATCATCGATAGTTCCTAAAATCATTTGAACCTTTTTACCTGCCCAGGATGCAGGTATATCAACGGTCCGGCGGAGCCAGATTAGTCCGTCAAAGCCATTAAGCCCTTGTTCCTCCACCATGCCGGGAAATTTCATTTTTGCCCAGTTACTATCATCCAAAGAGACTTCTGCCCGTACCGGTTTTCCGGTAGAAAAGCCTTCATCCACACGATTATTCCAAGCTTCCAGAGTTTTCAGATATTCCGTTTTCATCGCAGTTTTATCAGGCATAGCGCGGACTTCCTCCACTACATTGCTAAAGTCCGGCATCTCTTGCAACACTTTTCCACTTATCCAGGATTCGACATTTGTTCCTCCCCAGGAAGTATGAATCAATCCCACAGGCACATTCTGTTTTTCTGAGATTTCACGACCGAAAAAGTAAGCAGTAGCCGAGAAGTTAGGAATAGTTTGTGGCGAACATACCTGCCAGCCATTATCACGGACTTTGATATCGAACTCTGGTTGTGTACTCGTCACATGTTCTACATGTAATAAACGGATATTAGGATGATCGGCCGCTACAATCTCTTTTTTGTAATCCATAATCTTTCCCCAACCTTCCAAAGGCATTTCCATATTGGATTGTCCGGAACATATCCAGACTTCACCAATCATTACATTTTTTAATACCAGTTTCTGTCCATCGGTCAGCGTAAGTTCATAGGGGCCACCCGCCTCAGGTGTGCGGACAGAAAGTTTCCATTTACCTTCTTTGTTAGCCTGTGTCTCATACGTCTTTCCATCCCAGGAAGTTGTTACTTTCACCGTTTTCATCGGCTTAGCTTCGCCCCAGACAGGAGCATCCGCCTGTTGCTGCAGTACCATATTATCTGAGAACATCGGTGGCAATACAACCTTGGCAGAGATTGCACCGGATAACATCAGCAAAGCTGCAAATAAAATACATTTGTTTCTCATATTATTTAATTATTGATTTAAACAGAGGCATTGCAAACAGCCGTTTCATAATATACAACCGCTTCAATGTCAGAAAGCAAAGATAACCAGAATTTCATATTTGAAATAGCGTTATTGCCCTAATAAATGCAATAATCTTTCCATTTATCATGCTGAATGGAAAGATATTCCTACTTTTGCATAAAAATCAACGCGTTATTTTATGGTTTTAAATTACATTTGGGTAGCATTCTTTGTAATTGCTTTCATTGTGGCACTCATCAAACTTCTGTTTATGGGCAACACTGAAATTTTTACGGAGCTTGTCAACTCTACATTTACTTCCTCAAAAACGGCTTTCGAAATATCTTTGGGGCTGACTGGTATTCTTTCACTCTGGTTGGGTATTATGAAGATTGGTGAGCAAAGTGGTATGATTAATGCGTTGTCCCGCTGGTTAAGCCCTGTTTTCTGTCGCCTCTTCCCCGAAATACCGAAAGGACATCCTGCTATGGGTTCTATCTTTATGAACCTGTCAGCCAACATGCTGGGGCTCGATAATGCTGCTACCCCAATGGGATTGAAAGCTATGAAAGAACTGCAAGAACTGAACCCCCAAAAGGATACGGCGACTAATCCAATGGTCATGTTCCTGGTGCTCAACACTTCCGGATTGATACTAATTCCGATCAGCATTATGATGTATCGTGCGCAGATGGGTGCTACACAACCTACTGATATATTTATCCCAATACTGATAACGTCTGCTATCTCCACTCTTGTAGGAGTAATTGCGGTCAGTATAGCACAACGCATTAACCTTATTAACAAGCCTATCCTTATTCTCATTGGTTGTATCAGCCTTTTCTTTGCCGGATTGATTTACCTGTTTATGCGACTCGGTCGGGAAGAAATCGGCACATATTCCACATTGATTGCCAATATTATTCTATTCAGTATCATCCTACTCTTCATTGTATGGGGATTATGGAAGAAAATAAATGTATATGACGCTTTTGTGGAAGGCGCCAAAGAAGGATTTACCACTGCCGTTCGCATCATTCCTTATTTGGTAGCATTTCTGGTGGGTATTGCCGTATTCCGAACTTCCGGTGCAATGGACATGTTAGTAAGCGGCATCGGCTATGTAGTGGGATTGTTCGGCGTAGATACCAGCTTTGTAGGTGCTTTGCCAACTGCTCTGATGAAATCGCTGAGTGGTAGTGGAGCCAACGGATTAATGATCGATACTATGAAAGAATATGGTGCGGACTCTTTCGTAGGACGTATGAGTTGTGTGGCCCGTGGTGCCTCAGACACTACGTTTTATATTCTGGCTGTTTATTTCGGCAGTGTGGGTATCACCAAAACACGCAATGCTGTCACCTGCGGACTAATAGCGGACTTGGCAGGTATCCTTGCCGCCATTATCATCAGTTACATATTCTTCTTTTGATTTTTAATTCTTAATTTTTAATTGATATGGTTTCTTATCAGACAGACGGTGTAGAAATGCCCGCCATCAAAAAAAGCAAAACAACGGAATGGATTAAGGCCGTTGCCGCAACTTATGAAAAAAGAGTCGGTGAAATCGCCTATATTTTCTGTTCCGATGAAAAGATACTTGAAGTAAACCGTCAATATCTGCAACATGACTATTACACAGATATTATCACTTTCGACTATTGTGAAGGCAATCGTCTTAGTGGAGATTTATTTATTAGCCTTGATACGGTACGCACAAATGCGGAGCAGTTCGGCAGCGATTACGAAACAGAACTACACCGCGTTATTATTCATGGCATATTGCACCTATGCGGGATTAATGACAAAGGTCCTGGAGAACGTGAAATAATGGAAGAAGCAGAAAACAAGGCTCTGGCTATGCGATAAAAAGATCAAGACAGCATTCCTGTATCAGGATATAACATAAAAAACATCTCCGTTTAATCAGATAATGTGTTCTGAATAAACGGAGATGTTTTTTATATTGAATCAAAATTCTATTTCAATAAGAACTTCTCTGCACGTCCTGGTGAAAATAGTTCCCACAGCGAAGCAACTGTCCAACCCGG